>CALKEB010000039.1 GCA_938084845.1 uncultured Polaribacter sp. | reverse complement strand
TACAAAAAATAAAAAAGCCCTAAAAACGTGTTGTTTGTAGGGCTTTTCTTGATTTTGAATCAATAAGTGCGGAGAAAGAGGGATTCGAACCCCCGGACCTGTTACAGTCAACAGTTTTCAAGACTGCCGCATTCGACCACTCTGCCATTTCTCCAAGTGTCTTTCAGGTATTTCCTGAATGCGGATGCAAATATAGAAAGCTTTTTTATGTTGTGAAACAAAATGACTAATATTTTTTATTTTTTTTTGGATATCTTAGAAAAATAGATTTTACCTATTAATAGTCAGTAAATTAAGCCAAAACCAAAATAATAGAAATCGTATTAACTAATTTTAAAATAGTGCTTAATCATAGTGTTTAGTATATTTGTTTAAAATTTAAAATCTACACCATGTCTTTTAATTCTTTTGGTAACTTACTAAAACTTACAACCTTTGGTGAATCTCATGGGCAAGCTATTGGGGGAATTATTGATGGATTTCCTGCTGGTGTTAAAATTGACCTAGCAGCAATTCAAAATGAACTTGACAGACGTAAACCAGGTCAATCTAAAATTGTTACACAAAGAAAAGAGCCAGATACTGTAGAATTTTTATCAGGTATATTTGAGGGTAAATCTACAGGAACAGCTATTGGTTTTATAATAAAAAACACCAACCAAAAAAGTAAAGATTACAATCATAATACTAATGTATACAGACCCTCTCATGCAGACTATACTTACGACCAAAAATATGGCTTAAGAGATTATAGAGGTGGTGGACGAAGCTCCGCACGCGAAACTGCAAATTGGGTTGTAGCAGGTGCTTTAGCCAAACAATTAATTTCGTCGATTAAAATTAATGCGTTTACATCTTCTGTAGGAGAAATATTTATGGAGAAACCATACCAAAACGTAGATTTCTCTAAAACAGAAAGTAACATTGTTCGTTGTCCTGATGAAGAAAGTGCAAACAAGATGATTGCTAAAATTAAAGAAATTCGTAAAGCTGGAGACACCATAGGCGGAACAATTACTTGTGTTGCTCAAAATATGCCAATTGGCTTAGGCGAACCTATATTTAAAAAATTACATGCTGAACTTGGTAAAGCGATGTTATCCATAAATGCGGTTAAAGGTTTTGAGTTTGGTAGTGGATTTTGTGGAGCTAAAATGAGAGGATCTGAACACAACGACATCTTTAATGAAGATGGATCAACTACATCAAATCTATCTGGTGGAATTCAAGGAGGAATTTCTAATGGAATGGATGTTTATTTTAGAGTAGCTTTTAAACCCGTTGCAACTATTATGAGTGCACAACAGACTATTAATTCTAAAAATGAAGTCACTGAAATAACAGGAAAAGGAAGGCATGATCCTTGTGTTGTACCAAGGGCTGTACCCATTGTAGAAGCGATGACAGCATTAGTTTTAGCAGATTTTTATTTACTTAATAAAACGAGAAAAATTTAAATACTCACAATTTTAAGTACCTTTCACAAAAATATTTTTTTGAAAACTTATAGATTGTATTTTATTGACATTGTTCGAGCATTTGCCATATTAATGATGCTACAAGGACATTTTATAGACACCTTAATTGATCCAATTTACAAAGATTCTAACTTTATCGCTTTTAGAATTTGGTCTTATTTTAGAGGCATCACTGCACCTACATTCTTTACCATATCTGGTTTAATTTTTACTTACCTATTGCTAAAAGCAAATGAAAAAAAACAAGAACAAACAAGAATAAAAAAAGGATTACGTAGAGGTTTTTCACTCCTTGGTATTGGGTATTTGCTAAGAATGCCGTTTCTAGGATGGATAAACGGTTATTTTAGCACCTATTTCCTGGCAATTGATGTTTTACAAATTATTGGACTGAGTCTTATCTTAATTATTTTAGTCTATATTTTATGTTTCAAAAAAACATATTTAGTTTTAATAACAACACTATTCATAAGTTTAATCATTTTTATTACAGAACCATGGTATAGAGATTTATCTATTGAGTGGCTTCCACTTTTTATAAACAATTTTTTTTCTAAAATTAATGGTTCCGTTTTTACACTTTTACCTTGGTTTGGCTTTGTTTCTTTTGGGGCTTTCATTGCCACATTATTTTATTTAAACCAACAAAAAAAAATCTTTAAAGAGGTTGCTATTGCTACTTTTATATCTTTAGGTATATTTTTAATTTTATATTCATCTTCTGTATTAGTTTTCCTCTCTAATTTATTTAAAATTGAATTGTTTCTGGCTGCAGCAAACTACAACTACCTATTTACTAGATTAGGAAATGTACTACTCTATTTTGCACTATTTTATTCTTTAGAAAAATACCTTAAGCATCACCTAATACTTAAAATTGGACAAAACACGTTATCCATCTATATTATTCATTTCATTATTATTTATGGTAGTTTTACTGGAATAGGGTTAAAACATTTTTTTGAAAAGAAACTAACACCCACAACAGTAATAATTGGAGCTGTACTATTTCTATTTGTGGTCTGTCTTTTATCTTTTCTATACAACAAAAAGAAAGTATTCATTTTTAATAAAATAGGTGATGTATTAAAAAACCTTAGATTAAAATGATAAAATTCAAACAAGTAAACTGCCATTTTTTAATGCTCTTTTTTGTTATTTTACAACTAAGTGCTCAAAATAAAAAGGGTCCTTATAAAATTAAAAAAAGAACATACACCTATCAAAAAATTAAATCCGAACGGAATTTAAAACTGGATCTTTATCAATATAAAAAAAAGAAAACGAATAGTCCTTTACTAATTTATGTTCATGGAGGTGGATTTTCGTCAGGAAAAAGAAATGATAAAATTCCTCAATATTTCTCTAAAGAAATGGCAAAAAACGGATATATAGTTGCATCAGTTTCTTATCGATTAACCATGAAAAATAATGGGTTTGGTTGTAATGTATCTTCTAATTTAAAAGTGGACGCTTTTAACGAAGCGGCTAAAGATATTTACATGGCTGCTCAGTATCTAGTCGCTAGTAAAAGAAGTTTTAAAATTGATGATCAAAAAATAATTCTAGTAGGCTCTAGCGCAGGTGCAGAAGCAATATTACATTTAGTTTACGGCAATACATCATTTAAAAAAGACATATCATTTGCAGGTCTCGTTTCTATGGCTGGCGCATTGACTACTTTAAAAAACATAACCAAACAAACTGCAATACCTACCCAACTTTTTCATGGAACTAAAGATCAATTAGTTCCATACAATATAGCACCTCATCATTATTGTAAAAAAACGGATTCAGGTTACCTAAAGTTGTTTGGATCAAAAGCAATTGCTTCAAAACTAAAAAAAACAAAAGAATCTTACTTGTTATATACATTAGAAAACGGAGATCACAGCTGGAATACTAGACCCATTTTTGAAGCAAAAAAATACATCGTTGATTTTATTGAAAATGTTGTAATAAATGGGAAATATGTACAAAAAGAAATTATACGTTAAACCATTTTTAGAATACTCTAAAAACAAAGAATGTATTTTATATCTTTGCAGTAGATTATGATCATCTAAAAATACACTTCACTAATTTTAATATATGAAAATCGAAAAAATATTAACCAGTACTATTGTAGATACTTCTTCTTTAATTGGTTATTTTTCAACAGATAAAGAGTCATTGATACAATTAATAACGGTGTATTTGTCTGATACTGAACCTCGAGTAGAAATATTAAAAAATAGTGAAGAAGCTTTAGATTATGAAGCAGTTAGAAGTATCTCTCACTTTCTAAAATCATCTATAGGACTTATGGGTGTAGGTTGTTTGGATGAAATAGCAGCATTAGAAGAAAAAACTCAGCATAGAGATGCAGAAGAAGGAATTAAAAAAGACTTAGTTTTTGTAAATAAAGTACTGCAAGAAAGCGTCTTAGAATACAAACGAATCTTAGAAGAGCTAGAAGCTTTATAATTATTTGTAGTAAATGATTAAAGAAATACAATTACGTGTAAACTTAATTGAAGAACGTAAAGAAAATATTCTCTTAGAAAAGGCTGCCAAATTTCTAAAAATTAGTAGTCAATCTATATCAGCAATAAAAGTACTCAGAAAGTCTATAGACGCGCGTAAAAAGGAAACAATTTTTAATTATAAAGTTGCTGTTTATACTAACGAGGCTACTCCAGAAGAATCGACCTATACCTTTAATTACAAAGATGTTTCTAACGCAAAAAAAGTTCATATTATTGGATTTGGACCTGCTGGGATGTATGCGGCATTACGATGTATAGAATTAGGCTACAAACCCATTGTATTAGAAAGAGGGAAAAATGTACAAGAACGCAGAAGAGATTTAAAAGCTATTAATCAAGACCACAAAGTAAATAGCGATTCTAATTATTGTTTTGGCGAAGGGGGTGCAGGAACATATTCGGATGGGAAACTTTATACAAGAAGTTTAAAAAGAGGTGATGTTCGCAGAATTTTTGAGAATCTAGTATTTCATGGGGCAACTGAACAAATTTTAATAGATGCACATCCACATATCGGAACTAATAAATTGCCGAAAATTATTAAAAATATTCGTGAAACCATATTAGATTTTGGAGGCGAAATACATTTTAGTACCTCTGTCACAGATTTTGTAATTCGAGATCAAAAAATAAAAGCGTTACAACTTAATAATGATAAAGAAATAGATGTTCGAGCTGTTATTTTAGCAACAGGACATTCTGCTAGAGATATTTATGAACTACTCCACAAAAAGAACATTGCCATAAAAGCAAAGTCTTTTGCAATGGGCGTTAGAGTAGAACATCCACAAGAAATAATAGATCAAATTCAATACAGTTGTCCTGGGGAAAGAGATGAGTTATTACCTGCGGCTGCCTACAGTTTAGTACATCAAGTAAACAACAGAGGAGTTTACTCTTTTTGCATGTGTCCTGGTGGTTTTATTGTTCCTGCAGCTACTGCAGAAGGCGAAGTTGTGGTAAACGGAATGTCTCCAAGTAGAAGAAATAATAAATTTGCAAATTCTGGAATAGTTGTTGAATTGGACATTGATAAAGACTTTAAAAAATACGAGCATTTAGGTCCATTAAAAGGATTACAATTCCAAAAAGATTTGGAAAAGATAGCCTATTTTGCAGGCGGAAGGTCACAAACAGCACCAGCCCAAAGACTAGTAGATTTTGTAGAAGGAAAACAATCTGATCATTTAAACGAGACTTCTTATCAGCCTGGCCTAAATTCAGCTCCACTTCACTCCTTACTTCCAAAAGTTATTGGCAGTAAATTACGAAAAGGGTTTCCTGCATTTGGCAATAAAATGCATGGATATTTTACAAACGAAGCCAACATTGTTGGTGTAGAATCTAGAACTTCCTCTCCGATAAACATCCCAAGAAAAGAAGATTTAGAACACGTACAAATAGAAGGACTTTTCCCTTGTGGGGAAGGTGGTGGTTATGCAGGAGGTATTATTTCTGCTGCCATGGATGGAGAGAGGTGCGCAGAGGCAGCCATAGCAAAACTCTAACTTGAAATTAATTAGAGAAACTCAATAAGTATTCCTAATTTTACGTTTTTAAAGAATTCGTATGAAATTAACAATTGGCAGAATTGACAAAGCTGATTTTCCTGAACTATCTCTTTCAAACATCGACATAAAAATTGACTCAGGAGCATATACTTCTTCCATTCATTGTTCCGATATTAAAGAAGTCTTTAAAAATAATGAACCGTATATTACATTCAAATTACTAGACCCAGAGCATGAGCTTTACAATAAAAAACAGTGTATTTTCAAAAAATACAGCTCAAAAAAAGTTAAAAGTTCTAATGGCCAGTCAGAAGAACGTTTTATGATTCAGACTACGATACATTTATTTAACACTTCGTTTCCAATTTATTTAACTTTAAGTGAACGGAAAGACATGAAATTCCCTATATTAATAGGGAGAAAATTTTTAAATAAAAAATTCATCATAGATACTTCAAAAAAAAATCTGTCACATCAATTAAAAATAAATTAAATGAGAATTGTTATTTTATCCAGAAACCCAAAATTATACTCAACAAAAAGGTTAGTTGAGGCTGCTATAAAAAGAAAGCATGAAGTACTTGTGGTAGATCATTTAAAATGTGACATTGTTATTGAAAAAAAAGCTCCTAAAATATACTATAAAGGAGAATATTTAGAAAATATTGATGCAATTATCCCAAGAATTGGAGCCTCTGTAACCTTTTACGGAACTGCAGTAATTCGACAATTTGAAATGATGAAAGTTTTTACTTCCGTTAGTTCTATAGCATTAACCAGATCGAGAGATAAATTAAGTAGTTTGCAAATATTAGCAAGAGCTGGTGTTGGGTTACCAAAAACTGTTTTTACCAACTATACAAAAGATGTAGAGCATGTAGTAGAATCAGTTGGTGGCGCTCCTTTAGTATTAAAATTATTGGAAGGAACCCAAGGACTGGGTGTGGTTTTAGCTGAAACTAAAAATGCAGCAACTTCTGTATTAGAGGCTTTTAATGGCCTTGGCGCTAGAGTTATTGCTCAACAATTTATCAAAGAAGCTGGTGGTGCTGATATTAGAGCGTTTGTAGTAGATGGTAAAGTAATTGGTGCAATGAAACGCCAAGGAAAAGAAGGGGAATTTAGATCTAACCTTCATAGAGGAGGTAATGCAACAGTAATAGAATTGACCGATGAAGAAGAAAAAACAGCCTTAAAAGCAACCAAAGCTTTAGGGTTAGGTGTAGCTGGTGTAGACATGCTACAATCCTCTAAAGGACCATTAGTTTTAGAAGTAAACTCGTCTCCAGGGCTAGAAGGAATTGAAGTTGCCACCGGTAAAAATATAGCAAAAGAAATTATACGTTATTTAGAAATACATGTCGAGTAACCCTTTTTCACTTTTAGGTAAAGTTATTCCAGAAGGAAAACGCACAGTAATCGATTTAAAAATTGCAAAACTACACACAAGAACAACAGTTAACGTTCCTGTTATTATAGAACATTCAAAAAATCCAGGACCTGTAGTTTTATTATTAGCCGGTATTCATGGAGATGAAACAAATGGCGTAGGTATTGTAAGAGAAATAATAAACCTTAAATTAAATAAACCTAAATACGGAACAATTATCTGTATTCCTGTTTTTAATATTTTTGGATATCTTGTTCAAACGAGAGAATTTCCTGATGGTAGAGATTTAAACAGAATGTTCCCTGGTACTTTAAATGGGTCTTTAGCAAGCCAATTTGCTTTTCAGTTTTCAGAAAAAATTGCTCCATTTGTAGATTATGTTATTGATTTTCATACAGGTGGTGGAGAACGAGATAATATAGCGCAGATTAGATGTAATAAAGATGATAAAAAGGGATTAGAATTAGCAAAAGTATTTAACCCTCCTATTATAGTGCATTCAAATACCATTATAAAATCTCTTAGAGAAACACTCTATAAAATGGGTAAAACAGTCTTATTATTTGAAGGCGGAAAGTCTAAGGAACTAAATCCTACAATTATTAATGAGGGCGTAAATGGCACAAGAAATGTTTTAATCCATTTAGGGCTTATAAAAGGGGAAATAAATGTTAGAGAAACCCCTATTTTTGTTAAAAAAGCAAAATGGATAAGAGCATCTGATTCTGGTATGTTCAAAGTACGAGTTTCAAATGGAAGTTTTGTAGAGAAAAAAGAAGTCTTAGGCGTTATTCAAGATCCTTTTGGTGAATTTAAGAAAAAAGTATATGCTCCATTTAATGGCTATTTATTCTGCATTAACAAAACACCAATCGTAAACAAAGGAGATGCTCTCTTTCACATAAGTATTAATGAATAAATTTTATTTAGAAAAACATGCGAATAGATATTATTTCAGTAGCACCAGATTTATTAGAAAGTCCATTTAATCATTCCATCGTTAAACGTGCGCAAGAAAAAGGGTTGGTAAAAATAGTACTTCACGATTTAAGAACATATGGTTTGGGCAATTACAAACAAATCGACGACACCCAATTTGGTGGAGGTGCTGGTATGGTTTTAATGATAGAACCAATCTCTAATTGTATCCATACGCTTCAAGCACAAAGAGTTTATGATGAAATTATCTATATGACTCCAGATGCAAAAACACTGAACCAATCTACAGCAAATAGACTATCACTAAAAGGAAATATTTTAATTCTTACAGGGCATTACAAAGGGGTTGATCAAAGAATTCGTGATAAATTTATTACCAAAGAAATTTCTATTGGGGATTATGTATTAACTGGTGGCGAATTAGCTGCTGCAGTTTTAGTAGATGCTGTTGTGCGGTTAATCCCTGGTGTTATTGGTGATGAGCAATCTGCCCTAACAGATTCTTTTCAAGACAACTTGCTATCACCCCCCGTATACACAAGGCCTGCTGAATTTGAAGGAATGAAAGTTCCTGACATATTATTGTCTGGAAATTTCCCAAAAATAGAGGATTGGCGAAATGAAAAAGCATACGAAAGAACGCAAAATATTAGACCTGACTTACTAGAGGATAATTAAAACAAGAAACCTACCCTATCATTTTAAAACTGAAAAAAATAAGTAAATGGTTTTTTTTAGCTAAAATAAAAATATTCAAATCTTTAAGTAATGCCATTTGTAGATACTGAATATTACACTTGTTTGCATTGTTTAAGTGTTCCAAATTTCACCAAAACTAATTTTCAATTGTTTTAAAAAAAATAACCCAATATTATTTTAATGTGAATTTTCACACCTTAATTAACATTATAGTTAGATGTCTTAAAGAATTCATAAACAAATGGTAACCTAAAAAAATTGCAACTTTTTGCTTCATTATTAGAAAAATACACTAGATTTGCATCCGCTTAGATAACCTCTGACGAGAAACGTGAACGTTATTTTAGTAAAATTATAAACAAAAAGATATGGAATCTTTAATAAAATTTGTTCAAGACGAATTCGTAACCAAAAAAGAATTTGGAGAATTTGCAGCAGGTGATACAATTACTGTATACTACGAAATTAAAGAAGGAGAAAAAGTTAGAACTCAGTTTTTTAGAGGAGTTGTAATTCAAAAAAGAGGATCTGGAACTTCTGAAACATTTACTATTAGAAAAATGTCTGGTACGATAGGTGTAGAAAGAATTTTTCCAGTTAACTTACCTTCAATTCAAAAAATTGAAATCAATAAAAAAGGTAAAGTGCGTAGAGCTCGTATTTTCTACTTTAGAGGTCTTACTGGTAAAAAAGCTAGAATTACTGAGAAAAGAAGATAATCTTTTAAATAATCCATACAAAGAGCACTATAATACTTATAGTGCTCTTTTTAGTTAACAATTGTTTATAAACCTGTTTTACAACTTGTTAACTACTATTTTCGTAAATATTTTAACCTTTATTAGCAAAAAATTAATTTTATTAAAAATTAGCGCTATTTATTTTATGTCTTCAGAAAAAAGTATGCTTATTTTTTTAAATGTTCTTTTCTAGTTAAAACGTGTACTCTAGTATTCAATTAAAAGTTGTTCCTAGATATTTTATGATCAATTAGCATCTAAAAGAGAACAGTAATGTGTAAAAAATATTTTTACAGGGTACAGCATTCATTTAAAAAGCTATATTCCACAGGTATTTTGTGAATATGGCTTTTGTATTTTACGAAAATGAAAATACCCATTAATAAATTTTATAAAATCCTTAGAATAAAGGCAAATTAATAAGAAAATAGTAATAAAATATACAACAGTTATTATTAGATTTGCCAGGCTTAATTTTTGAGTCTTTTTTTACCTTAGCAAACAACTTTCAGATATTTTAAAATCATCACAAATGGCTAAAATAATTTACACAAAAACGGATGAAGCACCAGCTTTAGCAACACGTTCTTTTTTACCTATAGTAAAGGCTTTTACAAAATCTTCAAAAATAGAAATTGAAGTAAAAGACATTTCTTTAGCAGCTAGAATACTTGCTAATTTCTCTGACTATTTAACAGAAGAACAAAAAGTAGAAGATGCCTTAGCTATTTTAGGAGATTTAGCTAAACAACCTGAAGCAAATATTATTAAATTACCAAATATTAGTGCTTCTGTGTCACAATTAACAGCTGCTATTTCTGAACTACAACAATTGGGTTATGCAATCCCTAATTATCCTGAAAACCCTACAACAGATAAGGAAAAAAATATATTAGCACAATACAACAAAGTAAAAGGTTCTGCTGTTAATCCTGTTTTAAGGGAAGGAAACTCAGATAGAAGAGCTCCAAAAGCAATTAAAAATTTCGCGCGTAAAAACCCACACACTATGGGGGCTTGGAATTCAGATTCTAAAACACATGTTGCTACTATGGATCATGGAGATTTTGCTCACAACGAAAAATCCATAACAGTATCTGCAGCAACTAACGTTTCTATTAAACATATTTCTGAATCTGGTGACGTTAAAATTCTAAAAGAAAATATAGCGCTTTTAGAAGGAGAAATTATAGATGCTACTGTAATGAGTAAAAAAGCGTTACTTTCATTTTTAGAGGCACAAATTGTAGATGCAAAAGAAAAAGAAGTATTACTTTCTTTGCACATGAAAGCCACAATGATGAAGGTTTCTGATCCTATAATTTTTGGCCACGCAGTAAAAACATTTTATAAAGAGTTGTTTAATAAACATGCAAAAACATTTCAAGAGATTGGTGTAGATGCAAATGTAGGTTTTGCCAATATTGTTACAAATCTAGATGAATTACCAGCAAATAAAAAAGAGGAGATACTAAAAGATATAACCGCTATTTATTCAAAAAGACCTGCCTTAGCAATGGTAAACTCTGATAAAGGGATAACCAATTTACACGTACCTTCAGATGTTATTATTGATGCTTCTATGCCAGCTATGATTAGAAATTCTGGTAAAATGTGGAATGCAAAAGGAGAATTACAAGATACCAAAGCAGTAATACCAGATAGTTCTTATGCAGGAATTTACGAAGCTACTATTGCTTTTTGTAAAAAGAATGGCGCTTTTGACCCAACTACAATGGGAACCGTTCCTAATGTTGGATTAATGGCACAAAAAGCTGAAGAATATGGTTCTCATGATAAAACTTTTGAAATTGCTACTGATGGTAAAGTTCAAGTTTTAGATACAAATGGTACTATATTGTTAGAACATCAAGTAGCACAAGGAGATGTTTGGAGAATGTGCCAGACAAAAGATTTACCAATTCAAGATTGGGTAAAACTAGCAGTAAATAGAGCAAGAGCTTCAAAAACACCTGCAGTATTTTGGTTGGATGAAAATAGAGCTCATGATGCAGAAATTATAAAAAAAGTAAATTTATATTTAAAAAATCATGAAACAACAGGTTTAGATCTTAGGATATTATCTCCTGTAAAAGCAACTGAATTTACATTAGAAAGAATTGTAAAAGGTGAAGACACAATTTCTGTTTCAGGTAATGTTTTACGTGATTATTTAACCGATTTATTTCCAATTTTAGAAGTTGGTACTTCTGCTAAAATGCTCTCAATAGTTCCATTAATGAATGGTGGTGGCTTATTTGAAACAGGTGCTGGTGGGTCTGCTCCAAAGCATGTTGAACAATTTTTAGATGAAAACCACCTAAGATGGGACTCTTTAGGAGAATTTTTAGCTTTAGCAGTTTCTTTAGAGCATTTGGGTACAACTACAAACAATGAAAAAGCATTGGTTTTAGCTGAAACTTTAGACGAAGCAACAGACAAGTTTTTAGATGAGAACAGATCTCCTTCTAGAAAAGTTGGCGAAATAGATAATAGAGGTAGTCATTTCTACTTAGCAAAATACTGGGCAGAAGGTTTAGCACATCAAGATAAAAATGAAGCGCTTAAAGCAGAATTTACAAAAATAGCTGACGCTTTTTCTAAACATGAAACCACTATTATAGAAGCATTTAATAAAATTCAAGGTCAGCCTGTTCATATTGGCGGTTACTATTTACCAAACGAAGATTTAGTTACAAATGCTATGAGACCAAATGATATCTTTAACCATATTTTAAATTAAGTTTAACATTTATTTAGATAAAACATTAACAAAAAGG
This sequence comes from uncultured Polaribacter sp., assembly GCA_938084845.1. Classification (GTDB taxonomy): domain Bacteria; phylum Bacteroidota; class Bacteroidia; order Flavobacteriales; family Flavobacteriaceae; genus Polaribacter. The sequence goes on along the minus strand of CALKEB010000039.1, from coordinate 10,739 downwards.
GGTGCATATAGCACTCCTTTTTTATTTAGCTTTTTTTTAAAAAAAATTAGATTTCTAAAATGAATAAGAAAAAAATGAAAGTGGCCGATATTATCTATGATTAAATTATTTTTTTAACTTTTTTTTATCACAACCTTATCCTTTTTAAGTAGTACTTTTGTTTAATATTAAATTAATTTAATCAAACAAAAACATCAATTTGAAAAGGATATTCTTTTTATTTTTCTTGCTTTCAATATCTGTATATGGCCAAGAAAAAGTAACCATAAGTGGTACTGTTTACGATAATCAAACCAATGAAACATTAATTGGTGTTTCAATTTACTTCCCAGAACTAAGTACAGGAACTACAACAAACGAGTATGGTTTTTATTCGTTAACCATACCAAAAAACACTTACAAAATCCAGGTTAGTTATCTTGGTTTTACCACTATTAACAAATCTATAAACCTTACACAAAAAATAACAAAAGACTTTAAACTTTCTGAATCTTCAGAAAGCTTAAATGAAATTGTTATAGAAACGGATATCGAAAAACTGAATATTAAAATACCTCAAATGAGCGTTAATAAATTAACCTCTGCAACTATAAAGCAAATTCCTGTGGTACTAGGTGAAGCAGACATTATAAAGTCACTCATTCTTTTACCAGGGGTAACTAGTGCTGGTGAAGGGGCTTCCGGTTTTAATGTTAGGGGTGGAGCAGCAGATCAAAACTTAATATTATTGGATGAAGCTATTGTTTTCAATTCTTCTCATTTATTTGGTTTTTTCTCTGTTTTTAACCCTGATGTAGTTAAAGATGTAAAATTGTATAAAGGAGGAATTCCAGCACGTTTTGGAGGAAGATTATCATCTGTTTTAGATATTTACCAAAAAGAAGGAAATAGTAAAGACTTTAATTTTACTGGGGGAATTGGGTTGGTTTCTTCTAGATTGTTAGCAGAAGGGCCAATTGAAAAAGAAAAAAGTTCTTTTGTAGTAGCTGGTAGAGCTTCCTATGCTCATTTATTTCTTCCGCTATTTAATAACGATAATAAAGCATACTTCTACGATGTAAACAGTAAAGTCAATTATAGATTTAATGATAGAAATAATGTTTTTTTATCTACCTATTTTGGAAAAGACGTTTTTGGAGTCAATGAAAGTTTTATAAATGATTATGGAAATAATGTATTAAACTTAAGGTGGAACCATCTTTTTTCTGAAAAAATATTTTCTAACTTATCTTTAATATACTCTGATTATTTTTATGGGTTAACATTAGATTTTGTAGGTTTTGAATGGGATTCTGGCATTACAAATTTTAATGTTAAATATGACTTTAAACATTACTTAAATGAAAAATTTACTTTAAGCTATGGGATAAATAATATCTACAGTAAATTTAATCCTGGAGAAATTGTACCAAATAGAGAGGATTCTGGTATACAACCCCAAAAATTAATTGATAAATATGCCAACGAATTTGCAGCATATATAGCTACAGAACACAGAATAAATAACAAACTAGCATTAGAATATGGAATACGATTTAGCCATTTCACAAGACTAGGTCAAGAGGAACTAAACACCTACGAAAACGATAACCCAGTGCTGTATAACCAAGAATTCAAAAGGTATGAATCTGCTGAAGCTGCAGGAGTTAATACGTATCAAAGAAGTGATGTATTGGCTAGTTTTCAAAATTTTGAACCCCGATTTTCACTCTCTTATCTAATTAACGATGAAACCTCTGTTAAAATGAGTTATAACAGAATGGTTCAATACTTGCATTTATTATCTAACACCTCTTCTCCTACTCCTTTAGATATTTGGACACCTAGTGGGCCGTTTGTAAAACCTCAATTATTGAATCAATTTGCAATAGGATATTTCAAGTCGATTCAAGACGGATCGTATTCTTTAGAAACAGAAGCATTTTATAAAGACATCGAAAATAGGATAGATTACATCAATGGTGCGAATTTAGTGGCCAATAATGAAATTGAAACCGTAATTTTAAACGGACAAGCAAGAGCATATGGTTTAGAAATATTATTAAAAAAGAACGAAGGAAATTTTAAAGGTTGGCTTGCGTACACATTATCTAAATCAGAACAACAAACCCCTGGAAGGTCAGAAAATGAACCCGGTATAAATGCTGGAGAATGGTACAATACTCCTTTTGATAAGACGCACGATATTTCTCTTAATGGTAGCTATGAGGTTTCTAAAAAATGGACCTTTAATGCTAATTTTTTATTTCAAACTGGTCAGCCAACAAACTACCCTGTTGGACAATATGAAATTTCTGGTTTAAATGTACCTATATATGATGATAATAGGAGAAATGCAGATAGGCTTCCTGCTTACCATAGATTAGATATATCTGCAACACTAACGCCAGATAAAAATAAGAATAGAACCTGGCAAGGAGAATGGGTTTTTGGAATCTATAATGTATATGGAAGACAAAATGCGGCTTCTATAAATTTTAGACAAAATAGAGAAACTAGAAGAAATGAAGCTGTACAGACTTCTATTTTTGGCTTAGTTCCATCGGTAACCTATAATTTTAAATTTTAAAAGGATGATGAAAAATACATATATAATAGCATTTTTAACACTACTACTATTTACAAACTGTGAAAAAGTAGTAGATGTTGATGTTCCTTCAATTGCACCAAAGTTAATTATTGATGCTTCTTTTGAAGTGTTTTTTGATGAAAATCCAATAAATGCTAAAACAGAGGTTCAGTTAAAATTATCTGCAGACTATTTTGATGAAACAAATCCTGTAGTTACAAATGCCACAGTATTTGTAACAAACTTGGATACAGGAACAGTTATAGACTACACAGATTCGGATGCTGATGGAAATTATCAACCCGTTCAGGCTTTTATCCCACAAGATAATGCCACTTACGAACTCACTGTTATTTATAATAATGAAACGTATGTAGCTACAGCAGAAAAAGTTAAATCTACTCCATTAACACTTGTAGAACAGGGAGATCAAACCTTATTCACAGGTGAAGAAACAGAAATTAAGCTTTTTTTTACAGATGATGGCGCAGTAAACAACTATTACATTTTTGATTTTTCAAATTCGTTATTTTTAGCTTTAGAAGATCGTTTTTTTAATGGTGCAGATTACGGTTTCTCTAACTTTTATGAAGAAGACGATATAGAGTTACCAGCTACAGTAACTATTAAAATGTCTGGAGTTTCTAAGGAATATTTTTCTTATTTTAATATTCTAATAGACCAAAGTGGACAGAATTCAGGAGGTCCTTTTGAATCTGTTCCTTCCTCTTTATTTGGGAATATTATAAATACGACCAATGAAGACAATTTTCCTTTAGGGTATTTTCATATCTCAGAAACAGATACGTTTACCGTTAATTTAGTTGATAGAAATTAAAGATCTTTACTTCTTTTTATTTATAAAACTTTATTGAGTATTTTTGAGTGATGGATTTTATAAAAACAACAGAGCAAGACTCAAAATACGATCATTTAGAAAAACAATCTATTTTAGAATTATTAACTACAATTAATAAAGAAGATCAACTAGTTGCTTTAGCTGTTAAAAAAGCAATTCCACAGATTGAACAACTAACCCGTAAAGTGGTATCTCAATTAAAATTAGGAGGAAGACTCTTTTATTTAGGTGCAGGTACCTCTGGACGATTAGGAATTTTAGACGCCTCTGAATGTCCGCCTACTTTTGGTGTATCTCATGATTTGGTTATTGGATTGATTGCTGGTGGAGATATCGCAATAAGAAAAGCGGTTGAATTTGCCGAAGATTCTAATAATCAAGGTTGGATAGATTTAAAAGAAAAAAATATTTGTGATAAAGATATTGTTGTTGGAATTGCAGCATCTGGCACAACACCCTATGTAATTTCAGCATTAAATAAATGCAACGAAAACAACATCCCAACAGGTTGTATAACCTGTAACTTAAATAGTCCTTTAGCCAAAACAGCAATGTTTCCAATAGAAGTAGTTGTGGGTCCAGAATTTATAACAGGAAGTTCTAGAATGAAAGCAGGAACTGCTCAAAAACTAATACTAAATATGCTCTCTACAAGTGTAATGATACAATTAGGAAAAGTAAAGGGAAATAAGATGGTAGACATGCAACTATCAAATGAAAAACTAGTAAAAAGAGGAGAAAAAATGTTAATTGAAGAACTTGGTATTCAAAGCATAGAAGCCCAAAAGCTATTGCAAAAATATGGGAGTGTTAGAAATGCTATAAAACATTTTACAAAATGAGCACAAATTTAAACTTACTAAGCAAAGCCTTAATTCGATTAGGAATAGTTATTTTACTTTTTATTGTTTCTCCAATCGGAATAACAATGGGTTTTAAGGCAATTAATACATTTACAGAAAGCCCAGGTATATACTTTGCATACCTTTTTTTAATTGTAGGGTTTCTATTATTATTTTATGCTATATACTTTGCCTTTAAAACATTTGGCATCCTTAGTAAAGCAATTTTTAATGATAAGTAAATCAATCTCTAAAAACTTTGCAAAACTTTTGCAAAAAAATAACCCCGTCTTTTTAAGATGGGGTTATTATATTTTAAATAGGTTAACGAATATTTACCTAATTAATTTTTTATATTTAATTCGTTTTGGCATTAAATCTCCACCCAAACGTTTCTTTTTATTTTCTTCATAATCAGAGAAAGATCCTTCAAAGAAATAAACTTGGCTATCGCCTTCAAAAGCTAATATATGCGTACAAATTCTATCTAAAAACCATCTATCGTGGCTAATAACAACAGCACAACCTGCAAAATTTTCTAAACCTTCTTCTAAGGCTCTTAAGGTATTCACATCTAAATCATTGGTTGGCTCATCTAATAAAAGTACATTACCTTCCTCTTTTAATGTCATTGCTAAATGCAAACGGTTCCTTTCTCCACCAGAAAGCGTTGATACTTTTTTATTTTGTTCGTTTCCAGAAAAATTAAACCTACTTAAATATGCTCTTGAATTTACTTGCTTACCTCCCATCATAATTAAGTCTTGACCATCAGAAAAATTTTCCCAAATCGTTTTATCAGGATTAATATCTGAATGGGCTTGGTCTACATAAGCTATTTTTGCAGTTTCACCTACTTTAAATGATCCCTTGTCTGGGTTTTCTTCACCCATAATCATTTTAAAGATAGTTGTTTTACCTGCTCCATTAGGCCCAATAATACCAACAATACCAGCTTGTGGTAAATTAAAAACTAAATCTTCATACAACAATTTATCTCCAAAAGCTTTGGCAACACCTTCAGATTGTATCACATTTGTTCCAAGACGAGGACCATTTGGAATATAAATTTCTAGTTTTTCATCTATCTTTTTCTGGTCTTGACTTAATAGTTTGTCGTAACTTTTTAAACGTGCTTTTTGCTTTGTTTGTCTACCTTTTGCACCTTGACGCACCCACTCTAACTCTCTTTCTAGGGTTTTTTGACGTTTTGATGCTGTCTTACTTTCTTGTGCCATTCGATTTGACTTTTGGTCTAACCAAGAAGAATAGTTTCCTTTCCAAGGTATTCCTTCCCCTCTGTCTAATTCCAAAATCCAACCTGCCACATTATCTAAAAAATACCTGTCATGAGTAACTGCAATTACAGTGCCTTTATATTGTGCTAAATGATGCTCTAACCAATGTACAGATTCTGCATCTAAATGGTTTGTAGGCTCATCTAATAATAAAATTTCTGGTTCTTGTAAAAGCAACCTACACAAGGCCACCCTTCTTTTTTCACCTCCTGAAAGTACTCCGATCTTTTTATCAGAATCTGGAGTTCTTAAAGCGTCCATGGCAATTTCTAACTTTGTATCTAATTCCCAAGCATTTGCAGCATCTATCTTATCTTGTAAATCTGCTTGTTGGTTCATTAGTTTTTCCATTTTATCTGCATCAGAATACACCTCTTCTAAACCAAACATATCGTTTATTTTGTTGTATTCCTCTAAAATGGCAACCGTTTCTGCTACACCTTCTTTAACGACCTCTAAAACTGTCTTTTCAGGGTCTAGATTTGGTTCTTGTTCTAAATAACCTACTTTATAACCTGGTGAAAAAGTAACGTCTCCCTGAAAATTTTTCTCTACCCCTGCTATGATTTTTAATAAAGTCGATTTTCCAGATCCATTTAAACCTAGAATACCAATTTTTGCTCCGTAAAAAAAACTTAAATAAATATCTTTTAAAACTTGTTTTCCTGTTGATTGATAGGTTTTAGAAACCTTATTCATAGAAAATATTACTTTCTTATCATCACTCATTACATTATTTTTTTAAAATTACAGTTAAGATGGAACTATACTCTACCTTTTAGCGCGTTAAACACCCAAGCAATGCAGAAAAAACCGATACCTACTGTGGCAAAACCCCAACCAGCAACATCTTCATATCTATAAATACCCATTAATATTAAAGTTACTCCCATAAAAATCATTAACACTGTTGCCCATCCTAGGACATTGTTTTTGTTCATCGCCATTCTTCTGAAATATTTGTTGAATCGCAAATATCGAAAATTTATTTCTAATTTCGTAGTGATATCAGCTTCTTAAATTGATTAATATCAATAAAAAAGAGAGCAATTAATGCTCTCTAATGAATATCTATTTTTTAGCGAAGTTAGAATCCGCCTCGCTGACCACCTCTTCTCTGAATTTGAGAATTACTGTTCTGACGGCTACTGGGCCTTTTGGGCATTAAATTTTCTTTCTTTTTATTCTGATATTTTGTGAATTTTTTAAACTGATTTTCATCTAACAAGAGTTTTAGACGTTCGTTTAAATTAACTTCTAAAGAAATAATTTTACTTTTTATTGGACGAATGACTTCAGAAATTCTTTTTCTTACCCCAAAAATCATATTCTGATTGCTATTATTTGAACTTTGGTTACCTCTTGGGGCTGTTCTAGCAATTTTCATAACAGCGTTTAAATCCTCAAAATCATCCTTATTTGTTTTTTCTATAGCTTTTACATTTCTATTGTATTCTCTTAAAGAACCGCTGACTTTAGTTTTTATGGCCTGATCTTTAACCTTAAGCTTTTTTAAAATTTTAGAAACATCATAATAAAAAATACCAGCTACTTTAGATGCACTAAACGCAGTTACTTTTCTTACTTGAGATTGACTTGAGTTATTTTGCAAAGACCTAATCCCTCCCATTCTTCCTCTTTGTGGTTCTGCATAACAAACAGAAGTAATGAAGAATATAGTGATGATTAATTGTTTTTTCATAAAAACTAAATTAATAATTCTTACTCAAAATTAAAAATTAATTGGTTATTATTTGCTTACAATTTGGCAGCTAATCTTGCTCCTTGGTCTATTGCTCTTTTCGCGTCCAATTCACTTGCAAAATATGCACCACCAATCACATGTACTTTTTTCCCTAAATCGATTAATGGTTCATAAAGTTCTTTAAGTGGTGTTTGCCCTGCACAAACTACAATATGATCTACTTTCAAAAGTTTTTGCGTATTATTTTGTGTATAATGTAAGCCATCATCATCAATTTTTTGGTACGTTACTTCTCCAATAAATTGTACATTTTTTTTCTTTAAACTGGCTCTATGAATCCAACCTGTAGTTTTTCCTAAATTTCCACCAAACTTCCCTTTACTTCTCTTAAACATAAAGATTTCTCTTGGTGAGGTTTCTACGCTAGCCTCTATACCCTCTATTCCACTTCTTGCCTTTAGAGTTTTATCTATTCCCCATTCTTTTAACCAAGCATCTAAATTTACTGCTGTAGATTCACCTTCATGAGACAAGTATTCAGATACATCAAAGCCAATACCTCCTGCTCCAATAACTGCTACACGTTTACCAACTTGTTTTTTATGCTTTAAAACATCGATATAAGAAAGTACTTTTTGATGTTTACTTCCTTCAATGTTTAAAGTTCTTGGCTGTATACCAGTTGCTAAAATAATTTCTTCAAAGTTTGAATCTTTTAAATCAGATAAAGAGACTTTTGTGTTTAACTTTAAAGTAACATTATGGATTTCTATTTGTTTTTTAAAGTACCTTAATGGCTCATAAAACTCTTCTTTTCCAGGGATCTGCTTAGCCATATTAAACTGACCTCCTATCTCAGAAGAAGCATCAAATAAAGTAACCTCATGCCCTCTTTGTGATGCAATTGTAGCAGATGCTAAACCTGCAGGTCCTGCTCCTATTACAGCAATTTTCTTCTTATGTTTTGTAGTAGTATAATTTAATTCTGTTTCATGACAAGCTCTTGGGTTTACCAAACAACTCGCAACTTTTCGTTGAAAAACATGATCTAAACATGCCTGATTACAACCAATACATGTATTTATTTCATCACTTTTTTCTGCTTTTGCTTTATTTACCCATTCAGGATCTGCTAAAAATGGCCTAGCCATAGATATCATATCTGCATGCCCTTCTGCCAAAACCTTTTCTGCAGTGTCTGGCATATTTATTCTATTAGAAGTAATTAAAGGTATTTTAATTTCAGCTTTCATTTTTTTTGTTACCCAAGTAAACGCTGCTCTAGGAACAGAAGTTGCAATTGTTGGTATCCTAGACTCGTGCCAACCAATTCCGGTATTTATGATCGTAGCACCTGCCTTCTCAATTGCTTTACCTAACTGAACAATCTCTTCCCAAGAACTACCATTTTCTACCAAATCTAACATAGAAAGACGATATATAATGATAAACTCCTTTCCGACAGCTGCCCTTGTTTCTTCTACTAATTTAATTGGTAGACGCATTCTGTTTTCATAAGAACCACCCCATTGATCATTTCTTTTATTGGTTCTCTTTGTGATAAACTGATTGATTAAATACCCCTCTGAACCCATAATTTCTATACCATCATAACCCGCAAGTTGAGAAAGTTTTGCTGATTTTACGAAATCTTTAATCGTTCTATGAATTCCCGATCCTTTTAATTTAAATGGAGTAAAAGGAGTTATTGGCGACTTTATTTTTGAAGGAGCTACATTTAATGGATGATAACCATACCTCCCAGCATGTAAAATTTGCATGCAAATTTTACCTCCTTCTTTATGAACAGCTTCTGTAATTTTTTGATGATGAATTGCATGTTTTTTCCTAGACATTCTTGCAGCAAAAGGGCCAGTCCAACCTTGAATGTTAGGCGAAATCCCACCAGTAACAATTAGCCCTACACCACCTTTTGCTCTTTCTGCATAATAAGCTGCAATTTTTTCGATTCCATTTTTTTCCTCCTCTAAACCTGTGTGCATAGAACCCATTAGAATCCTATTTTTTAATGTGGTAAATCCTAAATCTAATGGTTCAAAAATATGTTTGTATTTCATAATGGTAAACGTTGAATTTATTATGCATGCATAATACTTTGCAATATATGTTTATTTTATGAAATTAAAAAGCCAAAGAATTTTATTCTTTGGCTTTTTAATTGTTGAGGTTGTTAATTTTAATGCAGTGGTACATCAATAATTAACAGCTTGCTTTGTTTATCTGCAGTGATTTCTATTTCTTTAACCTCTTCTATCCCTAATGCATCTCTTGAAGATAATTTTTCATCAGCAATTCTTACCTCGCCTTCTATTAAGAAAAAATACGCAGCATTATTTAGCGTATAGTTAACAGTAATACTAGCATCTAGATCTATTTTACGGATATACGCATCTTGGTAAACTGGCAAAGAACCTTCTATTTGATTATTTCTAGGAGAAACTAAAGTCTGAAAATTATTTTTACTTTCATCACTATTAAAATACTTCTGATTATAATACGGAGTAACTTCTTGTTGGTTTGGTATAATCCAAATTTGTAAAAAGTTAGTTTCTTCGGTGCTACTATCATTAAACTCAGAATGTGTTATTCCAGTTCCAGCACTCATTACTTGTACTTCACCTACTTCTATAGAACGCTTATTTTCCATACTATCTTTGTGAGATAATGCTCCCGTAATTGGAATAGAAATAATTTCCATATTTCTGTGAGGATGTGTTCCAAATCCCATTTTAGGTTTAACGATATCATCATTTAAGACCCTTAACATTCCAAAATACATTCTTTCAGGATTCTGGTAATTTGCAAAACTAAAGGTATGTTTAGAAGTTAACCAACCTAAATTAGCTTCACCTCTTGAATCTGCTTTATGAACTGTTTTTTTCATTTTAAAATTTATTTTTTAATATAAATGTCCCATTTTTCCTTGCTGGTAATCTCTCATAGCCTCTAAAATCTCTGTTTGTGTATTCATAACATAAGGGCCATATTGAGTTATTTTTTCTTTTATTGGTGCTCCTGACAAAATTAGTAAAGTACTATATTTTATTGCTTTAAAAGAAATTTGGTTTCCGTCTTGATTAAAAACTATCATTTGATTCCCTCCTTTCTGTAGGAGTTCTTTTCCATTTACAAGTAATTCGCCTTCTAAAAGATAAATTAAAGAATGATGGTTTTCTGGTAGGTCTAAAGTAATCTCTCCATCTGCTTTCGCATTCGCAGAAAATACATTTACCTCTGTTTGTGTTTTAATTAAACCTCTTTCCGAGTTTTGATGGCCAGCAATAATATTTACTTGAATCTTTTTATCTACTGAATAGATTTTAGGAATTTGATTGTCTTCTAAATGTTGGTAATTTGGAGGTATCATTTTATACTTTGCAGGTAAATTTAGCCACAGTTGTATCCCTTCTAAATCTCCTCCTTTTTTCACAAATTCTTTCGTAGG
>CALKEB010000038.1 GCA_938084845.1 uncultured Polaribacter sp. | reverse complement strand
GGGTCTAGTTTACCTAACATTTGGGTTATAGCTCCATCTAACAAATCATCTGTATTTACTTTATCTACATAATCTTTTTTAATAAAATTAATTAGCTTTTTTATTTTCTTTTCTTGCGTATTTCGTTTAGAAAAAGAAAACATATCATTTGTATTTCCTCCCAAAGAAATGCCTAAAAGTATTCCAATTACTACTGCAACAGTAAAATAAAAGGGTAAATTATTCCTATTCATAAGGCAAATAAGTTAATGAAACCCCTGCTTTTTTTAAGAAATCTAATCCTGAAGGATCTTTATAAGCATTGGCATAAACTACTCTTTTAATTCCAGCTTGATGTATTAATTTACTACACTGGGTACAGGGAGATAATGTAATGTATAGTGTTGCATTTTTTGCTGACTGAGTTGAAGACGCAACTTTTAAAATAGCATTGGCCTCTGCATGAAGAACTTCCCATTTTGTGGCGCCAAATTCATCTTCGCAACAATTGTCAAAGCCAGTAGGTGTTCCGTTAAAGCCATCTGAAATAATCATTCTATCTTTTACAATTAAAGCGCCTACCTGTTTGCGTTTACAATGAGATAGTTTGCCCCATTCTAAAGCCATTCTTAAATAAGCTTTGTCATATTTTAATTGTTTTTCTTCGGTCATAGTACGAAAGTAAATAGATTTATATAGATTAAGCGTTAATTCTATTACAAAATTTAATTACCAAAAAACACGGGCTAACATCATTTGAATTGCAAAACCAATTACAATTGATGAAGTAACCATAATCCAATCTCTCCTAGAAACCTTAAATAAACCTTGTAAAAAAGTACCTATGATTAAAATGCCTAGCACAATTATAATTTGCGCTGCCTCTATACCTAACGCAAACTCTATAAGTGGCTGTAATTTATTTTCCTCCTTACCAATCATCATTTTAAAATAGTTAGAAAAACCCAAACCATGAATTAGACCAAATAAGAAAGCAAAAAATAAATTTAACTTGTTATTGTTAGAAAGGGTGTTTTTTGAGACAATTATATTTATAACTCCTGTAATGAATATGGTTAGCGGTATTAAAAATTCAATAACATCTATTGAAAACTGAACAATTTTGTAGGCTGCTAAAGCCAAAGTAATAGAATGTCCAATAGTAAACAAGGTAACTAACCACAACACTTTTTTCCATGCTTTAAAGTTATATACGACAGCTAAAACAATTAAAAATAAAATATGATCATAAGCAGAAAAGTCCAAAACATGAGTTAGCCCCATCTTAAAGTATAAAATAAAGTCTTCCATAAAAAGTATTTTTATCTACTCAAAAATAATGAAAACATCAAAAGAAAAGGGTGAGAAAAGAAACTTTTTGAGCATAAAAAAAGCCGTAACATTTAATTGTTACGACTTTTGTACTGAAGATGGGACTTGAACCCATACGAGCATTACTGCTCACTGGATTTTAAGTCCAGCGTGTCTACCAATTCCACCACTTCAGCATGAAATTTTTATGTGGTTTAGAGCGAAAGACGGGATTTGAACCCGCGACCCTCACCTTGGCAAGGTGATGCTCTACCCCTGAGCTACTTTCGCAGTCTTAATTTTAATGAACTTTTTCTAATTTGTGATTAGAGAGGTGCAAATATAATAAGTTTTACGAACTCTGCAAGCAGTTTTTTAATTTTATTGAATAAAATAAAAAAGGGTTAAAAAGATTTACTTTTTAACCCTTAATTTATGCGTTTAAACAATCTATCTTAGTGTTGGCGAGTAGTTTGTTGGATAATCGCCTGCAACTGCTAAACCTCCTGTTGCAGATGTAAAGTTTGTTCCGAAATCTGCATCCATTGCTGCCATAATTTCGTTAGCCATTAAAGCATATCCTCTTGCAGTTAAATGAACTCCATCTAAACTAATTAAACCTCCTGTTACAAGACTTGTGTTTAACATATAATCATCAAACATAATCCCAGTAGAAGCTTCCTCTAGGACTGATTTTAAGTCTACTAAAGCAACATTTGGATTTGAAGCTGCTGTTGCCTCTATTATCTTGTTATAAGCATCAGTCGCGGTTTTTATTGCTAATTGCTCTTCTGGTGTTATAACCCATTTGTCTTCTAAAGCAACTCCAACTCCACGAACTGAAAGTGGATTGTTAGGGTCTGCTAATGTACCTATAAAAGAAGAACTTGGTAAAACAAATAAATCTTCTGCAGTAGCTTGTCTAAACTGTTTTAAACCAGTAAAAGCTGGATTAATTGCTTCTAAGTTTGTTAAATCTTCATCTATGATTACAACTGCATTTTGACCGGCTGCAAAAGAAATTGTTCTTTTTGCAATCTCAGCAGCAGCATCTTCTTGAGACATTAATTGTAACTGAACTAACGCTCCAAAAGCTTGTTGAATTCCTAAATTATAAGGAGTATACGCAGAGTTTAAAGCAGCGGCTTTAGCTCCATCTAAAGGAATAGGATTGTGAGGTACCGTTGTAAAATGTGCTAAATTTGTTATATAAGGAACAGTTGCCACTACCCCTTTAGCACCTCCTGACGTTAGTGTAGAAACCATAGTTGTAAACACTTGTCCAAATACAATTGGTGATGTAATATCAGCCCCTCCATAAGTAGAAGGATCTAAATTATCTGTTTGATCTACTCCTACACCTCCAGAAAGCGCATATCCTAACACATCATTTCCACCAACTTCAGATAATGTAAAAAAGGTTGGTGATTGTGCCATTACATCGCCTAATACTGTTGCACTAGGACTAGATGCCATTCTAGCAAAATAAGGGTTGGCTAACCCTAAAGGAACTCCCTGTAAACTTCCATAACCTGGGGTTACAAGATGAAAACTTTTTGCTCCAGGAATTCCATAATTATTCATGCTTCCAGAAACAGGAGTTGTTACTTCTGTTGTAGGTGAAGCAGGAAGGCCTGCTGGGGCAGCACCATTAAAAAACAATCTTGGTCCTTGAATTACATTTCCTGCAAATAAAAGACCTCCTATATTATCGTTCATTAATGGCTGAGCAAAACTTGTTCCAAATTTGTTTGCCAAAATATTTGGAAAAGAATTTTCTTGTGCAGCAATAAATAATGCATTGTCTGTAAAACCTGCTGTAAAAGAAGCACCTACAGAAACGTAAGAAGAAAAATCTAATCCGTTTGTATTTAATGCTACTTCTGCTACTGGTTCTGGTTGTATTTCATCTAATTCGTTATTTACATCACAAGAAATAAATCCTAGAGATAGTAAAAACAAAGATATATATGTATAGTTTTTCATAAAATATTTTAATTTATTAGTTATTTATTGTCCAAGAAATGTAGTACTGAGAACCGATAGCACCAATTCCAGGAGCACTTAAGTATTCTTGACCTGTTAAATTGGCTCCACCTACTTTAAATACTGATTTTATACTTGGAACAGTATAATTAATTTGTGCATCAAGCATCGTTCTTGATTCAATTAAAGCGTCTACAAATGTAGATTCCCAGAAGTATTCATCTTGCCATCTAACATTAATATTAAATCCAAAATTCTTAAATAAGTCTGTTTTACCGAATTGTAATTTTACTTTATGTTCTGGTGTATTAAATCCTGCTTCAAAAGCTGGGTTTAATGCTTGATCAAAATCAAACTTTGCAAGGGTGTAATTTAATCCTAAGTCAAAACCATTTAGAATTTTAGTATTTAACCCTAAAGTTGCACCATAAGAACTAACATCTGCTTCTGAATTTGTATAAACTTGTACAGCTTTAAATGCATTATCTGTACCTCTAACTAAAACAGTTTCATTAGCTATAAAATCTTCATATTGATTATAATACATACTTAAATCTACTGTCATTTTTGAAGACTCACCTGTGTTTACTAATCCTCTGTACCCAATTTCAAAAGCTGTTACTTTTTCTGGTTTCACTAAATCTATTTCTGCTTGTGTTGCACCACCGCTTGCAATAGTAAATGAATTTTCATAAGCATCTCTAATACTAATGGATTGAATATTACCACTACCATCTAAATATTGAACGTTCTTATCTAAATTATCTGGAGCAGATCCTACTAATATTGCAGATCCTACATCTAATCCAATATATTGGTCTTGTGTGGTTGGGTTTCTAAATCCTGTTTGAAAAGAAGCTCTAAAGTTTTGGTTTTTATTTTCACCTGCTGCATAAGCAAAAGAAACTCTTGGCGAAAAGTTTCCATCAAAATTTTGAGCTTTATCATAACGTATAGAGGCAGTTACTTTTAAACGATCTTCTTTTAAAAACTTTTTTTGTACTTGAGAATATGCTCCATACTCTTCATAATTGATTGGCCCATTAGCATCTGTAAAAATGCTGCCAAAAGAATTTAAAGAATACCTTCTATATGAACCCCCTACTTGAAATTCTGCCCAATTAATTACATCTTGGAAATTATAGTTTACATCTCCATGATACAATTTTGTATTGTCCTGAAATTTAGCTCCTGTTAATAAATTTGGATCAGAAGTTACCTTATCAAATACTGTTTGGTATTCTGGTGTTCCTGGCTCTAACCTTCCTGTTTCAGCAGTTTGTCTTGCTAAAGCATGAGATTGATCTGAATTTAACCCACCAAGTGTACCTGTTAAATAAGCCCCAACATACTCTCCAAACCAAGTGTTATCACCTTTCCATGCTCTATTAATATTTAATGCAGCAAACAAAGTATTATAAGAATCTCCAGCATCTTCGTCAGTTACATAGCCTCTTACAAAAAAGTTTTTCCCTCTAACCTCTAGTTTATGTTGTTGTAAAAAAAAGTTTTGAATGCTATATTTTTGCCCTCCTAAATATTGTGTATCTCCTGTTCCAAGTTTAGAATTCAATATGATTTCTAAACGATCATCTCCAAAAGGCCTGTAATTTAAAGATCCTCCAAATTTTACACTACTTACACCATAATCCATTAAATCTGTTTCATTATAACCTGTTCTACTTACATTAATACTAGGAATTAAAGCAGAGGCTCCATTAGGTATAATACCTAAACCTTCTAAGACATTGGCAACACCATTAATATTTGTGGTAACCTCATCTCCAAATACATTTACTCCGTTATAATTTAAATCAGAACTTCTATCACCAGAAGCCATTACATAACCCCTTGGGCCAGCAACTGTATTTCTGTAATCTGTAGCAAACCAATCTGTACCTTCTAATACAGAAAGTGAAACTTTCGCTGCAAGTTTATCTGAAAAGGCATGAGCCATTCTTAAATTAAAATCTGTATATTCATTTGTTCCTGCTGCCTCTTGACTTGTATACCCTCCTTTTATGGAAACACTTATACCTTGGTCATCAAAAGGGCTTTTACTGGTCATAAACATAATACCATTAAATGCATTTGCTCCATATAGTGCAGAAGATGCACCAGGTAATAACTCAACAGTTTTTACGTCTAATTCAGACATCCCTAAAAGGTTACCAAGAGCAAAGTTTAAGGCAGGAGATGAATTATCCATTCCATCTACTAACTGCATAAAACGCGTATTTGAAAAAGTTGCAAAACCACGAGTGTTTACAGATTTAAATGTTAAACTATTTGTATTAATATCTACTCCTTTTAAGTTTTCTAAACCATCGTAGAATGATGGAGCTGAAGTATTTTTAATAGCTCTGCTATCCATTCTTTCTACAGTAACTGGAGACTCCATAATACGTTCTGGAGTTCTGGATGCAGAAACAACAATTTCATCTAACGACGTTTGATTTTCAGAAAGTTGAACCGTTACTTTTTGGTTGTTTTTTGTAATTTGAACAGTTTCTGTTTTAAACCCTAACATTGATATTTCTAATGTAAATGGGGGAGTATCTGTTGTGTTTAAAACAAACTCTCCATCAAAATCGGTGTTGGTACCAACAGCTTTTCTGGAAATTTTAATGTTTGCTCCAGGAAGTGTTTCACCTGTTTTTGCGTCCTTAACTACACCAGTTACAGTGGTTTGGGCCGTCATTGATAAACTAGCAAGTGCTATGAATACCAAGAGTAAAGTCTTTTTTATCATAATTTGAATTGTTTGTTAACTAAACGCAAAATACAATTTTTTTTGAATTTCTGAATAAATCATCAAATAAATTATCGTTTGTGTAAATTCTAAGAGGTTTAATTATTGATTTATTTAAATCAAAAACAGGATTTAAATTTATGGGTATTCATGGCTATAAATTGTACCTTTGTAAGGTAAATTTATATTCTTGAAAATATTTCAAAATACATCAAGCTTTTTTTCTAAAGAAGCAACTTTTGTAACAATTGGTACTTTTGATGGCGTGCATTTTGGGCATCAAAAAATCATTGAAAAATTGGTGACAGAAGCAAAAAAAGAAGGAAAAAAATCTGTTTTACTTACTTTTTTTCCTCACCCAAGAATGGTTTTACAAAAAGATGCTTCTCTAGAATTGCTAAACACAATTGAAGAACGGTCTAATTTATTAGAAAAAACAGGGTTAGATTACCTTATTATTCATCCGTTTAGTAAAGCATTTTCTAGAACCACAGCGTTAGAATTTGTAAGGGATATTTTGGTAAATCAACTTAATATTTCAAAACTTATTATTGGGTATGACCATCACTTTGGTAAAAATAGAGAAGGAAATATTACTCAGCTTACAGAATACAGCCATCTGTATGATTTTAATGTAGAAGAGATCTCAGCACAAGATATAGACGATGTGTCTGTTAGTTCTACAAAAATTAGACGCGCTTTACACGAAGGAAACTTAAAAACTGCCAACAATTATTTAGGATACCATTTTATGCTAAATGGAAAAGTAGTGAATGGAAAAAAAATTGGTGGTGAAATTGGTTATCCAACCGCCAATATCAATATTAAAGAAACGTATAAATTAATTCCTAAAATGGGGGTTTATGTTGTTCAAAGTTTTCTTAAAAACAACCTTGTTTTTGGAATGATGAATATTGGAAATAGACCTACCGTTAACGGCACACACCAAACCATCGAAGTCCATTTTTTTGATTTTAATGAGGATTTGTACGGTCAAAATTTAACGATAGAATTGTGCTATTTTTTAAGGGATGAAAAAAAGTTTGATTCTTTAGAGTTATTGATTCATCAACTTAAAAAAGACGAACATATTGCAAGAAATTATATAAAAAACAATCTAAAAAAGTAGATTGCCAAAGTCTTTATCTTCGTGTATATTTGCAGCATATAAAACATCTTTAAAATGTTACAAGTACCCTTTATTAGAGAAAACAAAACAACCGTTTTAGAAGGTTTAGCAAAACGTAGTTTTGCAAACGCAGAAGCATTAATTGACCAAGTTTTAACTGCAGATGAAAATAGGAGAGCGACACAGGTTTCCCTTGATAATACATTAGCAGAATCTAATAAAATATCTAAAGAAATAGGTGCGTTATACAAAAGCGGAAAAGCGCAAGAAGCAAATCGCTTAAAAGAACAAACAGGGCAGTTGAAAGATAGTGCTAAAGAATTGTCTGACAAGCTAACTGAAATTACAGCAGTGCTAGATCAACTTTTATATCAAATACCAAACATACCTCATGCCTCTGTAAAAGCAGGCTCTTCAGAAGAAGATAATGAAATTGTTTTTAGTGAAGGTGCCATTCCTAATCTTGGCAAAAATGCACTACCTCACTGGGAGTTGGCAAAAAAATATGATATCATTGATTTTGAACTAGGAACAAAAATTTCTGGTGCTGGTTTTCCTGTTTATAAAGGTAAAGGTGCCCGATTACAACGCGCTTTAATAAATTATTTTTTAGATAAAAATATAGCTGCAGGCTATACTGAAGTACAAGTTCCGCATTTGGTAAATACAGCTTCTGCCACAGCAACTGGGCAATTGCCAGATAAAGATGGGCAAATGTATCATTCTACTGTTGATGATCTATATTTGATTCCCACTGCAGAAGTACCTATTACAAATATGTTTCGTGGCAATTTAGTACAAGAATCAGATTTTCCAATATGTGTTACTGGCTATACCCCTTGCTTTAGAAGGGAAGCAGGTAGTTATGGCGCACATGTTAGAGGACTTAACAGATTGCACCAATTTGATAAAGTAGAAATTGTTAGAATAGAACACCCAAACAATTCATATACTGCTTTAGAAGGTATGGTAACGCATATTAAAAATATTTTAAGAGCGCTTAAACTTCCTTACAGAATTTTACGCTTATGTGGTGGAGATACCGGTTTTACTGCTGCCTTGACTTTTGACTTTGAATTATTTTCTACAGCACAAGACAGATGGCTAGAAATTAGTTCTGCCTCTAATTTTGAAACTTTTCAGGCAAATCGCTTAAAATTACGCTTTAAAAATAAAGAAGGGAAAAGCGAATTAGCACATACTTTAAATGGAAGCTCTTTGGCCTTACCACGAGTTTTAGCAGGGATTTTAGAAAATTACCAAACAGAGCAAGGAATTCAAATACCAGAAGTTTTAATACCCTATACAGGTTTTGAATTTATAGACTAGTTTTATTTTTATAAACTACTAATTTGCTAGAATAATATACATTAGCCTCTTGTATTTTTTCATTTTTAAAAGGGAATTCAAATACGCATTTATTTGTCCATTTTTCATGAATTTTTTTGCCTCTAACTTGGCATTTTGATAATGGTTGGCTAATTCATTCATCGTGATTTACTTTAGATTTAGAATATAAATTTCAATTTTCGTGCCAAAAAATAATTACTCCAAAAAGGGATTGCCTCTTGCCGCTTTTTATTTCCTTTATGTTCATTATCTTTGAGAGGTATGAAACACTATGTCCTTACTTTTTTTATTTTCTTTTCTAGTCTGTTTTATGCACAGAGTGATGGTGAGAATAGCTTTTTTTTAGCAGAAACCTATTACAGAGAAGGGGCGTATGAAAAAGCATCACAACTATTTAAAGTACTCTACCAAAAAAATGCATTTAACACCACCTATTTAACTCGTTTAATCTCTTGCTATCAAGAAACTGAACAATTTGAAGAAGCTGAACTCTTACTAAAAAATAAACTTAAAACGCATAAAGACCACAGCTACCTATATGTTTTACTTGGGTACAATTTTGAGAAACAACAACAACAAAAGAGGGCAGAACAAAACTATACTAAAGCAATTAATGCTATCGAAGTAAACGCAAATTACGCGAGTATCATTGCTAGACTGTTTAAAAACTACAACTTACTAGATTTTGCAATTTTAGCCTATAAAAAAGCAATGCAGAAAAATATAAATGCAAATTTTAACTTTCAAATTGCACAAATCTATGGAGAGCAAGGAGCGTATAAAAAAATGTTTACATCGTATTTAAATTTGCTAGACAAAGAAAAAAACTACCTGAATTTAGTTCAGAGTTATACCAGCAGATATCTTACAGAAGATGCAGACAATAAAGTGAATATTTTATTTAAAAAGCAAGTCTTACAAAAAGCAATAAGCAATCCTAAAAACGAATGGAATATTTTATTAAGTTGGCTTTTTACGCAGCAAAAAGAATACGATAAAGCATTTGTGCAAGAAAAGGCGCTTTTTCAAAGAAACAATACAAGTTTTACAAGAATTTTTAACTTGGGTAAAATTTCCTATAACTCAAAAAACTTCGATGCTGCAGAAGAATGTTTTAATTTTATAGTGGAAAATACCCTAGAAAAGGAAGAAAAAATTGAGGCTGAATTATATGTTGTGAACATAGCAATCGCTACAAAAAAAACAAATGTAGCTGCAATTTTTAGTTCTCTTTTTGCTAAATATGGAATTACAAAACAAACTATTGGACTACAAATAGCCTATGCCGACTATCTAACTTTTGTAAAAAACAATCCTGAAGAGGCAAAAATAGTATTACAAAAAGCAATGTCTTTTGCAGGTTCTAAGTTCGAAAAAGGTCGAATAAAGTTAAAACTTGCAGATGTGTTGGTATTTACCAATACGTTTAACAAAGCCTTAATTTACTATTCGCAAATTCAAACGCAATTAAAAGGAAATGATCTAGCACAAAAAGCACGTTTTAAAGTAGCTCAAACTAGCTATTTTAAAGGAGATTTTGAATGGGCAAAAGCACAACTAAAAGTGTTAAAAAGCGCAACTACTCAAAAAATAGCCAATGATGCAACCGATTTATTTTTAAAAATTACTGATAACGAACCCGTTGATTCTATACCTTCTGGCTTAAAACAGTATGCAAAAGCCGAATTATTATCGTATCAAAACAAAAATGAAGAAGCACTGCAACTACTTTCAGACTTATTTTTGCCAAATGCAATTTTTAAAAATGGGGTAAGTGCTTTAGACGTAATTTATGATGATGTTCTGTTTTTAAAAGCGAAGTTACTTTTAAAAGAAGGGCGTTTTTTAGAGGCTATAAGTAGTCTAAAAAAAATTATAGCACTCAATAATGAAAGTTTTTTAGCAGATGATGTGTACTATTTAATCGCAGAAACCTATAACTTTCATTTAAATGATACAGAAAAAGCGAAAGAGTTCTATCAAAAAATTATCTTTGATCATTCTTCTAGTATTTATTTAATAGAAGCTCGTAAAAAATTTAGAAAATTAAGGGGAGAACACCTGTAGTTTTTCTGTTTGAGTTAGAAAATTGCTTTACAACTTAAGCATTAAATTAAAAATTAAAAACAAACCTATGTATATCTATAATGTTACAATTAATATTGATGATGCTGTTCATGAAGAATGGTTAACCTGGATAGAAAGTCACATCTTAGAGGTCTTAAATACGGGTAAATTTACTTCTGCAAAATTTACACAAGTTTTAATAGAAGAAGAAATGGGGGGTAAAACATATTCTATTCAGTATACCACAGAAACCAAGGAAGATTTGGAGCGTTATTACCAAGAAAATGCAGAAAGTTTACGTTTAAAGAGTATAAAAAAGTTTGGAGATAAAATGTTAACTTTTAGAACTGAGCTTAAACTAATTCGAGAATTTTACCCAACTGCTGTAAGTAATTAACCAATGACTGTAAAAGCAAAAAAATATTTAGGCCAACATTTTTTAACAGATGAGCGTATTGCAGAAAATATTGCAAATGCACTTACAGAAGAAGGCTATCATCATGTGCTAGAAATAGGGCCAGGAATGGGGGTTTTAACAAAATACTTACTTAAAAAGAAGGTAAAAACTACGGTGTTAGAATTGGATAAAGAATCGGTAGCTTACTTAAAAGATGTTTTTCCAATAGAACAATTACATTTAAACACAACAAAAGAAAATTTTGAGATTATAGAGGGTGATTTTTTAAAGAAAGAAATCCAGCAACTTTTTAAACAAGAACAAGTGGCTATTATTGGGAATTTTCCTTACAACATATCCAGTCAAATTGTTTTTAAAGCAATCGAAAATAGAGCTTATGTTCCTGAGTTTGCAGGGATGTTTCAAAAAGAGGTTGCCAAAAGAATTGCAGAAAAAGAAGGATCTAAAGTGTATGGTATACTTTCTGTGCTCACACAAGCTTTTTATGACGTAGAATATCTTTTTACAGTACCCCCTTCTGTTTTTAACCCACCTCCAAAGGTAGATTCTGGAGTAATTAGATTAATTCGAAAAAAGGATTATTCTTTACCTGTAGACGAAAAATTATTTTTTAGAGTGGTAAAAACAGCCTTTAATCAAAGAAGAAAAATGCTGCGATCTAGTCTAAAATCTTTTAAACTTTCGGATTCTTTAAAAGAAGATCCTATATTTGCTAGAAGACCAGAGCAACTATCTGTTCAAGAATTTATTTTACTCACAGAAAAAATAGCAAATGATGCAATTTGATATTTCAGATAAATTTTTAGATAATTTAACCGAATTAATTGCTTTAGACAAATCTAAAGAAATTACTTCTTTATTTGCTGATGTTCACTTTGCAGATATTGCAGAAGTATTAGATGAAGTTGATTTTGATGAAGCAATTTATATTATAAAACTTTTAGATAGTGAAAAAACTTCTGAAATTCTTACAGAATTAGATGAAGATATACGAGAAAAAATCCTTGAAAACTTATCTGCCCAGGAAATTGCAGATGAAGTAGGGGAGATGGACTCTGATGATGCTGCAGATATTATTGGAGAGCTTTCTGTTGAACGTCAAAATAGAGTAATAAATGCCTTAGAAGATGATGAATTGGCTGCAGATATTAAAGAGCTTTTGTCGTATGATGAGAATACCGCAGGTGCTTTAATGGCTAAAGAGTTGGTAAAAGTTTATGAAACATGGACTGTTGCTGGCTGTATGCGTAGAATTCGTGGTCAAGCAAAGGAAGTAACTAGAGTGCATTCTATTTATGTGGTAGATAAAGAAGAAAAATTAGTAGGTAGGCTATCTCTTAAAGACTTAATTATTGCAAAATCTGATCAAAAGATTTCAGAAATTGCAAAATCTAAAGTAGATGCTGTATCTGTAAACGAAGACGATGAAGAGGTTGCAAAAATTATGGCTAAATATGATTTAGAAGCCATCCCTGTTGTAGACGACAACCACATATTATTAGGTAGAATTACCATTGATGACATTGTAGACGTTTTAAAAGAAGAAGCAGACAAAGATTACCAAATGGCTGCTGGTTTAACACAAGACGTAGATTCTGACGATAGTATTTTAGAGTTGACTAGAGCAAGACTACCTTGGTTGTTTTTAGGTTTAGTTGGGGGTATTGGTGCGTTCTTAATTATGGAGGGTTTTCAAGATGTATTTTCTACCTATGCTGCCCTCTTCTTTTTTACACCATTAATTGCTGCAATGGCAGGTAACGTTGGAGTACAATCTTCTGCAATTATTGTTCAAGGTTTGGCCAATAACGATGTAAAAGGGAGTATTAATAGTCGGTTGCTTAAAGAAATGTTTTTAGCGCTCTTAAACGGAGTAATTTTAGCCATTTGCCTATTTATTTTTGTATGGATAATTAAAGGGGAAGTTAATTTAGCATTAGCCGTATCTGCATCTTTGGTTGCTGTAATTGTTGTGGCAGGTTTAATTGGTACTTTTGTACCCCTTTTCTTAAACAAGCAAGGCATAGACCCAGCAATTGCAACTGGGCCTTTTATTACGACCTCTAACGATATTTTTGGAATCTTGATTTATTTTATGATTGCAAAAGTAATTTTAGGTATATAAGTAAGCCTTTCTAATTTCTTAAAAAGGCTTAGCTGGGGGGATTAGATTTTCATAGCAATTCTTCCAAACATTTATTCAAATATAATTTTGTTTGTGAAATGAAGAATGTATAAAACCGCAGTTAAAAAAGTGGTTTTCCGTAAGCGACTCACTTTCAATCAATAACCCCTAGTTCTTTCGCTTTTAGAATTAAATCCATATTATTTTTTGCATTTAAATCTAAGCGCAAGTTGGCTAATTTGGTTTCTATAGATCGTAGTTTTAATGTTGATCCATCGTTCTTTTGTATAATGCCTTCTAAATTAGAAATTTTAGCATGTTTGGGCAATTCTTTTAGTATTTGTAAAGCAACCTCGTCCATTTGAATTTGTACGATCTTTCTTCGCGTTATTTTCTGATGAATTTCATGGGTGTAATAATGGTCATTCGCCATCATTTTAGAAATAGCAAAACCTATCTCTGTGGCATCACATTTGGTTTTTAATAAATACGCACTAGGGTTTAAGTTATGAATAACGTTGTAAACCCTATTGGTTTCTGTATGCCCTGTAATTACGCCAATTTTTATATTGTAATTAGCAGTATTAATGGCTTTAATTAGTGATTCACCTCTATCTAAAATAGCATCTGAAGCTGTGTTATCAAAACTTAAATCTGTAAAAAGAATCTGAAAAGGGTTGGTTTTAGAATTGTTTTTTACAAGTTCAAAAGCCTTATCACAAGTATTTGCAGTTACGATATCAAAAGTACCAACTTCGTTTAAAGATGATAAGATACCTTGTACGACCAATTGATGGTCATCAACCACTAAAATTCTTAACTTATCGTTCATCTTTAGGGGTTTCAATTTTTGTTGTAGTGCCTTTATCTAGCTGACTCTCAATAGAAAAAACACCATCAATGACCTCTACTCTTTCTTTTAAGTTTTTTAAGCCAATCCCCTTTTTCTTTGTTTTTGATTCAAACCCTTTTCCGTTGTCTGAAATGGTGATTTTTATTGTTTTTTTAGTCGCTTCAAAATGGATATCAACTTGTGTGGCAGCTGCATGTTTTTTAGTATTTTGAATAGTTTCTCTAACCGCTAAAAATAACGTTCTTTTTATAGAATTGTTTACGTTTTTCCAGTCAATAGTATCTATACCGAGAGTTTTAATTTTAAAATTGGGCTCAAAATAATCTGCAATTAAATTTATTATTTGATCTTTAAAAGAAACTTCATCAAAACTCTGACTGCTTAATTGATGAGATAGATTCCGTACATTTTCTTTAATAACATCTAGCTTTTTTGCCTCGTCTAATTGGTTTGACTTTGACAGTTTTAAATGCAACGTTCTTATATCTCCAGCAACCTCGTCATGTAAAGATTTTGCAATTTGCTGCCTTTCTTTTTCTCTAGCCTCTACTTGCTCTAGTTTTGCATCAAATAGTAACTTTTTTCTTCTGCTAGCCACAACACTTGTTCCAAAACCAATAAAGAGAATACCACCTCCTGCAAACAACCAACCAATTATTTTTTGCTGTGTTTCTCTTTCTAAAAGTAATTCTTTCTCTTTATTTTCTAATTTTAAATTTATGTTTTCCTTCTCTTTCTTCTCTGTTTCGTACCTAACTTTTGCAAACTGATTTTTCCGAGTTCTTTCTCTAACAAATAAGCTATCTTTTAATTGCACGTAATCTTTAAAATAATTTTTAGATATCTTTCCTGTGGTTAACTCTGTTAAAATTTTTAAACACTCTAAAACCTGTTCGTTGTTTCTTGTTTTTCTACCTAAATCTAACCCCATTTTGGCATGTTTTCTTGCCAAACTATATTGTTTGTTTTCCTTGTATGCTTCCGCTAAAAGACCATGAGAAACGCTTTGCCCATAAACGTAATCTATTCTTTTTCTACCTTCTAAAACTGTTTTATAGCCTTCTATTGCTTGTGTTATTTTGCCTTGTCTAAAATATACGGAAGACAGACCTCCTAATAAGTTTTGGTATTGTCTTGGGTATTTTATTGCAATACTATCAAAAGCTAAACCCTCTTTAAATAGCGTAATTGCTTTTTCATAATCTTTTTCATCTACATAGGTTAGTCCAATATTATTGTAAAGGTTTAAATAATTAATTTCTCTTCGGTGTTTTAATGGATTAAACTTAGCCATCTCTTTTGCCTTTAAATAATAAGCTCTAGATTCTTTAGGCCTGTTTAAATACCCCAAAGCGTTTCCTAAAGTTTGGTATAAAGAGATTAAAGTTCTGTATTGTTTTTTTTTAGAAGGCTCTATATATTTTAGGCCCTCTACAGCAGTCGTTTCACTTCCTAAATAATCTAGTTCTTTTACTTGGAGAATAGCCATTGATAGTAATTTTCTACCTACTTCTCCAGAGTCTTTTAATTTAGCAAAAACACTTTTTGACTCTTGATAATAATAGAAACTACTGTCTAAATTGTTTTTTATTTTATGATTTATGGCCGCAAAATGAAAAGCTCTTCCTAAGGAAAAAGAATCTTTATGATTTTGAAAATGACGTAGTAATTTGTTTTTAGAAAACGTTAAACCTAAGGTATCTTTTACAAAATAACTTTCCATACCATATTTAATACTAGCTTGCTGTATTAATGTATCTATGTTTAAATTTTCGGAAAGAGAAATTGCTCTTCTAAGGTTATGAAACTTACTTTCTCCTTTTGTATTATTTAAATAAAAAAAAATAGAATCTTTTGGTGTTTGTGAAAACACACTATATAAAGTGAAAAAAAGTATAAAGAATAATGTTTTTTTCATTTTAATAGGGATTTATTATCCTTTAAAATTAGTTTTTTAATCCTTACTAAAAAAATTTCTACTGTAATTTTTGAAACAAATCCCAAAGAACAACACCTGTAGTTACAGATATGTTTAACGAGTGTTTTGTGCCTAACTGTGGTATTTCTATACAAACATCACTTGCATTTACGACTTCTTGTTGCACTCCTTTTACCTCATTTCCCATTACAATTGCATATTTCTGATTAGCACAAGGTAGAAAAGCATCTAGTTTTGTGGAATTTTCTGCTTGCTCTATAGCAAGCACTTTTATGTGCGCTTTCTTTAATTGTTGTACCAATGCTAACGTGTCTTCTACATACTCCCAATCTACAGATTCTGTAGCTCCTAGAGCGGTTTTATGAATATCTTTATTGGGTGGTGTTGCAGAAATACCACACAAATAAATTTTTTCTATTAAAAAAGCATCACTGGTTCTAAATACAGAACCAATATTGTTTAAACTTCTTACATTATCTAGCACCACAATTATCGGCGTTTTTTCTGTTGCTTTAAATTCATCAACCGAAATTCTACCTAACTCATTATTTTTTAATTTCCTCATCTTGTAAGCGTTTAAGTTTAACGTTTGGCTTTGATTGGTTTCGTACGAAAACTAATTCGGAACTGCTAAAGGCTAAAGTCTTTTTTTTATCTTCGCAAAACTAATTGAATTTTTATAAAAAATTGACAAAATCAAAATCGAAAAAGATTACTCCTTTAATGAAACAATATAATGCCATCAAGATTAAATATCCTGATGCTATGTTGCTTTTTCGTGTGGGAGATTTTTATGAAACCTTTGGAGATGATGCTAAAAAAGCAGCACGTGTATTAGGTATTACACTTACCAAAAGAGGTGCAGGTTCAGAGGCTGAAACGGCCTTGGCAGGCTTTCCGCATCATGCTTTAAATACCTATTTACCAAAATTGGTGAAAGCAGGAATGCGTGTTGCCATTTGCGATCAGTTAGAAGATCCTAAAATGACCAAAACCATCGTAAAACGTGGTGTTACCGAATTGGTTACTCCTGGAGTTTCTTTAAACGATGAGGTATTACAAAGCAAAAGCAACAACTTTTTAGCAGCAGTACATTTTGATAAAAAACAACTTGGTATTTCGTTTTTAGATGTTTCTACAGGCGAATATTTAGTTGCGCAAGGTACAGCAGCATACATTGATAAGTTGTTGCAGAACTTTACCCCAAGTGAAGTTTTAGTTCAGAAACAAAATAAGCAACAATTTTTAGAATTATTTGAAAACAGGTATTATACTTTCTATCTAGACGATTGGGTTTTTCAAAAGGAATATGCAAATGAAACTTTACAAAATCATTTTGCCGTTAAAACCCTAAAAGGGTATGGAATACAAGATGTAAAAAACGGAATTATTGCAGCAGGTGCAGTATTGTATTATTTATCAGAAACGCAACACAATCAATTAAAACACATTCAAAATATTAGCAGAATTGCTGAAGATAACTATGTTTGGATGGATCGTTTTACAGTGCGAAATTTAGAATTGTACAATCCAAATTCTGTAAACGCAGTTACGCTTTTAGCTGTTATTGATAAAACTATTTCACCTATGGGTGGAAGATTGTTAAAACGCTGGTTGGCTTTACCTTTAAAAAATATTGATGAAATTAAAAATCGTCATGAATTGGTAAAATTTTTTATAGATTCTGATGAATTTTCGCAAACTGTAACGTATCAATTAAAACAAATTTCTGATTTAGAAAGGCTTATTTCTAAAGTAGCCACAGGTAAAGCATCACCGAGAGAAATTGTATTGTTAAAAGATTCTCTAAAAGCAATTTTACCGATAAAAATTGAGGCTGAAAAGAGTAAAAATAAAGCAGTTCAAAATTTAGGAAAACAACTCCACACTTGTCAAGATTTAATCACTAAAATTTCTGAAACCCTATTTGATGATGCTCCTGTAAACATCAATAAAGGAAATGCAATTGCCAACAATGTGCATCAAGAATTAGACGATCTACGCGCAATTTCATCATCAGGAAAACAGTTTTTAGATGAACTATTAGCGCGTGAAACTGAAGCTACAGGAATTACAAGTTTAAAAATTGCGTTCAACAATGTGTTTGGCTATTACATCGAGGTTAGAAATACGCATAAAGACAAAGTACCTGAACAATGGATTAGAAAACAGACGTTGGTTGCTGCTGAAAGATACATTACTGAAGAGCTGAAAGAGTACGAAACAAAAATTTTAGGAGCCGAAGAAAAGATTGCCAAATTAGAGCAAGAAATTTTCTCGAAACTGTTGCAATACATAATTCAGTTTGTAGATGTTGTGCAAGAAAACGCACAAATTATTGCAAAAATAGATTGCTTGTTGTCTTTTTCTGTATTGGCTGTAGCTAACAATTATGTGCGCCCAATTCTAGATGAAAGTACTGATTTAGAAATTAAAAATGGTAGACACCCTGTAATTGAAAAACAATTGCCTATTGATCAAACTTATATTGCTAATGATGTTGTTTTAAACAGAAATCAGCAACAAATTATTATGATTACTGGACCAAACATGTCTGGTAAATCTGCCATTTTACGTCAAACTGCTTTGATTGTTTTACTGGCCCAAATGGGGTGTTATGTGCCTGCACAAAATGCAAAAATCGGAATTGTAGATAAGATTTTTACTAGAGTGGGTGCTAGTGATAATATTTCTATGGGCGAATCTACGTTTATGGTAGAAATGAACGAAACAGCATCGATTTTAAATAACGTTTCTGAGCGCAGTTTAATTTTGTTAGATGAAATTGGTAGAGGAACCTCTACTTATGATGGTATTTCTATTGCCTGGGCCATTTCTGAGTTCTTGCACGAACATCCTACCAAAGCAAAAACATTATTTGCCACCCATTATCACGAATTGAATGAAATGACAACAACTTTTAAGCGCATTAAAAACTTTAATGTATCTGTAAAAGAGTTAGAAGACAACATTATTTTCTTACGTAAATTGGTAGCTGGTGGTTCTAATCATAGTTTTGGTATTCACGTTGCAAAACTAGCAGGAATGCCCAATATAGTAATTCATAGCGCTAATAAAATTTTAAAAAAGTTAGAGAAAAACACCAAAAATGCGGAGGTTAAAGAGGTTTTAAAACAAACCCAACATGAAGAAATGCAGCTTAGCTTTTTTCAATTAGATGATCCTTTATTAGAAAATATTCGTGAAGAAATATTGGCAACAAATATAGATACCCTAACACCAATTGAAGCTTTAATGAAGTTGAACGAAATTAAGCGAATGTTGATCAAAGAAAATGGTAAATAATTTAGAGCAAGGCTTTTTTGGAATAGGCATTCAGAATGGAAAAACAGTTTTTTTAATTGTACTTTTATTAAAAAACAAAAATTGATTGTATTTGTAAATATTTTATTACAATAAACTTTATCTTTGTATTTATGATTAGTACTTCTTTTTTGTTTATTGGAACTCCAGAAATTTTGGTCATCCTATTATTTGTGGTGATGGTGTTTGGTGCAGATAAAATACCTGAAATAGCAAGAGGTCTTGGAAAAGGAATTCGTCAAGTAAAAGATGCCACCAATGATATTAAAAAAGAAATTAACGAAAGCGCTAAACTAAACAACTTAGATAGTAATGTTAAAGAAGACATTACCAAAGGAGTAAAAGAAGTAAAGGATAAATTAGACGATTTTACTGGGCCAATTAAAAGAAGCAAATAGCACTACTTTAACTTTTTACACCCTTAAATTACTCTTGTTACTGTTAAGCCGTCTCTTATTGGTAATACTACTGTTTCTACCCTACTATCTGAATTTATTAACGTATTGTAAGCCAGCAACTCTTTTGTATCATTGTCTTTTTCATCTAATTTTTCAACTACTTTTCCGCTCCACAAAACGTTATCAGACAGTATAATACCTCCTGAATTCATTTTTTCTATTACTAAATGAAAATAATTAGAGTAATTGCATTTATCGGCATCAATAAAAACCAAATCAAACTTTTCTTCTAATGTAGGTATAAGGGTTAATGCATTGCCTATTTTCTGAATAATTTGTGACCTATACCCTGATTTTTGAAAATATTTATTTTGTAATGCTTCTAACTCTTCATTTCTATCGATGGTTATAATTTTACCGTCTTTTTGAAGCCCCTCTGCAAAACACAACGCAGAATAACCGGTATACGTGCCTATTTCTAATATATTTTTTGGTCTAATTATTTTTGATAATATAGAAAGTAACCTTCCTTGATAAGCGCCACTTATCATTCTTGGGTTTAGTACTTTTTGCCAGGTTTCTCTGCTTAATTCTTTTAAGATCTCAGGCTCTTGTTGAGAATGGTTTACAACGTAGTCGTCTAATTTTTCAGGAAGAAAATGCATGCTTTAATTTTTATCAAAAATACAAAAAGAGAAAATTATACTGCTATAAACTGCTGTGTAATATGCTATACAAAAAAGTACTTTATTTATATGTTTGTTTGTGTAACGCTTGTTTTAAAGTCTCTTTTTTTTCTGTAGTTAAAGCGTGGTTTTCTCTTTTGATGCTCTCGGATTTGTTTCTGTAACAACTACTTAGCAGTAAATTTTGTTTGGTATACCTTTTGCAAAGTTTGCAATATAAAAAATGAACGGTGAGCCTCATTTTTTCTAGAAATGTAGCTTCATTATATTGGCTTTTGTCACAGATTGTTGTGGCCTCGTTACAAGTTAGCGTTAACTTTTTTAGCATTTTTTAAATATTAAACCAATGATCTTCCATACATTTTCTTAATTGCGTTCTAGCTCTATGAATTATAACCCACAAATTGAACGCTGTAATCTCTAACTCCTTACAAATTTCTTGGGTATCAAACTCTTGTATGGTTTTCATTCTAAAAACCATTGCATATTTTTCTGGTAAGTTGTCTATACAGCTATCTAATTGAGCTTTTAGCTCTTCGTTTTCTAAGTTTTTTTCTAAAGAGGCACTCCAACGTTGTGGCACTCTTTCTTCTAACCAGTTTCCTTCATTTTCGCCATCATTATAAAAGTTTACACGAACTTCTGCTTGACCTTTTTTTGAATTTATTTTTCTATAATGGTCTATAACTTTCCGTTTTAAAATAGCGGTAAGCCAAGTTTTTTCTGAGGATCTGCCTTCAAAATTTCTTGCAGATTTTAAGCCTGAAAAAGAGGTGTCTTGCACAAGGTCTTTTGCCAAATCTTTGTTATTTACCCTTACTACAGCGTAATTAAATAAATAGTCTGCATAATGGTCTACCCATTTGTCTGGATGTAAAAGATTTTCTTTTTCTGGCATACATTGTAAAGTAATACACCAAATATAACTTATTTTTTATCTACAAGCGCATTGCAATTATCTCTTCTTCTCATATCTACCAAATAAATAATTTTCCATTGTTCATTTTCTTTAAAAAGTTGAAAAGAATTGGCACCACAATGACTAAAATTAGAATTAAAATAAAATTCATACGGAGTCCAAACAGAAGCAATATTACCATCAACTTTTATATCATAAGAAAGTAATTTTTCTAAGTACATGTGTTCTGGGTTTTTATTTGCAATTGCTGTTAGTAGTTTTTTTCTTGAGTCTGTTTGCAAAAAACCGTTAGGCCCCCTCATACTAGATGTGGTTTGAATTTTTATGTTTTTATGAAGGGTAGAAGCCATTAAAGTACTATCTCCTTTATGCAACCCTTTAAAAAAAGTGTCAACCACCAATTTTATGTCACTTTTTACTTTATTTTCTTGGGCATTTAACGAAAATGAAATTACCAAAACAATAACAAATAGAATACTTTTTTGCACATCAATACATTTAGCTGCTATAAATCTACTTAAAAAAAGCAAATTAATAAAATGATAGCAACTATAAAGACCTTAAAAATCTATGATTATTTCTTACTTTTACCAACTTAAAAACACGTTTATGTCTGTAGCAAAAAAACAGTACAAAAGAGTTACTGTAAAATCATTGGTAGAAATGAAAGCAAATGGAGAAAAAATTTCCATGCTAACGGCTTATGATTATACCATGGCTAAAATTCTAGATGGTGCTGGTTTAGATGTACTTTTGGTAGGCGACTCTGCGTCTAACGTAATAGCAGGCCACGAAACTACTTTGCCAATAACTTTAGATCAAATGATTTATCATGCTAGCGCTGTTGTCAGGGCTATAGAGAGGTCTTTAGTGGTGGTAGATTTACCTTTTGGTAGCTATCAATCTGACCCGAAGGAAGCATTACGCTCTGCAATTAGAATTATGAAAGAAAGTGGGGGGCACTCTATAAAATTAGAAGGAGGTAAAGAAGTAAAAGAGTCTATAAAACGAATCTTAAATGCAGGAATTCCTGTGATGGGTCACTTAGGTTTAACACCACAATCTATTTATAAATTTGGTACATATACGGTTAGGGCAAAAGAAGAAGAAGAAGCAGAAAAATTAATGGAAGATGCGCTAATGCTAGAAAGAATAGGGTGTTTTGCCATTGTTTTAGAAAAAGTGCCTGCTAAACTAGCAACAGAAGTAGCAAAGGCGCTAACCATACCTGTAATTGGTATTGGTGCAGGTAATGGAGTAGATGGTCAAGTATTAGTTACCCACGATATGGTTGGAATGACACATGAGTTTCATCCAAGGTTTTTACGTAGATATTTGAATTTATACAAAGAAATGACAGGCGCATTCCAACAGTATATTGCCGATGTAAAAAGTAAAGACTTTCCAAATGAAGAGGAACAATATTAAAACTTTTTTAAAAAACCTTTCTTTTATTTCATTAATCGCTTTTGCAATTCTTTACATTTTAGAGGGATTTTTTGCTATTGAATTATCGCTAGGCAATGGCTTAAGAGAAGCTTTTGTTCTAATTTACATAATTGCTAGTCTCTATTATTATAGAATGGAGTTAAAAGATAAAAATGATGAAATTCAGCAATTAAGGCATAGATTAAATTCTAAAAAATAATCTATTTTGAAAATACTACATTTAGACAGTAATCACCCCTTATTAATTGCTCAATTAAACAAATTAGGGTTTACTAATGATGAAGATTACACCTCGACAAAAAGTGAGATCGCAGCTAAAATTCATAGCTATGACGGTTTTATTATTCGTAGTCGATTTAAAATAGACAAACCATTTTTGGACAACGCCAAGAACCTAAAATTTATTGGTAGGGTAGGAGCCGGTTTAGAAAATATAGATTGCGTCTATGCTAAGAAAAAAAACATTATACTTATTGCTGCACCAGAAGGAAATAGAAATGCTGTTGGTGAACATTCTTTAGGTATGTTGCTTGCCTTATTCAATAAAATGATAAAGGCAGATTTAGAGGTTAGACAAGGTAAATGGTTACGTGAAGAAAATAGAGGATTAGAATTAGATGGTAAAACTGTAGGCTTAATTGGCTATGGAAATATGGGCAAATCTTTTGCTAAAAAATTAAGAGGTTTTGATGTTGATGTACTTTGTTACGATTTAAAACCAAATGTAGGTGATGAAAATTGCACTCAAGTATCGTTGCAAGAATTGCAAGACAGAAGTGATGTTTTAAGTCTGCACACACCTCAAACTGAACTTACCAAAAACATGATAAATCATGAATTTATCAATAATTTTAAGAAAAATTTCTGGCTTATAAATACTGCACGTGGAACATCAGTAGTAACAAAAGATTTAGTATATGCTTTAAAATCTGGTAAAATATTAGGTGCAGGTTTAGATGTTTTAGAGTATGAAAAATCATCTTTTGAAAATTTGTTTTCAGATAATAATCTGCCAGAGGCGTTTCAGTATTTAGTACAAGCAAACAATGTAATCTTATCTCCACATGTTGCAGGTTGGACTATTGAAAGCAAAGAAAAATTGGCACAAACAATCGTAGACAAAGTAAAAGTGAATTTTAAAATATAAATAATGAATTTTTTATCAGACTATCCTACAGAAGTTTTAATCTTAATTTTTTTAATTGTTCCTTTTCTTCAATCAGGAATTGATAAAATAATGGATTGGAATGGCAATCTTTCTTTTTTAAAAGAACATTTTAAAAGCTCTCCTTTTAAAAACAGTGTTCCACTTCTTTTAGGCGTAATCCTTGTTTTAGAAATTTTTTCTAGTATTATTATGGGGTTTGGTGTTTATGAGCTTTATACTTCAGGTACGAAAGAAATAGGATTACTTGGTGTAGAGCTTTGTGCAATAACATTAATATGTTTACTAATAGGGCAACGACTTGCTAAAGATTATGCAGGAGCGATGACCTTAGCAGTGTATTTTAGTGTTGCAATATTTGGGGTCTACATATTAAATAGTTAAAACTTATAACAAAAACTACAGTCAATAAGTATTTCTTATTTTAAAAGCCTTTAAAAAATCAATTTTAAGGGTTTTTAAATACTTTACAGTATAAATTAAACCACCCACACCTAAAATGCGTTTTAAAACTGTTTAAAATGCTTTTTAGTTATATTTAATGATATAAATAAGCGAAGAATAGTCTCCTGTGTTTTTTGCTTTCAAATTTGACAGCAAACCTTTTCTAAAAGCTGATAGAAGTTTCATTTTACCATGTTTGTATTTTTCACTTAATAATGAAACATAAAAAGAATCGAATTTCATAGGCAGTGTTTTTTCTACAACCATGTTTTCTTTATTAAATAATTTAGAAATGGATGTTTGAGAAAAATGCCATAAATGTCTAGGCACATCAAATGCTGCCCAAAATTCGTTATAAGATGTTGCATCAAAACTTTTGTAATTGGGTACAGCAATAATTATTTTGCCATCAACTTTTAATAATTCTTTTAAAGATTTAATATACTCTTGTAAATTTTCTACATGTTCTAAAACATGCCAAAGTGTAATTATATCAAATTTTTGTGAGTTTATTTTTGACAGGTTTTCTTGTAAATTAATTCCTTTATTCTTCGCAATTTTTCTTGCATCTAAATCAGGTTCTGTGCCAAAAACTTCCCAAGAATTGTCTTGACAAACTTTTAAAAATTCGCCAGTTCCTGCACCAACATCTAATATGGTTTTAGAAGTTTGGCTTAAAGAATTAATCAACTTTAATTTTCTCTTTAAGGTAATGGTTTTTACAAAATGATACGCTTTATCAAACAAAGAATCTTTTGCATCTGTGTGCGAAATATAATCTTCGCTTTTATAATACTCACCCAAGTTTTTTGGAACAGGAGTTGTTACAAGCATATCAAATTCTTTATTCAATTTTACCTGATACAACTCACCAGAAACTGTGTAATCTTTACAAGTTAAAAAGGTTTGAAGATCTTTATAAAAATCGATTTTATCTGACATAGAAAATTGATTGTTCCTCGTGGAACATTTTAAATTTTTGAAAGAACATTACCTACCCATATACACCAACAAAACAGAAATATCACTAGGTGAAACTCCACTTATTCTACTGGCCTGTGAAATAGAAGTTGGTTGAATCTTGGTTAATTTTTCGCGAGCTTCAAAAGATAAAGATTGTAGTTTTTGATAATTAAATGATGCCGGAATTTTTACATTCTCTAAACGGTTTAACTTATCAGCATTATTCTTTTCTTTGTTAATATAACCAGAATATTTAAGGTGAATTTCTGCTTGCTCTATTATCTCTTTATCTATATCATGCTCTTCTATAAAAGCACTTAATTTTTCTACTGATTTAAAATCAGAAAAATCCAATTGTGGCCTAGCAGCAATTTTAAAAAGCTTCATAGACTGATTAATTAGTGCTAGATTCTTAGCCTCTAAAATTGGATTAATCTCTTCCTTTTTAACGCTAGTTTTCTCTAAAAACTGAATTAACATATCAGTTTTTCGTTGTTTTTCTAAAACACGATCCATACGTTCTTGAGAAGCCAGACCAAGCTCAAATCCTTTAGGTGTTAATCTTAGGTCTGCATTATCTTGTCTTAAAAGCGTTCTATATTCTGCTCTAGAAGTAAACATTCTATAAGGCTCTTCTGTTCCTTTTGTAATTAAATCATCAATTAAAACTGCAATATATGCTTCATCACGTTTTAACGTAAATGGATCTTTACCCTGTACTTTTAAAGCAGCATTTACACCAGCCATTAGTCCTTGAGCTGCTGCTTCTTCATAACCGGTTGTACCATTAATTTGGCCAGCAAAAAATAAATTTTCAATCAACTTAGTTTCTAAAGAATGTGTCAATTGCGTAGGTTGAAAAAAGTCATACTCAATGGCATAACCATATCTCAAAAACTTTACATTTTCAAAACCGGCTACAGCACGGATTGCTTTATCTTGAATATCTTCTGGCAAAGAAGTTGAAAAACCATTTACATACATTTCAATAGTAGACCATCCTTCGGGTTCTACAAAAATCTGATGTCTTTCTTTAGTTACAAAACGATCTACCTTATCCTCTACAGAAGGGCAATATCTAGGTCCTGAAGATTGAATTCTACCATTAAACATTGGAGATCTATCAAAACCACCTCGTAACAAATTATGTACTTCTGGATTCGTATAAGTTAACCAACAAGAACGTTGTTTTTTTAAAGCACTAGTTGTCGGTAAATAAGAAAATTTTTCTGTGATTTCATCTCCTGGTTGCTCAGTCATTTTAGAATAATCTAGAGACCTACCATCTACCCTTGGAGGTGTTCCTGTTTTCATTCTACCAGCCTCAAAACCTTTAGCTACTAAATCTTCAGTTATTCCTCTAGAAGCTCCTTCACCTGCTCTACCTCCACCAAAACTTTTATCACCAATATGAATTAAACCATTTAAAAAAGTACCAGCAGTTATAATTACAGTTTTTGCATTAATCTCTAAACCTAAAGCTGTTTTAACACCTATAATCTTATAACCGTCAAAAACTAAACCATTCACAGAATCTTGATAAAAATCTACATTCTCCGTTTGCTCTAACATAGTTCTCCAGCACTCTGCAAACTGCATTCTGTCTGATTGCGCTCTAGGACTCCACATTGCTGGACCTTTAGATTTGTTAAGCATCTTGAATTGAATTGCTGTTTTATCAGTAACAACTCCACTATAACCACCTAAAGCATCAATCTCTCTAATAATTTGACCTTTTGCAATACCACCCATTGCTGGATTACAACTCATTTGAGCAATATTTTGCAAATTCATTGTAATCAATAAAGTATGTGCTCCCATGTTTGCAGCAGCAGCAGCAGCTTCACTACCTGCATGACCACCACCAACTACAATAACGTCATATGTTCTTGAAAATAAACTCATATCTTATAGTTCCACGTGAAACTTATATCTTATATTATTGATAATCAATTACTTATTTTTAAAATAGCAAGGTTTTCTTGTTTTCTCATTTCTTCCTTTTCACCCTCAGACTTATCCTTATAACCCATATAATGTAAAATACCATGAATCATAACTCTCTGTAATTCCTCTTGAAAAGAAACTTTAAACTCGGCTGCATTATCTTTAACTCTTTCTACAGAAATAAAAATATCACCATTTAATAATTTACCTAAAGAATTATCGAAACTAATAATATCTGTAAGTGTGTCATGATCTAAAAATTCAACATTTAATTTATGCAAATAAGCATCGTCGCAAAAAATATAATTTATCTCTCCTAACTCGAATTCTTGTTCTGAAGCAACAGCATTAATCCAATTTTTTAAAGATGTTTCATCATTTAAAATAAAATCTGTTTCGTAATTAAATTCAATCATTAATTATATTTTCTTAGCTTCTGAGAAATAAGCTCTCACCTTGTTCTTGTAATTTTGCTGCAAAGGTAATGATTGTCTATTTAATATCTCTATTTGATTGTAGAACTGCTTTTTAAATTTTAATGCTTTTGCTGTATTTCTTTGGTTTTCTATGCTATTAGCATTCGACTTACGCTTTTTATCTTTTCCTTGCTCTAATGCTGCCTTATCTAATTTTAAAAGCTCATAATTTAAATTCTGCATTTTTTGGAGTGTATTCAAATTAAAACCTTTTTCTAAAATTTCATTCTCCAGCTGTTCCATTGTTTTCAATGCCTTTTTTGCTGCACCAATACCACCAGGTTTACCATTTTCACTTTCCTTAATGGCTTTTTGCAATTCTTGTCTTAACTGAATTTGTTGTTTGAAAATTTCAAACAAATCGCCATCCAAATCATCACTAGCATTACCTTCACCTTCACTATTCTTTCTTTGGTTATTACCTTTATCTCCCTCTTTACCCTCTTTACCTTTATCACCAGGCTTTCCGTTTTTGTCTGGTTTGCTACCTTTTTTCCCATCACCTTTCTTCTCTCCTTTCTTCATACCCTTTTCCATCTTTTCAGACAAACCTTTTTGTTTCTGAATTAAATCTGGCAAGCTAAAAACTGGTTTACCACTCTTTTTACCTTTGCCTTTTTTCATAGACATATTATTCTGCATACTATTTAAAATAGTACTCAAATAGTCTGCTAAATTATTAGAGGCAGTCATTACGTATTGTTGATTTGATTGACCGTTATTAAATCGGTTTTCAGAAAAATTTTCTAGGGATTGTTCTAAATTATAATGAGCAAGTGACAAATCTTCTTGAATCTTTGAGGAAATTTTTGGAACACGCATTGCTAATACATATAAACTATCGTCTATATGTTCAAAAAAGGTTCTAATTTCATTTTGTTTCTTTAAGTCTTTTCCAAAATCTGGATGAGAAGTAGTAATCGAAGTAAATTTTTCCATTAACAACTCTTGTTCAAAAGAAAATATTACTAAGTTTTCTAATGTTTTTCGCAAATCTTCTATATTTTCTTCTAGAGATTCAGACTGCATATCCATCATAGATTGTTGCATTTTAGCACTCATTTGTTTCATCTTCTCAGATGCCTTTTTTTGGCTACTTTTGGTTTTTGGTCTTTGTTTGCTTTCAATTAAATCTTCAGCCCTCTTTAATTCTTCATCAATTTGCTTCTCTTCATTTTCTACCTCTGGCAAATCTATAGGCTTCTTTAATTTCTCATTATCTTTTTTAAGTTCTTCTAAATCCTTTTGAATATCATCGAATTTTTTAGAAACCTCTTGTTGTTTTTCTAGATTGTTCTCCTCTTTCTGTAGTGATTCTTGTTCTTTAGAAAGCTCTTCTATTTTACTAGCAATCTGCATGGTTTTTTGTTCTACATAAAAACGCTTCACCATTTCTAAGGTTTTCTCTAAACTACGCTGTTGCTGTTTGTTTTGCTGTGCTAATTCTTTGGCTTTTTGTACTAAATTTTCTTTATTTAGCTTGTCTGCCATTTTCTGGATTTCCTCTAACAACTTTTGTTGCTTGCTAAGTTGTTTTAACTCTTTTATTCTTTCTTTTAAATCATCTT
Source organism: uncultured Polaribacter sp. (assembly GCA_938084845.1). Lineage (GTDB taxonomy): Bacteria > Bacteroidota > Bacteroidia > Flavobacteriales > Flavobacteriaceae > Polaribacter. Next base: position 4,011 of record CALKEB010000038.1, on the reverse strand, counting down.
TCTTTTCTTGTAAAGAAGGATCATTCTCATTCTTTTCATCTAAATTTTCTTGAAGTTGATCTGTTTGTCTTTGCATCATTCTCTTATACTGTTCTTGACGCTTTATAAAACTCTCTACTTTCTTTTTATCATTCCAATTTATGCTTTTTTTGTTCTGTAAATCTTGTTGAATATCTTCTAATTGCTGCTGTTGTTTTTTCTGATTTTGAACTGCATTTTCTAGATCATTAATAGTATTTCTTTGTTCTTGAAATAGTTCTTCTTCTATTTCTTCGGATGATTTTTTTCTATAAGTAAATACTTTGCTTTTAGCAGATTTACTACCTCTCACTCCATCATTATCAAAAACCTGAAAATACATTTCATAATTAATGCCTTCCTGTAAATTAATGCCTTTAGGAAAATCATAAAAAAACGTTTGAATGGTTTGGCTTGTAACAGGAATTGAATATTCATTTTTAAGCTTGGGAGTATCTTCATTATAATACACCAATTGCAATTTTCTTATACCATAATCATCAGAAATTTGACCTGCAAATTGGGCTGTTCCACTTGAAATACTGTCAATATTTGAACTCACAGAAACTATTGGATATTCATCTTTTACAACTGCAACAGAAAACTGCAACTTTTCAAAATCGACTAAATCCTTATTAGAGGATGCAATCTGATAATTTAAGGGCGATAAAATTCGCTTTTGATACTGGAAGTTATTATTTGATGTTTCATCGAAAGCAAATCGTTCTGCATTATTTAAGAAAGTTAGACTAGTAGTTTTGGTAGTTTGTGCGTTCCAAGTAATGGTGGTTCCTTCAGGAACAATTAAATTTCCGGAATTTTGAATTGTTTTATTTTTCTGCCCTAAATATTTAGGGTAATTCAAGTCTAAACTTATGTTGTTAATTGTTGGAGTACCAATAACCTGAATTTGATAAAATTGAGATTGCACACTATTCGCTTCTACATAAAAATCGATTTTATTTTGAACATTTGAAAAAGTGTAAGAAAAAGTGGCATTGCCATTAGAATTTAAATAATAACTTTGATCATCGTAAAGTATTTTGCCTTCATTTGGAACTGTATTTCCAATAGTTTTAAATTGAATTGTGATGGATTCTCCTTGAATAACCTGCAAACTTTGGTTGATTAAATTAAAAGCAAATGGTGCAGGAGGATTGTAAACTATTCTGTGGTTTACAACACGCTCTAAACTTTTACCTAATTTTACTGAACTACCTGTAAGTAAACTGATTAAAAAAACTAAAACAGGAATTATGGCGTACTTTAAATACTTTACATTGCTTTTAAATTCTATTGCTTTTGAAAAAGGAATTGGGTTTAATTCTTCAGATTTTTGATGAATACTTGCCAAAATTAAGTCTGATTGCTCACTATTTTCTTGTAGCTGCAAAATATTTAGTAATTTATCTTCCACTTCTGAGAAATGAGCACCAATAATTTTTGAAGAATCCTGTAAAGAAATACCTTTTCTAAGCCCAATTAATTTGGCAATAGGTATAAAAATAAATTTTATTAGAAGAAATAATTCTACAAGGATAAATATCCAAAAAAGAACTGTTCTTGCAGTTGGTTTTAACCATAAAAAATACTCTATAAAAAGAATAAAAAAAAGGTACAAGAAACCAAGTGAAGCGAATAGAATACTTCCTTTAATCAACTCATTTGTATAAAATTTACGCGTAAATTGATGTAACTTTTTTTGTATGTTATAGAAATGGCTCATAATCAATAAATAAAAATACTATTTTTGATAAGATTCACAATCAAATAATTGTTAAAACACTTTGTAAGTAATTCTAACATAGTACAACTAAAACAGCATAAACTACAACTTATGAAACCTATATATTTATTAATTGCCCTTTTTACTTCACTTCAAGCAACTGCACAAAGCCCTTGGACAAAAGAAAAAGGACAATTTTTTACCAACCTATCTTATTCTTCTATTTCTGATTATTCAGAATTATTTGGCGATCCAGATTTTAATGTGTCAGGTACTATAACAGACAGAACTTATCAGTTTTATGGCGAATATGGGTTAACCAACAGCACAAGTTTGTTGGTAAACATTCCTTTAAAATCAATAGCTATCAACAATTATGTAGATCCTTCAATTTTATGTCAAGGAGATTGTTCTGAGAGTTTTAGTGAAACTGCTTTTGGTAATTTCACCTTAGGATTAAAACACAATTTTAGTAAGAAAAAATAGGTATTATCTGGCCAATTAAATATGGAAATTAACTCGAGTTCTTATGACAAAAGTTCAGCTATAAGAACAGGTATTGATGCGTATACTTTTACACCACTTTTTTTAGCAGGTACAAGTTTTGGTAAAAACTATTTTCAATCTTTTGTTGGTGCGGATATTAGAACCAACAATTACAGTTCAAATTTAAAAATTGGTGGTGAAATTGGTAGAAAACTAACGCAGAATATATGGTTAATTGGTTTTGTAGATATTTCTCAGTCTTTAAATAATAGTGATATTTCTTTCCCTGCCAACAATGCAGCCAACAAATTATATGTTAACGATCAAGAATATGTAGCATATGGACTTAAAGGCATTTTACAGTTTTACGACTTTGGCTTAACTGCTGGTTTTGGGTCTGCATTATCTGGTAATAATGTTCCTAAAAAAGCAACTATTTCATTTGGTTTTTTACTACTTTCTAAGAAAATAAAAATTCTTTGTTTCTCTTATTTCTATTCTCTTTTTAGAAAAAGTATCTTTGCATTTTAAATTTAAGAAAATGGAATCTAATGTTCGTGTGCGTTTTGCACCAAGCCCAACAGGACCTTTACATATTGGAGGTGTAAGAACAGCTTTATATAACTATTTATTTGCTAAAAAACACAAAGGAACTTTTGTTTTAAGAATAGAAGATACAGACCAAAATAGGTATGTAGCCAATGCAGAACAATATATAATTGATGCTCTAAACTGGTGCAATATTCCTTATGATGAAGGCATTAATAAAAACGAAAAGTTTGGTCCTTACAAACAATCTGAACGTAAAAACTTATACAAAAAATACGCAGATATTCTTTTAGAAAAAGGCTGGGCTTACTATGCTTTTGATACCTCAGAACAATTAGATGCCCATAGAAAAAGACATGAAGCAGAAGGTAAAACGTTTATTTACAATTGGCACAATCGTGCAAAAGGACGTTTGGTAAATTCTTTGGTTTTATCTGAAGAAGATGTACAAGAAAAAATAAATTCAGGAGAGAATTACGTAATCCGATTTAAAAGTCCACAAGATGAAACTTTAGAAATGGAAGATGAAATTCGTGGTAAAATTTCTATTGATACTAATACCTTAGACGATAAAATTCTATTTAAAAGTGATGGAATGCCAACTTATCATTTAGCAAATATTGTAGATGATCATCTAATGGAAATTAGTCATGTAATTCGTGGAGAAGAATGGCTACCATCTATGGCTTTGCATGTTTTATTATACAGAGCTTTTGAATGGCAAGCACCAAAATTTGCACATTTACCGTTAATTTTAAAACCAGTTGGTAAAGGTAAATTAAGTAAAAGAGATGGAGATAAATTAGGTTTTCCTGTATTTCCTTTAGCATACACCAACGAAAAAACCAACGAAGTTTTACGTGGTTATAAAGAAGATGGTTATTTTTCTGAAGCAGTTGTTAATATGTTGGCTTTCTTAGGGTGGAATCCTGGAACAGAGCAAGAAATATTTTCTTTAGAGGAATTGATTAAAGAATTCGATTTGAAAAGAGTAAGTAAGTCTGGGGCTAAATTTAACCCAGATAAAACAAAATGGTTTCAACAACAATACATGCAACAAAAAAGTGATGTTGAATTAACTTCTTTATATTTAACTATTTTAGCAGAGAAAGGAATTAAGAAAGAGGAAGCTTTTGTACAACAAGTAGTTTCAGCTATTAAAGAAAGAGCTGTTTTTGTGGAAGATTTTTGGGGTTTGTCTCATTTCTTTTTTCAAACTCCAACAGAGTATG
>CALKEB010000037.1 GCA_938084845.1 uncultured Polaribacter sp. | reverse complement strand
ATCACGAATAGTTGTTGTCGTTCCTGTCGCAATTACCCAATCTTCTGCTTCTTCTGCTTGAAGAATCATCCACATCATACGAACATAATCTTTTGCATGACCCCAATCCCTTTTTGCATCTAAATTACCTAAATAAAATTTATCTTGAAGTCCAAGAGCAATTCGTGAAACTGCCCGTGTAATTTTTCTTGTAACGAAAGTCTCTCCTCTAATTGGACTTTCATGATTAAACAAAATACCATTTGATGCAAATAAGCCATATGCTTCACGATAATTAACTGTAATCCAGTATGCGTACATTTTAGCAACTGCATAAGGTGATCTGGGATAGAAAGGAGTTTTTTCAGTTTGTGGCACTTCCTGAACCTTTCCATATAACTCTGAAGTTGAGGCTTGATAAATTCGAGTTTTCTCCTCTAATTTTAAAATACGAATAGCTTCAAGTAATCTTAAAGTCCCAATACCATCAGTATCTGCAACGTACTCTGGAATCTCAAATGAAACTCTTACATGTGACATTGCAGCTAGATTATATATCTCATCTGGTTGTATTTCCTGAATAAGTCTTATTAGGTTAGTGCTGTCAGTCATATCTCCAAAATGAAGAGTTAGATTAGATTTTCCAATATGAGAATCTTGATACAAATGATCAATTCTGTCTGTATTAAAAAGAGATGATCTTCTTTTTAAACCATGAACTTCATAATCTTTTTTTAATAAAAACTCTGCTAGATAAGCCCCATCTTGACCAGTTATACCAGTAATTAATGCTACTTTCATAATTTATTTTTTTCTCGACTACCACCTGTAGTCAACTTATTTATTTTTAACTTTTTATAGCTTTTAAAAAAGGCTATTTATATTGCTCTAGGATATGGCTTCGCCGTCATTACTCACAGTAATGAAAATTTATACACAAAAAAACAACTGATTAACTCAGTTGAAATGATACAATGGCTCCAAGTTTTTTTAACTGAGCCAAACAATTTTTTCCTTTCACAGCGATTACAGTTGCCTCCTCTTCTAATAAAGGGACCTTCACAGTTTCACCTACTGCTAACTCATTTTTATTTGAGTGATATGTATTTTCTAAATAATACTGCATTGCCAACACTTCTTCATTAGAAACCTTAGCTCGTTTTTGGTTTTCAAATAAATATCGAACTACTCCTGCAACTTCAAATACCCTGTTTACCTCCTTTTCATGAATATTCACCAACACCATGGAAGGCAATAAGGGCACCAATATCTTTTTCTTTCTATCTGACCATTGTCTGACTTCAATTCTAATTGGCGTGTAATTTTCTATTCCTAAAACCGAGAGTCTTTGAGAGACTTTTATTTCAGTTCTGGGTTTAGTATAGACCACAAACCATTTTTTAGAATCTAGGGTTATCATTTATGATGGATTATTTTTAATATGTTTGATCATATCTAAAACCGGTTCTTTGGCTAACAGATAGCCAATACTAACAACTACTCCCAAAAACAACCAAATGATCACAATAAGACTTCGTATTGGAGCAGATTTTTCTGTTGGAACCACCACTGTTTTCAAAAAAGAAAACACAGGGGTGTCTTTTGCAACTTGTAATTTAACTTGCTCTAACTGGGTCACCACATTTTGAAATACAGAGGTTTCAATTTGAAGCGCTGTTTCTAAACGAGTTTGCTCATTAGAAAAACTACTTCTAGAGATATTTAAATTTCTATCTTTAAAATTAGCTAGGTTATCTTGTGCTTCAATTAACAGCTTATTTTTGATGGTATATTGTTCTTCTAGATAAGCTAATAACTCAGAACTAGACTTTGTTTTAATGGCAATGATTTGATTCTGTAAAATATTTTCTCCATTTTTAACCAACTGAGCAGCTAGTTGAGGAAGTTTACTAGTTGCTGTTATTTCTAAATACCCATCTTTATCATTGACATTAAGAGTTAACATTTCATCAATCACTTTAAAATACTTAAACTCTTCTTCAGAAATGGTATTCATTCCCTCTACAGATTGTAAAGAGGCTTCTTTGGCCTCAGTTTTAAACCATCCAATAATTTTTGATGGCAAACCAATGGTATATTCTTTAACTGTTCCTAAAAAAGAGGATGAAAAAGCTTCTTTTTCAAAAAAATCTCTAAGAGAAGTTACATCTTCTAAATTTTTGAGAGGCGCCTCTAACAATTCTTTTTTGAAGGTGTAACTTTCTAAAATCTTTCCATACAACATCGGAGAAATCTCTTTAGCACCTTCCATACTAGAACCAATATTAATACCTGCTAATGAAGCCAATCCTTTCAATCCACTGGTACCCGAAGGTGAGCTTCCACTAGAGTTTGGGGTAAACATGGAAGAAGCTGTATAGGTATTAGGAGTAAGAATGGCTACTAGAACACCAATCACAGCTGCAATAACAGCTGATTTGATAACAAATTTTCTACTCGCCCAAACTTTAGAGATTAGAGCAATGATGTCTATTTGATCTTCTGCTTTTGAATGTGTTTGTTGAGAACTATTCATACCCCTATAAATTTTTAGTTAAAACAATAGTTGTTAAAGCTCCGGTGATTACACTAAATATTCTTACAAAATCATCTAAGAATTTACTTTTACCGTCATCTATTTTCTCAGGTTTTTCGGTGATGATAATTTGAGCTCCAGGATACACTGTTGGATTTTGAAACAAACCAATTTTTTCTGATTTTCCATTAGCTTGAAGCACCACCATACTTTCGATACGTTTCTTGGTACCCCCAGATTTTTTAATGTAATAT
>CALKEB010000036.1 GCA_938084845.1 uncultured Polaribacter sp. | reverse complement strand
CTTCTTTCTAAATAGTAATCTCTTTCGTCTTCAGATAATTCTGTTGGTTTTTTCTTTCCTTCACGAATTAACTTTACATCTTCTAAATTTTTTGGCACCCAAATACGTCCATCATTTCTTAATGATTCTGACATTAAGGTTAACTTAGATTGATAGTCTCCAGAACGTGGAATACATGTTGGGTGTATTTGTGTATAACAAGGGTTTGCAAAATATGCTCCTTTTTTATGTACTTTCCAACTTGCAGTTACGTTAGAACCCATTGCATTTGTAGACAAGAAATATACGTTTCCATAACCACCAGAAGCAATAACAACTGCGTGTGCTGAATGGCGTTCAATTTCTCCTGTAACTAGGTTACGTGCAATAATTCCTCTTGCTTTACCATCAACAATAACAACATCTAACATTTCATGTCTGTTAAACATTTCTATTTTACCACGTGCTATTTGTCTGTTCATTGCAGAGTATGCACCTAATAATAATTGCTGACCAGTTTGCCCTTTTGCGTAGAAAGTTCTAGATACTAAAACCCCACCAAAAGAACGGTTGTCTAACAAACCACCATAATCACGTGCAAAAGGTACACCTTGTGCAACACATTGATCTATAATGTTTGCAGAAACTTCGGCTAATCTATATACGTTTGCTTCACGAGATCTGTAATCTCCACCTTTAACAGTATCATAAAATAATCTGTAAGTAGAGTCTCCATCTCCTTGATAGTTTTTTGCTGCGTTAATACCTCCTTGAGCTGCAATAGAGTGCGCTCTTCTTGGAGAATCTTGGTATGCAAATGCTTTTACATTGTAGCCTAATTCTGCTAAAGTTGCAGAAGCAGAACCACCTGCTAAACCTGTACCTACAACAATAACATCTATATGACGCTTGTTTGCTGGGTTTACCAAGTTTATATGATTTTTATATTCAGTCCATTTATCTTTAATTGGACCTTTTGGTACTTTTGAATCTAAAGCCATAGTTATTTAAGATTAATGGTTATGAGTTAAATGATGAAATAATGCCACAAAAATAAATCCTAATGGAATTAGTAGGGCGTATGCTTTACCTAAAGCACCTAATTTTTTTCTTAATGCAGATGCTCCAACAGATTGGAATGCAGACGTAAATCCATGCATTAGGTGTAAAGATAAAAACACAAAACCAACACAATACAACGCTACCCTCCATAAAGGAACAAACTTCTCTACCAATTCTTCGTGAAATCTAAAGCCACTTTCTAAATTGCTAGCATCTACTAATCCAGATAAATCACCAGCAACGTATTTTACATTCATTTCGTGAACCCAAAAGTCTATCATGTGAATGATTAAGAAAATTAAAATAAATCCTCCACTCCAAATCATGTTTCTGCTCATCCAAGTTGAGTTTGCAGCACCATTATTTTTAGCATAAGAAATATTTCTTGCTTTGTTATTTTTAATTTCTAGGATAAAACCCATTACAAAATGAAATACAACACCAAAAATTAAAATTGGTTGTAATATGAATTGAACCACCGGGTTTGTACCCATAAATTGTGATACTTCATTAAATAAGTCTTCATTAAAAACAGACATTAAATTTATGGTTAAATGCTGCAAAAGAAAAACCATTAAAAAGAGTGCAGAAAGTGCCATTGACACTTTTCTACCGATTGAAGATTTGAAAAATCCGCTCATTGTATAATTTAATTATAAATTTTATACAAAAATAAGGCTTAAACAAATGCATAGCAAAGAAATTATAACGTTTTCGCTAGTATTTAGAATAGTTTTAAATAGCTTTTTTAGATTTTAACAAAATCGATTTAATTGTTTGGTTTTTAGCTAAAAATCAAACAGGTTATTTTTTTTAAAAAATAACCTGTTTGATTAAAATTTTCAAATAAATTCTGTTTATTTTATTTCAAAATCTCTAGATTCAGTACCTATTTTAATCGTATATTTTCCTTTTGGTAAATAGGAAATACCATTTTGAGCAGCTTTAATTTTGGAATTTTTAGTTGCTTTTTCAAAAGATTTTAATCCTTTTTTAGAAAAATTAAGATTAAAATCTACTTCGTTATATCCTTTAGAAACAGCGACTTGAATTTCATTTACTTTAACAGCTCCATGATAAATGGCAATGGTGCTTTTTCTGTTGGCATTTGCATAAAAAGGAATGGTGATTTTAGGCACATAAGCAGCCCTCCATTGACTCCAAGAACGTCCCCAGTTGCTGTTTTTTCGAATACTATTTACCGTAAAAATATGAGTTGATTTTGCCAGAACCTTAGCGTTCATGGTTTGCAAAGCAGAAATATCTGCTTTGTACAAACTACGTCCATGAGTTGCAACAATTAAATGCTTGGCTCTTGGCTGAATCACTAAATCATGAACAGCTACATTGGGTAAGTTATTACCAAATGCTTCCCAAGATGCACCTTTATTAAAAGAAATATAGAGTCCGTTGTCTGTTCCTAAATACAGTATGTTTTCGTTTTCTGGGTCTTCTTTTATTACATTTACAGAAGAAGTCGGAATACTAGCGCCTATGTTTGACCAAGTTTTTCCATAATCATTAGACATGTAAACATAAGGGGTAAAATCATCAAATCTGTACCCATTTAAAGTTGCGTAAACACGCTCTTTTTTATGTGCTGATGCGATAACTCTAGAAACCCATAAGTTTTGCGGTAAGTTGTTAGAAACACGCGTCCAATTTCCACCTCCATTTTTAGTAAGGTTGATGTAACCATCGTCTGAACCCACATAGATTAATCCAAATTGAAATGGACTTTCAGAGATAGACGTTAGGGTTCCGTAAGCAACATTTCCTTTTTTACCTCCGGTTGTTAAATCCTCTGAGATGGTTTCCCAATCGTTACCTTGATTTAAAGATCTGTGCAATTTATTTCCTCCTAAATATAAAATATCTTGATTGTGTTTTGATAAGTGAATGGGCGTCTGCCAATTAAATCGGTAAGGTGTTTCTCCTAAAGTATGTTTTGGTTGTATGTAGGTCTGTTTTCCTTTTTCTCTATCGATTCTAAAGTAGTTTCCAAATTGATATCCTGTGTACACTATGTTTTGATTCCTTTCATCTACTTGCACTTGCATACCATCACCACCCATAATAGATTGATAAGGGTTTTGTCCTCTTTGTTTCCAACCTTTATCCATTTTTGCATTATGGTTGGCTACCCAAACACCATTATCTTGCAGTCCTCCATACACTTTATAATTTTTTTGAGTATCTGCATAAACGGAATAAAATTGCCCAACTGCAGGATCGTTTAGTTTAGTCCAACTTGCTCCATCATCATAAGAAAGATTTAGACCACCATCATTACCATTTAAAATATGACCAGATTTTTTTGGATTAACCCATAATGCTTGATGATCTGAATGCACATTTTCTCTACTGATTGACGTAAATGTTTTTCCTCCATCTTTAGATTTAATAATAGGTACCCCTAAAACATAGATTCCGTTTTCATCTTGTAAATCTACACGGATTTCACCAAAATAATACCCATAAGAACTATACACTCCATCTAAAAAGTTGGTGTGAGTTTTTTTCCAATTTTTACCACCATTAGTCGTTTTAAAAACTTCTGCACCAATAACTTGGGTGTCAAAAAGCATGGCGTTTGCATCTTCTAAATAACTGGCTAAATCTACTGGTTTTACAGTACCAACCCTTACCATTTGTTTTACATTTTCTGCTCTATATTTTTCTTGGAATCCATTGTTTTTTAGAAAAGTATTGATTTTTTTATCATCTAATTTTAAAAACGCGTCTTTAGACATTGTTTTAAAATCTTCTTTGGTTAACGCATCAGAAGCTTTTCTTGACGAACCCTTTGGCCTTCTGAATTGATTGTCGTGCAATGCATAGACTGTATTTTCATTAAAAACAGCTAAACCAATTCTACCCACTCCACTTCCTGTTGGAAAGCCTGATTTTTCTGAAATTTTTGTCCAATTATTTCCTGCATTCGTGCTTTTATAAATGGCAGAGTTAGCCCCGTCGCCATCAAAATTCCATGCTTTACGTTCTCTTTCCCAAGAAGCAGCATACATAATATTAAAGTTTTCTGGAGCAACAGCAACATCAATAATCCCAGTATCATTATTTACAAATAAAGATTTTACCCAAGTCTTTCCACCATTTGTAGTTTTAAAAACACCTCTCTCTGCGTTTGGCGAGTATAAGTGGCCAATAACACCAACAATAATTTCGTCTTTGTTTTTAGGGTTAATTAAAATTCTACTTATATGATGCGCATCGTTTAGCCCCATATTTTGCCAAGTTTTACCTTGGTCTGTAGATTTTAAAATACCAATACCTGCATAACTAGATCTTGATGAGTTTTTTTCGCCAGTACCTACCCAAATTGTTCCTGAATTCCAATCAACAGCAATATCACCAATATTTTGAGTGGGAGCGTTGTCTAAAATTGGTGTAAAAGTTGTACCATTATTGTTTGTATACCAAAGACCACCAGAGGCATATCCCACATAAAATTCTGAGGTATTGTTAGGGTTTACAGCTACATCGGCTACCCTACCACTCATTACTGTTGGACCAATATTTGTAAATTTGATGTTTTTTACTAATGAATTTTTAGTTTGATTTTCTTTAACTTTTAAAGATGCTGCTATAGTAGTGGCACTTGTTGGTTCTTGCTGACTAAATGAGAAAAAAGAAACGAATAAAAGTAAAAAAAGGATGATTTTTTTCATGATGTATAGTGTATTATTGAATTTGATTTTTAGTAAAAAGAGCGCTTAAATTTACGACTAATTTACTAAAATAGTTGTTCTCATACATTTTCTGTAAAAAATGACTGTTAATTTTTATAAAACTAAATATTTTGAGTGGAGTACGTGCATCAAATTGCCTCAGTATTTTTAAATAGCGGCTTAAATATTATCTTTAGAGTACTAATCAATGTACATTTGTAGCCAATAAAGAACCAACACTTATTTAGTTGTTTCTTAAACAACAACTATGTCATTTAAATCATTAGGCTTATCAGATGCTTTAGTAAAAGCAGTAGAAGAAAAAGGATACTCAAAGCCATCTCCAATACAAGAAAAAGCAATACCTTTTATTTTAGAAGGTAAAGATGTACTTGCTTCTGCACAAACAGGTACTGGTAAAACAGCAGGGTTTACCTTACCGGTTTTACAATACCTATCAGAAACAAAGCACCCAAAATACAGACCAATAAGAGCTTTAGTTTTAACACCTACTAGAGAGTTAGCAGCGCAGGTGCACGAAAATATTAAAGAATATAGTAAGTATGTTGCGCTAAGATCTGCAGTTGTTTTTGGAGGGGTTAAAGCAGCTTCACAAATTGCAACGCTAAAAAGAGGGGTTGATATTTTAGTTGCAACACCTGGAAGGTTGTTAGATTTACATGATCAGAAAGCGGTTTCTTTTAAACGAATTGATGTTTTTATTCTAGATGAAGCAGATAGAATGTTAGATATGGGTTTTGTTAGAGACATTAATAAAATCATAAGTCACATGCCGATAAAACGTCAGAACCTAATGTTTTCTGCAACGTTTTCTAAAGAAATTAAAAAGTTAGCGAGTGGTATTTTAAGAAATCCTGTAGCGATAGAAACAGCACCCCAAAATTCTACAGCAAAAAAAGTTTCGCATAAAGTTTATAAAATTGATAAAAAGAGAAAAACAGAATTTACAATTAAACTAATTAAAGAAAACAATTGGAATCAGGTTTTAATTTTTACAAGAACAAAACACGGAGCCAACAAATTAACTCAAAACTTACTAAAATCTAAAATTTCTGCAGCGGCTATCCATGGTAATAAAAGTCAGGGAGCTAGAACCAAAGCATTAAAGAATTTTAAAGAAAATACGATTAAAGTTTTAGTAGCTACAGATATTGCAGCTCGTGGGTTGGATATTCCATTATTACCCTATGTTATTAATTATGAGTTGCCAAATGTGCCAGAAGATTATGTGCATAGAATTGGTAGAACAGGAAGAGCAGGTGCAGCCGGGCAAGCAATTTCTTTAGTGTGTAGTGAGGAAACAGAATATCAAAATGAAATAGAAAAACTTTTAAAAGAAAAGTTACCATCTAATATTGTAGATGGTTTTGAACCTACAGATACAGCACCACCAAAAAGAGCGGCAACACAAAGTAAAAGTTCATTTGGGAAAAAGAAAAAGGGATCGCAACCCAATAAGCCTGGCAATGCAAAATCTAAAAAGTCCACTAATTATAGAGGTAAAAACGCTAAAAATAGCACAGGTAGAACAACTACGAATTCAAAACGCAAACGAGATTAAGGACTCTTTTTTTGATATTTTATTGCTTACATTTGTGTATTAAATGATGATTACACATGAAATACAATCCAATAAATTCAGCACTTTTTGTTAAAAACCGTAAGAATTTTAGGGCTCAAATGAAGCCTAAAAGTATCGCAATTTTTAACTCTAATGATATTTATCCAATAAGCGCAGATAGCACTATGCCTTTTGAGCAACACAGAGATATTTTTTATTTAAGTGGTGTAGATCAAGAAGAAAGTATTTTGATGTTATTTCCTGATTGTCCTAATGAAGATTTAAGAGAAGTGCTGTTTGTTAGAGAAACCAATGCACATATTGCAGTTTGGGAAGGTGAAAAACTAACCAAAGAAGCAGCTACAAAAACAAGTGGAATTCAAACTGTATTTTGGTTGCAAGATTTAGAAAAAACCTTGTTTGAAATGTCTACTTACGCAGATACTTTTTACATAAATACCAACGAACATTATAGAGCTTCTGTAGAAACAGAAACACGTGAAGATCGGTTTACAAAATGGTTATTAGCAAAATACCCTGCACATTCTGTTGCAAAAAGTAATCCTATTTTACAAGATTTAAGAGCGGTAAAAGACCCTATTGAATTAGCGCTAATGCAGCACGCCTGTAATATTACAGAAAAAGGATTTAGACGAATTTTAAATTTTGTAAAACCGGGTGTTTGGGAGTACGAGATTGAAGCAGAATTATTGCATGAATTTGTAAGAAATAGATCTAAAGGATTTGCATATACTCCAATTATAGCTTCAGGAAATAATGCAAATGTATTGCATTATGTAGAGAATAATCAGCAGTGTAAAAATGGGGATTTAATTTTGTTTGACATCGCTGCAGAATATGCTAATTATAAAAGTGATTTATCTAGAACCATACCCGTTTCTGGTAAATTTTCTAAACGCCAAAAAGAAGTCTATAATGCTGTAAACTCTGTAAAAAACGAAGCTACAAAATTATTAGTTCCAGGGACTATCTGGAAAGATTACCATGTAGAGGTTGGTAAAATTATGACTTCTGAGCTTTTAAAGTTAGGATTATTAGATAAGGCCGACGTACAAAATGAAGATCCAAAATGGCCTGCATATAAAAGGTACTTTATGCATGGTACAAGTCATCATATAGGTTTAGATACGCATGATTATGGTTTGCTACATAAACCAATGACAGCAAATATGGTTTTTACAGTAGAACCAGGAATTTACATCCCTGAAGAAGGTTTTGGAATTCGTTTGGAAGATGATGTTGTTGTACAAGAACAAGGAGAACCTTTTAATTTAATGCAAAACATACCTATTGAAGCAGATGAGATTGAAGATTTAATGAATTAAGTTCAATTAAAAACTTTAAAAAAAGGCAAGTAATTATTACTTGCCTTTTTTATTGTTTTATCTTTTTAGTCTTCCAGTAGTGTTACCTTCTAAAATGCTAATTACTTCTTCTTCATTAGCATAATTCACATCACCCAAATACGTGTGTTTTATAGCACAAGCAGCAGATGCAAATTGTATGGCTTTAAAATCATCGAACTTTTGTAAACCATGAATTAAGCCAGCTGCAAATGCATCACCAGTTCCTATTCTGTCTACAACATGTGTAATGTCTATATCTTCAGTTTCTCTAAATTCAAACCCATTCCACATTCTCGCTCTTATTTTATGCCAAGATGAGTTGATAGAAGTTCTTATTTTGTCAAATACCTTTTCTATGGAAGGATAGGTCTCCATTAATTGTTTGCTCGCCTTTATAAAATCTTCATTAGAGTAAGAATATTCAGTTTCTAAAAGTTCATTTATTTCATTAATTCCCCCTATAAAAATGGTTGAGTATTCAATCATTTCTGATAAAATTTCTCTAGGATTTTCTCCATATTTCCATAAACCACTTCTATAAGTAGGATCTGCAGAAACTTGTAAGCCTTTTTTACGCGCTAATTTTAAACCTTCTAATAAAGTTTGCTGACTACCTTTGTTTAAGGCAGGTGTAATTCCTGTCCAATGAAACCATTTGCCATTTTCTAACGATTTTTCCCAATCAACCATTTCTGGTTTTATTTCAGAAAAAGAGGAGTGAGATCTGTTATAAGAAATAGAACTTGGTCTAATAACTGCACCTACTTCTAAAAAGTAAACACCCAAAGGTCTGCTAGAACGCACAATTGCAGTGGTGTCAAGGTCAAATTTATTCAAATAAGATATTGCTGTGTTACCAATAAAATCATCAGAAATACAAGAGATGTGTTTTACTTTCCCTCCAAAATTGGCAATTGAAATTCCTACATTTACTTCTGTACCTCCAAAATAAAACTCTACGTTGTTAGATTGAATAAATTTTTTGTTTCCTCTAGGCGAAATACGCATTAATACTTCACCAAAGGTGATAATCCGGTTCATGATTTTTCTAAATTTAAAAGTAAATTTAGAATATTAAAGAGGCTTATGCAAGAGAATTAATGAAACCAATGGTTTTAGTATTAAAGACTTCTGGTTGTTCTACATTCACAACATGACCACAATTCTTAATTATAAAAAGAACACTGGTGGCGTGTTTCGCAACTATATTTTTTATAGAAGGTAAAAATAGATGATCTTCTGCGCCCATAACATATAAGGTAGGAATTTTAATGTCTTTAGCTCTAAAAAAACGGAGTAGTGGATTTATTTCTGAAGTTAATTTAAACCATCGTATAAACTCTTTTTGATATAATTTTTTGGCTTCGTTTACAAAAAGGCTTCTTGATTTTTTATGATTTTTTCTAGGCATTATAATAAATGCAAAAAATTTATAAAGCAACATATACGGAACAACAGATTTAAAGATAACCCCCAATTTCATTAAAATTTGAGAACGTATATTTAACTTAATTATAGCCCCACCCATAATCATACTTTTAACCAACTTAGGTTTCTTTTCTGCAAGATTTCTAATTAAAATGGTTCCTAAAGAGATTCCAATAAAATGAGATTCTTTTATTTTTAAGTGGTCTATCACCTCTACAATATCATTAGTAATAGAGTCAAACGTATATTTTGGGTTAAAGGTATCTTTTAAAGTAGGTTTGCTATTTCCATGCCCTCTTAAATCTAAAATAAGAACATTAAACTGTTTTTTAAAATCACGGATTTGTTTGAACCATATAGAGCTACTACCACCTGCACCATGTACAAAAGTTACCCACTCTTTAGAGGTATTATGCAGATATAGGTAATAATTTAACAAACGATTATTTTTTACAAATTTACAGTATTTTGATTTGTTAAAAGTTATAATTGTATTAAATGATGTACCCTTTCTATTTTACAAGTTTTGTATTCTTAACATTAAGAACTACAAAAACTAAAATAGCGGGTAAAACCCAACCCAAATTATTTTTGGCTAAAGGGATCCAATTTAGGATACCTGTTAAGCTTTCTCTTGGAATAATAAACCCTAAAAAATCTGGAATACTAAATAGAAATGCCACCAATGTTACTCCTTTAAACACTAATTTAGAAGCATATTTATCGGGCATTACGTTTAATACAATTAACACAATGGTAATTGGATATAGAAACATTAATACAGGTACAGCAAGCGTAATGATAAAATCTACCTGATAACTGCCTACAAAAACTCCAACAATAGATGCAAATGCGGCTGTTAGAATATAGGCTTTATTAGAGTTGTTACAAATACCTTTTATATAATCTGCAGAACCAGTTACAATACCTACAGCAGTGGTAAAACAAGCTAGAGCAACCAAAATACTTAAAAAAGTTGCGCCCAAATTTCCTAAGGTTTGTGTGCTTAAACTCGTTAAAATTTCTGTTCTAGATGCGTCTTCAAGAAAAGTATTTGCAAATAATGCGCCGCTTAAAATTAAGCCTCCATAGATGAATAGTAACCCTATTCCTGCAATAAAACCAGCTTTCCTAATTAAAGTTCTCTTTGCTAAAAATGTAGTATGAGAACTATAGTTTAAAGAAATTATGATAACAGCCCCTACCACAACACCAGCAATGGCGTCAAAAGTTTGATACCCTTCTAAAAGGCCATTAACAAAAGGATTTGTTAAATTATTTGAAAGCGTATTTTCTGGGGCTGTAGTTATGGCAATACCAATAATAATAAATAGGATGCTTACAATTATAGGTGTCAAAAACCTGCCAATCAATCCAATAACTCTACTTCTATTAATTGCAAAAATAAACACCAATCCAAAATAGACAATACTTGTTAATAACCTAGGGGTTTCCAAAAATGGTTGCACTGTCATTTCGTGCGTCACAGCAGCAGTTCTGGGGCCAGGAATTGCAATTGCGATGCTATAAATTAAAAAACAATAAATTGTACTAAAGGTTGGAGATATTTTTTTACCAAAATCATACAAAGTCCCTTGTAATTTTGCATGTGCAAAAATGGCTAGGATAGGAATAGCTACAGCTGTAATTACAAATCCTAGTACTACAATCCACCAATCTAACCCAGCGTTTATTCCTAAATTTGGGGGTAAAATTAAATTTCCTGCTCCAAAAAAAAGAGAAAAGAGTGCAAAGCCAGCAATCCAAACTTCTTTTGCTTTATTCATATTTTGATTGATTTAGAATCGGAAATATACATATTTTTGCCTGATGCAAAAGTCGATCTCTTTTAAAAATATAAACATTTCATTTTCTGACCTTGGTAAGGGACAGGCTATTATTTTATTGCATGGTTTTTTAGAAAATAAAACCATGTGGAAGGGGGTTGAAAAACAACTTTCAAAAAGAAATAGAGTTATTGCAATTGATCTTTTAGGACATGGAGAAACAGCATGTTTGGGTTATGTGCATAGTTTAGAATTATTTGCAGAAGCTATAGAAGCTGTTTTAAAACAACTAAAATTGAGAAGGTACTTTATTGTGGGTCATTCTTTAGGAGGTTATGTGGCACTGACCTTGGCAGATAGAAACCCTGATACAATAAAAGGCTTATGCTTATTAAATTCAACTTCTAATGAAGATGATGAAGAGCGAAAAGCTTTAAGACTTAGGGCAAATACAATGGCACAGCATAATTTTGAGAATTTAATACGGATGTCTTTTATAAATTTATTTACAGCATCGAGTAGAGAAAAATTTAAAAGTGAAATAAATACGGCGTTATCAGAAGCCTTGCATACAAAGGTTCAGAGCTATATTGCAGCAAACGAAGGTATGCGAACACGAAAAAACCAAAGTCAAGTTTTAAAAAAGACTAGTTTTAAAAAATTAATTATTGCCGGAAGAAAAGACCCTGTTTTAGACATCCAAAAATCTATAGAAGAAGCAAAAGACACCAATACCGATATTGAAATTTTAGACGGGGGTCACATGAGTCATATTGAAAACAGCAAAGACCTTATTGCTATTTTACAAAATTTTGTGAGGGGCTAACCTACTTAAGCCTTCATGGTATTCCAACCTTGTGCTTTTAGTTCAATTTCTTGATTTGCTCTTGTAATTAATTGTAAACCTTGATTTTCTTCTGTAATATGGCCAATTATAGAAAAATTTGGGTTTCCTTTAATTTTATCAAAGTCGCCAATAGGCACTGTAAATAATAATTCGTAATCCTCTCCACCACTTAAGGCAACCATAGTAGAATCTAATTCAAATTCTTCACAAGCAGAAATTACTTGAGGGTCTAGAGGTAATTTATCTTCATAAATTTTACACCCTACTTTACTTTGTGTACAGAGGTGAAAAAGCTCTGATGACAAACCATCAGAAATATCAATCATAGATGTAGGTTGTACTTCTAATTCTTTTAATAAACCTGCAATATCTTTACGAGCTTCAGGTTTTAGTTGGCGTTCAATTAAATAGGTATAATTATCTAAATCAGGTTGGTTATTTGGATTAACCTTAAAAACTTGTTTCTCTCTCTCTAAAACTTGTAACCCTAAATATGCAGCGCCTAAATCTCCAGAAACAACAATTAAATCAGTTTCTTTAGCGGTATTCCTAAAAACAATATCTTCTTTATTTGCTTTACCAATGGCTGTAACAGAAATTAAAATTCCTTTGGTAGAAGATGTGGTATCACCACCTACTAAATCTATTTTGTACGTATCACATGCCAATTGAATTCCTGCGTACAACTCTTCAATAGCCTCTAGAGGAAATCTATTTGAGACAGCAATAGAAACTGTAATTTGTGCTGCAGTTCCATTCATAGCATACACATCAGATAAATTTACCATTACAGATTTGTACCCTAAATGCTTTAAGGGCATGTAACTTAAATCAAAATGAACTCCTTCTACTAATAGGTCTGTAGTTACTAATGTTTGTTGTTCTGAGGCGGCTAAAACTGCAGCATCATCACCTACCCCTTTTATTGTAGTGGGCTGTTCTACTTTAAAATACTTTGTAATATGATCAATTAAACCAAACTCACCGAGTTCAGCTAATGAGGTTTTATTTTGATTTTTATCTTCTAGCATGCTGCAAAGATAGGCACATTCTTAAAACTGATAGAATTACTTTAACAGAGATTTTAATAGGATTTCGATTATTAGCCTTATTTTTGATACAGGACATGTGCAATAACCGCATAGTGTCTCTAGTTTTATAAATAGTAAACTTTATAACCCTGTTTTTCTCATGATAAAAAAAATCGTCTTCTTAGTAGTTTTAATTTCATTTAGTTGTACTGAACAATCAACAAATGCTCCATTAATAGAACCTGATGATCAAATTGATGTTATTGACCCAATCGATGACGCAATTGTAAAATGCGAGAACGGTTTTGCTGGAGATTTTCCTTGTAATGGATACGATTTATTGGCACAGCTATCGCTAGATGACTTAGATGTATCCAATACAGCAGTTACTAATTTAAGTGGAAACGATTCTTGGGGTTGGACAGACCTAGAAAATAATAAAGAATATGTGTTAATGGGGCTTAATTCAGGAATCTCTTTTGTAGATATAAGTGAGCCAACTGCACCTGTAGTTACAGGGTTTTTACCTACAGCGACTGCAAATAGTGACTGGAGAGATGTAAAAGTGTATAACAACCATGCATATGTAGTTAGTGAAGCTTCAAATCATGGGATGCAAGTTTTTGATTTAACAAGGTTAAGAGGCGTTACAAATCCACCGTTGGTTTTTGAAGCAGACCATACCTATACCAATTTTGGTAGTGCACATAATATTGTAATTAATACAAGTGAGGGGTATGCATACCCAGTAGGTACAAGTAGAAACGGAACGTATGGAGGGGGTCCATTATTCATAAACATTCAAGATCCATTAAACCCAATAAACGAAGGTGGTTTTGCAAATTATGCGCACGATGCACAAGTAGTTACATACAATGGTCCAGATACAGACCATGCAGGAAAAGAAATTTTGATTGGAAGTAATGAAAATGAGGTTGTTATTGTAGATATAACCGATAAAAGAAACCCAATTCAATTATCATCTATTAGTTATAGCAATGTAGAATATACCCACCAAGGATGGTTTACAGAAGATATGAATTATTTTCTTTTAGGTGATGAATTAGACGAATTAAGAAATGGAGGTTTTACAAGAACAGTGGTCTTTGATTTCATAGATTTAGACAACCCAAAACTACATTTTGAACATCGTGGAGTTACACCAGCAATAGACCACAATGGCTATGTTAACAATGATGTATTTTATTTAGCCAACTATACAGGAGGGGTAAGAATGTTAGACGTTTCAAATATCGTCTCAAAAACAATGAACGAAATAGGCTTTTTTGATACGACCCCATCAAGTAACTTAGCTTCATTTAACGGAGTTTGGAATGTATACCCTTATTTTGAAAGTGGAGTAATTGTTGTAAGTGATATAGAGAGTGGATTGTTCTTAATTAGAAAATCTCAATAAACGCTTTTTGAATGAGGAAAGTAGTTTTTTTTAGTTTTCTTTTTTTGTTCTTTTCTTGTACTAAGAAAGCGATAGATGACTCTCTTTTTACACAAAATCCAAATAGTATTCTCGTAAAAACTTTTGGAGGTTCTAAAAATGATGTGTTTAAAGCAATTGTTCCCACATTAGGTGGGGGTTATGTTGTTTTAGGCCATACACAGAGCAATGATTTTGAAATTACGGATAAAACAGATGAAAGTTTTGATTACCTGTTAATGCAATTTTCTGAAGATAACGAGTTATTGTGGAGCAAAACTTATGGCGGCTCTGAAGACGACAAAGGTGTAGATATAATTGCCACGAAAGACGGAGGTTTTGTACTTTTTGGCTTTAGTAAAAGTTCAGATATAGATGTAGATGAAAATGCAGGAGCACAAGATTTTTGGGTAATAAAAACGAATGCTGAAGGCGAACTCTCTTGGCAAAAATCCTTTGGATTTTCTGGTGCAGATACAGGCAATACTTTGCTGCAAACAACGGATAATGGTTTTTTAATAACAGGCGTTTTAGATGTAACAGCCTCTAATGGTCAGGGTAATTTTAAGACTTCAGAAAAACATGCTGGAGGAGATGTCTGGGTACTAAAATTAACCAATAATGGAGCCTTGGAATGGAGTAGGTATTTTGGAGGATCTTTTACAGATGTTCCTTTCGGAATTGTAGAAACCAATGCCAATGAATACATAATCGCAGCATCTTCCGATAGTGAAGACTTTAATGTTAGCAATAATAAAGGGACGTATGATTTTTGGATTTTTAAACTTTCTAATACTGGAGAATTGCTTTGGGAAAAAAGTTTTGGCGGTTCAGAAATTGACGAACCAAGAGGAATTACAACCGCAGATGATGGTAATTTTATTGTAGTTGGAGACACTAGAAGCACAGATCATGATGTAACCTCAAATAATGGAGGTGCAGATGTATGGATGATAAAAATAGCACCAGATGGACGTTTAATTTGGGAAAAAAACATAGGTGGCTCTAGTTTTGACGTTGCAAGATCTATATCTAAAACACAAGATGGTGGTTTTATAATTTCGGGGAACTCTAGAAGTTTAGATGCAGGTTTTACCAATAAAGGTCAAAATGACGCATGGGTTTTAAAAATGGATACCAATGGCTCTGTATTGTGGCAAAAATTTGTGGGTGGTTCAGAAAACGAGCTGTTGTTTGATGCAGTTGAGTTAGAAGATAAAACTATTATCGCTGTTGGAGAAAGTAGTAGTTCAAATCAAGATATACCTGAAAATAAAGGGTTTTCAGACGGATTGATCATACTTATAAAATAACATCATGAAAAAAATAAGATACATATTTTTTATAAGCTGTTTTTTATTAACTGCGTGTTCAGAAGATAATGATAGATTTCTAGAAACGGTTGACGTTACCTTTAGATTTACTCAAAATTGGAAGGGCATACCCATTACTGCTTCAGATTTTAATGAATTTAAGTTTACGAATCAAAATGGTGATTTAATAGGAATTGAAAGGCTAAGGTATCTAGTTTCAAATATAACTATCGGTAGTGTGGTAAAAGACTATCAACTTATAGATGTTGGTGAAGGTACTGGTTTAGAATTTTTTGTAGATGGGGTAACCAAAGGTTTAAAAACACTGAATTTTACATTTGGGTTCACAAATGAAGACAATTTAGAGGGTAGTTATCAAGATTTAAATTCGGTATCTTTTAATGTTCCTGAACTGTTAGGAGGAGGCTATCATTTTATGCAGTTTGACGGAAAGTACAAAGATCACAACAATCAAGATGCTAATTTTAATTACCATGTAATTCGTGCTGCAGACAACACAGATCCAACTAACGTAATTTTAGAAGACACTTCCTTTGAAGTAGATTTAGGAGAATTAGAACTTAATAGCTCTACTGTTATAGAAATTAAAATGGACGTTTCAGAATGGTTTAAAAATCCGAATACCTGGAGTCTACAACAATTTAATACTCGTTTAATGCCAAATTTTGGAGCTCAAAAATTAATGGAAGCGAATGGCCAGTCTGTGTTTTCATTAGGCGAAATAAAATTCAATTAAAAGGAATCGATTCATGAAAAACATAGGAATATACTTGCTAATTTTCTTTTTTTTGATGCGCTGTTCATCAAAAGAAGAAGAGGTGTATACCCCTGTGCCTTATGCCCTAGAAATCCCAGAGTTGTTTGCAGATAAGTTGATTGCACCCATAATTCCTTCAGACAATCCTCTTACTGAAGAAGGCGTAGCATTGGGGAAAAAATTGTTTTCAGATAAAATATTATCTGGCAACCAAACACAGTCTTGTGCAGATTGTCATAAGGTAAAAGAAGCTTTTTCGGATAGTGCAGCATTTAGTTTAGGGGCTCAAGGCATTTTAGGGAAAAGAAATTCTATGCCGTTATTTAACTTAGCATGGAATTTTGATGAGCGTTTTGCTTGGGATGGAAAAGAATTTGGTTTAGAAAATCAAGTAATTGAGCCCATTGTAAACCCTTTAGAAATGCATGGAGATTTAAAAGAGATTGTTAAAAAGTTAAACGAACACAACAACTATCCAGCGTTATTTCAATCGGCATTTGGAAGTTCAAAAATTAGTCCAGATTTGGTTGCTAAAGCTGTTGCTCAATTTATGAGAACGATCATCTCTGCAAATTCAAAATTTGACAATTTTCTATTGGGCAAAAGCACCTTAACAGTTGAAGAAGAAAACGGATTTAATATTTTTATGAGCGAAGAAAAAGGCGATTGTTTTCATTGTCATGGAAGTACAAATAATCCTTTATGGACAGATAATAAATTTCATAACAATGGCCTAGATGAGAGGTTTATAGATCTAGGTTTGGGTGCAATAACAGGAGACCCTTCAGACAATGGGAAATTTAAAACCCCCTCTTTAAGAAACTTAATATTTACTGCCCCTTACATGCATGATGGCCGTTTTTCTACTTTAGAAGAAGTAATTAACCATTACTCAGAAGGCTTGCAATTTTCAGAAACGATAGACCCACTAATGAAAAGCGTTCATCAAGGAGGTGTCGATTTAAATGAAGAGGAAAAGGCCGCATTAAAGGCATTTCTACTTACACTGACAGACGAAGAATTTATTGAGAACCCTGCTTTTGAAAACTAATCAACAAAACCAATAATAACATTAAGTTTCGCAATGAAACTTTCTCTTTTTTTTGCGACTTATATCGTATATTTGCAAACAATTTAGATTTAATCTATTTAAAATTATGATAAAAGTTTCAGATACAGCAAAAAGAAAAGTCATTGAGTTAATGACAGACGATGGCTTTGATTCTACAAAAGATTTTGTAAGAGTTGGTGTTAAGAGTGGAGGTTGTTCAGGCTTATCTTATGATTTAACTTTTGATAGTAATCAACAAGAAAACGATAAAGTTTTTGAAGAAAACGACGTTAAAATTGTCGTAGACAAAAAAAGTTTTCTATACTTGGTAGGTACCACATTAGAATACTCTGGTGGGCTAAATGGTAAAGGTTTTGTATTTAATAATCCAAACGCAAATAGAACATGTGGTTGTGGAGAATCTTTTTCACTTTAAAACAAAATAAACAATGTCAAAATATACAGAAGAAGATTTAGAAAAAGAATTAAAAACCAAAGAGTATGAGTATGGTTTTTATACTGATATTGAAAGTGAAACGTTTGCAAAAGGATTAAATGAAGATGTTGTTCGCGCGATTTCTAAAAAGAAAAACGAGCCAGAATGGATGACAGAATGGAGGCTTGAAGCATATAGAGTTTGGAAAAAAATGACAGAGCCAGATTGGGCAAATGTACATTACCCAAAACCAAATTTTCAAGATATTGCATACTACTCTGCTCCAAAAAAGAAACCTAAATTAAATTCTTTAGATGAAGTAGATCCAGATCTATTAGATACATTTAAAAAGTTAGGTATTTCTATAGACGAACAAAAGAAGCTAGCTAATGTTGCTGTAGATATTGTAATGGATTCTGTATCTGTTGCTACAACTTTTAAGAAAACATTAGGTGAAAAAGGGATAATTTTTATGCCTATTTCCGAAGCAATTCAAGAGCATCCAGAATTGGTGAAAAAATATTTAGGAACTGTGGTTCCAACTTCAGATAATTTTTATGCTGCATTAAATTCAGCTGTTTTTTCTGATGGATCTTTTTGTTATATTCCTAAAGGGGTTAAATGTCCAATGGAATTATCTACTTATTTTAGAATTAACGAAGGAGGTACTGGTCAGTTTGAAAGAACATTAGTTGTTGCAGACGAAGGGAGTTATGTTTCTTATTTAGAAGGTTGTACTGCACCTCAAAGAGACGAAAATCAACTACATGCAGCTGTTGTAGAATTGGTTGCCATGGATGATGCAGAAATAAAATACTCTACAGTTCAGAATTGGTTTCCTGGTGATGAAAACGGTAAAGGTGGAGTGTTCAATTTTGTGACTAAAAGAGGATTGTGCGAAACAAATGCAAAAATTTCTTGGACACAAGTAGAGACAGGTTCTGCTGTAACTTGGAAATACCCATCTTGTATTTTGAAAGGAAATAATTCTGTTGGAGAATTTTATTCAATTGCAGTAACCAATCATTATCAACAAGCAGACACGGGTACCAAAATGATTCATTTAGGTAAAAACACAAAATCTACGATTATTTCTAAAGGTATTTCTGCTGGGAAATCTCAAAATTCTTATAGAGGTTTAGTACAAATAAATTCAAGAGCAGAGAATGCTCGTAATTTTTCGCAATGCGATTCTCTTTTAATGGGGAATGCTTGTGGTGCCCATACATTTCCTTACATAGAAACTAAAAACAAATCTGCTCAAATAGAGCACGAGGCAACTACAAGTAAAATTGGTGAAGATCAATTATTTTATTGCAACCAAAGAGGTATAGATACAGAAAAGGCCATTGCTTTAATTGTAAATGGTTTTAGTAAAGAGGTGTTAAATAAATTACCAATGGAGTTTGCCGTAGAAGCACAAAAACTTTTAGAAATTTCATTAGAAGGTTCTGTAGGTTAACCCGTATCAAAATTAGAGAATAAGAAATTAAAATAGTAAATAGCATAGAGCTAAGCGCTCAAAACCAAAGAGTAAAAAGTATGTTAAAGATAAATAATTTACACGCATCAATAGATGAAAAATCTATTTTAAAAGGGTTAAACTTAGAAGTTAACGCAGGAGAAGTACATGCAATTATGGGACCTAATGGTGCAGGTAAAAGTACCTTTGCAAATATTGTAGCAGGTAAAGAGGATTATGATGTTAGTAATGGTACTATAGAACTAAATGGAGAAGATATTAGTGAATTAGCTCCAGAAGAAAGAGCACACAATGGGGTGTTTTTGTCTTTTCAATACCCTGTAGAAATACCAGGGGTATCTGTAACAAACTTTATTAAAACAGCCATTAACGAATCTAGAAAAGCTAGAGGGTTAGAGGATATGCCTGCCAAAGACATGCTAAAGAAAATTCGTGAAAAATCTGAATTATTAGAAATTGATCGTAAATTTTTATCACGCTCTTTAAACGAAGGGTTTTCAGGGGGGGAGAAGAAACGTAATGAAATATTTCAGATGGCTATGTTAGAACCTAAATTGGCCATATTAGACGAAACAGATTCTGGTTTAGATATCGATGCTTTGCGTATTGTAGCCAATGGTGTAAATAAATTAAAATCTAAAGACAACGCTGTAATAGTAATTACACACTACCAAAGACTTTTAGACTATATCGTTCCAGATTTTGTACATGTTTTACACGATGGTAAAATTGTAAAAACAGGAGATGCGTCTTTAGCTTTAGAATTAGAAGCAAAAGGATATGATTGGATTAAAAAGGAATTAGTTTAATTGTAAAAGACCTATCGTTTTTAAGATAGAAATTTAAAACGGTAAGACTTTCAACTTTAAAACCAAGAAATTATGGAATTAAAAGATAAATTACTTTCTTCTTATGTAGCTTTCGAAGACCATATAGATACAAATACAGAAATACACGAAATACGATCTAAGGCACTTGAGAATTTTGATAAATTAGGCTTCCCTACCAAAAAGTTAGAAGCTTGGAAATACACTTCATTAAACACCATTTTAAAAAATGACTACAGTATTTTTCCTGATAGAGGAAGAACTGTTGAATTGGCAGACGTAAAACAGTATTTTATTCATGATATAGATACCTATAAGGTTGTTTTTATTGATGGGAAGTATAGTTCTTTCTTATCTGAAACAACACATGATAATTTTGATGTTTGCTTAATGTCTTCTGCACTAAGTAAGGCAAAATACAAGCCAGTCATTCAAAAATATTTTAATAAAGTTGCGAAACAAGATAACTTAACAAGTTTAAATACAGCGTTTGTATCTGAAGGAGCTTATATTCATATTCCTAAAAATATAGAAGTTCAAAAACCAATTCAGATTATAAACTTTACAACTGGTTCTGAGCCAGCAACAATGACGCAGCCAAGAAATTTAATTGTTGTAGAAGAAAATTCGCATGTACAAATTATCGAGCGTCACCAAAGTTTAACGGTTAATGAGGTTTTATCTAATGTAGTAACAGAAGTTTTTGCCGCCCAAAGCGCAACAGTAGATTATTACAAAATACAGAACGATCATTCCAACGCATCATTGGTAGACAATACGTATGTAAATCAAAAATCAAATAGTGTTGTTGCTGTTCATACATTTTCTTTTGGAGGAAATATTACCAGAAACAATTTAAACTTTTTTCAAAACGGAGAACATATTGACTCTATTTTAAAAGGGGTTACCATTATTGAAGGCAAACAACATGTAGATCATCACACCTTAGTGCACCATATAGAGCCAAATTGTGAATCTCATCAGGATTATAAAGGTATTTATGACGAGCGCTCTACAGGAGTTTTTAATGGGAAAGTGGTCGTAGAAAAAGAGGCTCAAAAAACAAATGCATACCAGCAGAACAATAATGTTTTAGTAAGTGATAAAGCCACAATAAATGCAAAACCTCAATTAGAGATTTTTGCAGATGATGTAAAGTGTTCTCATGGTTGTACAATAGGTCAGTTAGATGACGATGCTTTGTTTTACATGCAGCAAAGAGGAATACCTAAAAAAGAAGGTAGAGGGTTGTTAATGTTTGCTTTTGCAAATACGGTTTTAGAAAGTGTAAAAATACCAGAAGTAAAGTCTAGAATTACAAAGCTTATTGCCGATAAATTAAATGTGAATATCGGATTTGACCTGTAAGAAATAGTTAAAATTAAAAAACAAAAACCACGTTTATACCTTGGTTTTTGTTTTTTAATGAATACTTTCTAAAATTCCTTTTAAAAATGTATTCTCATCCATCCAAGACAGAGCCATTCTAACAATAACTAAATTTTGATCGGGTAATATATAAACACGTTGGCCTTGATATCCATCTGCGAAATACATGTTTTTTGGCACATCTTTCATTTGGCCATTGGCATTTAGCCAAAACTGTGCTCCATAAATTCCTTTAGAACTTGGGGTTGGTGTAGCAACATAGTCTGCCCATTTCTTAGAAAAAATTTGTTGTCCGTTCCAATTGCCTTTGTGTAAGTAGAGTAGTCCAAATTTACCCCAATCTCTTGGTGTAGCCCAAGCATAAGAAGAAGCAACATAATTGCCTGCTAAATCCGTCTCTAAGACCATAGAATTCATACCTATTTTATCAATTAGATCTGTGTACCAGTAGTCTAAATATTCTTGGTGTGTTTTAAACTGACTTCTTACAATGCCTGATAATAAATTAGAAGTTCCAGAAGAATAGTTCCAGCTTTCATTTATTTTACCAACAAGCGGTTTTTCTTCTTGCATTTTTGTCATATCTCTTTCTAGAAACAGCATTTTTGTTGCATCAGAAATCTTGTCATAATTTTCATCCCAAGCCAAACCAGAATTCATTTGTAGCAAGTTGTGAATACTAATGTTTTTTCGATCGTCATTTTTCCAAGATGCAATTGGTGCTTTGTCTGTAACCTTTATTTTATTTTGATACTGCATTATACCAAAAATTGTGCTAAGCACACTTTTTGTCATAGACCATCCTAAGATTCTAGAATCTTTAGAAAACCCTTTTGCATATTTTTCTGCTATAATTTTATCCTTATAAATAACAACAACTGCTCTAGTTTGGTTTTTACCAAAAATAGCGTGTACTGTTTTATTCAATTTGGTGTAATCAATGGTCTTAAAAATAGTGTCTTTTTGTGGTCCGTTGCCATATGGGTAAGGAGTTGAGTTGTCTGGGTTTGTTCTATTGGGTGTTAAGTAGTCGGCTATTTCATCTGACTTCTGCAATGTTAAAACACTTCCTAAACCTTCTCTGTAAATTGCTTTTCTGGTTAATAGGTTAACTACAGAAGCCGTTGCGAATTTTTTATCCTTATTCACAACATCGGTTGCTAAATTTACTGGAGAAAAATTATTATCTGTTAGATCTGTGAAGGCTAAAGATCGTTTTCCTAAAAAAATAGAAGATGCTGTGTTTTTTGCAGAATACCCTGCTATCATATTCAGTTTTGGGTAATTTACAAAGATGACTATGCTTATCGTAATTGCAACTAGTAATAGAATTCTTTTAAATATTTTCATAACATCAGAAGTTTGATGATGTAAAAATAAGAAAATCATATTGGCTTTATTCTATGTTTAAAAAATCAAGTTTTATCTTTGTAACTTAAATTAAGTCATATGTTTAGTGTAAATAAAGTTAGAGAAGATTTTCCAATACTAAAAAGAGAAGTACATGGTAAGCCTTTGGTGTATTTTGACAATGCAGCAACTTCTCAAACGCCCAAAGTGGTTATAGATACTATTGTAGATTATTATAGTAATTATAATGCAAATATTCACAGAGGGGTGCATACATTAAGCCAGGAGGCAACAGATAAATACGAAGAAGCACGGATTAAAATTCAGAAGCATTTTAATGCTAAAGAAGCCTATGAAATTATTTTAACTTCAGGAACAACTCACGCAATAAACATGGTAGCCTCTGGGTTTGAATCGCTATTACAAAAAGGGGATGAACTTATAGTATCTGCGCTAGAGCATCACTCTAATATTGTTCCTTGGCAAATGCTTTGCGAAAAAACAGGAGCAATTTTACAGGTAATTCCAATGACACAAGAAGGTGCTTTAGACATGAAAACGTTTTATGAGTTGCTAAGCGATAAAACAAAATTAGTATTCTGCAATCATGTATCTAATGCATTAGGCACTATAAATCCTATAGAAGAAATTATAGCAGCCGCTCATAACGTGAATGCAGCTGTATTAATAGATGGTGCCCAAGCTACCCCACATATTAAACCAGATGTACAAGCTTTAGATGTAGATTTTTATGTGGCATCTGCTCATAAATTGTGTGGACCAACAGGTGTTGGTTTGTTGTATGGAAAACAAGAATGGTTAGAAAAATTGCCTCCCTATCAAGGAGGAGGAGAAATGATTGCAACAGTCTCCTTTAAAAAAACCACGTATGCAGGGTTGCCCCATAAATTTGAAGCAGGAACTCCAAATATTTGTGGAGGTATTGCTTTTGGTGCAGCAATAGATTACATGAATTCTATTGGCTTTAAAGAAATTGCAGCCTATGAGAATGAATTGCTAACCTATGCAACAACCAAATTAGAAAAGATAGAGGGGTTAAAAATTTACGGAACGTCGGCATCTAAAACTGCCGTAATTTCTTTTAATGTAGCAGCCATTCATCCTTATGACATAGGTGCTATTTTAGATAAATTAGGCATTGCAGTAAGAACAGGGCATCATTGTGCACAGCCTATTATGGATTATTATCAGATTCCTGGTACGGTTAGAGCCTCATTTTCATTTTACAACACCAAAGAAGAAATAGATGTGTTTGTTGCCGCACTTGAAAAAGCTGTTGGAATGTTATCTTAGTATAATGATCTATAGATTTAAGTATTTAATATAGCGTTAAAGTTGTATTGATTGATACATCTAATAAAAGTAGTTTACCTTTAGTATCTTTAACATAAATTAATCTAATATGCAGCTTTATCCATTAAAATTTACGCCTCTTTTTAAATATAGAATTTGGGGAGGAGAAAAATTAAAAACAGCATTAAATAAAAAGTATTCTGAGAATAATATTGGTGAATCTTGGGAAATATCTGATGTTTCTGGAGATGAAACGTTAGTGGGTAATGGGCCGTTGTTGGGGAAATCTTTAAAAGAATTAATCAATGAGTTTAAAGGAGAATTTATAGGAGATGGTGTTTACGAGAAATTTGGAGAAGATTTTCCACTTTTAATAAAATTTATAGATGCTAAAACTCCATTGTCAATTCAGGTGCATCCTAGTAACGAAATAGCTAAAGAAAGACACAACTCATTCGGTAAAAATGAAATGTGGTATGTTATGCAGGCAGATGATAACGCAGCATTAATAGTTGGATTTGATAAAAAAATAACGAAAGAAGAATATCAAGAGCACCTAGAAAACAATACGATTTTAGATGTTATGCATCATGAAAATGTAACTACAGGAGATACTTTTTACATTCCAACAGGTAGAGTGCATGCTATAGGCGCAGGGGTTTTATTAGCAGAAATTCAGCAAACTTCCGACATAACCTACCGTATTTATGATTACGATAGAGTAGATGCAAAAACTGAAAAAAAAAGAGATTTACATAATGAACAAGCTATAGATGTTATAGATTATGAAGTTTATGACACGTATAAAACGTCTTATGATTTAGTAAAAAACACATCGAATACATTGGTGCACTCACCGTATTTTACCACCAATATTTTAGATGTGAATACGACTTTATTTAAAGATTATTCTAATTTAGATTCTTTTGTTATTTTTATGTGTGTAGAAGGCAATGCTTCTATAGTTTATATGGAAAAGACTTACCATTTGCATTGTGGAGAAACAATTTTATTACCTGCAGCAATACAAAATATTAGTATACAAGCAAAGCAAGCAAAACTTTTAGAAGTATACTATTAAGCAATACTTGCGTAAATTAAATCATTTAAGTCTGTTTTAAAAGTTGATGCTAACTTTTAAAGTTGAATTTCATTATATTTGAAATTGATGATAACTCAATTCAAATAATTCGATTGAATTTAATACACAGTATAAATGAAAATTAAGATTGCTTTTTTTTTCTTTCTTCTTTTTAAGACCTTTTCAGTTGCTCAGTTATCCAATAACCAAGTTGTTCCGTTGATTAAAAATAAACCAATTCTAGAAAAATCCTCAAATAAAGAGATTTGGCAAGTAGATTTTTTTGATGATTTTAAGACATTCAATACAAAAAATTGGCAAGACCAACGTATTTGGGTGAATAATGAAACACATTGTTATGTTCCTAATGGTACTTTTGGCACTAGGGAAGTTAGCGATGGTACTTTAAAATTAAAAGTAGTACAACTAAAAGAAAACTACGACTGTGATAACTTAGACAAACATGGTAAAAAGCATCCTAAAACTAAATATGTTGCAGGACGTATTGCTTCAAAAAATAGAAAAGAATTCATAAAAGGGAAATGGACAGCAAGATTAAAGTTAGGCAGTAATGGAGAGCCAAGTATGTTTCCTGCATGGTGGATTTTAGGGGCACAAAACAATGAATCGCCAGTTCAAGAAAAAAATGAAACCATTTGTTGGCCTTTAACAGGTTCTGGAGAGATAGACATTTTTGAACACCATGGAGATCATCAAAAAGACCATTTTACAGCTGGGGCTATTAAAAGTTTAGGCGAATGCGATAAAGGAGATTGGTGGAGCTTACGAAAAAGTTTTGATGTTACTTTAAATGAATATCACGAGTATTCAGTTGAATGGGAAGGTAGTGATTTGGTGTATCGAGTTGATGATAAAGAGATTTATAGAAATGTTGGTGAAGGAGATAATTATCCAGAGCCTATGTTTGCTATTTTAAATTTTGCAAAAATTACTGATTCACCTATGAAAGGCTCAGAGTGGGTTATGGAGGTTGATTGGGTAAAACATGAATATAGAGCCAATAAATAATTTATTCTGTTAAAAATACCAGCACATGCAATACAAACAATCACGCTAAATTAAAAAGAACTTACTATGAATAAAAAACTAATATTTATTGCTTTTGTAGTATCATTAGGAGGCTTCTTATTTGGCTTTGATGCTGGTATAATTTCAGGAGTAATGTCTTACGCAGGGCCTGAGTTTAATTTAAATGAAATTCAATCAGGCTGGGTAGTTAGTTCACCTTCATTTGCGGCTATGTTTGCGATGCTTTTTTCTGGAAGATTTAGCGATTTAATAGGTAGAAAAAAAGTGCTCATTTTTGTTGCGTTATTGTATGCGGTTTCTGCATTATTATCAGCATTGGCAACTTCTTATGAAATGCTATATGTGGCAAGAATTATTGGAGGTCTTGCTTTTGGGGCAGCACTGGTTTTAGCACCAATGTATATTGCAGAGATTGCAACATCAGAAAATAGAGGAAAACTAGTTTCTTTACAACAGTTAAATATTGTTTTTGGTTTCTTTGCTGCTTTTTTAAGTAACTATCTTTTTAATAAATTTAATACCACAGAGAGTACATTTTTAAATGACGAAAATGTATGGAGATGGATGTTGGGAGTTGAGTTACTTCCTTCGTTGTGCTATTTTACAATTTTATTTTTTATTCCTAAAAGTCCACGATGGCTGTATTTAAAAGGAAAAATAGAAGAAGCAAAGAGTGTTTTACATTATGTACATGGAGACCAAAGAGGTATAGAAGAGGTTAAGGCTATTGCTAAAAATGTGAGTAACGAAACCAATTCATCAACAATAAAAATTAAAGATTTATTAAAACCTTCTTTGCAATTTATATTGATAGTTGGTTTAATTGTTGGGATTTTACAACAAATTACTGGGATAAATGCGGTGTATTTTTATGCAACCTCTATATTTAAGCAGACTGGTATTGGTACAGATGCCGCTTTTTCTTCGGGGGTGTTACTAAGTACTATTTCAGTTGTTTTTACTTTTGTAGCTATTTACTTGATTGATAGAATGGGTAGAAGACCACTTTTATTGATTGGAACAGCAGGTATTGCAATGAGCTTATTATTATGTGCCTATGGTTTTAAAAAAGCTTCTTATCAACTTACTCAAGATAAAATTACAGCGTTAACGTTTTCGAGTTCTCAAAAATTAATGCCTTTGGCAGATAAGATGTATCACAATGATGTTACTTTTAAAAATGAAGTGAAATCACTTATAGGAAACCAGGCCTATTATAAAAATGACGGAACTATTTTAGAGGTGGCTACTCAAATAAACGCTAACTTAATTTTAGTTGGTATTTTAGGTTTTATTGCCTGTTTTGCATTTTCTTTAGGGCCAGTAATGTGGGTGCTATTGTCTGAGCTCTACCCCATAAAGTATCGAGGGTTAATCATAGGTGTTATTGCTTTTTTAAACTCCTTAATTAGTTCTGTAGTACAATTAATTTTTCCTTGGGAACTCTCTAATTTTGGAAACGCCTTAACGTTTTTTATTTTTGGATTTATTGCGCTAATTGGTTTTTTTATATTAATTAAAATTTTACCAGAAACCAAGGGGAGGTCATTAGAGGAGCTAGAAAAGGAGTTGATTAGATAAAAACGAAAAGGTTTATTAAAGTTTTTTCTAAAAGAGCAAGAGGTTTAACTATGTCATTGTTAAATGCTTAAATTATATTTGAAAATAATGGTATACAAATTTAAACGGGTAAATAAAAAAACGGTTATACTATAAACGTTATTAAAATATCTCCCCCTATTATTCAAATTTGCACCACAACTTCTTCTATTGAAGATCCACTCGCCTTAAACGATATCCATTCACCTCAACTATAACATATAAGTCTAATGAGCTTATACTTCCTTTAATTGTAAAACTAGTAGCTGGAGATGTGGCAACAGCCAATCGGGTAAGTTTGGGTTCTGCTGCTTCTGTTACTAGTGGTTTATTAATAATTGATAACTATTAAGGCAGTATTATCTTTTGTTTGTATTGTTCAGATTGCCGTGAATAGGTGGTTAAAGGGATAAATAAGGTAGGTACTTACAAATAATCTTCTATAAATTTTGAAACAGGGTATGTATATTTAGAAATTACGGAGGTGCTCAAAACAAAAAAGTATTTTTAGAACTGACTTTAACAGTAGCATATTTCCTGCAGGGAGCTTTTGAGATAATTTAGATTTGAGATACTATAAAGGTTGAAATTTACCTTCAAAAAATGAACTATACATTATGTATGTAGATTTATATTCGCTATGGTTTTCTTTTATTAATACTGCTCTTACTGA
>CALKEB010000035.1 GCA_938084845.1 uncultured Polaribacter sp. | reverse complement strand
TGCTAGGATTCAAACCTAGAACCTCTTGAGCCGTAATCAAGTGCGCTATTCAGTTGCGCCACATGGCCTTTTTGCGGGTGCAAATATAGCTGTTTTTTTTAAACTAAGAAATCTTAGATTGAGTTTTTAAGAATTAATTTCGTTTTCGTAGTTTGCAATAATAGGTTTGGCTCTTGCTACATCAATACTTAAAACTTGTAGTTCTATTGCAGTGCTGTGTGCACCAAAACCTGCCAATCTTGCAGATTCTACACGGTCTTTAATGATAACACTTATATTGTTGTCTTCCAATCTATTTTGTAATCCTTTTACAAGAATCGAAGATCCAGAAAATACGGTAATATGTTTTGTTTCCATAATTTTATTTTTAATCTAAAGATTTCATAGTAACATAAGCTCTCCAACCTATAATGGCTAGTTGTATTTTAGAGGCTTTTGTAATGTCCAATTCTTTTTTTGTAAACGATGGCAAAATGAACTTATTCATTTTTGCGAGTGCTTTGAAAATTGATTTTTTCATGACGTATATGCTTAGTCGTTAAAATTAGGTAAAAATAACTACATTTTTTATGCTTTGTAGCTACATCACAAAAAATAAAAAAGTTGATTAGATTTTAAATTCAAATTAATGATTTTGTTTTAAGTAAGGATGCCCGAATGTGAATTGGGTTTTCTAAAAGAAATGAATTTATATCATTGCGTATTCTTGTATATTTGTCAAAATTTTTTTTAATGAATTTATTGCTAATTATCATTGGTTTAGTATTGCTAATTTTTGGAGGAGATTGGTTGTTAAAGTCAGCAGTTGCTTTATCGCTTAAATTAAAAATCTCTAAGATTATTATTGGAATGACAGTAGTTTCTTTTGCAACTTCTGCTCCTGAACTTATTGTGAGTATTAATGCCGCATTAACTGGGGCCTCAGATTTAGCTTTAGGAAATGTAATTGGATCTAATATTGCAAATTTAGGATTAGTTTTAGGGGTTACATTACTGTTAAGCACTATAGAGGTTAACAAAGATTTTTATAAATTAAATTGGCCAGTAATGCTTGTTGCTTCTTTGTTGTTGTATGTTTTTTTAGCAAACGATTTTGTAATTACAGGGGTAGAAGGTTTGTTCTTGTTTGCATTGTTGGTGGTTTTTATTTTTTATCTATTAACATCACAAAAACAATCAAATACAGATGTGGTTTTAGAGGAAGAAATTGATTTACCAAACTATAAAATAGCTATTTTCTTTATGATAGGTGGTTTTGGTTTATGGCTCGGTTCAGAATTGTTAATAAAAGGGGCAACTGCTTTAGCCTTAGAATATGGTGTTACAGAACGTGTTATTGGAGTAACTTTAGTTTCTTTAGGAACAAGTGTTCCTGAATTAGCAGCGTCTATAATTGCAGTGGTAAAAAAAGAGAAAGCTATTTCATTAGGTAATTTAATAGGCTCTAATATTTTTAATATTTTAGCAGTAATTGGTATTACAGCTATGATAACTCCAATAACTTTATCGGATCAAAGATTGTTGTCTGGCGATATTTTTTGGATGCTAGGAATCTCTTTGGTGTTATTACCAATGGTATTTGTACCAAAAAAATATAAGCTTTTTTGGATTCACGGGTTGCTATTGCTAATTGCGTATCTGTTTTTTATATGTTTTACGTTATAATTATTAAAAATAACGCGTTATGAAAAAATATGTATTACTTTTTTTTGTTTTTTTATTCTTGTCTTGTAACTCAAAAGATAAGAGGCCTATACTTGGTTCAACTACCTATCAGCAGCAATTAAATGCAAGCTTTAAAGATGCTACAACCTCACCATTATTAAAAAAAGATTTAAAAAATTTTAAAGGGCTTGATTTTTTCCCTATTGATTCATCGTTTATTGTAGAAGCAAAATTAACACGAACTGAAAATGCTCCTATTTTTGAAATGCCAACGACTACCGAAAGAGCTCCTTTATACAGAGCATATGGTATATTGGATTTTAAACTTCAAAATACGCCTTTTCAATTAACGCTTTATCAAAGTCTAGATGATTTAAAAGAGGATGCCTACAAAGATTATCTTTTTTTACCATTTACTGACAATACTACTGGAAATGAGTCTTATGGTGCAGGACGATATATGGATGTTATGCTTAGCGATATTAAACCTGATAGCACAGTTACGTTAAACTTTAACAACACCTATAATCCTTATTGTGCTTATAATGAAAAATATTCGTGTCCATTAACACCTAGAAAAAATCATTTAGCAATTGAAGTAAGCGCAGGAATTAAAACTTTTAAAAAGCATTAAACATTTAAAGTAATACTTTTCTTTGCATCAGAAATAATTGCGTTTTCTATTGCTGTTAAATGTTGTTTTCGAACCTTTAGTTTTGTCTCAGCATGTGCTTTTAAATTCAAAGTAGAAAACATTTTAGCAGTTTTAAATGCGGTAGTTAAGAGTTCTTCTTGAGAAACAATGGTATCTAAAAACCCTGCTACTATCGCTTCTTGAGGTGAAAAGATTTCTGCATTACTAACACTTCTATTCAAGTAAACTTCAGACAATCTTGCATTTGCAATGGCTATTCCTGCATCATGCATTGTCATGCCTATTAGAACTTCGTTCAATCCTATTTTAAAAGGGCCATTTGTTCCAATTCTATAGTCTGTAGAAAGAAGTAAAAAAGCACCTTTTGCGATAGCGTGTCCGTTACAAGCAATAATTATGGGTAATGGAAATTGTAACATTCTTAAAGAAAGTTTAGATCCTTCAGTAACTAAATCAATTGCATCTTTTGGAGATTTTTTCATGATACTCAAATCATATCCTCCAGAAAAAATACCGTCTGTACCCGTTAAAATAACAACTTTATGTTCTTTTTGAGCTTTGTCTAAGCTATTATGTAATTCAGCAATTACTTTATGAGATATTGCATTTGCTTTCCCATTATTTATGGTCACTAATGCATGTGTTTCTGATGAAGAGTAGGTAACAATTTCTGTCATATATTATTATATAAATTTTACGCAATACATTCCTGCAAACACCGCTAAAAATCCTAGTACAATACTACCAATACTATACAAAGCAAAAGAAGTAAAATCACCAGATTTTAAAAGAATTTGATTTTCATAAGCAAAAGAAGAAAAGGTGGTAAATCCACCACAGAATCCAATAGCTAATAATGAACTATAATTTTCAGAAATAAGCTCGTTTTTCGCAAAATAACTCATTAGTAAACCAATGATAAAGCTGCCTAAAACATTTACCAGCAATGTGCCAAATGGAAAGGTGGATACAGATTGATTTAACGCCTTTGCAATTGCATAACGCAATACACTGCCAAATCCACCTCCAATAAAAATTAAAAAGAGATGTTTCATTAGAGTGCTAACTTATTTATTTTTCTCCAGTTTTTCTTATCAACAATAGTTCCTTTATTCAATATGATGATTCCAGGGTTTGCCCTAATCATTGTTTTTAGTGTTGTTTCATCACAAAATAAAACTTCAAAATCAAGCTCATATTTTTTTTGAGTAAGCGTTATTATTTCTGAAAAAGAGGCAGAGACACCATAAACAGAATATCCATTGCGCTTAGCGTTATCAGCTAAGTTTTTAATATCTGGAAACGCAATGAATTCAGATTTTTCTAGACTAGGCATTATAATAAGTAGTACTTTTTCCATTTTTAAGATTTCTGGAGCCAAATCATTTTGGGCATCTTCTAAAAAGAAATCATGGATGGGAGGTATTTTACCATCATTTTTATAGGTCATTCCGTCAGGAATATTATTCCCTATAGCATAAGGTCTAAAATCTATGATGGGTAAGTTAGTTAAAACATACCAAGTAATAATTGAAGAAATACCTAAAGAGATAAAAACAATTAGTCCATTATTATTTTTTGATAGAATGGGTTTTATATGGGTTTTGTATTTGCCAATTAAGAAGATTAAAAACGTAAGAATTACATCTTTACTAAAGGTTTGCCAAGGGGTGAGTTTTATAGCATCTCCAAAGCAACCACAGTCTGTAACTTTATTGAAGTAGGCAGAATACCAGGTTAAAAACAAGAACAATACTATCATTAGCTTTAGGCTATTTATTGTAAATTTTGCTTTCCAACCCACTAAAAGAGCCACTCCTAAAACGATTTCTGCAATAATTAGAAAAATTGCAAATGGCAATGCATAAGGAATTAAAAATGCTAAATTTAAAACACCTTCCGAAAAATATTCTTCAAACTTGTATTGAGATCCTATAGGGTCTACCAATTTCACAAAACCCGAAAATATAAATAAAGCACCTACAATTATTCGGGCAAGCTGGATAAGTATTTTCATCTATTTTTAGTTTATTAAATGTAGTAATTAGGCCAAATGAATCATGGCAAAAACAGCATAATTTATCATATCTTGATAATTAGCATCAATCCCTTCAGAGACAATAGTTTTTCCTTTATTATCTTCTATTTGTTTAACACGTAATAATTTTTGTAAAATTAAATCGGTTAAACTAGAAACACGCATATCTCTCCAAGCTTCGCCATAATCATGATTTTTGTTAAGCATTAAATCTTTGGTAATTTTACTATGTTTATCGTATAACAAAGTAGCATCTTCAGTTGATAAATCAGGATTTTCTACAACTCCTTTTTCTAACTGAATTAAGGCCATAATAGAATAATTTATAATACCAATAAATTCAGATTTTTCACCTTCGTCTACTTTTCTAACATCATTTTC
>CALKEB010000034.1 GCA_938084845.1 uncultured Polaribacter sp. | reverse complement strand
TTTTTTGATTTCATGTTCTAATCCAAAAGAACAAAATCAAGAACACCGAAGACCCAATATACTTTTATTGGTAGCCGATGATCTTGGATATGCAGATTTAGGGTGCTATGGAGGTGATATTGAAACACCAAATATTGATAATTTAGCAGCTCAAGGCCTTCGATTTAGTAGGTTTCATACATCTCCTTTATGTGCTCCTACAAGAGCAATGGTACTTTCGGGAAATGATAACCATATTGCCGGAATGGGCAAACAATCAAGTCAAAACAATGGATTCGGCTATGAAGGAAAATTAACCAACAGAATAGCAACTATTCCACAAATTTTAAGAAAATCTGGTTATCATACCTACATGACAGGAAAATGGCACCTTGGAAGAGATTCTTTATCCATTCCATTCAGTAAAGGTTTCGAACGCTCTTTTGTTAATATTCTAGGGGCTGGAAATCATTATGATGACCAAGGGCTCTTTAAAGAAGATCCAATCACTCCATATTTCGAAGATGGAAAACCAGCCAATTGGAACAATGGAAACTATTCTACTGATTTTTATACGGATAAACTAATTGAATACATAGACCTTAATATCGAAGATGAAAAACCGTTTTTCGGCTTTGCAGCTTATACATCTCCACACTGGCCATTGCAAGTAGATGAAAAATATTGGAAAAAATATGAAGGACGGTATGATGATGGGTATGAAAAACTTAAAGAAAGGCGTCTTGAAAGTCTGAAAAATGCTGGAATGATTCCAATAGATGCAGTGTTACCCCCGAATCATGAAAAAGTAATTCCATGGGATTCTTTGTCATTATATGAAAAGAAAAAAGAATCAAGAAAAATGGAATTATATGCTGGAATGGTAGATAATCTTGATTATAACATTGGGAGAATAATACAGCATCTAAAAGATATTGGTCAATTCGAAAATACTTTAATCGTATTTATGTCTGATAATGGTGCCGCAGCTGAAGACTTCTATTATCATCCAAATTATGGCCCGTTTATAAGAGAGAATTTCAATGATGATTACGAAACCATGGGGCAGCCCAATTCATTTATTTCGTATGGCCCTGGATGGGCGGAGGCGGGATCCTCTCCATTTCGACATTACAAAGGATCCACCACTGAAGGAGGCATCAATGCTCCAATGATTATTTCAGGACCAAATATTGAAATGAATAATGAGATTAATAATGAGTTTGTAACCTTGATGGATATTGCTCCTACTTTTTATGAAGTAGCTCAAACAACCTATCCAGAAAAATTTGAAGGGAATGATATTTATCCACTTAAAGGAAATTCATTGATGCCTTTTGTATCGGGAAAATCTGATCAAATACATTCTTCAGAATATGTATTCGGTTTAGAGCACTCAAGTCTAGCAATGATTAGAAAAGGAGACTGGAAAATTACGAATATAACAAGACCTTTTCTAGAGGAAAATTTTAAACTCTATAATATATCTCAAGATCTTGCAGAGATTAATGATCTTAAAGTATCTGAACCTGAAAAATATAAAGAAATGTTAGAGGAATGGAGGAAATTTACTAATGAAGTAAAGGTCCAAATTCCACCTCCTTCTTCAAAAGAGTGAAGAATATTATGAAACACGAAAGCACAACAATTGCTATAACTAATTTCTTGTTCTCGTCTACTTCTGAAAATCCATAAAGATTTTTAGATTGGTGTGTACTTTCTAAGTTAAGTGTTAAACCACGCAACTACTCATAGCCGAGACCATTGTGTTTTTGATACAAATAAAATTTATTTGAGATAAAATGTCCCAAATCAATAACCTTTTAAAACTTTCACCAAAAAGGAAGGAGACATTAAATTATTAGTAAAAAGTCCTGGACTAAAAAGAGGCTAAAATAATACAACATTCTTCCAAATACATTCAGAATAAATTACTTACTTTGCCAAACGATCATAAAAAAAACTAAATTAAGCTGTAGTGAAAAATAATAAAACAATAATAAAAACAGACAATGCACCTGCACCTATTGGCCCTTACAATCAAGCCATTTTAAGTGGAGACACTTTGTATACCTCTGGTCAAATTGCATTAGATGTTACTACTGGTGAATTGATTTTAGATTCTATTAAAGCAGAAACAGCTAAAGTTATGGAGAATTTAAAAGCAGTTCTTTCTGCGGCAGAAATGACGTTCGAAAATGTAGTAAAAACAACAATTTTTATTGCTGACATGAAAAACTTTGCTGAAATAAATGAAGTATATGCACAATACTTTGATGAGTCAACTGCACCTGCAAGAGAAACCTTAGAAGTCGCTAATCTACCCAAATACGTACACGTAGAAATAAGTATGAT
Source organism: uncultured Polaribacter sp. (assembly GCA_938084845.1). Taxonomy (GTDB): domain Bacteria; phylum Bacteroidota; class Bacteroidia; order Flavobacteriales; family Flavobacteriaceae; genus Polaribacter. The sequence continues at coordinate 66,273 of CALKEB010000034.1, read as the reverse complement.
TGCCGTAAAGTAAATCTTTTTTTTATAAAACTAAAAAACCTGATAGCGTTACATCTATCAGGTTTTTATATTTTATGAAGCAACTGCTTATAAAGAAGCAGCGTATTCTACTAAATCTACTAATTTTGTAGAGTATCCTATTTCATTGTCATACCAAGAAACTACTTTTACAAAATTATCATTTAAAGCAATACCTGCATTGGCATCAAAAACAGACGTACGTGTTTCACCTACAAAATCTTGAGAAACTACAAGTTCTTCTGTATACCCTAAAACACCAGCCATTTCGTTTTCTGAAGCTGATTTCATAGCTGCTTTAACTTCTTCGTAAGAAGCCCCTTTTTCTAATTTAACAGTAAGGTCTACAACAGAAACATCCATTGTTGGCACTCTAAATGCCATACCTGTTAATTTCCCGTTTAATTCAGGAATTACTTTACCTACTGCTTTTGCTGCTCCTGTAGAAGAAGGTATAATGTTATGTATTGCAGCTCTACCACCTCTCCAATCTTTATTAGAAGGGCTGTCTACCGTTTTTTGTGTTGCAGTAGCAGCATGTACTGTAGTCATTAACCCTTCTGTAATTCCAAATTTATCATTTAAAACTTTAGCAATTGGTGCCAAACAGTTTGTTGTACAAGATGCATTCGAAAAAATAGTATCTGAAGCTTGTAATTTGGTATGGTTTACCCCCATTACAAACATAGGTGCGTCTCCTGAAGGGGCAGAAATTGCAACTTTTTTAGCCCCACCTTGTATGTGAAGATTTGCCTGTTCTAAACTTTTAAAAATACCCGTACACTCTAACACATATTCTGCACCAACTTCGTCCCACTTTAAATCTGCCGGATTTCTTTCTGCAGTAATTCTAACTTCGCTACCGTTTACAATTAATTTACCGTCAACTACTTCTACAGTACCATCAAAAGCACCATGAACAGAATCGTATTTTAACATGTATGCTAAATAATCTACTTCTAATAAATCATTAATTGCAACTACTTGTACGTTTTCTCTTTTTACGGCAGATCTAAATGCTAATCTACCTATTCTACCAAAACCGTTAATTCCTACTTTAATCATTTTAAATCTTCTATTTATTTTATGTAGACATTATGTCTGACACTCTTATTAATTCTTTATTTATTTTTGATTGTCCTTTTATTGCTTTGTGTAATGGGGTAACTGTAATTTTATCATTCATTAAACCAACCATTAAACGAGATTGATTTTCTAACAAGCTTTCTACTGCTTTTACACCCATTCTACTTGCCAAAACTCTATCAAAACAAGAAGGAGAACCTCCTCTTTGCATATGACCTAAAACCGAAACACGCACTTCGTATTCAGGTAAATTTTCTTCTACATAATCTTTAAGTTCGAATACATTTTTACCTATTTTGTCTCCTTCTGCAACAACCACAATACTACTAGATTTTCCAGATTCTTTACTTCTTTTTAAAGAATCTAAAAGACGTTCTAAACCAAGGTCCTCTTCAGGAATTAAAATTTCTTCTGCACCTGCCCCTACTCCTGCATTTAAAGCAATATGACCTACATCTCTACCCATTACTTCTACAAAAAATAATCTGTTGTGAGAAGAAGCTGTATCTCTAATTTTATCTATAACATCAACTACAGTATTTAAAGTGGTATCATACCCTAACGTATGACTAGTCCCTGCAATATCATTATCTATAGTACCAGGTATCCCCATTACTGGAAAATTGAATTCTTTACTAAACAATAAAGCCCCAGTAAAAGAACCATCTCCACCAATAACTACAAGTGCATCTACATTTGCAACTTTTAAAGAGTCGTATGCTTTTTGCCTTCCTTCTTTGGTTCTAAAATCCTGAGATCTTGCAGACTTTAAAAAAGTACCTCCTTTATTAATAATACCTTTAACACTTCTTGCATCTAATGAGATAAAATCTCCTTCTATCATTCCCTGATACCCTCTATAAATACCAACACATTCTACTTTATAAAAAGCACAAGTTCTTACTACAGAACGAATTGCGGCATTCATTCCTGGAGAATCTCCTCCAGAGGTCATTACGGCTATTTTGTTTATTTTACTCATATGGTATTGTAAAATTAATTCTTTTAAATGATTTATAATAATAAAGTTACGAAAACGATTGAGGCTAAAAGTGCTGTTTTTAGTGGAAAAAACACGCCTATTGTAAGCTTTAAAGTTTATTAATTTCCTTCGAAATTTATCAGCTTATTCTGCTGTACTTTTAAAGTATCTTTTTCTGACAAAGTGGGTCTTTTTAAATTCTTTTTTTTCTTTAAGCCAATTTTAGATAAAAAATCAGATAGGGTATTAAAGTTTACTTGATAAGACAACCCTACCCCTTGGGTATAGCCTTCTTCTTGTTGGGAATATTGTATTTCATTTTGACGATTAAATATAATTCCTCTAAAATTACCTTCTTCATTTAACAAAACCTCTACTTTTACCTCGCCAACAACACTAGATTGTGATTCTGAACCAACAGGCACCCCTACTTTTCCGTTAATAATCACCCGATCGAAAAGCTGTGTACTTACAGAAACATCTACCTGGTTGTCTATATTTAAACGCTCTATAGTATTCCCTGTATCTCCTTGCTGATAGTCCAAACCTAATTGAAATTTACTTTCAGGACTATTAAGAATATTTGAAAATGCACTTGCTAAAGCACTAGATGCAGTACCTGTAAGGGTGTTGTTCACATCAAAACTAACTTTATCTGGGTTTCTAAATGTTCCTAATGCAAGTAGCGATATAAATTGCGTTGTTTTTTCATTGATGTTATTGTCGTTCAATACAAATTCTAGTTCACTTGCAATGGTAGGGTCTACATTTGTTAGCTGTATGTCTAATTCTTGTTTTGAATTAAACAAACCACCGGTTATTCTAGTTACAAGATCAATTTCTTCTTTTCGATTTGAGCTAAAGCTTTGTAGTAAAACAGCTGGATTTGCTTTTGCTTTATAAATGGCAGTTACGTCTAGATCTGCCTCATATGGATTTCCATTCCAAGAAACTGTTCCGCCTTTTTGAATTAAAAATGGCTTGTTTATAATACCTCCATATTTAAAATCATATACTCCATTGTCTATGGTGTAATCTCCATACATATCAAAACGTCCGCGAGTATTGATTAAAATTTCTAAGTTTCCATCACCTCTTCCTGTTAATTGACTTCCGTTTTCTTCGTCTATAACCACTTGTGCTTCAGTATCTTTGGTAACATCTAAATTAATGTTTAAAGACAAGCCTTTTATAGCTTCTTGTGCTAATTTTCTTTGTCGCGCTTCAGTATCCATTTTATCTGTTTTAAAATGAATAAGCTGATAGTTATCTACCGTTTCTATATCTTTCAAAGGAACAACAAATTTTGTATTGGGCATTGTTGTTGCGTTTACAGTAATGTCTAATTGATCTGTTAACCCTGTAATGCTTGCATTACCATCAATAAATGCAGTTCCATAATACAATGCATCCTCTGAATCTTCTGTATCTAAAACAACAAGATTATTGGTGTCAATTTCTAAATCTAGAAACCATTTTTCAAAGTTTTGATGCGTAATATTACCCAATAAACGCCCTTCTGTACCATATTTAGAATCTAACAGTTTTATATTGTCAAAAATAAATGATTGTTCAGATAAGTTTATCTTAGACAAACCATCAAAATCTAAATCGATATTTAAATAAGGAAATTTTAATCCTGCATCATACAAACGTAACTCCCCTTCCATATCTGGATTTCTTAAAAAGCCTCTCATATAAAAATCTCCAGAAACCATACCTCGTAACGATGAAATAACGTCTGCACCTAAAGGACTAAATGCCTTTATATTATAATCTTCTAAAAAAACTTGTAAATCAATCAAAGGTCGGGTATTCGAAAAATCTAAATTTCCTTTTGCAGCTATACTTTTTACTTTTTCATTTTTAATGGATAAATCCACAGTAAACTTATCATAAGCATTGTCTCCTACTACATTTAAACGCAAATCTCCTTGCTTAAAGTTATTTACTTCAAAATTGTTGATCACCAAGTTTGCTTCTGGCTTGTATACGCTCTCTTTTTGAATAAATGCCGCCTGCCCAGTCACCTCTCCTTTTAAGGATAAACTGTCTATTTCTGTCAAGAGACTTTGCAACTTTACTTTTGTTAAATCTATTAAAAAAGATTTTTCTGTATCTCCCTTTATAAAGCCATTAAATGCAACTTCTTGTGCTTCTGAAATTAATTTAAATTGGCTAAAATCATACTCGTTTTTCAAAATATCAAATACAATTTTATCCGTATTTAGTTCGTCTGGATTTATATTCCAAATGGTATTCTTAAATTCAAAAGTAGATTCCTGAAAACCAACTACAAATTTTTTATTTTTATCAATCGTATAATAAAAATCGAGGTTAAAATTCTCTTTTGCTAAGCCTCCTCCATTAAATTGAGATTTAAAGTACAAGGTATCGTTTAGTGTTTTATTCAAAAGATTTAATTTCGATACGTTATAATAAGGAGTATTAAATTCTGAAGCGGTTACATGTGAATTGTATAATGGATTTTGATTGTCTGTTCGTAATAAAAAATCTTTCAACTCGTTCCCAAAAAACGCTAATTTTGGAGAAGAAAAAACCAAACGAAGTTGGTCTTTATTCGATTTTATTTTACCTTTTATCGTTGTGTTGTTATCTATTGTAATTTCTGGAAAAAATACAGCAATAATTTGATCGTAAATCGTAAAATTAAAATCTACATATTGATTTGGAGCTACAGAATACGGTTCAAAATTGGTGTACATACTTCCTAATGCATTTAGTCCTACATAAAATAATTCTGAGAATATAAATTCTCCTGATATAGCTCCGTTTGCAATATCTTTAGATGTTAGTTTAATTGTTTTTACTTGGTCTTTTAGTGAAGAAGAAACTGCAAACTTTTTAAAACTAAATTCTTTATGTTTATTGGTGTAAAAAACATTTGTAAAATTGGCATTTCCAATAATATTATCTAGTGTTGTTCCTTCTACGTCTATTGATATATCACCTCTTACCTCTGCAATACTATCTCTAATAAATAAATTGGTTTCTTTTAAATTTAAATAAGAAATTGTGGATGAAAAATCGAACTTATTTAGTGACGTAGATACATCTGCCAACCCTTTAAAATCCATTTTTAAATTTTTATCATTTACAGATAAAACCCCTTCAAACCTGTTGTTTTTGTAATTTCCGTTGGTAGATATTTTTGTGTAGGTGTAGTCTTTAAAATCAAATTCAGAAATTTCTCCACTAAAAGTAGTCGCACTATCTGCTAATTGTAAACCAATACCGTTGATGTCTCCTTTCAACGAAATAGCTCCAAATAATGGATCGTCTATAAACTTTCCGATATGAAATTTGTCCAGTTCAAAAACTCCCTGATATGCAGCCAAACTTGAGTTGTTATAATTATCCAATTTTAAGTCCGTTGCTATATCTCCAATCGCTGAGGTCACATAAAGGTTAGCTTCTATTTGTTTGGGAGAAATTGTTAGATTGCCCTCTCCTCTAAAAACAGCTAATGCTGAAAAATTTTTTGGTACACTTTTACCAATTGAGTTGGGTAACAAAGTGTTCAATTCGTTATATGTTGCAGAAAACTGATTTAAATTTGCGTTAAAAGTAAAATTATCATCTGCATTTATAGCATTTACAAATGCTAAATCGCCATCAATAGAAAGATTTTTCTTATTAAATATCTTAAAGCTATTTAACTTAAAATCATTAAGAGTTCCCTTAAAATCGCCTTTAAAAGTAAAAAGGTCGTTGCCCGATAACTCTTTATAAAACAAACGTACATCTTTTACTGCCAAATTACTGGTATCAAATGCGGCATTAATTTGTACTTTATTTACAAAATCTGCTAAATCTTTTGTGCTATAATCAAAAACAATAGCCCCCTTTATATTTGAATTATTGGTTTGTAAGGTTGTATTTAAAAACGTCATAGTTGTTTTAGAATACGAGAAATCAGTTGATAAATTAACAACATCTAATTTAAATTTATCTTTAAAATACAATCCTCTAATTTTTGACGAAAAATTTGGCCCCTCTATAGAAAGTTGTTGTAAATTTCCGCCTGCATTTGTAACTGCATAGTTAACAGAATCTTTTGTATTGGCATTTATAATCTTAAAATCTAAATTTGAAATATAAACATTTTCTGAATCCAATTTAAAAACATTAGTCGTATCTTTTTTTTCTTTATTGGAAAAAGAATCAATAAAAATAGACATATTATCATTTTCCTCACCGAGATAAGTTTTCATATGATAATACGCATTTTCTATATAAACAGGCCCTAATGTAAACTTATTTTTAAGTATGTTGTTGGCACTTAAAATAGACGTACTTAACTTATCTACAAATATTAAGGTGTCTTTATGATGGTCTTTAATTTTTATTCCTCTAAGACTAACAGTACCTAATAAAGAAAAATCTACTTTATCTACAGTTAGGTTTACCCCTAGGTCTTCATTAATCTTTTGTGTTATGTAGCTTCCAAATTTTGTTTGAATTGGAGATATAGAAAGCAAAACACTAAGCAATAGCAGAAAGAGCACAATGTACCCAAGAGATTTTAATAGTTTTTTGCTTGTATTTTTAATAATCTTTTAGTTTTAAAAATTCTGAAATTTATCCTTAATACCACTCCATAATACAAATAACGTGCAAATTTAACAAAGAATTAAATTTCTATTCTTAAAAATAAAGCATCCTTAAAATTATACTTAATTTTGCGATGGCTTAACTTTAATTTAAAATGAACAAACCTGTTTACATATTAGCAATAGAATCATCTTGTGACGACACTAGTGCTTCTGTAATGTGCAATACTAAAGTGTTAAGTAATGTTATTGCCAACCAAGACGTTCATGCTAAATATGGAGGTGTTGTTCCAGAGTTAGCATCTAGAGCACACCAACAAAACATAGTTCCTGTAGTACAACAAGCACTTAAAGAGGCTAAAATTGGTAAAGAAGAATTGTCTGCAATTGCTTTTACCAATGGCCCAGGGTTAATGGGCTCATTATTAGTAGGTACTTCTTTTGCAAAGTCTTTAGCAATGGGGTTACAAATACCTCTGTTGGCTATAAACCACATGCAAGCACATATTTTAGCTCATTTTATAGAAGATAGTTCTTCAAAAAAACCAAGTTTCCCATTCATTTGCTTAACCATTAGTGGTGGACACACGCAAATTGTAAAAGTAAACGACTACTTTGATATGACCGTTTTAGGGGAAACTATTGATGATGCAGTTGGAGAGGCTTTTGACAAATCTGCAAAAATACTAGGACTACCTTATCCTGGAGGTCCTTTAATCGATAAGTACGCTCAGTTAGGCAACCCTAAAGCGTATTCTTTTACAAAACCAAAGGTAGGAGATTTAGAGTTTAGCTTTAGTGGTTTAAAAACTGGAATTCTTTATTTTATTCAGAAACAAGAACGAATAAATCCAAATTTTATTCAGGAAAACTTAAACGACATTTGTGCATCTATTCAACATACCATCGTAGAAATTTTAATGGATAAACTTAAAAATACAGTCCAACAAACAGGCATAACGCAAATTGCAATTGCTGGGGGTGTATCTGCAAATTCAGAAATAAGAAAAAGATTAATTTTAGTCGAGAAACATTTTGGCTGGTCTACCTACATTCCAAAGTTTGAATACACAACAGATAATGCTGCTATGATTGGCATAAGTGGCTATTTTAAATATATTAAAAAAAGCTTTTCAGATTTATCTGTTACAGCAAAAGCTCGCTTAAAAGTAACTGATAAATAGTATGAAAACAGTCATAAATAGAGCATTATTTAGCCTAAGGTATTTTATATTTTGGGTCATTTATTTTTTTGTAGCTAGAGTTATTTTTTTAACCTATTATTTTAACAAGACACAAGCACTAGAGGGTGTTACTATTGTAAAGACTTTCTTATACGGTTTTCAGCTAGATGCCTCCTTTACTGCATATCTTTGTGTTTTACCTTTTACCCTGTTACTTTTTTCAATCTTTACAAACCATAAAAGTATAATACACGCTATTAAGTACTATACCTATTTTGCTATTGTAAGTATAAGTCTACTCCTATTTATAGATGCAGGTTTGTATGCTGCTTGGGGCATAAGGCTAGATGCTTCTTTATTGGATTATTTAAATACTCCTGAATTAATGGTCTCCTCTGCCTCTAAAAGTCAACTTTTAGTGGGTGGATTTTTTTGGATTCTTACTTCTTTTGTTTTTTGTTATCGATATCAAAAGCTAAATGCCCATTTTAAAATAAAAGTGAAAAAAGGGCATCCATCAGAAATTTTTATAGGTCTTTTTACAATAGCATTGTTAATCATTCCAATGAGAGGTGGGTTACAAACAATTCCTATAAATCAAAGTAATGTGTATTTTTCTTCTAACATGTTTGCAAACCACGCTAGCTTAAATCATGTATGGAATTTTGGACAAACTATAAGTCAAAAATCAAGTAAAACCAATCCTTATAAAATTTTTACTAAAGAAAAAGCCAAACGGCTTATCAAAGAAAATAAAACCCCTCTTTTACAATCTGATTATGATAGTGTTTTAAAAGTAAACAAACCAAATGTAATTTTAATTATTTGGGAAAGTTTGTCTGCAAAAGTAGTTGGGAGTTTAGGGGGTGAAAATGGGGTAACACCAAATTTAAATAGATTATCCAAAGAGGGAATTTTATTTACTAACTTTTACTCAAATGGAGACCGAACAGATAAAGGAATTCCAGCAATATTAAGTGGATATTACCCACAACCCGCTAGAAAAATAATTAAAGTACCTAGCAAAGCGAGAACGTTACCCATGCTTCCTAAAGAAATGAATAAACTAGGGTATACCAGTTCTTTCTATTATGGTGGCGATTTAAATTTTGGTAATATGAATACCTATTTGCTAAATGCAGGAGTTACTAAATTTGTAGATGGTAGTTCTTTTGATCGTAAAGACTGGAACTCTAAATGGGGTGCTTATGATGATGTTTTTATGAAAAAATTTGCTAAAGACCTTACCAAAGAACAAAATAAACCCTTTTTTAAAATTGCACTTACATTATCTAGTCATGAACCTTTTGAAATAAAAGGAAAATATAGGTTCGGAAAAAATAGTGCTGATAATCTTTATCGAAGTTCTCATTATTATACTGATAGCGTAATTGGCGATTTTATAGCTTTTGCAAAAACACAAGAATGGTATAAAAACACACTCATTGTTATTATGGCCGATCATGGACATAGTTCTCCAAAACATGAAGGTCTTTATTTTGCGCCAATAAAATTCCAAATCCCAATGTTATGGCTTGGAGGTGCTATTAATGCTAACATTAAACAAGTAGATGAAATTGCGAGTCAGGTAGACTTTTCGTACACATTATTAGACCTATTAAAAGGAGATAAAAGTAAATTTATTTTTGGAAAAAATCTTTTCAATCGTTCAGAGAATCAATATGCATATTATTCGTACAATAAAGGCTTTGGTATCTTAACTAAAAATAGAGTCTATATATATGATTATATAAAAAAAGAAACTATTTACAGCAAAGGAAATTTAAATAAATTAGATTCATTGGGCAAAGCCATAACACAAGATGCCTACGAAGATTACCTTAATAGAAGATAACCGAAAAAACACTCTCTACTAATTGTCATGTTTTTAATGAAGTTATTTTAATAAATTTACATCATGATTAAAAAATCTTGGCTTTTATTTTTAGTACTTTCTGTGAACTGTTTTTGTCAAAAGTTACCAGAAGGTTTTGTGTATTTGTCAAGTGTAGACAGTTCAATTCAAAAAGAATTAAGGTATTTATCAAACAATAACTTTATTGGAAAACCTATTGATGGGTATAAGAGAAACAAAGTTATCACTACCTACAAAACAGCTTTAGCCTTAAAAAAAGTGCAATCAAAACTGAGTTTAAAAGGATTAAGTTTAAAAATATTTGATGCCTATAGACCACAAAAAGCAGTTGATCATTTTGTTCGATGGGCAAAAGAAATAAATGACACCCTTATGAAAAAACATTTTTACCCAAATGTTTTAAAATCTGAACTCTTTAAGCAAGGGTATATTGCTTATAAATCTGGTCATACTAGAGGAAGTACTATAGATTTAACAATTATAAATTTAGAAAATGGGAAAGAATTAGATATGGGGAGTGCTTATGATTATTTTGGTAAAGCATCTCATCCTTTTTATAAGAACTTAACCAATACACAACAAAAAAACAGAATGTTGTTGCGTACTGTAATGTTGAAAGAAAACTTTATTCCTTATGCCAATGAATGGTGGCATTTTACGCTAAAAAAAGAACCTTTTACAACAATTTACTTCGATTTTGATATTGAATAATAATTTTAACAAATTCGAAACATAATTAGCGGTTACACAGCATTACCTTTGTGTTAGAATTCAATTTTATGAGGTTTTATTTACATTTTTTCTTTGTTCTTTTTCTTCTTTGTCTTTCTAGCAGCTCTTTTGCTCAGTTAGACAATAACAAGGGTACCTCTAAAAAAGGAAAAACAAAGGCCATTGTTTTAAAAAATGCCAAATTAGCTAAAAAACCAAATTCTATTGAACTGAATGGTGTAGATGGTTTTGAAAGGGCTTATTCTAAAGAAAGAGAAAAATTAGAAAAAGAACGAAAAAAAAACAATGTAGATGCTAAAGAGATTCTTACTAAGGCCAAACTAAATGAACAACGTTTTTTAAAGTCTTTTAAAAAAATAAACGGCCAATATATTATTCCTAAAATAGATCAAGATTTAGGAAGTTTTAGAACAGAGGGCAAAAGTGTAAATATCATCTGTAGAGATTATCAGTATCCAGACGGAGATAGAGTCACAATTTATATTAATGATATTCCTGTAGTATATAATATAACTTTAAGAGAAAATTATCAGAAATTCAACATTCCACTAGATGTTGGTATCAATAAAATTGTGATAGAAGCACTAAACCAAGGGACTTCTGGGCCTAACACTGCAGCATTTAAAGTTTTTAATGATGCAGGAGCTTTAATTTCTTCAAATGAATGGAACTTAGCAACTGGTGCTAAAGCCACACTTCTCATTACAAAAACGAAGCAGTAATAAGTTGTCGAAATCGTTTGCGCTGAAAAAAAATAATCTTGTTTTTTTATTCTTTGTAAATGCCCTATTTTTGTATTTCGTGATATACGAATATCTATTGTTACAAAAAATAAAACAACAATTCAACGAATGAAAAAAATTACCAAAGAAACGTATTTAGATTGGTATAAAAACATGCTTTTCTGGCGTAAATTTGAAGACAAATTAGCTTCAGTTTACATTCAACAAAAAGTAAGGGGTTTTTTACACTTATACAATGGTCAAGAAGCCATCTTAGCAGGTGCTTTACATGCAATGGATTTATCTAAAGATAAAATGATAACTGCATATAGAAATCATGTACAACCTATTGGTATGGGAGAAGATCCTAAAAAAGTAATGGCAGAATTGTATGGGAAAGCTACAGGTACCTCTAAAGGTATGGGTGGTTCTATGCACATATTCTCTAAAGAATTTGGTTTTTATGGAGGACATGGTATTGTTGGAGGTCAAATTCCGCTTGGAGCAGGTATTGCATTCGCAGATAAATACAAAGGAAGTGATGGGGTAACTTTAACTTGTTTTGGTGATGGTGCTGCAAGACAAGGTTCTCTTCACGAAGCTTTTAACTTAGCTATGCTATGGAAATTGCCTGTAATTTTTATTTGTGAAAATAATGGGTACGCTATGGGTACTTCTGTAGAAAGAACTGCCAACCATACAGATATTTGGAAGTTAGGTTTAGGATACGAAATGCCTTGTGGCCCAGTAGATGCAATGAACCCTATAAAAGTAGCTGAGGCAATAGATGAAGCATTACAAAGAGCACGAAGAGGAGATGGGCCTACTTTCTTAGAAATGAAAACCTATAGGTATAGAGGACACTCTATGTCTGATGCGCAGCATTATAGAACAAAAGATGAGGTTGAAGAATACAAAAAAATAGATCCAATTACCCAAGTAAAAGAAGTTATTTTTGAAAAAGAATACGCTACTGAAGAAGAAATAACCGCTATAGACAAAGAGGTGAAAGCAATGGTTAAAGAATGTGAGCAATTTGCTGAGGATTCTCCATATCCAGACACCAAACAACTTTATGATATAGTATATGAACAAGAAGATTATCCTTTTATAAGTTAAATTATGGCTATAGTAATAAACATGCCCAGATTAAGTGACACCATGGAAGAAGGTGTCGTAGCTCAATGGTTAAAAAATGTTGGAGATCGTATTGAAGAAGGAGACATACTAGCTGAGATAGAAACAGACAAAGCTACCATGGAATTTGAATCTTTCCATGAAGGAACTTTACTACATATTGGAATTCAAGAAGGAGAAACCTCGCCAGTAGATAAATTACTTGCAATTATTGGTGATGAAGGTGAAGATATTTCTGGACTTTTAAATGGTAGCGATAGTACTAAATCAGAAAGTTCTGCTGACCAAAATAAAACGTCAGAAGTTGTTGAAACTGCTACAGAAGAAAGTACAGCTTCAGCAATTCCTAGTGGTGTAAATGTAATCTCTATGCCCCGTTTAAGTGATACAATGACGGATGGTACAGTAGCTAGTTGGTTAAAAAATGTTGGAGACAAAGTTGAGGAAGGAGATATTTTAGCTGAAATAGAAACCGATAAAGCCACTATGGAATTTGAGTGTTTTTATGAGGGTACCATTTTATATATTGGTGTTCAAGAAGGTGAAACTGCTCCTGTAGATAGTCTTTTAACAATTATTGGTCCTGAAGGAACAGATGTCTCTGCAATTATTGAAAGTGGTGGTATAATTGCTTCAACGACTGCTGCAGAAGAAAAAAATACAACGTCAGAATCTAAACAAAATAACGCTGAACAGGATAACAATCAAAAAAGTACTGTTACAGCTGTATCAAGTTCTAATGGAGGTAGAATATTAGCATCTCCTTTAGCTAAGAAAATCGCTGCAGACAAGGGAATTGATCTATCGCTTTTAACAGGTTCAGGTGAAAATGGTAGAATTATTAAAAAAGATGTAGAAAATTATACCCCTGCTGCTAAAGTAGCAGATAAAGAATCTACACCAACTGCCACAGCTAGTCCTGTTATTACTTTATCTGGGGAAGAAAAATCTGAAGAAGTAAAAAATTCTCAGATGCGTAAAGCTATCGCAAAATCTTTAGGAAATTCTAAGTTTTCTGCTCCAGACTTTAGCCTAAATATAGAGGTTTCTATGGATAATGCAATCGCATCTAGAAAAACAATAAATGCTATTCCAGATACTAAAGTATCATTTAATGATATGGTGGTAAAAGCGTGCGCTATGGCTTTACAAAAACACCCGCAAGTAAATACCTCTTGGACAGATAATCATACCGTATATCACTCTCATATTCATGTTGGTGTTGCTGTTGCTGTAGATGATGGACTGCTTGTCCCTGTTATTAAGCATACAGATGCACTGAGCTTAACACAAATTGGAGCAAGTGTTAGAGACCTTGCTGGAAAAGCAAGAAATAAGAAAATTAGCCCTGCAGAAATGCAAGGAAGTACTTTTACCGTTTCTAACCTAGGTATGTTTGGTATAGATAACTTTACCTCTATTATCAACCAACCTAATTCAGCGATTTTATCAGTAGGAGCTATTGTAGAAAAACCAGTAGTAAGAGCGGGGCAAATTGTGGTTGGTAATACCATGAAACTAACCTTAACTTGTGACCACAGAACTGTTGATGGTGCTGTAGGTGCACAATTTTTACAAACATTAAAAACTTTTATTGAAAACCCTGTTACCATGTTAGCATAATTTTCTTTAAACATTTATAGTATTCATAAAAAAATCCTAAACACAATTGTTGTTTAGGATTTTTTATAACCTGCTATTTTAACTTAAACATTTAAATAGTCTGTTACAATTTTCTTTATTTTTCTATTGATATATTTTAAAGAATTGTAACAAGTATGCTCTAAAACGATAACAACTAAATTATCATCTAAATAATTCGTTAATGATGTACTGAAGCCATTCCATTTGCCATAGTGATAAATCTTCTGCTCATTTGCGCTATTAATTCTGAAACCAAACCCATAAGGTATTTTTCTACCATATTTTGTTTTACCCCTTGTATACATTTGTTTTACGGATTCTTTAGAGAGCACTTTTCCAGAATTTAATGCATAACTCCATTTAAATAAATCTTTGGTAGTTGAGTATACATTTTTATCCCCTACAATAGCATCATTCACAGTACCTCTTATTTTTATATGCCTCCACCCTCTGTAGATGCGATATCCAATAAGTTGGTTTTTTCTTATCGAATCAACTTGAAAACGATAAACAAAGGTGTTTTTCATACCTAAAGGATCAAAGAAATGTTCTTTTAAGTAACTACTAAAAGAAAGTCCTGATACGTTCTCCACAATAGAAGCAAGTACAAAATAACCTGTATTTGAATAATCAAATTTTAGTCCTGGTCTAAAATAACGTCTTGCTTTTGAACTTGGTAAAACTTTAATTAAATCTATATTTGTCGGTGCTTTTTCCTTTTCCCATTCATGCTCTGCAATCCAAAAATATTTTGGTAAGCCAGCTGTATGTTGTAATAGATTTTTAATCGTAATATGCTTATATGGAAATTTAGGAAAATATTGATTTACAGTATCTGATAATTTAATTTTACCCTGCTCTTTTAAGTGCATGATTGCTGCAGCAGTAAATTGCTTACTTACAGAAGCTAATTGAAAAATTGAGGTTTCTTCTAGTGGTGCTCTTTTTCTAAAATCTGCATAACCAACTTGGTTTTGATACACGATTTTATTGTTTTTTGCAACCAATACAGCTCCATGAAAATCATGTCTTTTATGTATTCTTTGCAATAAAGAATCTAATTTAAGATGTACTTTTTTAGTAGTTTCAATTGGGTAATATTCAACCTGTATTGGATTTTTTGCTTTAAGTTCTACCTTAGGATCAGTAGGTGTAGTGGTGTCTAAATCATTATTTTTTTCTTGTGCCGGTAAAGCAAAAAAAGTGATAACCGTAACACAAAATACAGATACGATATAAAAAATTATTTTTTTTGAGGGAATATTCACAGTGTAAAATTAACTTATATTACTCCAAATCTTTGAAGATTTATTCATTTTTGCAAAAGATGTTCTAATAGAATAGTTTTCTTTCTTCTCTAAATTTGGATCTTCTTGTAAAACTGTAATTGCAGTATTTCTTGCAGCTACTAAGATTTTTGAATCTTTTGCTACATCAGCAATTTTTAAATTTAATATTCCGCTTTGTTGCGTACCCATTAGATTACCAGGTCCACGAAGCTTTAAATCTACCTCTGCAATTTTAAATCCATCTGTAGTATCTACCATTGTTTTTAAACGTGTTTTTCCTTCTTCAGATAATTTAAAGCTAGACAATAAGATGCAATAACTTTGGTCTGCTCCCCTCCCAACTCTACCTCTTAATTGATGTAGTTGAGATAAGCCAAAACGCTCTGCACTTTCTATAACCATAACACTTGCATTGGGAACATTTACGCCAACTTCAATAACAGTAGTTGCTACCATAATTTGAGTTTCTCCTTTTACAAAACGCTGCATTTCAAAATCTTTGTCGGCAGGTTTCATTTTACCGTGAACGATACTAATTTGAAATTTTGGAGACGGAAACGCTCTAGAAATACTCTCATAACCATCCATTAAATCTTTGTAATCCATAGCTTCAGATTCCTGAATTAAAGGGTAAACCACATACACTTGCCTTCCCTTTGCAATTTCATCTTTCATAAATTTAAATACAGACAAACGATTGCTGTCAAAACGATGCACTGTTTTTATTTCTTTTCTTCCAGGAGGCAATTCATCAATAACAGAAATATCTAAATCTCCATACACAGACATGGCTAACGTTCTTGGAATTGGTGTTGCTGTCATAACTAGAATATGAGGAGGTAAATTATTTTTAGCCCATAATTTAGCTCTTTGCTTTACCCCAAAACGATGTTGCTCATCTATAATAGCTATTCCTAAATTTTTAAATACTACTTTGTCTTCTAACAACGCATGAGTACCAATTAAAATATGTAGCGTGCCATTTTCTAAATTTTCGTGAATCGTTCTTCTTTTTTTTGTTCTTACGGAACCTGTTAAAATTTCTACATTAATATTTAACCCTTCTAACAACTCTAAAACAGCAATATAGTGTTGATTTGCTAAGATTTCTGTGGGTGCCATTATTGTTGCTTGAAATCCGTTATCTATAGCTAATAAGGTGGTTAAAACCGCCACTATTGTTTTTCCAGAGCCCACATCTCCTTGTAAAAGTCGATTCATATGAGCACCTGATGCAACATCTTTTCGGATTTCTTTTAGAACTCTTTTCTGTGCGTTGGTTAAATTAAAAGGTAATTTCTCTGCATAAAATTGATTAAAAATAGGTCCAACATTTTCAAAAACATACCCTTTAATTTTTGATTTATTTACTAGTTTTTTTCGGACCAATTGAAGTTGTAAAAAAAACAACTCTTCAAACTTTAATCTATGCTGAGCTTTAGCCAGATTTTCTTGACTTTTTGGAAAGTGGATATTTAAAAGGGCATCTCTTTTTTTCATCAACTTGAAATCGTTGATAATTTCTTCTGATAAACTTTCGGTAGTTTCTTCGTAAAATTGTTGAATTAGTTTTTGAATATAAGCGCGAATTAATTTATTAGAAACCCCAGCATTTGTTAATTTTTCTGTAGAATGATATATCGGTTGCATTTTTGTCTGCAACTTTTTTTTGTATTCGCTCACAAGTTCCATTTCTGGATGTGCAATACTATAACTACTATTGTAATGATTTAGTTTACCGTAAACTACGTAGGGCTGCCCTATTTTTAATGCATCTTTAATCCATTTTTGTCCTTTAAACCATACCAATTCCATGGTTCCAGAACGATCTTGAAAAGTTGCTACTAAACGACTACCTCTTTTTTGAGCAACTGATTTTACTTGTGTTATTTTTCCTACTATTTGAACTTCTGAAGTATTGGGTTGTAAATCTTTAATTGCATGGAAAGTAGTTTTATCAATATACCTAAATGGAAAAAAATTAAGTAAATCATTACAAGACTTTATACCCAACTCTGAATACAGTAGCGTAGCTCTTTGTACACTAATTCCAGAAATATATGTAATTGGATAATCTAAATTCAAAATTAAAGCTATAGGCATTCAAAAATAATAAAAAACATCCACCTTAAAATAGAACACACCAATTATTATAAATAAAAAAGAGCTGACAATGTCAGCTCTTTACCATCAATAGTTAATATTAATACCCCTAAAAATTTTGAACTATCGATATTCTCTACAATTTATCTAAAAATTATTTTTGAGGTCCCATAATTAAATGAAGGACTACTCACCTTTAAGAATAAAATTCCAGGTTTTACATTAAAATTATAGTCCAACTCATTTTTACCTACTGTTAAATTGGCTGTTCCTCTATATATTGTTTTTCCGTTTATATCTGTTAATGTTAAAGTTGCTGCAGTCTCTTGCTCACTAAACAATAATAAATTTACATTTCCTTTAGACGGATTTGGTTAAGACAGTACACTCCTCAATGTCTAAGATTCCGTCATTGTCATCATCTAAATCACACTCATTATTTATTCCATCTGCATCAGGATCATTGGCAGTAACTACCCCAACAATTGCCCCTTCTGTACAATAATCCGTTTGGGTAAACCCATAAACAGGGCTGTTAAAACTACTCGTAAAAACAAGAACAAAAAATGTTAAAAATGTAATAGATTTTTTCATAATTAAAAGTTTTAAAAAGCAGAATGCATAAAAATGCTAAGCTTTATATAACAAATCTAATGGTATGTCCCTGACGTTATTATTGGTTTTCGACGAAAACACAGACAATCTCGTTAAATGAACATTGTTTACCATTGATAAACACTAAGTATCGATAAACAGAATATAGCGTAGTTTTTTTAATGGATTACAGCATGTACTATATTTTAACCAATACGTATTCCAATTGCTTTTAAAATAAAGAATAAATCCTGTTTAATTCGACTATCTTTGCAGTCTAGATTAAAAAAATGAGATTACATAGAAATTTAACATTTGCTGTAATAGACAGTATTAGAGATATTTTTAATGAAGGAGTTTATGCAGATAAAGCTGTAGAAAAAGCTTTAAAAAGAGACAAACGTTGGGGCGCAAGAGATCGTAAATTTGTTGCAGAAACCATATATGATATTGTACGTTGGAACAGGTTATATGCAGAAATAGCAGAAGTAAAAACACCTTATGATAGAGATAATATTTGGCGATTATTTTCTGTATGGTGTATCTTAAGAGGTATAAAATTACCCGATTGGAATCAGATTGGAGATGTACCCGAAAGAAGAATAAAAGGAAGGTTTGCAACGCTTTCTAAAATTAGAAAATATAGAGAATCTATTCCTGATTGGATGGATGAAATTTGTGCTTCTGAGTTAGGTGAAGACATTTGGACTAAAGAAATTGAGACTTTAAATAAACAAGCTTCTGTAATATTAAGAACAAATACCTTAAACATTTCTAAAGAATTATTACAAAAAAAATTACGAACAGAAAATATCATTACACAATTTGTACCCAATCATCAAGATGCTTTAGTTTTGGAAGAAAGAGCAAATGTGTTTAAAACAGAAGCATTTCATAATGGGTATTTCGAAGTACAGGATGCTTCTTCACAATTAGTTGCTGCCTATTTAGATGTAAAACCAGGTATGAAAGTAGTAGATACTTGTGCTGGTGCAGGAGGTAAAACATTACACCTTGCTGCTTTAATGGAAAATAAAGGACAAGTTATTGCTATGGATATTTACGAAAGTAAACTCCGTAAATTAAAAGTAAGAGCAAAACGAAATAAAGCACATAATATTGAACTAAGAGTTATTGATTCTACCAAACCTATTAAAAAATTACATGGAAAAGCGGATCGTGTTTTAATTGATGCACCTTGCTCTGGGTTAGGTGTTATTAGAAGGAATCCTGACTCTAAATGGAAACTACAACCAGAATTTATAGAAAATATAAAGTCTACTCAGCAAGAAATCTTACAAAGCTATTCTAAGATGGTTAAGTCAGGAGGAAAATTAGTATATGCCACTTGTTCTATTTTACCTTCTGAAAATCAAAAACAAGTAGCGACTTTTTTAAATTCTGAGGCTGGAAAAGAGTTTTCTTTTGTTAGTGACCAAAAGATATTAGCCCATATTTCTGGGTTTGATGGTTTTTATATGGCACTTTTAGAAAGAAAATAATAAATCTTAAAAAACGGCTATTGTATTAAATGACTTATGAAAAGTAAGATAATTATAACCCTATGCTTTTTGATTATTTGCATTTCTGCAAACAGTCAAGAATCATATTACAATACTCTTAACCTTCATGTTACAGGAATAACGTTAAAAGAAGAACTATCCAAGAAAGTAGTAGAAACCCATACTCAGTTTTTATTTTATGAACAGATATGGAATGCAGCAAAAGCAACCGATTTAAATCCAGAAAACAACCAAGAAGTCCTTTTATTATATGGTTATGAAGATGGTAGCGATACAGATAACACAAACGATAGAACACGAAATATAAATGATAATGGTGGAAATTCGGGTCAGTGGAATAGAGAGCATGTGTATTCTCAATCTTTAGGAACACCACCTTTATCAGACACTGGTCCTGGAGCAGATGCCCACCATTTAAGACCAGCAGATAGTCAAAGAAATTCATCTAGAAGCAATAGAAAGTTTACCAATGGATCAGGCAATTCTGGCATTCAAAATAATGGAAGTTGGTACCCTGGAGATGAATGGAAAGGTGACGTGGCTAGGATGATGATGTATATGTATATTAGATATCCTGACAGGTGTAGTATGACTAATATTGGTATTGGAGATAGCTCTAATACACCAGACAATATGATTGATTTATTTCTAGAATGGAATGTGGATGATCCTGTCTCTGATGTTGAAAGACAAAGAAATACCTATCATGAAAATACGAGCAACGAAAATGCTCAAGGAAACAGAAATCCGTTTATCGATAATCCAATATTAGCTACTCGAATTTGGGGAGGAGCTAATGCTGAAGATACTTGGGGTATTTTTACAAATAACGATACTGAAGCTCCAACAACACCAACCCAATTGAATGTTACCGAAATTACTACTTTTTCTGCTACTATTTCTTGGAATGAAGCTTCAGATAATTTTGGTGTAACAAGCTATGATGTTTATGTAAATGGAGAAATAGCTCTAGCAACTACCAATACAGATGTTACTTTATCCCAATTTAATCCAGATACAAGTTATTCAATAACAATTGTTGCAAAAGATATTGCCAACAATCAATCTGAATTTAGTGATCCTTTACTACTAACTACTTTAGAAGATATAACCCCACCATCAATTCCAGAAACGATTGTAGTTACTAACGAAACCGAAACTTCTTTTGTAATCTCTTGGGCTGAATCTACAGATAATACTGGTATTGCTAATTATAAAATTTATATCGAAGATGCACTTCAATCAGAAACCAATATGCTCATTTATACAGCCACAGATTTAACAATAAATACAACTTATAAAATACAAATAGCCGCTGTTGATGTTGTTGGTAATACCTCTGAGATATCGAATCCTATTTTCGGAAACACAGCAAATGGAGCAATAACAGCTACCGAATTATTTTTTTCAGAATATTTAGAAGGAGAAAGCAACAACAAGGCATTAGAAATTGCGAATTTAACAGCAGATCCTATTGATTTAAGTAATTATAGTATTGCCAGACAATCTAATGGGGGATTAAATGGAGATGATTGGGATTGGGATATGCCTTTAGAGGGATTTATTAATGCTAATGATGTGTATGTAATTGTAAATGAAGCTGCACAAGAACACAGTTCTTCAAAGACTCAAGCTGCAAGAGACGCAGGAGATTATTTGATTGAGGTTGCAGATTCTATTAGAGTTCATGATGGAGATACCAACTTTGGTGCTCCAATAAATTTTAATGGAAATGATCCAGTAGGCTTATTTAAAAATGGAGAATTAATAGATATTATAGGTACCTATAATGGGGGTGCTACAAATTTTGCAAAAGATATAAATATTCGAAGAAAAAATACTGTTTTTCAACCAAATGCAAATTTTGATTTATCGAATGAATGGGAGATTTTTGACAAAAATGATGCTAGTAATTTCGGAATACATAGTACTATAGCACTAAGTATCTTGCGTCAAATTAGCACATCCAAACCCGAACTTTTTTATCCCAATCCAACCTCAGAAATATTGTATATTAAAAATAGTAGAAACATAGATTTAGTAACTATTTATACTATTTTAGGGAAAAAATTAGAAACATTAAATAACGTTAAAAATACCATAGATGTATCAAAATTCCCAAAAGGTATATACATAATTAACTACAAAATAAAGCAACAACTATATACTACTAAATTTATAAAACATTAATGAAAATTAAACTATCCATAACCCTAACATTCTTTGCATGCTGCTCTTTTTTTGCACAATTAACGCCACCTTCAGCATTGGAAACTTATTACAATGATGTAGATTTTACAGCAAGAGGAAATACACTTTTACAAAACTTAGCAGCAACTACAATCTCTAAACATACCAATATACTATTTTATTCAGATAGGCATGATTATCTGTATGAAGCAGATGAGGATCTAAATAATAATTCTAATGTGTATTTAATGTATACTTCAGAAAGTAGAGATAAAAGAGAATACTTATCAGGAAACAACGCTTATAGTCCACAAACATTTAATACAGAGCATGTTTATCCACAATCTCTTATCAATAGTACTGCAAAAGGAGATTTACACCATTTAAGAGCATGTGATACAGATACCAATAGTGCAAGAAGTAATAACCCTTTTTCAGATGGATCTGGAAATTACACAAATAATGGTAGTAGCTGGTTTCCTGGGGATGAGTGGAAAGGAGATATAGCAAGAATGATTTTGTATTTAAACTTAAGATATAATGAACCTTTTAATGATGTTGGAAACTTAAATTTATTTCTTAAGTGGAATATTGAAGATCCTGTTTCAGATTTTGAAATTCAAAGAAATGAAATTATTTCGTCAGCACAAGGCAATAGAAACCCTTTCATAGACAATCCATATATAGCTACCATTATTTGGGGAGGAAATGATGCAGAGAATAGATGGAGTACTTTAAATACAACTGCGGTTAATTTACATAATACAATACGTGTATATCCAAATCCATCTTCTACACATAATATAACTATTAAAATTCCCTTTGATTTAGAAGTTACCAGCGTATCATTATTTTCAATTGTAGGTAAAAAAGTGTATGAGACAACAAATAATAGTAATGCCATAGATTCTTATTCAATTAAAAATTTAAAAAGCGGTATCTATTTACTTCATATTAAAAGTAGCAAATACAAGAGTACTCGAAAGATAATTATAAAGTAATTTGTTAATAACCATTTAAAAAACACGCAAATAATGCGTGTTTTTTTATGCGTATAATTCAAGGAAAGAATTAAATTTGTAGCTTACAACAATCTGAAAAATACAATTCTATAATGATTCATTTCTTTGGAAACATAAACAGTACAGTATATGCTGTTCAAACAACAAAAGAACTCACCTCAGAGACTATCTCTAAACTTACTTGGTTATTTGGTGACTTAAATATCATAGAATCTGCGTCTTTAGACGCTTTTTTTATTGGCCCTAGAGCTGCTATGATTACACCTTGGAGTACCAATGCAGTAGAAATTACCCAAAATATGGGAATTTCTGATATTTTAAGAATCGAAGATTTTAAAGCAGTATCCGAAGATTTTTCAGATTTTGATCCAATGATTTCAGAAAAATTCAATGGTCTTGATCAAGAGATGTTTACAATAGATATACAGCCTGAAAAAATTATTGAAATTGATGACATTTCTGCGTACAACCATCAAGAAGGATTGTCTTTAAGTGATGAAGAGGTAGACTATTTAGAAGATGTTGCAAAGAAAATAGGAAGAAAATTAACTGACTCAGAAGTTTTTGGGTTTAGTCAAGTAAATTCAGAACACTGTAGGCATAAAATATTTAATGGAACTTTTATCATAGATGGAGAAGAACAACCTTCGTCACTTTTCAAAATGATTAAAGAGACTTCAAAGCAAAACCCTAATGATATTGTTTCTGCGTATAAAGATAATGTAGCCTTTATAAAAGGTCCAAAAGCAACACAATTTGCGCCAAAAAGTGCAGACAAACCCGATTTTTATGAAACTAAAGATTTTGAATCTGTCATCTCACTAAAAGCAGAAACACACAACTTCCCTACAACTGTAGAGCCTTTTAATGGGGCTGCTACTGGTTCTGGAGGAGAAATTAGAGACAGACTTGCAGGGGGAAAAGGTTCTTTACCTTTAGCAGGTACCGCTGTTTACATGACGTCTTATTCACGTTTAGAAAAAAACAGATATTGGGAAAATAAATTTGAAGCAAGAGATTGGCTGTATCAAACTCCTATGGATATTTTAATCAAAGCCTCTAATGGAGCCTCTGATTTTGGGAACAAATTTGGACAGCCCTTAATTACAGGTTCTATTTTAACTTTTGAGCATGAAGAAAATGCTGCGTCAAGTGATGCAAAACCAAGAAAACTAGGCTATGATAAGGTAATCATGCAAGCTGGTGGAATTGGATATGGTAAAGCAGACCAAGCACTAAAAGAGACTCCAAAAGAAGGGGATAAAATTGTAATTCTTGGTGGGGAAAATTATAGAATTGGAATGGGTGGAGCTGCAGTTTCTTCTGCAGATACAGGTGAATTTGCGTCAGGAATTGAACTAAATGCTGTACAAAGATCCAATCCAGAAATGCAAAAACGTGCAGCAAATGCAGTTCGTGGTATGGTAGAAAGCGATGAAAATTTTATCGTTTCGATTCACGATCATGGTGCTGGTGGACATTTAAATTGTTTATCTGAATTGGTAGAAGATACAGGAGGTAAAATAGATTTAGATAAATTACCAGTTGGAGACCCTACCTTATCTGCAAAAGAAATTATTGGAAACGAATCTCAAGAAAGAATGGGCTTGGTTATTCCTGAAAAACATATGAAAACATTGCAAAATATTGCTGAACGTGAACGTTCTCCAATTTATCAAGTAGGTGATGTTACAGGTAATAATCGATTTACGTTTGAATCTAAAACTAATGGAGAAAAACCAATGGATTTAGCTTTAGAAGACATGTTTGGTTCATCACCAAAAACAATTCTTTCAGATAAAACAATAAAACGGAATTATAAAAATCCAAGATATAAAACTAAAAACCTAAACATTTATTTAGAACAAGTTTTACAACTAGAAGCCGTTGCTTGTAAAGATTGGCTAACAAATAAAGTGGATAGATGTGTAGGTGGTAAAGTTGCCAAACAACAATGTGTTGGCCCATTACAACTACCTTTAAACAATGTTGGCGTAATGGCATTAGATTATAATGGTAAGGAAGGTATAGCTACTTCTATTGGCCACTCTCCTATCTCAGGGTTAATTCATCCTGAAGCCGGGAGTAGAAACTCAATAACAGAGGCATTAACTAATATTATCTGGGCCCCTTTAAAAGACAACTTAAACTCGGTTTCATTGTCTGCAAATTGGATGTGGCCATGTAAAAACGAAGGTGAAGATGCGCGTTTGTATAAAGCTGTAAAAGCAGTATCTGAATTTTGTATAAATTTAGGAATTAACGTTCCTACAGGTAAAGATTCTTTATCTATGAAGCAAAAATATACAGATGGGGATGTAATATCTCCTGGTACAGTTATTATTTCTGCTGCTGCCAATTGCAATGAAATAACAAAAGTTGTAGAACCTCTTTTACAAGTTAATGCTGGTAATATTTATTACATTAATCTTTCACAAGATGAATTTAAATTGGGGGGCAGCTCTTTTAACCAGGTATTAAATACGATTGGTAGTGCAGCTCCAGACATAACTAATTCTTCTTTTGTTAAAAATACATTTAATACCATTCAAACGTTAATTAAAGAAGATAAAATTATTGCAGGGCATGATGTTGCTTCAGGAGGTTTAATTACAACATTGTTAGAAATGTGTTTTGCCGATGTAAATTTAGGAGCAGATTTTGATATTTCCTCTTTACAAGAAGAGGATTCTATAAAAGTATTATTCTCAGAAAATGCTGGAATTGTTTTTCAAGCAGATGCTTCAGTAGAAAAAATCTTATCCGAAAATAATATCGAATTCTTTACTATTGGTACTGTAAATAATTCAGGAAAAGTAACGGTAAAGAATAACGAAGAGCACTTCTTGTTTAATGTTGCTAAGCTTAGAGATGTTTGGTATAAAACATCATTCTTACTAGATCAAAAACAAACTGCTAACAACTTAGCTAAAGACAGATTTGACAATTATAAAAACCAACCATTAACGTACAAATTTCCTGAAAATTTTACTGGAAAATTACCGAAAATTGGAAAAAACAGACCTAAAGCTGCTATCATTAGAGAAAAGGGATCTAACTCAGAACGTGAAATGGCAAATGCAATGTATCTAGCAGGTTTTGATGTAAAAGATGTACATATGACAGATTTAATTTCTGGTCGAGAAACATTAGAAGATATTCAATTTATTGGCGCAGTTGGTGGTTTTTCTAATTCAGATGTTTTAGGTTCAGCCAAAGGTTGGGCAGGTGCTTTTAAGTATAATGAAAAAGCAAATCTGGCTTTAAAAAACTTTTTTGAAAGAGAAGATACACTTTCTGTGGGCATTTGTAATGGTGCGCAATTGTGGATGGAATTAGATTTAATTAATCCAGATCATAAAGTACATGGAAAACTAGTTCATAATAATTCTTTAAAACACGAAAGCTCTTTTACTTCTGTAAAAATTCAAGAAAATAATTCCATCATGCTCTCTTCGTTAGCTGGCACAGAATTAGGGGTTTGGATTTCTCATGGAGAAGGAAAGTTTTGTTTACCAGAAAATGAAGAGAATTACCATATTGTTGCAAAATACAGCTATGAAGGGTATCCAAACAATCCAAATGGATCTGACTTTAATACAGCAATGCTTTGCGACAACTCAGGTAGACATTTAGTAACGATGCCTCATATAGAACGTTCTACTTTTCAATGGAATTGGGCCAATTATCCAAAAAATAGAAAAGATGAAGTAACACCTTGGTTAGAAGCATTTGAAAATGCTAGAAAATGGCTTTTGAAATAATAAAAACTAGAACTGAAACGAATTCAGTTCTTTTTTTTTAGTAAAATGTATAAAATTCCATATTTTCAATAAATTTAGTCTTTAAAAATGAAAAAAAGAATTCAATTATTAATCGTAATATTTTTATCAATAGCTACTTATGGTCAAAAAACCATTGAAGCTGAAACTATTTTAAAAGATATAAAAGAAGGAAAAACTATTAATTATACAAACAAAACAATTGTTGGGGTATTGGATTTTACTTTTATGGAAAAAGCTTCGAAAAAAAATACAAAAAAGAAAAAAAGCTGGTGGAATAGAAGTAATAAGAGCTATAATACAATTAATCAAAAAATTAAAGTCGCCATATCTTTTACAAACTGTACTTTTAATGATGATGTTTTAGCCTATATCCCTGATGAAGAATCTGGCAACACGTTTACAGCAGATTTTGAAGAAAACAGTAGCTTTATAAATTGTAAATTTAAAAGTAGTGCAATGTTTAAGTATTCTAAGTTTAGTAAAGATTCAGACTTTTCTGGCACTAATTTCTTAGATGATACTTCATTTAAATATGCTAAGTTTAGTACAAATAGTAGCTTTAAAGAAACTTTATTTTCTAAAGTTGCTACATTTAAATATGCTATATTTAAAGAAAATGTTAGTTTTGAAAATACCACATTTAAAAGTAGTGCAACTTTTAAATATGCTAAATTTAATAATGGAGTATCATTTCAAAATGTGAATTTTGAAGAAGATTTAAATATTAAATATATGAATGTTTCTGGTCCATTTATTATTAAAAAAATGAATGTGGGTAATAATATAGATGATAAATACACCAAAATAAATGGGAAAAGTTTCAGTAAATATGTATTAGAAAATCATAATTAAATTATTTTACTTTTAAACTCCATTGAAACTTAAATTCCGAAACAACTATACCATCTTCATTTACTCCAACTGCTTTTAAAACAATAAGCTGTCCCTCTTTTGTTTTTATAGATTTTTGAATCGCTTCTGCTATTTCATTTCCATTATTACAAGAAAAATGAATCTTACCTGTAGCTTTTTTAAAAAAACTTGCTTCTTGATGTGTAACTAACATAGAAACCTTTACGCCAGATTTTTCTATGGCTTGCATTACCAAAACACCAGTACTCATCTCTGCTGCCATACCTTGCGCAGCCCAAAACATACTTTTAAACGGATTTTGATTGATCCATTTGTGAGTAATTGAAACTAGACAAGATGTTTCATTTAATACTTTAACTCTTAAGCCAGATAAAAAACCAAGAGGTAATTTAAACAGCATAAATGTATTTATTTTTTTGGGTGTAATCTTCATAGATCTAATAATAAGTAGCAATATAAGACTTTTAGAACCAATAGTTTTACGCTTTTTAAAATGTTAAAAAAATGTTAATTATAGTACTATGTATTACATAATACCTTTTTAAAAATATATATTTGCATAAGAAAGTATTTTATAAATGAGAAATAACAAAGAAAATACAAACGCTTTTTTAATTCATATTTCTGCATTCGCTGGTTTTTTATTCCCTTTTGGTAATATTATTACACCATTAGTTGTATGGCAAACCCTAAAAAATAGAAGTGAATTTTTAGACAAACAAGGAAAAGAAGCAATTAATTTTAATATAAGCTACTCTTTATATATTTTCTTTATTTCTATACTATTTCTTCCTCTTGCTTTTGGACATCTATTCAAAAAAAATATAACGGACTTTGTGTTTAATTTTAATTTTTCTGAGGTTTTTAGTTTTGTAGGAATCAGTGTTTTTTACGCTGTCGTTTATATAATCGAAATAGTTTTAATCATCATTGCAAGTTTAAAAGCAAAAGATGGTGAATATTATCAGTATCCATTTACAATAAAATTTATAAAATAAAATCACAATAGATGAAAATTGAAAATACAAAAGCACAAATGCGAAAAGGTGTTTTAGAATTTTGCATACTCTCTGTTTTAAATAACGGAGATGCATATACTTCTGAAATATTGTCATCGCTAAAAAGTGCAGAAATGATTGTGGTTGAAGGAACCATATATCCGTTATTAACCCGTTTAAAAAATGCTGGATTACTTACTTACAGATGGGAAGAATCAACCTCTGGACCACCTAGAAAATACTATGTACTTACAGAAAACGGAAGTATGTTTTTAAAAGAATTAGATAAAACATGGACCAACTTAATACATTCAGTAAAACAAGTAACTAGCAAAAAAACAACAACAAATGAATAAGACAATAAATATAAACTTAGGTGGATTTTTCTTTCATATCGATGAAATTGCCTATCAAAAATTAAAAAGATACTTAGAATCAATTGCTAAATCTTTAAGCGATGATCCACAGGGAAAAAATGAAATCATTGCAGATATTGAAGCTAGAATAAGTGAACTTTTATCTGAAAAAATTACAGATACTAGAGAAGTTGTTAATGAGGCTGATATTGATAATATTATTAAAATCATGGGACAACCAGAAGATTATGCAGATGCTGAAGAAGCGTATAGCGATTCTAGTTATTCTTACAATAGAAATAAATCATCAGGAAAAAAATTATTTAGAGATGGTGAAGATAAATTTTTAGGGGGTGTTGCTTCTGGTTTAGCTCATTATTTTGATTTAGATACTATTTGGGTACGATTAGGGCTTTTAGCTTTGCTATTTTTTGGTGGATTTAGCGTTTTATTGTATGTAATACTTTGGATTTTATTACCTGAAGCCAAAACAACTGCAGAAAAATTACAAATGGAAGGAGAGCCTGTAAATATTGATAATATCGAAAAAAAAATACGTGAAGAATTCAATAATGTCTCAGAAAATGTAAAAGAAGTCGCCAACCAAGCTTCAGAAAAAATTAAAGAAGGTGCGCATGAATTCTCTAGTAAAATAAATAAAACTTTTTCGGGAAAGACTCAAAAAAATAATGGCCTTAATGATTTTTTAAATACCATAGGTAAATTATGTATGGCTATTTTTAAAGTTATCGGAAAATTTATAGGAATTATTATTCTCATTTTTTCTGCTGCTGTTATTTTAACTCTTATAATAGGAGGTTTTTCTGTGGGTAGTTTAGAATGGTTAAACGTAGATAGTGGTTACATTAGTTATCCTCCATTCTTTCAAGATGCGCTATTACCAATTTGGTTACTAACACTTTGTTCTTTTTTCTTAATTGGTATTCCGTTTTTAGTTTTATTTATTTTAGGATTAAGAATATTATCTAGTAGCGTTAAAAAATTGAACAAGCCAGCTTCTTTAACGCTTCTAGGAATTTGGATAGTTGCTCTTTTAGCCATCATATTTACAGCAATAGAGCATGGAACTTCTTATTCTAGTTATGGTGTTATTACAGAAAAAAAAGAGCTTAATTTAGTAGCTAATGATACCCTTACTTTAAAAATGGTAAATGATAATACTCTTTTATATCGACATAACTTAAGAAGAAGTAGTGGAAAAGAAGAAGTACTCATTAATGGAGAAAAGAAAGTATACTCTAGTAATATTACTTTACATGTAGAAAAAAGTAATTCAGATGATGGTTATTTAATAATTCAAAAAAAATCTAGAGGTAGAAATAAATTGATGGCTAAAAATAATGCAAAAAAAATAGCCTACGATTTTAAAATTATTGATGATACTATTGTACTCAATTCATTTTTTCTTTCAGATTTTAAAAATCTATGGAAAGATGAGAACGTAACTATTACACTTTTTGCCCCAACAAATAGTACCGTATTTTTTAACAATACTACACGTAACTTTTTATACAATATTGATAATACAAATGATATTAGGGACAAAGATATGGCAAACCAATACTTTAGAATGACTGAAACAACATTAGAATGTACTGATTGTGAAATCTTAAAAACTATAGAGTAACTAATGCATATTAACAATTCAGTATAATTTTAGTACAATTGATTCTAATAGATTTAAAATAAACAACCTAAATAGTAATCTTTGAACACTAAAAAGAAATAGTATGAAAATCTTTAAAACACCTTTATTTTTAACACTATCTATCGTTCTCTTATTCAGTGCTTGCAACCTAAATATGTTTAATGGTATTTATGGAAATAAAGAAGTAGAAATAGCAGACAGAACCATTACAGAAAATTTTTCAAAAATTAAAGTAAGTACTGGTTTAGAGCTATACATAACCCAGGGTATTAAGCAACAAATAACCATAGAGGCAGATGATAATTTACACGAAATTATAGTTACTAAAATAGAAAATGGAACGTTAAAGATTTATTCAGAGAAAAATATCTGGAATGCAAAAGCAAAAAAAATACATGTTACTGTAGATAATCTAACCAGTATTATTGCCAATAGTGGTGCAGCAATTAAAAGTGAAACAGTATTAAACGTGAATAGTTTACAGGTAGTTGCAACTAGTGGTGCAAACATAGAAGTAGAGGTTAATGGAGCTACCATTACAAGTACAGCTACTAGTGGTGCTAATCTTAAACTAAAAGGAACTACTAGCCTACATAAAACAAATGCAACTAGTGGTGCTTCTATAAAGGCTTTTAATTTAAAAAGTGACTATG
Organism: uncultured Polaribacter sp.; assembly: GCA_938084845.1. Classification (GTDB taxonomy): domain Bacteria; phylum Bacteroidota; class Bacteroidia; order Flavobacteriales; family Flavobacteriaceae; genus Polaribacter. Next base: position 35,263 of record CALKEB010000034.1, on the reverse strand, counting down.
TAAAAGCGAATGTTACTAGTGGTGCCGATATTACTATTTACGCTACTAAAGATTTAGACGCAAGAGCAACAAGTGGTGGGGATATCGAATACAAAGGAAATCCAGAAAAAATAAACAAAAATGCTTCTTCAGGTGGAAGTATAGCTGAAGACTAAAAAACTATTTAAAAGAATCAACCAAAAACCAAAAAATATGCTAACCTTACTAATTACTATTTCTACATCATTATTTAATTTTATTACATCACTAGTTGTTTAACTAGTTCTAATAATTTAAAAATATTGAATTTTTACTCGTCTGAAAGTTGGCATTTTAAATAGAAAATGGCAACTTCTCTTTTAAATAGATAGCATATCTATCTTCAAAATTTTATCTTTGTTTTATAATTATAACAAAATGAAAAAATTACCATTCCTATTTTTAAGTGTATTATTTGTTACAGCTTGTAAAACACAAACAAATAATAACTTTGTTACCTTATCTGGTCTATTAAAAAATAATAAAGACACTATTTTATCTATCGCAAATAACCAAGGAGTTCGTAAAGAAATTAAAATTGATAGTAATGGTCAGTTTAAAGATACACTTCAATTAAGTGCTAAAAAAGGAGAAATTTATACCTTATTTACCAACCCGAACAATAGAGCTCCTATTTATTTAAAAAATGGGTATGACATTACGTTAGAAGGAGATGCAAACTTATTTATGGATAGTTTTGTTTTTTCTGGTGAAGGTGCTGATAATAGTAATTTTGTATTAGCACAAATTCAAAAAAGTCAACGTATTGGTGATTTTCAAACAATAATGAGCTTAAAAGAAAACGCTTTTGAAACTAAAATAAATACCATAAAATTTGAGTACGATAGTATTCTAAATTCTTACAATGATTTAGATACTGCATTTTATAATGACATTCAGAAACAAAATACCCAATTAATTAACTATTTAAAAAATGCGTATGCTGAGAATTTAACCATGGGTAAGGGCAAACCTTCACCTGAGTTCAATAAGTATATAGATTTTAATGGAGGTACAAAGTCTTTGTCCTCTTTTAAAGGAAAGTATGTTTATATTGATGTTTGGGCAACATGGTGTGGACCATGTATTCAGCAAATTCCATATCTAAAAGAGTTAGAAGAAGCATACAAAAATAAAAATATTGCATTTGTAAGTATCTCTACAGATGAATCACAAAGAAATGGTGGTTCTTGGGAAAAAGCTGAGCAAAAATGGCGTGATTTTGTGAAAAATAAAAATATGAGTGGTGTTCAATTATGGTCTGGAAAAGATTTTTCTTTTCAACAAGCTTATAAAATTAATGCCATACCAAGATTTATTTTGATAGATCCAAAAGGAAATATTATTGATGCAAATGCACCCAGACCTTCAGATCCTAAATTAAAAAACCTTTTTACCTCTTTAGGTATTTAATAAGCAACAGCACCAAACAATTTGCTAGCAAGTCTTAATAAGTAATTCATAAAAAGTATAAAAGAAAAGAAAAAAACTGTCCCTACAGCAAAATCAATTAGAGACTCCAATCCGTTCTGAGCCATTAGGTGTTTTCCTGAATAGTATACTAAACTAAATGTAACTAAAAACAATAAAATCTGTTGCATGGTATCTTTAAACATAATGTATAATTTAAGGTGTATAAATTGGTATATTTTTTATATACTTAATTCCTTTACAAAGGTAATTTCTATAGAAGGCTTCTCTATTTGTTTTTGGTTAAAGAACAATTTACTTTAGACGAATGAAGTTCATCCAAAGATTTTACAGCATAAAAAAAGCGAAATTCAAATTGAATTTCGCTTTTTTTATAGATGATTAGAGTATTACTCTTTATACACTCCCATATCTGCATATTTATGCATTCTTTTCTCTACTAAGTCTAAATGAGACAAATCTTTTAACTCAGTAAAGGCTTTGAGTATTTGTTCTTCTACTGCTTTAAAAGCACCTTGTCTATCAGAATGAGCTCCTCCAACAGGTTCTTTAATAATTGCATCAATTAATTTTAAACGTTTCATATCTGCTCCAGTTAATTTTAATGCTTCTGCAGCTTGTTCTTTAAACTCCCAACTTCTCCATAAAATTGAAGAGCATGATTCTGGAGAAATTACGGTATACCAAGTATTTTCCATCATATACACTCTATCTCCTACTCCAATACCTAATGCACCTCCTGAGGCACCTTCACCTATTACAATGGAAATAATTGGTGTTTTTAAGCGAGTCATTTCTAAAATATTTCTAGCAATAGCTTCTCCTTGTCCTCTTTCTTCTGCCTCTAAACCAGGGTAAGCTCCAGGGGTATCTAATAGGGTAACTACAGGAATACTAAACTTTTCTGCCATCTTCATTAAACGCAACGCTTTACGATATCCTTCAGGATTAGCCATCCCAAAATTTCGATACTGTCTTGTTTTTGTATTGTACCCTTTTTGTTGCCCAATAAACATAAAAGATTGATCTCCTATTTTACCCAGACCACCAATCATAGCCTTATCATCTTTTACGTTTCTATCTCCATGAAGTTCCATAAAAGTATCTCCACATAGGGCTTTTATATAATCTAGCGTATAAGGTCTGTTTGGGTGCCTAGACAGTTGAACTCTTTGCCAAGGTGTAAGGTTTTTATAAATATCTTTTCTAGCTTCTGATAATTTTTTTTCAATCTTTTTACAGGTTGCTGAAACATCAACATCACTCTCTTTACCAATAATCTGACATTTCTCTAACTGATCTTCCAGCTCTTTAATTGGCATTTCAAAATCTAAATATTCCATTTGTAATTATTTTGATTTAGTTAATAGAATAAACAAACATACTACAAAAATTACTTTTTTACACGATATGAAATCACTTTTTTGAAGCTAGCCTTTGTGCTATTTTTTGCTTTAAAACCTCTTTATTTTTAAGAATACCATTTAGTAAAATAACGCCCAAAACAATAAAAGCGCCCAAATAAAACTCAGGATTCATTTTTTCTTTTTCTCCAAAAATCAATAAGGCTAAAAAGATAGCATAAACTGGTTCTAAGTTTATAGTTAGCATAAGTGTGTAGGGGGAGATATATTTCATAATTTTTACAGAAGCAATAAATGCATAAGCGGTACAAATACTACTTAAAACAAACAAATACATCCAATCTAATTTCGACAATATAAAAAATTCAGGTGTTATTTTACCGGCAAAAAATAAATACACAAAAACAAACAATGTCCCAAAAAATAATTGGTAAAGAGAAATGCTATTCTCATCATATTTTTTTACAAAAAGCCCATTTAATACTGCAAATAAAGATCCTAAAAAAGAGGATATTAAAGCATAAATAATTCCTAGTTGATAAGCACTTTCAAAATTAAAAATGATTGATAATCCAAGAATTACAATTACACCAAAGATAATTTCCACTAATTTTAAATTTCTTTTAAAAAAAATAGGCTCTAGAAATGAAGTAAAAAAAGCGCCTGTACTCATGGTAACCAAAGCAACAGAAACATTAGAGACTTTTATGGCTTTAAAAAAAAAGATCCAATGAGAAGCGATAATTATTCCACTAATCAAAAAATTTAAAAAACCTTTTTTAGTCAAATAAAATGATTTTTTTTTAAGAATAAAATACACAACTATAAAAATAACAGCTAATGCCATTCTAAAGAAGACTAAAGGAATTGCATCAATACTTATTAATGCACCTAATATGGCAGTAAAGCCCCAAATAAAAACAATGAAGTGAAGTAATAGGTAATTTTTAAGTTTATTTTCTTGCATTAATGTACAGATAAATAGCTATTGCCCCAAAGAATATATTGGGCATCCAAACATAAATTAATGAGTTTACACCTGCAACAGCACCCAAAACTTCTGATATTTTTAATAAAAAAACATAAATAAACATCATTCCAACCCCTATTGCTAAGTTTAAACCAGTACCTCCTCTTCTTTTTCTAAATGCTAAAGCAACCGCAATAATAGTGAGTACAAAAGAGGCCATTGGCAAACTTGTTCTTTTATGAAATTCTACCAAATAAGCATTCAAATTCTTTACACCTCTTTTCTTAGAAATAGCTATAAAAGATAACAATTCGTCAGAAGGCATTTCTTGTGATAAAGCAGATTTATAGATTAGATCTTTTGGTGTAAAGTTAAATACGGTATCTAATTTAGCTCCAGAAAAAATACTATCTCTCCCTTCATAAACCTTTCTTAAACGCCAATTTTGCAACATAAAAGTTGAATCTTTATCATTGTAACGAATATTATCTGCCGCTAGTTTTGATTTCATTTTTATGTTATCATAAACTTCTGATGTAAAATCATAACCTGCATTACTTTTAGTATTGAAGTTTCGAATAAAAATATATGTACTATCAGTAAGCTGAAGACTAAAGTCTGAAACGTATTTAAATTGTTGACTCTGACGTTTACTCTTGGTATAACTTAATTCGAACTTTTTTCTTATCTTACTACTACTTGGAACTACAAAATGATTCATAACCAAAGATAGTATGGTAATTAAGGTAGCTCCTATAAAGTAAGGATATAAAAACCTTGTAAAAGAAACTTTTGCATTATTAATTGCAATTATTTCTGTGTTATTAGATAGTTTTGATGTAAATAAGATTACCGCAATAAATAATGCCAAAGGCATAAATGTATTTGCATAATAGATGATAAAATTAATATAATACTCATCTACAATTTGAAAGAAGCTTAAATCTTGGTGTTCTAAAAAATTATCAATTTTTTCAGCAATATCAATTGCGATAGCAATTGGTATTAATATTAATAAGGTAAACAAAAAGGTTACCAAAAAACGCTTTAATATGTACCAATCAATTATTTTCAAATTACAGACGTTTATCCATTTGTTTAACCATCATATCTTTCCAATCTCTAAAATCTCCAGCAATAATGTGCTTTCTGGCTTCACGTGTTAACCACACATAAAAACCTAAGTTATGTATAGAAGCTATTTGTTTACCCAACATTTCTTTAGACACAAATAAATGACGTAAATACGCTTTAGAGTAGAACGTATCTACAGAAGTTATGCCCATTTCATCTATTGGCGAAAAATCTTCTGCCCACTTTTTATTTTTTATGTTTATAGAACCATGCGCTGTAAATAGCATTCCATTTCTAGCATTTCTTGTTGGCATTACACAATCAAACATATCTATACCCAAAGCTATATTTTCTAAAATATTTATTGGGGTACCTACCCCCATCAAATACCGTGGCTTATCTTCTGGTAAAACCTCTGTAACCACTTCTGTCATTGCATACATCTCTTCTGCAGGCTCACCTACTGAAAGGCCTCCAATTGCATTCGCTTTTTGATCTGAATTAGCGATATATTCTGCAGATTGTCTTCTCAAATCTTTATAAGTACTTCCTTGTACAATTGGCATAAAAGTTTGCTCAAAACCATATTTAAATGGTAAACCATCTAAATGATTTATACATCTTTTTAGCCATCTATGCGTCATGTGCATCGATCGTTTTGCATAATTATAATCGCAAGGATATGGTGTGCATTCATCAAATGCCATTATAAAATCTGCTCCAATTGTTCTTTGAGTTTCCATAACATTTTCTGGTGTAAAAAAATGCATAGAACCGTCAATATGACTTTTAAACTTTACACCTTCTTCATTAATTTTTCTTCTACCAGACAAAGAATAAACTTGGTAACCACCAGAATCAGTTAAGATATTCCTATCCCAATTCATAAACCTATGCAGTCCTCCCGCTTTTTCTAAGATATCTAATTTTGGTCTTAAGTATAAATGATAGGTGTTTCCTAAAATAATATCTGGATTGATGTCCTTTTTTAATTCTGTTTGATGCACCCCTTTTACAGTACCCACTGTTCCTACAGGCATAAAAATAGGAGTTTCTATAACTCCATGATCTGTGGTAATAGATCCTGCTCTTGCTTTACTCTTTGGATCTGTAAGTTTTAAATTGAATTTCATTGTTGGCAAAGATAGTACTATTTAAGAATTGAAAAATTAATTAAATCCTAATTTTAAAAAGGATAAGAATTACTATCTTCTGCTTCTTTTCGCGCTAAAAGTAGTGTTTTTACGTTTATTTTTTGGAGATGATTTCCTAAAAGAAGCACTCTTTTTATTAAAATCATTTTTAGCAGGTGCTTGTTTCTTTTTAGTTTTTTTTAGACTAGGCTTCTCTTTAATTTTAGAGGCTTCTTCTGTTTTTGAAGATGAAGAAATCATGGTATTAATTTCTTTCATTTCCTCTTCTGTTAATTCGCGCCAATCTCCAGATTGCAGATAACCTAATGCTACATTCATGATCCTAGTGCGTTTAAGCTTAATTACTTCGTAGTCTAAATATTCGCACATTCTACGGATCTGTCGGTTCAGTCCTTGCGTTAAAATTATTTTAAAAATTTTATCACTTACCTTTTCTACCTTACATTTTTGAGTAACAGTTCCAAGAATAGGGATTCCATTCCCCATTTTTTGGACAAAATCTTCAGTGATTGATTTATTTACCGTTACAAAATATTCTTTTTCGTGGTTATTTCCTGCTCTTAAAATTTTGTTTACTATATCACCGTCGTTTGTTAAAAAAATTAATCCTTCAGATGGCTTGTCTAAACGACCTATAGGAAATAAACGCTCAGGATAATTAATGTGTTTTACAATATTATTAGGTTCTCTGCCATCAGTAGTAGAAACAATACCCACTGGTTTATTTAATGCAATGTAAATCGTTACATCTTTTGGTTTTACAATACGCCCATCTAATTTTACAACATCATTTTTAGCTACTCTATTTCCTAATTGAGTAGGCTTACCATTTAAGGTTACTCTACCTTCTTTAATAAATTTCTCTGCTTCTCTTCTAGAACAAATTCCAGATGAGCTGATGTATTTATTAAGGTTTATAGATTTTTGATTGTGAGTATCCAAAGAAAATATTTTGTGCAAAAATAGTCAATCGGTTACAATTCTATTGTTCTAAAAGTTAAATTAATTCTGGGTGCATTTACTTTTTTTGTTGGAGGCAACCTGTGCATCCAATTAGTCTGAGTCGCTTCTTTCATAACCAATAAACTTCCCCTTTCTAAAATAATATCTATTCTCTGTTTATTCTCTTTATGTTTAAAAGAAAATTTACGTTCGGCACCTAAAGATAAAGACGCTATAGCACCATTTTTAGTTAGCATTTTTTCATCATCTGAATGATAAGCCATCCCTTCTTCTCCTGAATGATATAAATTTAACAAACAAGAATTGTACGTTTCATTACTCTCTTTTTCAACATTTTTTTTAAGTGCCAATAACTCTGGTGTCCAAATCATTGCCTTTTTGGTTATTTTTGAATACGTATAAGAATATTCGGCATCTCCATACCATGCTACTTTTCGTTTGGTGATGATTCTTTTTCCAAAAATAATGGCTTCATCATTTTTCCAATGAATGGTATTAAAAAGTGCCTTGTAGTAAAAATCACATTGGGACGTGTCTAAAATAACGCCATGGTAAATGGTAGTTCCATCATAAGGTAAAATATTCTTTATAGACATAGAAGAAAATAAATCCATACTCTAAGGTAAAACAATTCTCAAGGTCATCAAAATTATATTCTAATTTTAAAATTTTCTGTTTTTTAACTCTTTAACTATCCGTATTTTTACACTATGCAATTTAAATTACAATCAGATTTTTCTCCTACAGGAGATCAACCAGAGGCTATTAGGCAACTTTCTGAAGGAATACATCAAGGAGAAAAGTTCCAAACACTCTTAGGAGTTACTGGATCTGGAAAAACATTTACGATTGCAAATGTGGTAAAAGAAGTAAAAAAACCAACCTTAGTTTTAGCGCATAACAAAACATTGGCTGCACAATTGTATTCTGAGTTTAAACAGTTTTTCCCAGAAAATGCAGTAGAGTATTTTGTATCATATTATGACTACTACCAACCTGAAGCTTATATCCCAGTTTCTGGTACCTATATAGAAAAAGACTTGTCCATTAACGAAGATATAGAAAGGCTAAGGTTGAGTACTACCTCTTCTCTATTATCTGGAAGAAGAGATGTGTTAGTTGTTGCCTCTGTTTCTTGTTTATATGGGATTGGAAACCCTACTGAATTTAAGAAAAATGTTATTCCAATTCGTGTAGGACAACAAATTTCTAGGACCTCTTTCTTACATCAATTGGTGACTAGTTTGTATTCGAGAACAGAAATTGAAATAAAAAGCGGTAAGTTTAAAGTGAAGGGAGATGTTGTTACCATTTACCCATCCTATGGCGATAATGGCTATAGAGTTCATTTTTTTGGAGATGAAATTGAAGAAATTGAAGCGTTTGATTTAGAAAACAATACTGTTATAGAAAGGTTTGAACATTTAACCATTTATCCAGCAAATCTTTTTGTTACCTCTCCAGATGTTTTACAAAATGCCATTCATCAAATACAAGAGGATATGGTCAAACAAGTAAACTATTTTAAAGAAATAGGTAAACCCTTAGAGGCAAAAAGATTGGAAGAAAGAACAGAGTTCGATTTAGAGATGATACGTGAATTAGGGTATTGTTCTGGTATTGAAAACTACTCAAGATACTTAGATGGTCGTGAACCAGGCACAAGGCCTTTTTGTTTGTTAGACTATTTTCCTGATGAATATTTAATGGTAATTGACGAGAGTCATGTTACTGTACCTCAAACACATGCTATGTATGGAGGAGATAGAAGCAGAAAAGAAAATTTAGTTGAATATGGGTTTAGATTACCTGCAGCTATGGATAATAGGCCTTTAAAATTTGAAGAGTTTGAAGCCATTCAAAATCAAACTATTTTTGTTTCTGCAACTCCAGCAGACTATGAGCTACAAAAATCGGAAGGAATTTATGTAGAACAAATTATTAGACCCACTGGTCTACTAGATCCACCTATTGAAGTAAGACCTAGTTTAAATCAAATTGATGATTTAATTGAAGAAATTCAAATTCGTGTTGAAAAAGATGAACGTACTTTAGCGACCACCTTAACAAAGCGAATGGCAGAAGAATTAACCAAGTACTTAACCAGGGTTGATATTAGGTGTAGATACATACATTCTGATGTAGACACTTTAGAGCGAGTTGAAATTATGCAAGATTTGCGTAAAGGGTTGTTTGATGTTTTAGTTGGGGTAAATTTGCTAAGGGAAGGACTAGATTTACCTGAGGTATCTTTAGTTGCTATTCTAGATGCAGACAAAGAAGGGTTTTTACGTAATAATAAATCGCTAACACAAACTGTAGGTAGAGCTGCACGAAACGTAAATGGTTTAGCGATTATGTATGCTGATAAGGTTACAGACAGTATGCAAAAAACGATTGATGAAACTGAAAGGAGAAGAGAAATACAAATTGCTTACAACACCAAACACAATAAAGTACCCACTCAAATCAATAAAAAAATCGAAGACACACTCACAAAATCAGCTGTTTCTAGTTACCACTATGATAATGCAATAAATAAAGCTGCAGAGCAAGAATTGCAATACTTGCCTAAAGAAGAAATAGAAGACAGAATTCGCAAAAAAAGAAAACAAATGGAGGCTGCAGCCAAAAGTTTAGATTTTATTGTAGCAGCAAAATTAAGAGATGAAATTGCAGTTTTAAAAGAACAAGTCTAAAACTAAATATCTCATAAATAAAAAACCTCGCAAAAGCAAGGTTTTTTATTTTATATATTCTTAATTGTTAGGCCTCTAAAACTTCAGCAACCTTATCTGCCGCTTCTTGAAATTCTGTTGCAGAAATAATTTCCATACCAGAATTGTCTATTAATTCTTTAGCTTCTTTTGCATTGGTACCTTGTAACCTACAAATAATAGGTACTGTAATTTTATCACCCATACTTTGGTAAGCATCAACAACACCTTGTGCTACTCTATCACAACGAACAATCCCTCCAAAAATGTTAACTAAAATTGCTTTTACATTAGGATCTTTTAAAATGATTCCAAAAGCAGTTCCTACTCTTTGTGCATCTGCAGTACCTCCAACATCTAAGAAATTAGCAGGATCTCCTCCAGATTCTTTAATTAAATCCATGGTTCCCATTGCTAAACCAGCACCATTTACCATACAACCAACATTACCATCTAAATCTACATAGTTTAACCCTGCAGCTTTAGCTTCAACTTCAATTGGATTCTCTTCTCTTAAATCACGCATTGCTGCATAATCTTTATGTCTAAATAACGCATTTTCATCTAAAGAAACCTTAGCATCAACTGCCATTATTTTATCATCAGATGTTTTTAAAACTGGATTAATTTCAAACATTGATGAATCTGATTTAATGTAAGCAGTGTATAATGCAGAAACAAACTTGGTCATTTCTTTAAACGCAGTTCCTGATAACCCTAAATTAAAAGCTACTTTTCTAGCTTGAAAAGGCATTAATCCTAATAAAGGATCTATTTCTTCTGTAAAAATTAAATGTGGTGTTTCTTCTGCTACAGTTTCAATATCCATTCCACCTTCTGTAGAATACATGATCATGTTTTTACCTGTAGCTCTGTTTAACAATACAGACATATAATATTCTTCTGGCTCAGAGTCTCCAGGATAATAAACATCTTCTGCCACTAAAACTTGATTTACCAACTTACCTTCAGCGGAAGTTTGCGGTGTTATTAGCATCATACCTAAAATATCATTAGCGATGCTTTCTACTTGCTCTAAATTCTTGGCTAGCTTTACACCACCTCCTTTACCACGTCCACCTGCATGAACTTGTGCTTTAATAACATGCCATCCTGTACCAGTGTCTTCTGTTAACTTTTTTGCAGCTGAAACGGCTTCACTAGGCGTACTTGCTACAATTCCTCTTTGAATTCTAACGCCAAAACTATTTAAAATTTCTTTTCCTTGGTATTCGTGTAAGTTCATTTGTATCCTTTTATAAACGAGACAAAAATACAAATTCAATAGAGAAATTTACTACCGTTTTTAAAAAAAATAGATTTTTTTAAAAATCCAGATAACTACCTCAAATAAAAAATAGATTCCCTAAAAATATAGCTGTTTTTTCATACTTTCGTAATTCGTTATGGAACATGTGATTGATATTAAAAATATTCATAAATATTATGGAGATGTAGCTGTTTTAAAAGGGTTAGATCTTACCATAAAAAAAGGAGAAATAGTAGCTATAGTTGGACCTTCAGGTGCAGGTAAAACTACGCTTTTACAAATTTTAGGTACCTTAGATCAGCCTGAGAAAAACAAAGACTATGAATTAAACATCAACCAAACTTCCTTAAAAAAAATAACAGACAAAGCGCTCTCTAAATTTAGAAACAAACACATTGGTTTTATTTTTCAATTTCATCAATTGCTACCGGAATTTACTGCATTAGAAAATGTGTGTATTCCTGCATTTATAGCCAATACAAATAAAAAAGACGCTGAAAAAAAAGCGACTGAGTTACTTTCTTTTTTAGGACTAAGTCATAGAACAGAACACAAACCAAGCCAATTGTCTGGTGGAGAGCAACAAAGAGTTGCTGTAGCCAGAGCTTTAATTAACAATCCTTCAATAATATTAGCAGATGAACCCAGTGGAAATTTAGACAGTGCTGCTGCTAAAAATTTACACGAACTTTTTTTTAAGCTTAGGGATGAATTTGGGCAAACTTTTGTTTTAGTTACACATAATGAGGAGCTTGCAAATATGGCAGATAGAAAATTAACCATGAAAGATGGTAAAATTTCTTAAAATCAAGAACAAAACAATTCGTTATGAAAGCACTTATAAAAGAACTTATTGCCTTTTTTAAAAACCCCACTTTAGAAAAAGACAACAACTCTAGTTTTATCTACAGAATCAAAATATTTGGTCAATTAATTGTAGTTTGCTTGCTAACCGTTTTCATTATTTCGCCAATCTTTACCATTATTCAAGAGCTTGGTTTGATTGATATGCAAGATCATGCATTGGAAGAGATGATGCAAAAACTATCAAAACCCATCGTATTTGTTTTTGCTACTATTGTTGCTCCTGTATTTGAAGAGGTCATTTTTAGAGCACCACTAACAGCCTTTAAAAAGAAAAAACAGTTTAAAATCGGTTTTTATGTATTTGCAATTTTATTTGGTCTTGTTCATATCACAAATTTTAAAATTACCCCTTCAGTACTACTATTAGCTCCAATATTAGTATTACCCCAAATCTGTATAGGGGGATTTTTAGGATTTATAAGAGTCCGATTCGGTCTACTATGGAGTATTGCATTACATGGAAGTTACAATGGAATTCTAATGCTTATTTCTTTCGCAGCAATGTAATTTCTAATGAATAAAAAAGAGCTTAAGCTATTCTTGGATGAAAAAGTAGAACAATATAACAATCCTATATTTGTAACTTCTGACCCCATTCAAATACCTCATTTATTTTCTAGAAAAGAAGATATCGAAATAGCCGCTTTTTTGTCGGCTACCATTTCATGGGGAAATAGAAAGATGATTATTAAGAATGCAACAAAAATGATGCAGTTACTAGATAACGATCCTTATGAATTTGTTCTTAACCATAAAGAAAAAGACCTAAATTCATTAAACAATTTTGTACATAGAACATTTAATGGAATAGATTTTAAACAATTTATAAAATCTTTAAAACACATTTACACCACTCACAACGGATTAGAAAACGCATTAAAAATAAGAGACAATAGTAAAAATTATCAAACTGCAATCCATACTTTTAAGCAATTGTTTTTTGAAGAAACACATGAAAAAAGAACGTTAAAACATGTTTCTGACCCTTTAAAAAACTCTGCTGCAAAACGTATTAATATGTTTTTAAGATGGATGGTTAGAAATGATACTACAGGTGTAGATTTTGGATTATGGAAAACCCACAACCCTGCTAATTTATCTTGTCCTTTAGATGTTCATTCTGGAAACGTTGCTCGAAAATTAAAACTCCTTAAAAGAAAGCAAAACGATTGGAAGGCATTGAGTGAATTGGATACTAGCTTAAGAAAATTAGATGATAAAGATCCCGTTAAATATGATTTTGCATTGTTTGGATTGGGTGTGTTCGAAAAGTTTTAATAAGAAATCAACAAGTTTTTTTAAATCATTTAAAATCTTATAACTTAGAGCTAAATAGTAGTACTTCTTTAAAATATGTAAATGCAATTTAAAAATCCAGAAGTTTTATACTTCCTTTTTTTACTAATTATCCCTGTAATAGTTCATCTATTTCAACTGCAAAAATTTGTAGAAACGCCATTTACAAACGTTGCTTTATTGCAAAAAATATCAACACAAAGTCGCAAAAGCAATACCCTAAAAAAGTGGCTTATTTTAGCCACAAGATTACTAGTTTTTTTATCGATACTTTTTTCTTTTTCACAACCTTACCTTAGCTCAAAAGAAATCAATGAAAATCAAAATTTTTACATCTATTTAGACAATTCTTTAAGTTTAAACACAAAAGGAAATAGAGGTAATTTATTAAAAATAGCAGCACAAGACATCGTAAAATACGCTCCACAAAATGGCGTTTTTTCTTTACAAACTAATCGTGATTTTTATAAAAATATTGACTTTCTTACGTTAAAAAAAGAGCTTCTAAATTTAAAAAACACAAGTAAAAGAAAGGAAATTGAGTCCGTAATATTAAAAATTTCAGAATTTAAAGAATCAAAAACTAAAACTTTAACTTATAATATATTAATATCTGATTTTCAGAATACTTGTAAAAATGTGTTTACAAATGTAACACCTACTTTTTCTGCATTTAAACTTCAATCTTCTAAAAAAAATAATATCTCTATCGATAGTGTATTTCTAAAAAATAAAAATTCGAAAAACACCACTGTTATTGTAAGTATAAAAAATGAGGGTGAGGCTCAAAATAATGTTCCTATTGCAATATATAATCAAGATAAACTACTAAGCAAACAATCATTCTCAATTCAAAAAAACAACACAAAAAAAGTAACATTTACCTTAGAAAATCAAACTAACTTTTTAGGTAAAGTAAACGTAACATTAAGCGATACTTTTAAGTTCGACAACACCCTTTTCTTTTCCTTACATAAAGAAGATAAAATTAAAGTTTTGTGCATTGGAAACAATACAAAGTTCTTAACTAAAATTTACACAGCAGATGAATTTGATTTGGTTGATGCAAATGTGAATACTATAAATTACAACCGTATTTTAAAACAAGATTTAATTGTATTAAATGAGTTAGAAACCATTCCTACCACATTAGTGAAACGTTTGGTCAATTTTTCGAATAATGGAGGTACTATTGTAATCATTCCAAGCAATAAAGCAAAACTAAATACTTACAACACACTTTTAAAAGAAATTAGTAATACCTCTTTAAAAGCAAAAAGAAAAGATACCTTAAAAATCACTTCTATAAATTTTAACCACCCAATCTTTAGAGATGTGTTTACTAAAAAAATAGAAAATTTTCAATATCCAACTACATACAGCTACTTCCCTATTGCATTAAATTATAACAATGCAATTCTAAGCTATGAAAATAAACTTCCTTTTGTAACCGAAATTAAAGCGGCTAAAGGAAAGGTATTTCTTTTTTCAAGTCCTTTATCTAGAGAGAATAGCAACTTTTTAAAATCACCTTTAATCGTGCCTCTTTTTTATAATTTTGGAAAAGTAAGCTATGAATACTCAAAACTATACTATCGCTTAGACCAAGAAAACAAAATAGACATCCCTATACAATTACACAGAGAAGCTGTTTTATCTTTACAAAGAAACAATTTAAAAGTAATACCACCTCAACAAAGCTATCAAAATAAGGTTTCTATAAACACCTTTGATTACCCAACAGAAGCAGGCTTTTATGCTGTTGTCCACCAAAAAGACACCCTACAAACCCTAGCTTTTAATCCTCCTAAAAGTGAAAGTAAACTACAATTCTTAAATTTTAATTCCATAAAAAATGAGGCAAAAATGGTCAAAAATGAAGCCTCAATTAAAGATATTTTTACCAAAATTGATAAAAAAAATGAAGTTCAATGGTTATGGAAATGGTTTTTAACTTTGGCAATTGTATCTTTGCTTTTAGAAATTTTGATTTTAAAATTCTATAAACCATGAGTACGCTTCTTAAAAACGCAAGAATCATAGATGTTTCGAGCCCTTTCCACCACCAAGTAAAAGATATTTTAATTCATGATGGCGTCATTAAAAAAATAGCAGATTCCATTGTTGAAACAAAAGGTGATAAAGTGATACGCTTAGAAAACCTTCACGTCTCTTGTGGCTGGTTCGATACTAGTGTTTCTTTAGGAGAACCAGGTTTTGAAGAGAGAGAAACGCTACATCATGGCTTAACAGTAGCTGCAAAAAGTGGATTTACTGCCATTGCCTTAAATGCAAACACAAATCCAATTATAGATTCAAAGTCCGATGTAGAATATGTAATAAATAAATCGAAATACTCTGGAGTAAAGCTTTACCCTATTGCTGCATTAACACAAAAAAGTGAAGGCAAAGAATTGGCAGAACTGCACGATATGAAACAATCTGGAGCCATCGCATTTGCAGATTATAATAAGCCCATCTCTAATGACAACTTAATGAAAGTTGCGTTACTGTATGCTCAAAATTTTGATGGTTTAATCTTAAGTTTCCCTAAAAACAACTCAATTTCAGGAGAAGGTATTGCAAACGAAGGTATAAATAGCACTAAATTAGGTCTAAAAGGCATCCCTGCTTTAGCAGAACACATTCAAATTGCAAGAGACCTATTTCTTTTAGAATATACTGGAGGTAAATTACACATTCCAACCATTTCTTCAGCTAAATCTGCTACATTAATAAAGGAGGCAAAAAAGAAAGGTTTACAAGTTACCTGTAGTGTAACGCCACATCATCTTTTACTAACAGATGATGAATTAGACGAATTTGATAGCCGCTTTAAAACTACTCCTCCCCTTCGAACAAAGAAGGATGTGAAAGCATTGCAAAAAGCCGTAACATCAGGGGTGATAGACATCATTACTTCAGATCATAATCCTATTGATGTTGAGCATAAAAAAGTTGAATTTAGTGAAGCTAAAGACGGTGTAGTAGGTCTTGAAAGTTTTTTCGCCTCAATAAACACCACCTTAGATTTGGATACAATTATAGAAAGCATTACTCGAAAACCAAGAGCAATATTTGGAGTAAAAAGTGCTCAAATTAACGAAAATAGTGAGGCTGACCTTACATTATTCAATCCAGACAAAGAGTTTACATTTAGTCATGAACACCTTCTATCTACTTCTAAGAACAGCCCATTTATCAATACAAAATGCAAAGGAGAAGTGTATGGTATTTATGCAAATCAAAAATTGATTCTTAAATAACAAACTGAGTACATTGCAAAAATAACTACTATTAATATTAATGGTAAAATAGTAAGAAACTTAATGACTAATCTAGAGTATATTGTTAGACCTCCTGTTGTAAAATCTCAAAATCCACCTTTATTAATTTTATTGCATGGATATGGTAGTAACAAGGAAGACTTATTTTCATTTGCAGAAGAACTTCCAGACGAATTATTAATTGTAAGTGCGCAAGCCCCAAATAATATGGGATTTGGAAGCTACGCCTGGTATGCAATAAATTTTGATGCCTCACAGGGTAAATTCTCTGACTTAATTCAAGCTAAAAGCTCTATTGATAAAATTGCACTATTTATTGATGCTATCAAAAATAAATACAACACAAACAAAGAAAAAACATTTCTTTTAGGCTTTAGCCAAGGCGCAATTTTAAGCTACTCAATTAGTTTCTTACACCCTAACAAAGTAAATCATGTAATTGCTTTAAGTGGTTATGTAAATAAAGATTTACTTCCAGAAAAACTTCCAGAAAGTAACACAACAGATTATTACATTTCTCACGGAATTGTAGACCAAGTTATTCCTGTAAATTGGGCTAAAGAGAGTAAATCATTTTTAGACACCTTAAATTTAGAGTCTGTGTATTCTGAATATAATGTTGGTCATGGTGTAGCTCCTCAAAATTTCTACAGTTTTAAAGAGTGGATAGAAAAAAGACTCTAATTCTTTATAAAATGTGTTCTTTTATAATATAAACAAATTGTTTGGCTTTAAAGGGCTTAGGTATTACACCAGAAAACCCTAAGCTTTTAAAAATGGAAACATCTTCTTTTGCATTGTTTGCAGTAAGTGCCAGGTAAGCAATATCTGCATTAGACCTTTTCATTTCTTCTTTTCGCATTATAAGTTCATCCCCTTTTAAATTTGGCATATTAATATCTAATAATACTATATTTTTATTTTCAAGCCATCAAAAGCTAAAAAAACATTGTTGGGCAAGGCTTTAGAAACCTCTTCATGAAATCCTAATTTGTGACTAATATGAGTGAAATATGTTTTTTTAGGCTGTATTTCGGAAACAAAGTCCAAAGCTTCTTGAAGATTAAAATGCGTAGGATGCTCTTCTATTCGAAGTGCATTCACCACTAAAACCTCTAAATTCTTTAATTTTTCTTTCTCTAACGCTGATATTGATTTTACATCAGTTAAATACGCAAAATCTTCAATTCGATACGATGTAATTGGCAACTTACCATGCAAAGCTTCAATAGGTGTAATTAATGCATCATTTAAGAGAAAAGAATCCTTACCAACAAGATGGGGCTGTACACCAGGCGCACCTGGATATTTATTTTCTTTGCTAAATATATATGCAAATCTTTGTGTTAAACTAGCTAGAGTTTGCTTGTTTACATAAATTGGCATTTCTCCAATTTTGTAACAATAAGGCCTTAAATCATCTAGGCCTGCAGTGTGATCTGAATGCTCATGCGTAAATAAAACACCATGTATTAAAGGAATTTCTTCGCGCAACATTTGCTGTCTAAAATCTGGACCACAATCAATCACATAAGATACGTTATCCCAAGAAATTAACACAGAAGATCGCAAACGTTTGTCTTTTGAATCTTTTGATAAACAAACAGGATCTTTACTGGCAATCATTGGAATTCCCTGAGAAGTACCTGTCCCTAAAAAAGTAACATTTAGTTGTTTTTGATTTTTTTTCATGAGTTACAAAATTAACATAAAAATTGACTCATTGCTATCTTATTTAGTACATTTGTGTAACAAAAAAAGATAGATTTATATGGCAATTTCTTTAAAAGGCGATCAAGAGATTAGTAGCGTTCCCACTACTAAAAGTAAGGCACTTAGAATTAACCTAAATTCAGATGTTTACGGAACTTTCGCAGAAATTGGTGCAGGACAAGAAACCGCACGAAATTTCTTTAGATCTGGAGCTGCTTCAGGTACTATTGCAAAGGCAATGAGTGCTTATGACAAAGATTTCTCTGATGCTATTTATGGGGTTGAAAGTGATAACAGATATGTTACCGAATCTCGCTTAAAAAGAATGTTAGGCCATGAAATTCATTTAATGGAAGATCGACTTAGCAGGCAAAAACACCCGAATAAGTTATTTTTTAGTTATGCGAATACAGTAACTACAATTGATTTTGCAAGAAAGTTTAAAGGCCATGGTTGGGTAGGTATCCGTTTTCAACTAGATCCCTTAGAAGATTACAACGAAATTGTCTTACACTTGCGTTTTAAAGAAACAGATGCCCGTTTACAGCAAGAGACCTTAGGGGTTCTTGGAGTAAACTTAATATACGGTGCTTTCTATTTAAACGACAACCCTAAAGAGCTCATCAAGTCTTTTTACGACAATTTAGGCAGCCATCAATTAGAAATTGATATGATAAATTTCTCTGGTCCACGTTTTATGTATGTAGACAATAGATTAATGAGTTTACAATTGCTAAAAAACGGGATGACAAATGCAGTTATGTTTGGTCCTGATGGAAATAACCTGTTGCCTGCACAAGTTCTATATAAAAAGAACATATTAGCATTAAGAGGTAGTTTTAGACCTGTTACCAAAGTTAATATGGATATGTTTGAACAGTCAAAAAGAATGTTCTTACAAGAAAATAAAGTAGACGAAAGTAAAACACAGATTATTTTTGAAATTACACTTAGTAATTTATCTGCTGAAGGTAAAATTAATGAAAGAGACTTTTTAGATAGAGCAGAATTACTTTGTTCTCTTGGACAAAATGTAATGATTACCAGTTTTCAACAATACTTTAAACTCGTAGAGTATTTAAGTGAATTCACTAAAGAAAGAATGGCCCTAGCAATGGGTGTTCATAATATGATTCAAATTTTTGATGAAAAATATTATAGAGATGTTAGTGGTGGAATTTTAGAAGCATTTGGTAAACTTTTCTACAGAGATTTAAAAGTATACATGTATCCATATCATGACCAAGAAAATGACGACTACATTACTAGCGAAAACTTAAAAGTACATCCTAGAATGAAAGAATTGTATAAATACTTTAAAAACAATGGAAAGGTCTTAGACATCAATGATTTTGATAAAGACATCTTAGACATTTTTTCTAGAACTGTACTTAAAATGATTATGAATGGTGAAAAAGGATGGGAATCTATGCTTCCTGAAGGTATTGCAGAAACCATAAAGCAAAAAAGACTTTTTAGCTATTCTAGAACCAAAACGTAATTTTTTTTAATTAAACCTTTTCAGTAATTTTCTGTCTAAATAAATAAATGTTTTTTTGATAGACGAAATTGCCTTAGTCAAAGATTTACAAACGCCCTCTTTAAAGGAGATTGCTTTTCGTAAGCTAATACGTACTTATAAAGAACGTTTGTATTGGCATATTCGTAAAATTGTAATTACCCATGAAGATACAGACGACGTATTACAAAATACTTTCATAAAAGTCTTTAAAAATATAGATCGTTTTAATGCGCAAAGCAAACTCTATACTTGGCTTTATAGAATTGCAACCAATGAAGCAATCTCTTTTATTCAAAAAAAGGCGAAAGAAAAAAATGTAGATCTAAATGAATATCATACATCTGTAGCAAGCACATTACTTCATGATGTTTTATTTGATGGCGATGAAATAGCGTTACTATTACAAAAAGCAATTGCTACATTGCCAGAAAAACAAAAACTTGTTTTTACTATGAAGTATTTTGATGAAATGAAATATGAAGAGATTTCTAACATTCTAGAAACCTCTGTAGGAGCGCTAAAAGCCTCCTATTTTCATGCTGTAAAAAAAATAGAGAATTACATAAAAGCAACTGCTCATTAAACCTTAAGTTAGAAATACTGTCTAAATAAATAATGATAGAGGAAACAAAAAATAGCGAAAAATTTATAAAGAATACCATTGGTAATAAGAATCCTTTTACTACTCCAGAAAACTATTTTGAAAATATAGAAGAGGATTTCGCTACAAAATTAGCAACAAATGATTTTCCTAAAAAAAATCCGTTTAAGGTTTCAGAAGACTACTTTGATCACCTAGAGGATACTATTTTTTCTAAAATTGACGCTGAACGTAAACACGTAAACGTGATCTCTTTACAACAAAAACTCATAAAAGGCATTCCTTTTGCAGCTGCAGCAGCAATACTTTTATTTATTGGATTTAATTCATTTCAATTTAATTTAAAAGAGACAATCACACTAGATTCGCTTTCTGAAGCGGACTTAGAGTATTGGTTAGATTCCAATACGCTGCACGACTCTGACATTGCCACTGTTTTAGAGGACGATATTATAGGAGAAAATACATTTTACTTTTCAGAGATTGAAGACGAAAGTATTGAAGATTTTTTAAATACAGATACCAATAGTTATTTACTTAACGAATTAAAATAATGAAGATGAAAAAAAGAATACCCTTATTGTGCTTGAGTATTTTTTTAAGCTGGTCTTTAACCGCTCAAAAAACAAATCAAAGTAGAGAAAAAATAAAATCCTTAAAAATTGCCTATTTAACCGAGCAATTAAATCTAACTTCGAAGGAAGCTGAAGTATTTTGGCCTATTTACAATGCACACGATGAAAAAATTAATGCATTACGCTTTGCTATTCGTAAAAATTTGAAAAACTTGAGGGAGCAATTTTTAGATCCAAATAGTGTTTCTGAAAAAAAAGCCAAAAGTAGTATTGACTTTAAATTAAAAACCGATAAAAAAATACTACAAGAACAAAATGAGTTTATAGGAAAAATCACCAAAATACTAGGGTATAAAAAAACCATACAATTACAGTTTGCAGAAATGGAGTTTGGTAGAAACTTAATGCGTAAGTACAAACAAAGAAGAAGAAATTAAAAAAAGGAAGCTTAACGCTTTCTTTTTTTTATGTTACTAAATTCATACAGTAATTTAATTCAGGTTTATTTGCTGTAAATTCTTTCAACCATATGGAAAGCTCTTTCACTTCATAAGGTAACAACCTTTTTAAAGACTTTTCCAATTCTTTACAAAACAACTCTGAATTAAAACTTACTTTCACCAAGACTGTCTTTGTGTATTCAAACATTGCTCTTGCCATAATTAAAAAATTTAATAATAAAACGATTAATTTTAATATTTAGTATGTCTAAATTAAACTAAAAGACCAACATTTGTGTAAATGTTGGTCTTAAAATTTAATTAAAAAAATGTTAATTTAAATGGCATTAATCTTTTCTACCAAAGCCTTTGCTTTTGTTTCTAGCTCAAGATTAATCTCTTTATAATGTTTCTTTTTATTGTCAACATTTTTTGCATGTACTTTAGCAATTAAAGCATCAAAAGTTTCAATTGCTTCGTCTATAATTGCGTCTCCTTTTTTAGGTTCATTTTTTAATGTAGATACATCTAAAGTATACTCAATAACATCTCCTAAAACGTAATTTATATCCTTCTTTAAGTTTTTAATACTTGCCATAACTTCTAGTTTTTATGCTGCAAATTTAGTTGTTTTTATCTAATTGGCTTTGAAATTCTTCAAAAAATAATCCTACATGATACCCATCTACTAAAGCATGATTCACAGTAATGCCTACTGGCATTTTTAAACGATTGCCTTCTTTAACCATTTTTCCAAAAGCAAATTTAGGAATGCTATCATTTACAATACCTGCATTTGGCTCTTTTTGACTTGTAAAAGATACCCAAGGCAATGCTGAACAATACATACAGTTATCAGCATTTTTTGGAGGAAAAAGAGCATTAGATGTTGCTATCCGCTCTTTTTCATTTTTAAAATTTGAATAAAATGTTTTAAAATTAGTAGCGTACTCTATAAATGAAAAACCAAAGGTATGGTCTTCTCTTGCAATAGTTGCTGAAGCATGAATTACATCATAAATCGCTACTTTATCATCATGAATTCGATATCTAAAATTTTCTATAGCATTTAAGGCTTTCAAACAAGCATGTAAGTACACTGCAAAAAAAGATACTTTTTCTGTTTTTGCCTTTTTATAGGCAACTGTTACATCTACAGGTACTGTTAATGCAAAAAAAGGGTCTTTTAACGATTTAAAATGGTTAAAATGTTGAATTCTATTCCAATTTTTTAGATCTACATAGTTCATAAAACACCAGGTATTTCTTTAATCGTAGTTAAAGTTATATAATTTTGCTTTGCAGCTTCTTTGTCACTTACCTGTTCATGAATCCAAGTAGTATGAAAAGGAATGTGAATGGCAGAGGCTCCAATTGCAATAAGAGGCAATACATCAGACTTTAACGAATTCCCTACCATTAAAAATTCTGTAGGTTCAATGTCTAAATGCTTCAGTAATTTTTGATAATCTTTTTCCTTTTTATCACTCATTACCTCTATATGATGAAAATATTTTAGAAGGTTTGATTTTTCTAATTTTCTTTCTTGGTCTAGCAAATCTCCTTTGGTAGCAACAATAAGCTTATACTTACCGTGTAAGGTTTTTAAAACTTCTTCTACTCCGTCTAAAAGCGTTATGGGTTTTGCTAACATTTCTTTACCTATATTTAAAATTGCCTGAATCGTTTTAGGGTGTACAGTTGTATTAGACAGCTCAATAGCACACTCTATCATTGATAATACAAACCCTTTAATCCCATATCCATAAAAAGATAAATTTTCAATTTCTTTTTTAAAAAGTTCTTGGTCAATTTTATTTTTAGTCTCGTACTTAGACAATAAGTTGGCAAATTCTAGCTCTGCCTCTCTAAAATAAGTTTCATTTACCCATAATGTATCGTCTGCATCAAATGCAATTACTTTATAACGATTGCCCATTTTGCGCTATTAATTTTATTGCTTTTTCTAAATCTTCTGGAGTATCAATGCCAATCGATTCAACCGAAGTTTCTACCATTTTTATTTGTTTACCAATTTCTTGGTAACGAATAGCCTCTATTTTCTCTGAAGCTTCTAAAGGAGTCATTGGCGTGTTGTAAAAATCTAATAACGCTTGTTTTCGAAACGCATAAACTCCTTTGTGTTTGTAATAATTTACTTCAACGTATGTATCTCTATGAAAAGGAATTACACTTCTAGAAAAATAAATAGCTCTATTATGTACATCTGTAATGACCTTAACGTTGTTAGGGTTTTCGATATCTTCTTTGTTGGTTATGTGCACTTTTAAAGACGCTAAATCTATTTCTTGATGGTTATCTTCTTTAAAAACATGAATTAATTTCTTTAAAGAAATTTCATCGATAAAAGGCTCATCTCCTTGCACGTTAACAACAATATCTACGTCTAAATTTTCTACAGCTTCTGCAATTCTATCAGAACCGCATTCGTGTTCTTTTTTACTCATTATTGCTTTACCATTTGCCTCTGATATGGTGTTGAATATTAACGTTGAATCTGTAACTACAAAAACCTCATCAAACAAACCGGTTTGTAAAGCCGCTTCATAGGTCCTTAAAATTACGGGTTTACCCCCTAAATCTTTCATTAATTTACCAGGAAATCGAGACGCTTTATAGCGTGCAGGAATCATTGCAATAATTTTCATGATTTACATTTTAAATGCTTTCAAAGATACTATTAAAAAGGAAAGTATCAATTTTACGAATAAAATAAACACTCAAAAAAGAGCAAGTTTTTAATTATTTACCCTCATAACTTACAAAATTTCTAGGCGTTTCGTAAAGTGTTATTTTTAACGCTAAATCGGTAGGCAAATGTTTTCTCAATTTTTGAAATGTAACGACACAAATATTTTCAGCTGTCGGATTCAATTCTTTAAACTCAGGCACTTCAATATTTAGATTTTTATGATCAAAACAGTCTTCTACCTCTGACTTGATTAAATTTTTAAGAATTCCTAAATCGTATACATACCCGGTTTCTTTGTTAATTTCTCCAGTAAGCGAAACTATCAATTCATAGTTATGGCCATGAAAATTTGGGTTACTGCATTTGCTAAATACTTCTTTATTTTTAGCATCAGACCAATCTTTTCGATACAATCGATGCGCAGCGTTAAAATGTGCTTTTCTGTGAACGGTAACTTTAGGCATTTGATAGTCTTTTATAAGATTCTTTAAAAATAATTTTAAACCAAGCAGTATATGAATCAGGGTTTTCTATAATATCTGCTTGAACTGCTTCTAAAGACATCCATTTAAAAGCCGCTACTTCCTCTTTATTAATTACAGGATCTTCTTCATAATTACCAATTAACACATGGTCTAGCTCATGCTCTGTTAAACCATTGTCAAAAGGCGCTTTATATATAAACGAAAAAACCTCTTTTAGTGGAGTTTTAAAACCCATTTCTTCTTGTAGTCTTCGTTTACCTGCTTCAATATTGGTTTCCCCTACTCTTTGGTGCGAACAACAAGTATTTGTCCACAGTAAAGGAGAATGGTATTTATGTGCTGCTCTCTGCTGTAATAGCAAAGCTCCTTTTTTATTAAAAACAAATACAGAAAATGCCCTGTGTAATAGCGCTTTTTCATGGGCTTCCATTTTTGCCATGGTCCCAATTTGAGTATCGTTTTCATCAACTAAAATTACTTGTTCCTCCATAGTTACAAATATACAGGAATCGAAAAGCAAAAAAAACTTATCTTTTATAAATTCATTAAGAATGCTATCATTTTAAATAATGATGATTTATATTTGAAGCTGTTTTACGTAAAATAATCCTTTGAAAATATTTGCAAGACTTTTAATGGTATCTTTCTTGGTTATGTTGTGCCAATGTAAACCTGAGGCGAAACGGATACCTGTAAAAAAAACGGCTAAAAAAAACATCAAAAAAAAGGAAGTTCCTAAACTACAAAAATCATGGGATAGCCTAAATAGTAAAAATGCCGAAGTTTTTTTAGCAGCATACGGAAAAGAAAATAAGGAAACCAAAGTTCTTATTGAAACAAAATTCGGAGCTATTACATTACGCTTGTACAAAGATGTACCTATCCATAGAGCTAATTTTATTTTTTTAACTAAAATAAACTACTTTAACACTACAGTCATTTATAGAGTTGCTAAAAACTTTGTGATTCAAGGAGGGAACTCAGACAACCTATACACACAAAAACAACGAAGAAAGTATGGCAACTACTTATTAAAACCCGAATTTAGAAAAAATAGAACCCATAAATTTGGCGCTTTAGCAGCTGCAAGACAATGGGAAAATAACCCTGATAAATTGTCTAGCCCTTTTGAGTTTTATATTGTTCATAAAAGAAGCGGTGCCCATCATTTAGATAATGAACATACTGTTTTTGGAGAAGTCATTTCGGGGTACGATACTATGGATAAAATTGCAAAGGTAAAAGTGGGTATAGACGAATGGCCTATAGCAGATATTCCTATGACAATTACTGTACTCGATTAATCGTTTTCGATAACCTTTGTCAATACTTCTGCTGGTAAAAGTTTAGAAATTACTTCTAACTGTAAATTGTCTATTGCCAAATACCTCCAAGCTGTTTCTCCGTCTAAAGAAATTGCAATAATATGCTGAGCAACTTTAACATTAAAAAACTTTGTTTTATCGTTAAAAGTTACATTTTTACTACCATATTGCTGCTCATACTTTAACTTTAAAGCGTATAATAATCTGTCGTCTAAACCTAAGGCTTCGTTTTTTTCGTCTAGAATTCTTATTTTCTGATCGCCAACAATGTCTAAAATTGCATAAAATTTATCTTGTACTCTAAACGTTTCAGATATCGACAGTACTTTTGGTAAAGCAGACACAATTTGCATTTTAGGATTCGTAAAGGTTGCTTTCATTGTAGCCACTAACTGCTCTTTAGGAACTACCGTAAACAATTCTTCTGCTGTATACGCTAAAGAAGCTGTAAATTTTTTATCCAACAACAATTGTTGCATGGTTAAAAATCGCTCTTTTATTAAATTATTTTGAGCATTTGTTTTTAAAAAAGAAAGTATTAAAAAGGCAAAAAGTAAAATTTTTCTCATGAATCTTTGGGTATAAAAAAAGCCAAATATATAAAATTAAACCTACACTAGATTTGAAATACATATCATTGATAATTGAAAATGTAAAATGTATCTTTGCACCTCAAATTTTGTAAATGAGTTTTTTAAAAGAAATCGCACGTAGAAGAACTTTTGGTATAATTTCGCATCCCGATGCTGGAAAAACTACATTAACCGAAAAACTACTTTTATTTGGAGGTGCTATACAAGAAGCAGGTGCTGTTAAGAATAATAAAATAAAAAAAGGAGCTACTTCTGATTTTATGGAAATTGAACGTCAGCGAGGGATTTCTGTAGCTACTTCTGTACTTGCTTTTATTTACAAAGACAAAAAAATTAATATTCTAGATACGCCTGGTCACAAAGACTTTGCAGAAGACACCTTTAGAACTTTAACTGCTGTAGATAGTGTTATTGTTGTTATTGATGTGGCAAAAGGGGTAGAACCACAAACTGAAAAGTTAGTTGAAGTCTGTAGAATGAGAAGCATACCAATGCTTGTATTCATTAATAAATTAGACCGAGAAGGAAAAGATGCTTTTGATTTATTGGATGAAGTTGAACAAAAACTTGGGTTGTGTGTAACCCCTATGAGTTTCCCTATTGGGATGGGGTATGATTTTAAAGGAATCTATAATATTTGGGAGAAAAAACTAAACTTATTTTCCGGAGAAAACAAACAAACAATCTCAGAAGGTATAGAATTTGACGACTTGTCCAATCCTGATTTAGATAAAGCTGTAGGTGAAACTGCAGCCAATACGTTAAGAGAAGAAATAGAATTGATTAGTGAGGTGTATCCAAGTTTTAATCAAGATGATTATTTAAAAGGGGAACTGCAACCTGTTTTCTTTGGTTCTGCTTTAAATAATTTTGGCGTAAAAGAGTTGTTGGATGCATTTATCGAAATTGCACCATCGCCTCAACCTAAAAAAGCAGAAGAACGTTTGGTAGATTCTAAAGAAGATAAAATGACAGGTTTTGTGTTTAAAATCCATGCAAATATGGATCCCAAACATAGAGATCGATTGGCGTTTATTAAAGTTGTTTCAGGAACGTTTAGAAGAAATTCACCCTATTTACATGTAAGGAATAAGAAAAAAGTAAAATTTTCTAGTCCGAATGCCTTTTTTGCAGAAAAAAAAGAAATTGTAGACGAATCGTATCCAGGAGATATTGTAGGGATTCATGATACCGGTAATTTTAAAATTGGAGATACGTTAACAGAAGGAGAAGATTTAAGTTTTAGAGGAATTCCAAGTTTTTCTCCTGAACACTTTAGGTATGTAAATAATGCAGACCCTATGAAATCGAAACAGCTCTACAAAGGTTTAGATCAGTTGATGGATGAGGGTGTAGCGCAACTATTTATTATAGAAATGAATGGAAGACGTGTTATTGGAACTGTAGGCGCCCTACAATTTGAAGTAATTCAATATAGATTAGAGCATGAGTATGGTGCAAAATGTACCTACGAAAATCTAAATGTGCATAAAGCATGTTGGGTAGAAGCTAGCGACCCTAAAAGTAATGAGTTTAAAGAATTTAAAAGAGTAAAGCAACGCTATTTGGCAAAAGACAAACAAGGCCAATTGGTTTTCTTAGCAGATTCTGAGTTTACCATTCAAATGACACAAAGTAAATACCCCAATGTTAAACTCCATTTTACCAGTGAGTTTAAAGATTGATGGTTTTAAAATAGAGAAGGAATCCAAATTATAGCGCAAAATTAGTTGTCGTTTTTAAAAGTGATTTAAAGAAACTATTTCACGAACACAAAAAGCTTATTTAGCTAACCATGACAAGTCTAGTTAGGCGCGAAACATATTTGTACAGGACTAAAAAGCAATGCCTCATTTCACAAAAAAGTTACTACTTTTGCAAAGCTTTTAGAAGACGTTTTTAAAAGTGGTGTTAAAAGTGCATAAGAAAAATTATAATACGCCCAACAGTGGGGAATTAATAGTCATAGTAACAATGATTTATTATGTTAAGTATCTGAAGCACAATTGCAATTTACGTTCAGAAATGCAAATAAAACCAATATAAATGTAGAGATAGCTTCTTGCTAAACTATGTTAAATACAAAAAAATAATAACGATTAAAATTAGGAAAATGAACAACGGAATTTACGCAAAATTTACAACCCAAAAAGGTGAAATACTAGTTGAATTAGCCCATGACAAAACACCTGGTACTGTAGGTAATTTTATTGCTTTGGCAGAAGGAAATATGGAGAATGGTGCAAAAACACAAGGTACACCATATTATGATGGCTTAACGTTTCATAGAGTAATTCCAGATTTTATGATACAAGGAGGCTGCCCTCAAGGAACAGGAACAGGAAGCCCTGGTTATAAATTTGATGATGAGTTTCATCCAGATTTAAAACACGATGCGCCAGGAAAGTTAGCCATGGCAAATTCTGGCCCTGCAACCAATGGTAGTCAGTTTTACATTACGCATGTACCAACCCCATGGTTAGATGGTAAACATACTGTTTTTGGAACTGTTATTGAAGGACAAGATGTTGTGGATGCTGTGGCACAAGGAGATGAAATTGAACAAGTAGCAATTGTAAGAGTGGGTGAAGAAGCAGAAAACTTTAATGCCATAGAAGCGTTTAGAACTTTTGAAGGGGCTAGAGAAAAAAGAGAAGCAGCAGAAAAAACAAAACAAAAAGAATTATTAGATAGTGTTGCTGCAGGGTATGATGAAACCGAAAGTGGTTTAAGATACAAAATCTTACAAAATGGTACAGGTAAACAAGCTACTAAAGGTGCTAGTGTTTCTGTACATTACAAAGGGCAATTGTTAGACGGTACTGTTTTTGATTCTTCGTACAAAAGAAAACAACCTATCGATTTTAATTTAGGTGTTGGCCAAGTTATTTCAGGTTGGGATGAAGGCATTCAGTTATTAAAAGTAGGAGACAAAGCCCGTTTTGTCATTCCTTCTAATTTAGCTTATGGAGCTCAGGGTGCAGGTGGTGTAATACCCCCAAATGCAACCTTAATTTTTGATGTAGAGTTGGTAAATATCAACTAAATACCCCCCTAAATGTCACATAAATAGTAAACTATTTATGTGACATTTAACAATAAAAAAAACTATCTTTGGTTTTTTTTAAAATTTACCCTCTAATTTTTATGAAAAGTCTAAAATACTCCGAAAGAAAAAAAAGCATTATGCTTAATGTTTCTTTTTGGTCTATTGTTTTTTCGATCATAGAATTATTAGTTTGTGTTGTATTTGACATCCCTAATTATGCAAATGCTTACTATATTTGTTTGGGTATTTTTTCTTTCGTTTTTGTTCTGCTTAAACTAAACTATAGTCTTTTAGCACGCGTATTATTTTTCACGAATTTAAATGGGTTTATTTTCTTCTTTTCGCTAGTTTATGGAAAAAATAGCGGGTATGAATACTTATATTAACGAAGGTAAAAAGTGTTTTATAAAATAAATACGACTATGGGTACCGTTAAATAGATTTGGCCAACCAATCGCCTACCTCTGCAGTACCATAAGAATGATCGTCCTCAGCTAAATCTTGGGTAACAATCCCTTTTTCTAGTGCACTATTTACAGCATCTCTAATCGCTTTACCTTCTTCTAATAATCCAAAATTTTCGAACATCATAGCTGCAGATAAAATGGTAGCCATTGGATTTGCAATGTTTAACCCTGTTGCTTGCGGATAAGAACCATGAATAGGCTCAAATAAACCAATATTAGCGCCTAAAGAGGCACTAGGCATTAAACCCATAGATCCGGAAATTACAGAAGCTTCGTCTGTTAAAATGTCTCCAAATAAATTTTCTGTAATTAAAACATCATAGCTATTAGGCCATTGCACCAAACGCATGGCTACTGCATCTACAAACTCATAAGAAACGGTTACTTCTGGATACTCTTTTTCCATTGCCTGAACCGTTTCTCTCCATAAACGTGAAGTTTCTAATACGTTGGCTTTGTCTACACAGCATAATTTTTTGCTGCGTTTCATAGCCAATTCAAATCCTTTTTTAGCCAATCGCTGCACCTCTGCTCTAGTGTAAACACAGTTGTCAAAAGCCGTCTCTCCTGCATCTCTCCTACCCTTTTCTCCAAAGTAAATTCCGCCTGTTAATTCTCTAAGAAACACAAGATCTGTACCTTCTATTCGTTCTCTTTTTAATGGAGATTTATCTAACAAAGAGGCAAAAGTAAATGTAGGTCTAACATTTGCAAATAACCCTAATTTTTTACGCATTTTAAGTAACCCTTGCTCTGGCCTTACCTTAGCAGTTGGGTCATTATCAAAACGAGGATGGCCAATAGCACCAAACAAAACCGCATCTGAAGTTGCACATATTTCATGGGTTGCATCTGGGTAAGGTTCTCCTACTGCGTCTATAGCAGCAGCACCCGTTAACGCAGGCCTCCAGTTTAACTCATGATTAAACTTTTTTGCAACAGCATCTGCCACTTTAACTGCTTGTGCAATAACTTCAGGTCCTATACCATCACCTGCTAATAAGGCTATTTTTAATTTCATCCTATTTTATTTTTACTATTTTATATGCGTTACATTAGTTTTACTTTGGTTAAAAAAGAAAGTTGTTTGTACCAACCTCATTTTTAACTACATACTATTTAACATTTTTTCTGTGGCTTTAATGGCAGATACTGTTTGATCTGAATCCAAACCACGTGTTATGAATTCTTTTTGATGATGCTTCCAAGTTATAATTGTTTCACACAATGCATCTGAATGACTACCAGGAGGAATACGCACTGCATAATCTATTAATTTTGGCAATTCTTTTTTGCGATGTGTTTTGTATAATTTTTTTAATGCGTTCATAAAAGCATCAAACTGCCCATCTCCCTGTGCATGTGCCTCATATAAAACTCCTTCTACTTTTAATTGGAGGGTCGTTGAAGGCTTCATTCCTTTTGAATGTCCTAGTACATAATTTTCAACTTCGACACGTTTCTCGATGGTATCACTGTCTAAAACATCAGAAATAATATATGGTAAGTCTTCTTGAGATACGACTTCTTTTTTATCTCCTAATTCTATGATTCTTTGGGTTACTTTCTTTAACTCTTCGTCATTTAAACTCAAGCCTAAATCCTGTAAGTTTTTTTGAATATTTGCTTTTCCAGAGGTTTTCCCCAAGGCATATTTTCGTTTTCTTCCAAAACGTTCTGGCATCAAATCGTTAAAATAAAGATTGTTTTTAGAATCTCCATCTGCATGAATTCCAGCGGTTTGTGTAAATACGTTTGCTCCTACTACGGGTTTATTTACAGGAATTCTAAACCCAGAAAAGGTTTCTACCAGCTTGCTCACTTTATGGAGTGCTTTCTCATTTACAGAGATGGATACATTTTTAACAAAATCATTGATTACGGCAATAACACTGGCCATTGGTGCATTTCCAGCACGCTCTCCCATCCCGTTAATTGTTAAATGTAATCCGTTTGCACCTGCATTTAATGCTTGCATTACGTTTGCCACTCCTAAATCGTAATCATTATGACCATGAAAATCTACATGCAAGGTTGGGTATTTCTCACGAACTTCCGCTATAAAGCTGAATGTTTCTTCAGGTATTAATACACCTAAGGTATCTGGTAATAGTAAACGTTCAACATTTTGAGTGCTTAAAAAATCTAAGTATTCAAAAACATAGGCTTTCGAATTGCGCATTCCATTCGACCAATCTTCCAAATATACATTGGTTTTTATATGATGCTGAGCGGCTAAATCTATCGTCGCTTTGATGTCTGCAAAATGTTCTTTGGGTGTTTTTTTAAGTTGATGTGTTAAATGATTTAAAGAACCTTTGGTTAATAAATTTTGAACTTTGGCACCAGCATCGATCATCCAATCGATGGATTTCCCTCCATCAACAAAGGTTAACACCTCTATGTTCTCTAAAAAATTATTGTCAGTTGCCCAAGAAGTTATTTTTTTAACCGCTTGTAATTCCCCTTCAGAAACCCGTGCAGATGCAATTTCTAGTCGGTCTACTTTGAGTTCTTCGAGAAGCAGTTTAGCGATTGTTAATTTTTCAGATACTGAGAAAGACACTCCTGATGTTTGTTCTCCATCACGCAGCGTGGTATCCATTATTTCAATCTTTCTGCTTGCCATACTAACTTGTAAAATAGTTTTAAAAAGGTCTTGTTTCAGCAAAAGCTGAAATTTCATTTTCGATATTTTTTAAGTAATCAATATCGTCAAAACCGTTTAGCATATTTTCTTTCTTGTAGGAATTAATCGCAAAAGATTCAACTTCTCCTGTAGCGACCAAAGTTACTGTTTGATTGGGTAAATCTACCTTAATTTCAGTGGTCGGATCTGCCATAATCGCTGCAAACAATGTATCTGCAAAAGCTGCTGAAACCTGAACCGGTAAAACACCCACGTTGAGACAGTTGTTCTTAAAAATATCAGCAAATTCTGATGAAATCACACAACGGAGTCCAAAATCATATACAGACCAAGCTGCATGCTCTCTTGAAGAACCAGAACCAAAATTTCTACCTCCGACTAAAATCTTAGAACCCGCATATATTTCTTTGTTTAAAGGAAAATCTTCTTTGGGTGTTCCGTCTGAATTGTATCTCCAGTCACGAAAAAAATTGATATCAAAATCGACACGTTCTGTTGCCTTTAAAAAACGAGCCGGAATGATTTGATCGGTATCTACATTCTCTGTTGGTAATGGATATGCAGTGCTTGTTAGTACTTGAAATTTATCGTAAGCCATGTTTATTTTGCTATGTGCCTCCAGCTTCTAACTGTAGGTAAATTTATTTTTTATAATTAAAAAGCCAATGGGTATCCACCAAAGGCAATACCGTTTTAAGCGGTTAATAATGTTCTCGGATCCGTTACTACACCAGAAACTGCAGAGGCTGCTGCTACTAATGGAGAGGCTAATAATGTTCTAGATCCTGGACCTTGTCTTCCTTCAAAGTTTCTGTTTGATGTTGATACTGATAATTTTCCTGCTGGAATTTTATCATCATTCATTGCCAAACATGCAGAACAACCGGGTTCACGTAACACAAAACCTGCATTTGTAATAATTGTATCTAAGCCTTCAGCTTTGATTTGATCGACTACTTTATGAGAACCTGGAACCAACCAAGCTGTTACGTTTTCTGCCTTCTGTCTTCCTTCAACAATAGAACAAAATGCTCTAAAATCTTCGATACGTCCGTTAGTACAAGATCCTAAAAACACAAAGTCAATTTCTTTGCCGATCATAGAGTCACCTTCATTAAAAGACATATACCCTAAAGATTTTTTGTAGGTTTCCACCCCACCTTCAATACTTTCTGCCGTTGGTATCGAATTTGTAACACCCATTCCCATTCCTGGGTTGGTACCGTAAGTAATCATCGGTTCAATGTCTGATGCTTCATACGTAAATTCTTCATCAAACTCAGCTCCTTCATCGGTGTATAGAGTTTCCCAATATTTCATGGCTTTGTCCCAATCTGCCCCTTTAGGGGTTTGAGCACGTCCTTTGATGTATTCATATGTTTTGCTGTCTGGTGCAATCATCCCACCACGTGCACCCATCTCTATGGATAAGTTGCACACCGTCATACGTCCTTCCATAGACATTTCTTTGAAAACATCTCCTGCATATTCAACAAAGTATCCAGTAGCACCAGAAGTCGTTTGTTGCGCAATAATATACAAAGCCACATCTTTAGGTGTAACACCCAATCCCAATTTGCCATTTACATTGATTCGCATTTTCTTTGGCTTGGGTTGCATGATACATTGTGTAGACAATACCATTTCTACTTCAGAGGTACCGATACCAAAAGCAATTGCACCAAAAGCTCCGTGAGTAGATGTATGTGAATCTCCACAGACAATGGTAGCCCCTGGTAAGGTGATCCCATTTTCTGGACCAACAACATGGACAATTCCATTGTTTTCATCTCCTAAACCCCAGTGAGAAATACCATGTTTAGCAGCATTAGTTTCCAAAGCATCTAATTGGTTTGCAGACAATGGATCTGCCACGGGTAAATGTTGATTTATGGTAGGAGTGTTGTGATCTGCTGTAGCGAAGGTTCGCTCAGGATACACCACACTATTTCCTCTATTTTCTAGTCCTAAAAAGGCTACAGGACTTGTAACTTCGTGGATAAAATGACGGTCTATAAAAAACACATCGGGCCCGTCTGTAACTTTACGAACAACATGTGAATCCCATACTTTGTCAAATAATGTATTTGCCATTTTTTTTAACTTTTATGATTTATGTATAATCGGTTGTAAAAATACGATATTATTAGAATTTTAGTGGTGTTTAGACGATTTAGTCTATTATATCCAACTGTTAAAGATGTATGTAAAAAACTAACAAACAAATAGTTAGCTTGTTTTAAAATACGATGTCTATTTCATTTACAGAATTGTTTTTTTTATGAGAAGTGGTATGTTGTGTTTGAATAAAACATACAAGAAAAAATTACTGTTTATTTTGTTACAGGTGGCATCTCCTTCTCTTCATCCTATAAAAACCTCATTTCGTCTAAATATATATCCTATACTTCTCTTCATTGTTTTTGATTTGTATTTTGTAATAATAGCAAGTAAAAAATTGAGTGATCCCTGCACATAATTCTGATAACAGTATTGTTTGTTTGCATATAACGAATTCTGTATCACGCAGAAAATTTAATAAATCCTAAAATTTAGAATAATAAAAAATGCTATTTAATTCTATCGACTTTGCAATATTCTTACCCATTGTCTTTATGCTATATTGGTTCGTCACTTATAAAAACTTAAAATTACAAAACTTATTAATTGTAATATCTAGTTACATTTTTTATGGCTGGTGGGATTGGCGATTTTTATC
>CALKEB010000033.1 GCA_938084845.1 uncultured Polaribacter sp. | reverse complement strand
TTACTCATTATTGTTAATTGTTGCTGTAGGCTGCAATACAAATTCAGATAAATTAAATGTACAAGTTTATGAAACTTCTGCATCTGGTAATAATTTATTACAATTAGAGAGTTTTTCTGATGAAACAAATGAAAACAGAATTCAGGTAGTATTGCAACCAAAACAAACTAAGCAAACTATTACAGGTTTTGGAGGCTCATTTACAGAGGCTTCAGCCTATTTATTAAACAAGTTGAGTAAGAAAAATAGAGACTCAATAATTGAAGCTTATTTTGGAGAATCTGGTGCTAAGTACTCTTTAACTAGAACACATATGAATTCCTCAGATTTTTCTCTTAGTAACTATTCTTATGCTCCTTTAGAAGATGATAAAGAATTGAAGAGCTTTAGTATTCAAGAAGATTTAGATGATATTATTCCAATGATTAAAGATGCAATGAATGTATCTAAAGACGGTTTTAAAATACTTTCTTCTCCTTGGACAGCATCACCTTGGATGAAAGATAATTCGAGTTGGGTAGGTGGAAAATTACTACCAGAATATTATGATACCTGGGCATTGTTTTTCTCAAAATATGCAGCTTCATATAAAAATGAAGGGATTGATATCTGGGGGTTTACTGTAGAGAACGAACCTTTAGGAAACGGAAATAATTGGGAAAGTATGCATTATACTCCAGAGGAGATGACCAATTTTGTTCAGCACCATTTAGGACCACAATTAAGAAAAGATTATCCAGACCTAAAAATTTTAGGATACGATCAAAATAGAGAACATTTAAAAACGTGGGTAGATGCACAGTATAAAAATGAAGAAACTTCATCTTATTTTGATGGTACAGCTGTGCATTGGTATGCAAGTACTTACCATTTTTATCCAGAAGAACTTCAATATGCATATCAAAAGGCCCCAAACAAATACTTAATTCAATCTGAAGCTTGCATAGACTCTGAAATACCAAAGTGGAAAGAGGATGCTTGGTATTGGCAAAAAAATGCAACGGATTGGGGTTGGGATTGGGCTCCAGAAATAGACAAGCCTATGCATCCAAAATATGCCCCAGTTAATAGATATGCAAGAGATATAATAGGTTGTCTAAATAATTATGTAAATGGTTGGATAGACTGGAACATGGTGCTTAATAAACAAGGAGGCCCAAATTGGTTTAAAAATTGGTGTATTGCTCCTATAATTGTAGATGAGGAAAATGATGAAGTATATTTTACCCCTTTGTATTATGTAATGACTCACTTTTCTAAATTTATAAGACCAGAAGCTAAGGTTTTTAAAGTAGAAAATACAGACAAAGAGCTTATGGTTACTGCTGCTGAAAATAAAGATGGTACTATTGCTGTAGTTATTTTTAATGAAAAAGAAGCGCAAAAAAAAATTAAACTATCCCTATTTCAAAAAAGTGTGAACATAGACATTAAAGGAAAAACAATACAAACAATTGTTATTCCTAAATTAAAAAATAAAAATTATGACTAATCAATCAATAGAATTAAAAGGAACCTCTGTACCTTTTAATCAAAAAGTAGCATTTGGTATTGGTATGTTTGCCAATCAAATGTTTCCTGCAATTTTAGGTATATTTATGGTGGTATTAGTACAGGATTTAGGTTTTCCTGGCTGGATGTGGTCTTTGGTTTATTTTTTTCCTAGAATATTTGATTCTATTACAGATCCTATTATGGGTTTTATTTCTGACAATACTAAATCCAAATGGGGTAGAAGAAGGCAATATGTTTTAGTAGGTGCTATTGTAATGGGAATTTCTTATGTGTTTATGTGGCAATTGTTTAAAGAGAATTCTTTAGAGTTTAATTTTTGGTATTTCTTTATCTGGAGTTTAATTTTTTATTTAGGGCTAACTCTTTTTAGTGTACCCTATGTGGCCATGGGTTATGAAATGAGTTATGATTTTCATGAACGTACAAATATTATGGCTATTGCTCAATGGATTGGTCAATGGGCATGGATTATTGCGCCTTGGTTTTGGGTAATTATGTACGACCCTGATTGGTTTGCATCCGCAGAAGAAGCAGTAAGAGAATTGGCAATTTGGGTAGCTATTCCTTGTGCAATTTGTGCAATTGTTCCAGCGTTATTCATAAAAAGTGAATCTACTTTAGATAAAGATTATGCTCCTTTAAATTTAAAAAATGTAGGTAATAGTTTAAAACAAATTTATGTGAGTTTTTTAGAAGCTTTTAAAATTAAGGCATTTAGAAAATTATGTAGTGCAACGTTTTTAATTTATAATGCTTTTAATACAGTAGCCTCACTTACCTTTTTTGTAATAGTATACAAATTATTTAATGGAGATGCAGCTGTTACAGGAATTTGGGTTTCTTTATTTGGATGCTTAGGTGCTATTGGAACCACTTTTTTAGTAATTCCGATCATCACAAAATTATCTAAAGCTTTTGGTAAAAAAAATGCATTTTTAATAGCCCAAGGAATTTCTATTATTGGTTATGTATTACTATGGTTTCTATTTGTACCAGGTAAACCATGGTTGTATATTTTAGCACTTCCTTTCTTTTCTTTTGGTATTGGTAGCTTATTTACAATCATGATGTCTATGACTGCAGATATTATAGATATTGATGAACTTAATTCGGGTTTAAGAAGAGAAGGTATTTTTGGAGCTATATATTGGTGGATGGTTAAAGTAGGTTTTGCAATTGCTGGTGCTTTAAGTGGTGTAATTATAGCTTTTGTAGGTTTTGATCCTGATTTAGTAACTTCGGATCAACAGTCTGCGGTTAATGGATTGCATGCTGTTTTTTGCTTTTTTCCTGTTGTAGGGACCATCTTAGCAATGTATATTATGAAAGATTATGATATAGATGAAGAAAAGGCGAATACAGTTAGAGAAGAGTTAAAAGCTATCAGAGAGACAGCGATTAAAGAATAAATAATAGTATATCTAAAATAAAAAAAACGAGCAAGTGCTCGTTTTTTTTATTAAAAGAGAAGGGTTTATTTTTCTTCGTTTTTCTTAATAGTATTCAAATAATCTTGAAAACTTTTTCCGTATTCAGAGGCTTTTATTTTTGGAGAAAGAGAGACATTTACTGTGTCTAACATTTTTAAACTAGCGTCATACATTTCTGTTAAAGCAATGTAGGGTGCTACCTCAAAATCTGAATTAGAAATTGCAAAATTAGTGGTAAATAACACTTTTCTTTTTATCAATTGGCTGTAATCCTTTTCTAGTTCTGCAATTAATTTTTTATCATTGGCTTTTTTAGCATCAAAATCCTTTTTAATAAACTGTAATCGCTCAGATTGAAATCTACTTCTAATCTTGTTAAACTGGTCTAAAATTTCTTGATTTTTAGAGCCAATAATTTCAGGTTTTAATCCAAAATTTTCTACATTGTCATTGATGGTAATCGTTCCTTTTTCTCCAAAAAATAAAATTCTTTTATCTTTAGTATTTCCATCAAAAGTTAAATAGTACACTACAGGAGATTCAATATTGTCTGTCAATTTAAAGTTACTAGATCCGTTAATTGCCACAGAATCAACAGAGACCAAAAGTGTATCTTTAATTTTTTGAAGGTATAATTTTCCTTTTTTTAATCCTTTGATTTGTCCTTCAACAATCATATTTCCTTGTTTTTTAGAAGAACATGATGTTAACATAATAGTGATTACTAAAACAGTTAAAATTCTTTTCATTTGTTAATTAAATTATGAGTGCAAATATGCCTATTTTTTTACAAAGTTGATGACAATTCCATTAAAATAGTACAAGCTATGGCAGCAATTGTTCCGATGGCATAACCAAATACTGCTAATAATACTCCTACTGTTGCTAATGAAGGATGAAATGCTTGCGCTACTATAGGTGCAGATGCTGCACCACCTACATTGGCTTGACTTCCTACTGCTAAAAAGAAATAGGGTGCTTTAATAATTTTTGCAACGATGATTAGAAGTACAGCGTGAATTGTCATCCAAACCAGACCAATAAGTAACAAGCCAGGATTTTCTAACACCTGATTTAAATCCATTTTCATTCCGATTGTAGCGACCAAGATATATATAAAAACACTACCTAACTTACTAGCGCCAGCACCTTCGTAATTCTTTGCTTTTGTATACGATAACCCTATTGCTATTATTGTAGAAACACTTATTAACCAGAAAAAACTTGATCCCAAAAAGGAAAAAACATTTCGCCATGTTTGAGATGA
Organism: uncultured Polaribacter sp.; assembly: GCA_938084845.1. Classification (GTDB taxonomy): domain Bacteria; phylum Bacteroidota; class Bacteroidia; order Flavobacteriales; family Flavobacteriaceae; genus Polaribacter. The sequence goes on along the minus strand of CALKEB010000033.1, from coordinate 19,586 downwards.
TATGCCATTTACAAAATCATTAAAAAATTCACTTAGGTATTTTGAGCAAAAATGGCCAAATCCAACAGTTCCAAAAGCTATGGCTAGCATAATCATTATGTCTGTTAAAGAAGGGTTTCTTTTTACTTTTTGGGTAAAATGAATTACTTTTTGTTTCAATTGTTCAATAGCACTAGTATCTGCTTTTAACCAGTTGTCTATTTTATCTTTTTTACCAATTCCGATTAATAAAATTGCCATCCATACATTGGCAACTATAATATCTACAATAACCATACCTCCATATTTTGCAGGATTGTATTTGTAAATTTCTAACATGGCTGTTTGGTTGGCTCCACCGCCAATCCAACTTCCTGCTAGGGTAGATAAACCTCTCCAAACAGCATCAAAATCTGAACCGCCAACAGTCTCTGGAGAAAAGATAGAAATTAATAAAATTGCTATTGGCCCACCTATAATAATACCTATGGTACCTGTAAAAAATAGAATTAATGCCTTAGAGCCCAAATTAAAAATGGCTTTTAAATCGATACTTAAAGTCATTAATACCAAGGCAGCAGGTAATAAAAATCGGCTAGCTACATAATACAATTGCGATTTGTTTTTTACAATTTCTCCTGCTGTATTTTCAACTTCCCATTCAGGTGCAATTGCGCCAAACGTTGTAAACAAAGCAGGTATAAAATAGGCCATAAATAAACCTGGAACAATTTTATAAAATTTACTCCAAAAGCCAGTTTTGATGTTTTCTGTGTAAAAAACAAAACCTAATGAAAGCATAAGAATACCAAAAACTATGGCATCATTTGTAAAAATTGGTTCTATCATTTTTGATTGTTTAGATGATTTGTGTTTAAAATAATTCCGAATTGTAATCTATGAAAACCCTTATCAGGTAATTTCTGATAAAAATAGCCCAACTTAAGTTTTAGTTGTTGATTAATTTGATGTAAAAATCCTGCCCCTGTCCAGTTTTGAACAAATCGTTTTGATTTATCAATATTTAGAAACAGTTCATTAAATGCATAAACAGACCAACTTTTTGTGATAGGATAATTGGCATTCAAATCGTAACGAAACCAGTGACTTGATGTTGAATTAAAAAATCGATGTTCAAAGCGCAAACGATGCCTTAATTTGATATTGTTAAGTTTGCCTTTTAAGTTTAGGTCTTCGTACAATCTATGCTCTTCTAAATTGTTAGAATAAACCTTAAACTCAGTATTTGTATTAACATAGCTATAACCAACAGTAAAATTTATTTTTGGGTTTATGGTATAATTTAAACCTAGTCTATAAATTTCTTGCTGAAATTCTCCTAAAACTTCGTAATATCTATAATGAGCCATAGTTTTAATAGCAAATTTATCTGCTATTTTATGAGAACCATTATACATGTACCAAACACCTAGTTGCTGATCTGATTGCTGCGCTTTTGTTAAAGTGGCACTTAAAACAAAAAAACAGAGTAGAATTTTTTTTAAGCTCATTCTAATTGACTGCAAAAATTTTGGTGTCTTTAAAAGGAGAAATCTGAATATCTTTCACTTTTTCTTTATACATTTTCCAATCATTATTAAAAAAGGTATTTGTTTCAGAGACAGCTGCTTTAAAGGTTGTTTTAAATTGATCGATTAATTGTTTTTCTGTAGCGGTTTGTTCTCCAAAACGAGAACGAACATAAGAACTAGCTATACCAAACCTTTGGTTAACTGTAATCTCTGGATTTCTTGTAATTCCTTGTCTTTTATCAATTTTACCAAGGTATAATGCAATTAAACCTTCTATCTGCTTTATTACATCTTTAGAAGCATCGATGGCTTCTTTGTATTTCTTTTTATCTGCTTTTGATACGTCAGATTGAATTTTAAAAGCTGTATTTTTACTTTCTACCAATTGTTTTACAACAGCAGTAATTTTAGCTTGATATTGTTCTAGCTCTTTACTGGTATTGTATTTTTGATTGATGGCTTCATCAGACATTCTTAATCTAGGATCGTATGCCACAATTATATCCTGTTCAGAAGTTTCACCTCCATAAGTCATTTTTAATTTGTAGACGCCTGGTTTTACAGTAACACCTGCTGGCTCTCTAGTAGATTTACGAATTCTTCTAGAAGCTCTTGCAACCCCTTTTTCACGTAAATACCAAGTAGTTTTATGCACTCCTGTTTCTTTTGGAGCTTTAAATTTTAAAGTTCTAATTTTTGTTAATCCATTAAAAATGTCTAACGTAATCGAGTCCTTCTTTACTTTAGATGTTTCCTCTGTTTTTTTACTATTACTTTCATTAGTCTTTTTATCGTCTATCTTAACATAATAAGAGAGAATTGCACCACCTTTTCTGTTTTCTCCTTGATATATAGCATCTGCACCAAATCTACTTCCAGTAGGTTGTTGATAGGCTGCTTGATATGCAGTTGGGGGTGTGAAAAGTACTGTTTTTTTTGATAAAAGATCGCCATTGGCTATGGCTCTTAATGGACGAATATCATCTAGTACCCATGCAGCTCGTCCAAAAGTTCCAATAATTAAATCTTGTTCTCTTGGGTGAATTACCAAATCTTTTACAGGAACAGTAGGAAAACCGTTGGTCCATTTTGTCCACGTATCACCAGCATTTAACGATATATATAAACCATCATCAGTACCTAAGAATAATAGGTTTTTATTTTCAGGATCTTCTACAATACATAACGTATAGCTTTGTACGTCATTTTCATCTACAATACGCTCCCAAGTTTTACCATAATTTTTAGTCCTGTATGCATAAGGAGTATAATTAAATCTTCTATAGTCATTGGCTACTAATAAGGCTTCACCTTTATTTTTATTGGATGCTTTAATTTGTGTTATCCAAGAATTTTCTGGTAAACCCTTAATGTTTTTAGCAACATTGGTCCAATTGGCTCCACCATCTTTGGTGATATGTATTTGACCATCATCTGTAGCAGCCCATAAAACATCTTTTTCCAAAGGAGTAGGTTCAATGACCAAAATGGTACAATGGTTTTCTGCACCTGTAGCATCCATAGTTAATCCTCCACTTTCAGATTGTTTTAATTTTTCTGGATTATTGGTAGTTAAATCTGGCGAAATAACTTCCCAAGTTAAACCTTTATCAGTCGATTTATGTACGAATTGACTTCCGAAATAAAGCGTGTTAGTATCAAAAGGATCCATATTTATGGCTGCATTCCAATTGAAACGTAATTTTACATTTGAATCTTTATGCGTTGGTTTCACTGAATAGTTGTTTCCTGTAATATGGTCATATCTTACCACAGATCCTTGCTGACTCATAGACCATCCATATCTAGAATTGTCTTTGTCTGGTACCACATCAAAACCATCACCAAAACTAATTTCTTGCCAATAGCTATTTCTTATGCCTTGTGCTTTCCAAACATAGGCAGGACCTCTCCAAGAACCATTGTCTTGCATTCCTCCATACACATTGTAAGGAAATTCATTATCTACATTTATATGATAGAATTGAGCTACTGGAATATTACCAATAAATCGCCAAGATTTACCACCATCTTTGGTAATATTTAAACCACCATCATTACCATCAATCATGAATTTACCATTGCTTGGGTGAATCCACCATGCATGGTGATCTGGATGCACTCCATTATCTACACCATAAGCTGGCATTAATTGTTTAAAGTTTTTACCTCCATCTTCAGATACATTTACATAAGTAAATACAGAATACACTCTGTTTTCATTTTGTGGGGCTACATAAATTTCTGAATAGTAAAAAGGTCTGTTTCCTATATCTGATTTATCATTTATTTTTTTCCAGGTAAAACCTCCATCTTCACTTTTATACAAAGCGTTCTTTTTAGCTTCTACTAATGCATAAATTACGTTTGGTTCACTTGGAGCAATTGCAACACCAATTCTACCTAAATCACCTTTTGGAAAACCTTCTTTATCTGTAACTTCTTTCCAGTTGTCTCCACCATCATGTGTAATGTATAGGCCAGAGCCTTTTCCTCCAGAATTAAAAAACCAAGGATCACGTTTGTGTTCCCACATGGTTGCAATTAATTTATTTGGATTGGATGGATCCATAATTAAATCTGCAGCACCTGTTTTTTCGTTGTTGTATAAAATTTGTGTCCAAGTTTTTCCTCCGTCAATAGTTTTATACACACCACGTTCTTTATGTTCTCCCCAAGGAGATCCAATGGCACCCACATAAACAATATCTGGATTTGTTGGATGAATAATGACTCTATGAATATGACGTGTTTTTTCTAAACCCATCGCTTTCCAAGTTTTACCTGCATCTAAAGATTTGTATATGCCAAAACCACCATTTAGACTATTTCTAGGGTTCCCTTCTCCAGTTCCTGCCCAAATAACACTTGGGTTAGATTGTTGAATGGTAACTGCTCCAATAGAAGCAGTAAGTTCTTTTTCGAAAATAGGTTCCCATTTAATACCACCAGAAGTCGATTTCCAAATTCCTCCAGAAGCAGTACCTACATAAATAATATCTGGATTTCTTTCTACAACATCTATGGAAGTTACACGACCAGACATACCTCCAGGGCCAATATTTCTTGGTTTCATGTTTTTTACCAAATCCATAGAAAACTCTTGTGAGAAGAGTAGAGTACCTATTGATAAAAACAAAAGTGTGATGATTTTTTTCATTATAAAGGTTTGTTGAATTTTTAATAATGCAGACAAGATACAAAAACAAAAAACGCTCAATAAAAATTAAGCGTTTTTTTAACAATTAGTTTTTTAAATTCATTTTTTAAGTCACTATTCATCTTTATTTTTAGGCTCACGTTTAGCATCTTTTAAAGCCTGCATTAACATCCATTCTATTTGTCCATTTGTAGAACGGAATTCATCTGCAGCCCATTTTTCTATAGACTTTAACATCTCTTCATTTATTCTTAGTGCAAATGCTTTCTTTTTTGCCATATTATTTGTTTACAAATTCAACGATAACTTGTACCAATTTTGTAGATAAAGGATAGTCTGGTTTTGTATAAGAAGACTGATTTTCTATCATAGAATTTACTTCTTTTAAAACATGATTCATTCCTTTTATAAAAACCAATTGAGCATTTTTATTAGCCAATAATAAGTTAGATGCTTCTTGTGTTTTTACTTGTAAATCTTCTGTACCATGAATAAGTAAAATGGGTACACTTAGTTTTTTAATTTCTTCTGATGGGTTGTATTGAATCCACGACCTTAAAAACGCTTGGTTTTGTTTTGCAAAAACCGATTGTAACATAGGGTTCACCTTTTCTACTTTCCCTGTTTCTTTTAATTCTTTAAAGTGTGCTTTGGTAATGGAATCTAAAAAAGGTGCAGATGTTTTTATTTGATTAATGATAACTTGATCTGCACTCTTACTTGGGCCAGCTAAAGAAATATATTTATCTATGCTTTCTGCAGCGAGCATCGCTACTAATGAGCCTTGACTATGGCCTGCCAATATGATTTTTGAAAATCGGCCTTCTTTCTTAAAATGATTGATAGCTATTTGAACATCGGTAACATAATCTTTTAAAAATACGCCTTTAAGCAAGCTTGCTTTGTTGTTTTTATTTGAAGTTCTTTTATCATAACTGTAAAACGCAATATTATTTTTAGTAATGCTATCTCTAAATTGTTTAATATAATTGGCTTTTATAACAGGTTGTTGATTGCCATTTCTATCTACATTTCCAGAACCATGTATCCATATTATTAAAGGCGTTTGTTCTGCAATATAGGTTAGTGTACCCGGTAATTCTATCTCATTATTGTACAATACCAATTCTTCTGATTTAATTTGTGCTTTTAATGATACAACACCAAATACTAAAAAAAGAACATAAGTGATAACTCTAATCATTCTAATTTATTTTAAGTTGATAGGTGTTTAAAACACTTTCTGCTGCAGCTTTTTTTTGTGTACCTATCAATAATTTCTTTCCATTTTTAAGTTCTAGTTGTATACCAATATCTCCAGAAACATTAATAGCTTTACCATTTTTTGAGTTCCAAAATGCCCCCCCCTTTAAGCCCCAACCACCATAATCTCCTATAGGGTCGTAAGTTCTTACATAAGCTTTTTCAATTTCTTGCCAAGTAATTTGTTTTGTTTTAAAATGAAATGGAAAAAACTGATAAAGAATGCCCGTTTCATTTATTTTAGTAGTTAGTTTACACAAAAAGATTGGAACAATACTTACAATTAATACCCCAACGACCCCTAAAAATCCGCCCAAAGAAAAATCTGATTTTTCTTTTAAGAATTCTCTAATAATCAATGCTAAAGGCACTACAAGACTAAAGCCCATAATTACCATTAGCCAAGTTTGTGTAAAACGTTGTTCTTCTTTAAAAACTTTCACAATTATCTATTTTTATTTCTTTCTAAAATCATACTATTCCAGCCATTTGGAATACTAACAAAACACCAGCCTTCTCTAGCATGTTGATTTAATAAATCTTCAAAGTTTTGAGTTCTATTTCTAAAACCTAATTTTAATTCTACAATTTTATATTCTTTCATACGTTTTTTTCTAATTTTAATTATTGATTTAAAGTGCCTGTATTCACAACTGGAGATGCCTCTTTATCTCCACAAAGAATTACTAACAAATTACTAACCATGGCTGCTTTGCGTTCCTCATCAAGATCTACAATTTGTTTTTTATTCAATTCTTCTAGTGCCATCTCTACCATTTCTACTGCACCTTGTACAATTTTGTGTCTTGCAGCAACAATAGCTGTAGCCTGTTGTCTTTTTAGCATTGCAGACGCAATTTCTTGAGCATAAGCTAAATAACCAATTCTTGCTTCAAGAACTTCTATACCTGCGATAGCTAATCGTTCTTCCAATTCTTTTTCTAAAGCCTCAGAAACTTCATTAACACTAGATCTTAACGTTATGTCTTCAACATGTCCTTCATCAGCAAAATTATCATAAGGATACATACTTGCTAATTTTCTTACAGCAGCATCTGTTTGTACCCTTACAAAATTCTCATAATTATCAACATCAAAAGCAGCTTTGTACGTGTTGGTAACTCTCCACACTAAAATGGTAGAAATCATTACAGGATTCCCTAACTTATCATTCACCTTTAAACGCTCACTATCAAAATTACTAGCTCTTAATGATATTTTTTTAATAGTATAGAATGGGTTTGCCCAATACAAACCGTTATCCTTTATAGTGCCTATATATTTACCAAATAATAAAATAACTCTAGACGTATTTGGATTGACTAAAATAAAACCAAAAAAACTGATAAACCCAATAATTATAAGTGGAATGTATAAAGGAGTTTTTTGAACAATAGACATAATAATACCTCCAAAAAATAAGGTAAGCACAATGAGTAACATTAAATACCCGTTTGTGGGTTTGATATGCTTTTCTGATTTCATAATTTTGTTTTTAAATTGATATTATTTTAATATCATAAATATAAGTATAAATTTTAATATTTAACAATTTTAAACAGAGTTATTTTCTATTTTTGTCTAAAACTTAATTAATTTAAAAAATATGCAACTAAAAATACTACTGCTATCTTTATTGTTTTTTACTTCTTCTACTTCTATTAATGAGACTTTTTTTTGGGGTAAAAACGGACATAGAGTAACAGGACAAATTGCCGAAAAATATCTAACTAAAAAAGCTAAAAGGAATATTGATAAAATTTTAAAAGGACAAAGCTTGGCATTCGTCTCAACTTTTGCAGACGAAATTAAATCAGAATCTTCATATCGAAAATATTCGCCTTGGCATTATGTAAATATGGGGTTAGAAGAAACGTATGAAACTTCCACTAAAAACCCAAAGGGAGATTTAGTTACAGGTATACAAAAATGTATTTCAGTTTTAAAAGATAAAACTAGTACTATGTCTGATAAAAACTTTCATTTAAAATTGCTTGTTCATTTTATTGGAGATTTACATCAACCGATGCATATAGGAAGAAAAGAAGATAAAGGGGGCAATGATATACAGGTTCGTTGGTTTGGTAAGGGAACCAATTTACATAGTGTTTGGGATAGTAAAATGATAGACGACTATAATATGAGTTATACCGATTTAGCAAATAATGTAGAATTGCTCTCTAAAGAGCAGATTAAATATATTGCTAAAGGATCTGTTATAGGTTGGGTAAATGAGGTACACCAACTTACTGAGAAACTTTATAGTTCTGTAAAAACTGGTGAAAACTTAAGATACAGATATTCTTACGATCATTTTGGAATTGTAAGACAACAACTGCAAAAAGGTGGTATTCGATTAGCTAGTGTTTTAAATGATATTTTTGATTAGAATTTATTTTTGTTAGTATTCTTTAAAGTAAAAAAAAACCTTAGTTTTAAACAAACTAAGGTTTTTTTATTTTTATTCTTTATAGATTTTATCGTACAAATCTTTATAAATTTCTAAAATTACCTCTCTTTTCATTTTCATGGTTGGTGTTAAATGGCCTCCATCTATGGACCACTCGTCTGCAGTTAGCTCAAATCTTTTTATTTGTTCCCACTTACCAAAATTACCATTACATTTATGAATTGTTCTTTGGTATTTGTCAATAACTTTTTCGTTACGTATTAACTCTTCATTAGAGGTAAACTTTATTCCTTTATGTTTAGCCCAATCACCTAGGTATTCAAAATTTGGCTGAATGATAGCTGCAGGCATTTTTTCATTTTCACCAACAACCATTACCTGTTCTATAAGCATAGATTCTTTTAACTCTCCCTCTAATAATGGCGGTATAACGTATTTACCTCCAGAGGTTTTAAACATTTCTTTTGTTCTTCCTGTAATTTTCAGATAACCTTCACTGTCTAATTCCCCTTTATCTCCAGTATGGAAATAACCATTTTTTAAAACTTCTGCTGTTTTTTCTGGTTGTTTATAATACCCTTGCATGATATTGGGTCCTTTAACAAGAATTTCTCCGTTTTTTGCTATTTTTAATTCAACATCATCGATTACTCTACCTACAGAACCAATTTTAAAACCTTTTTTTCCATTTTCATCAATACAGTTCACAGTAACAACGGGAGATGTTTCTGTTAAACCATAACCTTCCATAATAGGCATTTCTGCAGCCGCAAATATTCTTGTTAATCTTGGTTGTAAAGCAGCACTTCCAGAAACCATTAATTTTAACTCACCCCCTAAAGCGGCTTGCCATTTAGAAAAGATTAATTTTCTAGCTATCCCTAATTTTTTTTCATACCACCAACCATTAGCTCCATAAGGTTCATATTTTAAACCTAATTCTACTGCCCAGAAAAATAATGCTTTTTTAACGCCAGACAAATCCTCTCCTTTAAGGATAATTTTGTCATAAATTTTTTCATATAACCTTGGTACAGCTGTCATTACATTAGGCTTTATGTCTTGAGCATTTTCTGTTAATTTCTCTAGACTTTCTGCAAAATAAATTTCTGTTCCACATAGTTGGTATAAATACAAAATCATACGTTCAAAAACATGACAAACAGGTAAAAAACTCAATGCTTTATCGTTTCCTTTTTCTAGAGGTACTCTTTTTTCACTTGTTAATACATTAGAAACTATATTTTTATGAGTTAGCATTACTCCTTTGGGTTTACCTGTAGTTCCGGAAGTATAGATAAGTGTAGCTAAATCACTTGGTGTAACTGCTTTTTTTCTCGCTTCCACTTCAGGTTGGTTGTCCTCTTTTGCCCCAAGCGCTAAAACTTCTTTCCAATTTTTTTCGCCTTCAACTTCATCAAATGTATAAACGCCTTTTAGTTTTGTTTTGTCTTTTATTTGATTTAGCTTTTCTAATATAGAAACATCAGAAACAAAGCAATAAGTAGCTTCAGAATGATTTAATACATACTCGTAATCTTCTTTAGAAATGGTAGGGTAAATTGGGACTGTTTGTGCACCTAATTGTAAAGTACCTATGTCACAAATATTCCATTCAGTTCTATTTGTTGTAGATATAATAGCAATCTTTTCATTTGGCGTTATCCCTAGTTGTAATAGTCCTCTACTAAGTTGATTTGATTTGTTTACATATTCTTCACTTGAAAGTGATTCCCACTTTCCGTTGTATTTTGTATTTAAAGCATTTTTTAGATTAAACTTTTCTAATTGAAAATAAGGAAAATCAAATAACCTGGTGATTTCTGTTGGCATATAGTAAATGTTTGAATTTCGTAAAATTAGTGAAATATCCCGTATTTAAAAAAAATATTTTTGTGCTTAATTAATTACGAATTATAAATTTTTTGATAAAGATTTTTATATTTTTCTTTAATTTTTTTTCTTTTCATTTTCATTGTAGGTGTAATTAAATCATCTTCAATTGTCCATTCTTCTGCGGTTAACTCAAATTTTTTTATTTGTTCCCATTTTCCAAATTTCTGGTTGTAAAAATCAATTTCTTTTTGAATCCTATCATTTAATTTTGTGTCCATACAGATATCATTTATAACGTAATTGTGGCGTTTACTCCATTCTTTTATAAACTCAAAATTTGGTTGAATGATCGCTGCAGGCATTTTTTCACTTTCCCCAATTACCATTACTTGTGCTATAAAGCGTGATTGTTTTAATTCGTTCTCTAAGGCAGTAGGTGCTATATATTTACCCCCAGATGTTTTAAACATTTCTTTTTTTCGATCGGTTATGTATAAAAAACCATCTTCATCAATTTTTCCAATATCTCCTGTATGTAAAAAACCATTTACAATTGTTTCTGAAGTTAATTTTTTATTTTTAAAATAACCTAACATCACATTGTTTCCTTTTATTAAAATCTCTCCGTCTTTGGCAATTTTCACTTTTATACCTTGTAGAGGTTTTCCAACAGACCCAATTTTTAACCCATTATTTCTAAGGTCATTTATTGTTCCTGCTGGAGAAGATTCTGTCATACCATACCCTTCATAAACGGGCATGCCTGCAGCAGTAAAAACTTTAATTAATTTAGCTTGTAATGGTGCACTTCCAGAAATCATAAATTGTAAATTACCACCTAGCGCTTCTTGCCATTTTGTAAAAATAATTTTTCTAGCAATTTTAAGTTTTAAATTATAGAATTTACCATTTTTATGATAAGGTTCATACATTTTACCTACTTCTAAAGCCCAATAAAAAATCCATTTTTTAATGCCTTTAAGTTCACTTCCTTTGGTAACAATTTTATCGTAAATTTTTTCTAGTAATCTAGGGACTATTGCCAGGTAATGAGGTTTAACTTCTTTTATAGTAGCACCTAGTGCTTCAATGCTTTCAGAAAAATAGATTTCAAACCCCATAAGTACATTATAATAAGAGGCAGCGCGCTCAAAAATATGACATATAGGTAAATAACTTACTATTCTTTTATTTCCTTTAGTAAGGTTTAGGCTCTTACCTGTTGTAAATACAGAAAAAACAATGTTTTGATGAGATAACATAACTCCTTTTGGAGTTCCTGTAGTTCCTGAGGTATAAATTATTGTTGCTAAATCTTTTGGATGTATACTTTCTTTTAAAGCATGAATAGTTTTTGTATAATCTTTGGTTTTTCCTAAACTTAAAAAATGCTCCCACCCATAGTCTGACTCAATGTTCTCTAAAGAAAAAACTTTTTTTAGATTTGTTTTTTTTGCGACAGTGTTTACTTTATCATAAAGGTTTTGGTTAGAAACAAAACAATAAACTGCTTCAGAATGCTTTAATATATACGCATAGTCTTTTTCAGATAGTGTAGCGTATAAGGGTACATTTTGTGCACCAATTTGCAATGTTCCAATATCTAATATGTGCCAATGAAGAGAATTGTTTTCTGTGATAACAGCAATTTTATCATTGGGTTTAATTCCTAGAGAAAGTAAAGCACTACTTGCTTCGTTTACTTTAGTTATAAAATCTTGTGTAGAGACAGATTCCCAGCTATTATTTTTTTTAAAATTATAGCAATTTTGTAAGGGCGAATTCTTTAATTGATAATACGGAAAATCAAAAATTCGTGTAATTGTATCAGGCATCTAAATGTATTTCCTGACAATTTACTAAAAAAGTTTAACTATTAAGATTCGTCCATAGAATGATACACAGAGTTTACGTCGTCATCTTCTTCAAGTTTTTCTAATAACTTTTCGACGTCTGCTTTTTGGGATTCATTTAATTTGACAGTAGTTGTTGGGATTCTTTCAAATCCAGAAGATAAAATTTCAATATTATTTTCTTCAAAATATCCTTGTAGTGCACCAAATTGTTCAAAAGGAGCATAAATAATAACGCCTTCTTCATCATCAAAAACTTCTTCTACTTCAAAATCTATTAATTCCAACTCAAGTTCTTCCATATCAATAGAAATATCTTCTTTTTTAATTGTAAAATTACAAGTATGGTCAAACATAAAAGAGACAGAACCCGATGTTCCTAAATTTCCATCACATTTATTAAAAGCTGCTCTTACGTTAGCAACAGTTCTATTATTATTATCGGTAGCCGTTTCTATAAGAACAGCAATGCCATGAGGAGCATACCCCTCAAAAAGTACTTCTTTATAATCTGCAGTATCTTTATCAGATGCTTTTTTTATTGCACGTTCTACATTGTCTTTAGGCATGTTAGCTGCTTTAGCATTTTGTATAACAGCTCTTAATCTTGAATTTGTATCAGGGTTAGGTCCCGCTTCTTTAACAGCCATTACAATGTCTTTACCAATTCTGGTAAATGTTTTTGCCATTGCAGACCAACGTTTCATTTTTCTTGCTTTCCTAAACTCAAATGCTCTTCCCATTATTATGAAATTTTAAAGTAGACAAATGTAAAAATAAGCAACATGATTTGCAATTTTTTAAATCATCTATTTAAATAGATGATTTGCAAACCTAGTTCTATTATAAAGTTAAATTAATTTAAAATTAGTGCTTACAATTACAACCTATACTTGTAACACACCCATATTAAATTGTTTTTCAATAGGGGCATGGTTTGCAGCTTCTATCCCCATAGATATCCAAGCTCTTGTGTCTAAAGGGTTAATAACAGCATCTGTCCATATTCTTGCAGCTGCATAATAGGGAGAGATTTGTTTATCATATCTTGATTTAATTTCTTTAAATAAAGCGGCCTCTTTTTCTGGTGTTATTTCTTCACCTTTCTTTTTTAAAGAAGCAGTTTCTATTTGTAACAATACTTTGGCTGCAGAGTTTCCACTCATTACTGCTAATTCTGCACTTGGCCATGCAACAATTAATCTTGGATCGTACGCCTTGCCACACATTGCATAATTTCCTGCACCATAAGAATTACCGATAACAACTGTAAATTTTGGGACAACAGAGTTGCTTACTGCGTTCACCATTTTTGCTCCATCTTTTATTATTCCAGAATGTTCAGATTTTGAGCCAACCATAAAACCAGTAACATCTTGTAAGAAAACTAAAGGTATTTTCTTTTGGTTGCAATTTGCAATAAAACGTGTTGCTTTATCTGCGCTGTCGTTATAAATAACACCTCCAAATTGCATTTCTGTAGGTTTTGTTTTTGCTCCTTTTGTTTTTACTAAAGTTCTTTGATTAGCAACAATACCCACTGCCCATCCATCAATCCTTGCGTATCCTGTTAAAATGGTTTGACCATATCCTTTTTTGTATTCTTCAAAATCAGAGTTATCCACTAGGCGTTTTATGATTTCTAGCATATCATATTGCGCATTTCTTTCTTTGGGTAATATTCCAAAGATATCAGCTTCATTTTCTTTAGGTTGAAGAGGTTCTTTTCGGTTAAAACCAGCTTTGTTAAAATCACCTATTTTGTCTACAATATTTTTTATTTTATCTAAGCAATCCTTGTCATCTTTAGCTTTGTAATCAGTAACGCCAGAAATCTCTGTATGTGTAGTTGCACCTCCTAAAGTTTCGTTGTCTATACTTTCTCCGATAGCGGCTTTTACCAAGTAACTTCCTGCAAGAAAGATACTACCAGTTTTATCTACTATAAGTGCCTCATCACTCATAATTGGCAAATACGCTCCGCCAGCAACGCAACTTCCCATGACTGCTGCAATTTGGGTAATGCCCATTGCGCTCATTACTGCATTATTTCTAAAAATGCGCCCAAAATGTTCTTTGTCTGGAAAAATTTCGTCTTGCATTGGTAAGTAAACGCCAGCGGAATCTACTAGGTAAATGATAGGTAATTTATTTTCTATAGCAATTTCTTGTGCTCTTAAGTTTTTTTTAGCGGTTATTGGAAACCAAGCTCCCGCCTTTACAGTAGCATCGTTTGCCACAACAATACATTGTTTTCCTTGAATATAGCCAATTTTTACAACGACTCCTCCAGAAGGACATCCTCCATGTTCGGTATACATATCATCTCCTGCAAAAGCACCAATTTCTATATTTTTTGAATTTGTATCTAATACATAGTCTATTCGTTCACGAGCTGACATTTTTCCTTTCTCGTGAAGTTTTTCTATTCTTTTTTTACCTCCACCAAGTTTAACTTTTGCAAGTTTTCTTTTTAATTCTGATACTAAAAGCTTATTATAATCTTCGTTTTTATTGAAGTTAATATCCATAAATAATCAAATTTGATTCTAACGCTAAATTACGATATTTTAACTGTAAGTAAAAAAACCAGGAGATTTGGCTTCTCAATACTTAGCTTTTGTAGAAGCAGAGCCTATTCAAATAAAAGATGCTAAAGACAATGATATTCTTTTAAAGAGAAATGGAAAGTTGGTAAGGCCTGTTCGTTTGTCTAATGGTTTATACAAATTTAGAGAAGGTACTAATATAGATAGAGTAGTTTTAGATTGTGTTACTAGTTTACAGAATGGGGCAGATTTATTATGGATTGAAACACCAACACCAAATGTAAAACAAATAGCACATATGGTTAACAGAGTTCGTAAAGTTGTGCCAAATGCTAAATTGGTGTATAATAATTTGCCTTCGTTTAATTGGACATTGAATTTTAGACAACAAGTTTTTGAATAAATGTTAGGAACATTTTATAAATCTCTTTTTAAAAGTAATCGATACGACAGGTAAATAAACATGAATGTCCAAAAAGAAACAATAGCAATATTCATAAATTCTACTTCGTATGTTTTAGACATTGTTTCACCCATAGTATTGGCAGCAGATCTTACTGCACCTAATTTAGTTACGGGTTCTTTAATGAGGTTGGCAATAGATTCTAATGGAAAAAATTGTAATATTTTATCAGTTGTTGGAGCGTTAGTAGGGTTTTCACTAAACTGCCAAAAACAAACCAATTTTGTAATACCTTCTATAAAGTACCATACTAACATTGCTCCAACTGCAAATGCAGAGCGTTTTACTAGTATACCTAAAAATAAACCAAAAGAGAAAAAACCTACCAATTTTATAAAGAATGCAAAAATATACTCTAAATCAGAAACAATAATTGCAAGCTCATTATAGTCGGAATAAATTAACCCTAGAATTAGGGAAACCACAAATACAAATACCGTAGATATTAATGCAAAAGCAATAACAGTATAAAATTTAGAGAGTATGAATTCTTTTTTACTTAGTCCGTCTATTAAGTTTTGTTTTAGGGTTTTGTAGCTATACTCATTAGACATCATAGAAACAATTACTAATAAAAGAAAGAATTTTAAGATAGACGCTACATAGGTATTAAAGTGCCAGATATATGGAAAGTTAAAGATGCCTGCATCTGCCAAGTGTAGTTTAAAACTACCAAACTCAAACTTAATTGTAACGATTAATGCAATTGAAGTAAGTAGCCCAAAATAAATTAGAGATAATATTTTACTTGCTTTGTTGTATTTTAATTTATGTAGTTCTATAGAAAGAAGTCTTAACATGTTTGTTGTTTTAAGGGTTAGTTATTTTTAGTTAAATCTAAAAATTGTTGTTCTAAGCTTGGTTTACGTTTTACCAAATGGCTCAAAATAAAACCTTTTTCAAATAATTCTTTATTTATTGCAGAAGCCATTACGTTTGTTTGTAAAGTTGCCATTATTGTTTCATGTTGTTTAGTTACTTTAAGAACAGCATTGTGATTTTCTAAAAATGAAATTAACTCATTTTCTTTGTGGTCTATTTTTACTTCTAATACACCATTTGATGCTGTCATTTCATCAACACTACCTGCATATAGTTTTTCTCCTTTTCGTATCACAATAACATGACTACAAACTTTTTCTACTTCATCTAACAAATGAGATGCTAGTAAAATTGTCGTTCCATTTGAAGCGATCGATTTAATAATTTCTCTAATCTCATGAATTCCCTCTGGATCTAGGCCATTTGTAGGCTCGTCTAAAATTAGTATTTCAGGATCGTTTAATAATGCAGAGGCTATAGCTAGGCGTTGCTTCATACCCAAAGAAAATGTACTAAACTTACTATCTCTTCTCTCAAATAAATGAACAATTTCTAATTTTTCATCAATTTTATCTGTTGCAATACCTTTGATTTTACAAATTAAAGCTAAGTTTTGTTTTGCAGTCATGTAAGGGTAAAAGTTTGGACGCTCAATGATAGCTCCAACTTTTTTTAAAGCATCATGAGTAGATAGCTGACCATCAAACCAAGAAAACCTTCCACCACTTTTATTAACTACATTTAAAATAATGCCTAAAGTTGTAGACTTTCCACTTCCATTTGGACCAAGAATTCCATAGACATTTCCTTTTTCAATAGTAAATGAAAGGTTTTTTACGGCATGAACTTTACCGTATTTTTTATCAAGATTTTGGAGAGATAAGATTGTTTTTGAAGCCATGTATTTAGTTGTTTATCAAAAATAAGACGACTAAAGTACAATATTGTTACGTAAAGAGATCGCTATTCTCTACAATTCGATTTACTCTTATGGTTTATTAAATATATTCCAGATTAATAAATGGCTTTTTTAATATTCGTTAAAATCAAAATCATCAAAAATATCAAATTCATCATCGTCAGTGTCGTCATCTAATTTGTCTGCAACAAATTCTTTTTCTGGAGCCTCTTCTGGAATTTTACCTACAGAAAGTATTACCTGAGGTAAATTTTCTTTTTGTTCTTTAAGAATTTCAACTACGTCTACATAGAACGTCCACATATTTAAAAAATCATAAACATAAATAAGTTTGTCATTTTCTAAAGGTAACGTTTCCGTTAAAAGACAATTTTGCATAGCTATAGATGTCGTTGTTTCTTCCATATTAAAAAGAGGAATCTCTTCGCCTTGATTCCATTCATCATCAGCTTTGTAAAAAGAGGCTATTTCTTGCCCTTCAAAACCAAATGCTTCTGCAATTATAAAATGCAAACGCTCTAAATTTATTGAATCTTCAACTAAAATAGTTCTTAAAACATCTTCTTTAGTATCTAAAATAACTCTTATTTTATACATAAACTTCAATCATTTTCGACCGTAAAAATACGGTTTTTTATATGTATTTTTACATATTAATAAAAGTACATATGGATACAAAAAAACTGTTAAAGGCATTTAACGATAGAAATAAAAACACTTTAATGCAAACACTTGACATTGAGTATGTTGCCATTGGTGAAGATTATTTAACGGCTAAAATGCCAGTATCTTCAAAAGTACATCAACCTTATGGACAGTTGCATGGAGGAGCAACAGCTGCATTAGCGGAAACTGTAGGGAGTGCTGCTTCTAATTTTTTTATTGATTCTAAAAATCAATTTATTAATGGAATTCAATTATCCATTAATCATATTAAAAGCAAAAGAGATGGAGTAGTGTATGCAACTGCAAAAAATATTCATAAAGGAAAAAGTACACATGTTTGGGAGGTAACTATTGTAGATGAGTCAGAAAAGTTAGTTTCTGTTGCAAAAATGACCAATATTGTCTTAGAAAAAAAATAGGGTTCTAATTTGGGTATATTTAAAAAGATAGCAGCTTCTTATAATAGAAAGAGACCTTTTGTAGCTTATGTTAAGCCAAATGAGTCTATTATTTCTGGTTTTTTTCTTGAAAATGATAATTTACATCATGTAAATAATTATACTAACTCAGGTTTTGTTTTTGCCCCTTTTAGTCAATCTGAAGACGCAATTTTATTTCCATCAGAACAATCAGAAATACTAAACGAACCCCTTTATCTAAATACAGATTTATCAACAAAAAAAACTTCTTTACTAGCCCCAAGTGATGCTTCTAAGGCACAGCACATAAAAATAATATCAAAAGCTATAGAAGAAATAAAAAAGAATACATATTCAAAAATTGTAATTTCTAGGTGTGAGGATATTAAATTACAAAATTTTGATGTATTGTCGGTTTTTAACTCTTTGTTAAGTAATTATAGAAATGCTTTTGTTTATGTTTGGTTTCACCCAAAAGTAGGACTTTGGTTAGGTGCAACACCAGAAACATTACTACAGGTATCTGAAAAATCTTTTAGAACAATGTCTCTTGCTGGCACGCAGCTTTATCAAAAAAATAAAAAACCAAATTGGAGAAACAAAGAGCTAAAAGAACAAAGGTTGGTTACTAATTTTATTAAAAATCAATTAGAGCCAATTTCATATGATTTAAAAGTTGATGATTTAGAAACCGTTAGAGCAGGCAGTCTTTTACACTTAAGAACCAAAGTAAATGGGAATTTAAAACAAAATATTAGTTTAGAAAAATTAATCAGAGCCATACATCCAACCCCTGCAGTATGTGGTTTACCTAGAGAAAATTCAAAAGATTTTATTTTAAAAAACGAAACCTATGATAGAGCTTTTTATACTGGATTTTTAGGTGAATTAAATCTTACCAATCAATCTTCTCGAAAGAAGTCTTCACTTTTTGTAAATTTAAGATGTATGTCTATTCATGGAAAAACAGCAAGGGTTTATGTTGGAGGAGGTATTACAAAAGATAGTGATCCAGAAAAAGAATGGTTAGAGACTGTTGCAAAAACCAAGACCATGAAAAATGTACTATAAATAAAAACCGCAACTAAAATGTTAGTTACGGTTTTTTACGTGTAAAATTGAATTTGAATTAAAAGTATTTGAATTGTTTCTTTTTAAATATCGTCAAAAGAAACATCAGTAAAGTTTTTTGTATCATCACTACCCTCAATATCTGTATTTTCTTCTTTTTTAAAGTCTTTTTGATGGCGTTCTGAAATTACTTCATTTCCTTTTTCAGAAATAATGTAGTCAGTTGCTTTTTTTAGCATCTCATGAAAATCTGAAAAATCTTCTTTATAAAGATAAATTTTATGTTTTTGATAATGGAAAGAACCATCATCATGTGTAAATTTTTTACTTTCTGTAACTGTTAAGTAATAGTCGTCTGCTTTGGTTGCTCTAACATCAAAAAAGTAAGTTCTTCTTCCGGCTCTTAATACTTGTGAAAAAATTTCTTCCTGTTCAACTCTCTCAGCCATAATTTTTAAATAATCGTTATCATTAATCAGTTACAAACACAAATCTAATAAAATATTTTACTTGGCAAAGCGTAAGATTAATTTTCTTTTTCTAAAAGTTGTTGTTCATACAATTCTTTATAATAACCATTTTGTGTTATCAGTTGATTATGAGTGCCTTTTTGGCTAATCTTGCCTTTATCTAATACTATAATT
>CALKEB010000032.1 GCA_938084845.1 uncultured Polaribacter sp. | reverse complement strand
CCATTGAGTAGTTTAGATTGTCTGTAAAATATTTTACATTAATATCGTCATGTGTATCTAGGGTCAAAACTCTCTCATGAATTTTTCTTGCCTTTTCCATTAGGTCAGTTTTTTGCTGTCCGCAGCTGATTAAAAAACTGGTAAAAATTAGTGTAAAAAGTCGCATTTTGATGTTTTGATCATAAAATTAAGGAAATTAAAGTGAGGATTTCGATAAAAATTGTGAATAAGTTGATTTTTGATAAAATAATTAAAATTCTGTAAAACAGTTACTTAAACAAAAATAGACTTTCTTCAAAAGTATTTTTTAACACATAATTCACTTTGGCACGAAACTTGCAATATAGCTTGTGTGCAATGATGCACAACAATTTTAATTAATTAAATTTTTATCAAATGAAAAAAGGTTTATTATCAATTTTGGCTGGAGCACTACTTGTAGTGGGATGTCAAAATTATGATGATCAGTTTGACCAACTTGAATCACAAATTAATGCATTAGCATCTACTGTTGCTGGTTTATCTGCGGTTCAATCTGATCTTGCGAGCTTATCTGCTCAGGTTAACTCACTTTCTGGTGCTGTTGACGCTGCTGTAGATTCAGCTTTAGCTGGTGGATTAGCAGATATTGAAGCTGCTATTGCTACACTTGAGGCCGCTGCTGAGGCTGCGTCTAGTAATTCTGATATTGGAGCGATTAAGGAGAATGTTGAAGAAGTTCAATCTGACTTAGCTGAACTATTAGCTCAGTCTTCTGTATTCCAAGGTAATGTAGTAGTTAAGACTCCTGCAATGCTTGATGCTTACCACGCTATGGGTGATGGTCTTGCTATTATTAACGGATATGTTGACATCGAGATTTCATCAGAAATGGATATAACTACAGTTCAAGAATTAGTAAATTTTATCTTAGTAACAACTGGTGACTTTGCTTACAAAGCTGGTACTGGTGTTGATACTGAAGTTACTTTTTCTAATCTAACTGGAACTCAAAGTTTAACTTTAGACCAAGAAGGTGGGTACATGCTTGAAAAACTCGAGTCTGCAACAAAAATCAAACTTGATGATGATTCATCAGTAGATATTGTTCACTTAGGTTCTTTAACTAGCGCTACTTCTTTATCTGATGGTTCAGCAGAAGGAACATTTACTTTTGCTAAAGCCACTGAACTCCATTTAACTTCATTACCAAGATCACCTCATGGTACTATCACTTTGGGTGTTGATGAGGGTGGAGTTATCGATCTTTCATCTTTAACTGATACTGCTGCAGATGGTGATGACACAAAATTAATCCTTAACATTGAAGGTCCTGCCTCAATGACTATTTCTAAACTTTCTGGAGATAAGTCAGGCTCTAAAATAAAAGCCACTGAAGTTGCTAACTTTACTGTTAATGGTTACGATGGAGAAATAGAATTAGGTGAAGATGTATTAAACTTTACTTCTGATAATGTAGTAGCATTAACAGTTTCTGGTAATGACCTTGTGTCTGTTAACATGACTGGAGCATTAAACCCTAATGCATCTACTGCTGACACTGCAGGTCCTGATGTAACTCTAAAAGGCCAAGGAGATCTAGAAACAGTTTCTATTGCTGGTGAAACAGACGAAATCATTATTGGTACTTCGACTGATGGTAACGGGAACCTAGTTTCAGTTACTATTGCTGGTAATGTTGTTGGTGCAGGAGGTATTTCTGTTGCAAATAACTCTGACCTTACAACATTAGACGTTTCTGCAGCAAATACTGACAAATTAGTTGTTGACGGAAATAGTGACCTTGAAACATTAACTGTAGACTTTACAGCTGCTGCAGGATTAGCAGATACTCAAGAAGGGACTATTACTGTTAACAATAATGAGTCAATGACTGACTTAACTATTTCTACAGACAATATTGACAACTTGACTATTACTAATAATGCGGATCTTGAGACTATTGATCTTTCTGGTATGACTGCTATTGGAGCAACTGGTACTGCTAAAGTAACTATCAAAGCAAATGATTTAAATGCTGAGAAATCAGATGATTTAGATGATGGAGATACTAATGCAGATGACGGTAAAACAGGAGATTTAGGATCATTTACTACTGATTCTGGTATGGATACAGCTGAAGCTTATCTTACTGCAGTTGCTGCAGATGCTGACTCCGTTGCAGAGGTTTACTTTGACTCAATTGATTCAGTTGTAGATAATGAAGGATCTTCTGAATCAGAAATTGCTTCTGACGCTACAATCGCTCTTAACGGTAATGATGTTGCTGTTTTAGTTCTTACTCCAACAGTTACTAACATTCCTGGACAAAACGCTTCAAAAGCTAAGTTTTCTACCCTACTTACTACCCCATCTGCTGGTGAAACCGTAAGTGTTTGGGCTAATGGAGTTGAAATTGTTCCTGTGGTAACTCTAGGAGCCAATAATGGTGTAAATGCTGCAAATATTGCATCAACTTCAAATATTTCAACTGCTGCAGGTGCAGGGGTAACATTAACTGCCAGTGCTAATGCCAGTGCGAAAGTAATCATTGAATTTTATGCTGACGGTGCGGCCACTTCTGAAGTTTCTTCGACAGGTCCTAACGTTGCTTCAGCTGGTGTACTTACAGCTTCGGATTTACTTACTATTACCCTAGGTACTGGAGAATCTGTTCAAGTAAGTGGAGCGACTACAGCTAACATAGATGCTGTACTTACAGCAATCAGTGCAGCATGGACTACTAAGTATCCTGCTGCATCAGCTTCTGTTGTAAGATGGACTCTTGCATCTGATGCTGGAAATGATAAAGTAACCTTTTCAGCTAAGGACAGAGGTTCAGTGCCAATTGGCACAACATTAACCGCTGCTCTTACAGCAAATAATGGTGCTACATCAGTTTCAAGAACAACTACAAATCTTGGTTGGAGAATTGGTAATCCAAATAATATGACTATTTCTTCAAGTGATAATGTTGCTCAAGGAACTGATATTATGATTACTTTAGAGTCTAAAACAGCTGGAGATTTGTTATCTGAGATAGGTACAACTTCTGATACACAGTCTGCTGCCGTTAAAGCATTCAAAGTAAGTACTACCGCATCGACGCATTTCTTGACTACATCATACAATCCTAATGTAACTGCTGCTTCAAATGAAGTGACTGCAACTAATCTTTTCGTTTCTGAAAGTAGAGCTGACGTTACAATTCCTGATGAAGTACTAGCTGCTGACACAACAACTGGAACTACATTTAATCGAGTTTCTTGGTTGTCGTAGGAATTAATCAATAAAAATAAATTATTTTTATACCCTCTCGAAAGAGAGGGTTTTTTTATGAAAAAATATATCTCTCAACTCCTTTTCATTTTGTACGGTCTTTTACCGTTTCTTCCAATTTATGGGGTGCTTGACATAACACATATCCAATATTTTTATTTGTCGGGTTTAAACCTTATAACAGTAATATATTTATTATTTACAAAAAAAGATCGTGTAAAAATAGGTTTAGCATTAAAAAGCAATTTGATTTTTGTTTTGGTATGTTTTTTTTCTCTTGTCTACTCAGACTATTTCTTAGTATCGCTAAGAGAATTTAGTTTGTATGCCATATTACTGGTGTCATTGATAAATCTTTACATACTAATTAATAGATCACCAAATAATATAAATAATTTTAAAAATATTTTTCTATTACTTTTAATATCAGAGGTAATAGCAGTTCTATACCCATTTATTGAAAACTTTAGTTTAATTAATCCTTTTGGAAGAGTTGATATTATAAATGGATTGACATATAATTTAAATATAGCGTCGTTTTCAATTCTTATAAAAATTCCAATCCTTTATTATTTTATAATCAACTCTAGAAAACTGAAAAGTATATTAATGATTATATTACTTTTCTTATCTATTTTTACTTTGTTGATTTTGTCTTCTCGGGGTGCTATCCTTGGTTATTTTTTAATTTCATTATCAATTATAGCATACCTCATTCTAAAATATAGATTCAAGTCAAAACCTATAATACGTCTTATTGTTATTAATATTTCAATAGGAATCCTGGCTTTCCTTTTACAAAATAATTTATATCAAAATCAAAAAGGTTTAGTTGCAATAGAAAGGGTTTCCAATTTAAGAGATTCCTCTTCCTTAATGAGATTGGGATTTTATAAAAACACGCTTCAGCATTTTAAAAAACATCCCATAATAGGATCTGGCATTGGTTCATGGAAAATTAATTCTATAAAGTACCACCAACAAAACATGACTGATTATCAGGTACCATATCATGCCCATAATGATTTTCTACATTTACTAACTGAGGTAGGTATTATAGGAATTATTCCATATTTATTTTTCTTTTGGATAGTTGGGTATAGGGCATTTAAAAAGATATTAATTTCAAAAAATAAAGAAGAGAGTGATTTTATATTTTTTTTATTGCTATCTGTTCTTATTTACCTAATAGATGCGAATTTGAATTTTCCAAGGGTAAGGGGTATTAGTCAAATGAATCTAATGTTCTTGTTTTCAGTCTTGATATTTACATTAAGAAGAGGTAATGAATCAAAATTTAATTTTAAAAATTATTATAAAATTCTAATTGTCCTTTTACCATTTTTTATTTTTTATAATTTTAAAATGATTCAAAATTCTCAGAGCCAGGTAATACCCTATGTTGAATACAATACTGGCCAATTAAATACATCTTCGGAATTAATTATGGAAATGGATGACACTTTTTATCCTATTAATTCAGTAACAGTACCATTCAAAAATATAAAAGCGTCATATTTAATAAAAGATAAAAAATTTAAACTGGCAAAACAATATGCTTCTTTGGGCAGAGAAGAAAATCCATATTTGATGATGACAGAAAACCAATTAGCTCAAATTTATATGCAAAGAGGGGTGTTAGATAGTGCAGTTTATTATGCTAAAATTGCATTTGATAATCTCCCAAGAAACCTCCTTCACGCCACTACATACCAACAAGTTTTATATAAAATTGAGGACAAAGAATTTGCAAAAAAAGAATATAAAAGAATTTTTGATTATTATATGTCTTGGGGAATTGATGAAAATAAGATCACTCTTTTAGAAAACCATTTGAAATCAATAATATTTTTTAGTGATAATGAGACTTTTTCAGAAGAGGAAAAAAAAATATCCAAACAAACACTTAAGTTTTTTCCAAACAATAAACAATTTCAAATTTTCAATTCTATTATTCAAAATGGTCTTTCTAAAGTTGGATTATCTAATGAGTTTGGAAAGAAAGCCAATGATTTTTTTAAAAATAAAGAATATGATAAAGCTATAGAGATTTGGAAAAATGCAATAAAAGTATTGCCAAATGAAGAATCTTATTATTTAAATATCTCTCAAAGTTATTTATCTATGAATAATCAAATTCGATCTTTGTCATTCTTGAAAAAAATAGATTCTTTAGGAATTAGGGGAAATACTGGGAAATATGAGTATTTACTCGGGCTGAATTTATTTGACCAAAAAAAGATGAAAAAAGCTTGTGAAACGTTAAAAAAGTCCTCTGATCTAGGATATAGAGAAGCATACCCAATTTACAAACTAATTAAATGTTATTAGTAAATACTATCAAAATTTTCGGATTTAACTAGGATTCCTTTTTTTGAATATTCGGAAACATTTTTTAATTTACCATTACTATAATAATACTTCCAAATTCCAATTTTTTTCCCTTTTTTAAAAGTACCTTCTGTTTCAATTGTTCCATCATTAAAATAGAATATCCATTCACCGTGATCAAAACCGTCACTATAGGATTGAATACTTTTTAAATTAGAGTTATTGTGATGGGTAATACATTTTCCAGTAAATGGTTTATTATTTTTAAAAGATCTTGTTCCATTAAACTCCACCCCTTTACATGTTTGGTGCTTACCACACGCTATGAAAGTGATTAAAATTGTAATAAAAAAACTTAATAATTTCATTTATAATATCTTTTTGATTAAAAAAACTATTGTAAAATTTAACGATACAATTATTAATGACCTAATAAAGTGATTTTTTGAAATTTTACTAAGTTCATGGTGGATGTGATTTTTGTCTGCCACAAAAGGTGATTTTTTTTGGCTTATTCGGAGAATAAACACCCGCAATAAATCTACTAAGGGATAAAATAAAACCCCCACAGACAAAAGCACTCTATTACCCGAAACCACTAGTTGACTAGAATCCAAATAATGGAATGCATTGACAGCCAACAAACTTCCTAAAAATAAAGACCCAGCATCGCCTAGAAAAATCTTCCTTTCTTTTTTAAAATTAAAATAGTAAAGAGAAAGTAGCCCTCCAATAGAGATTGTATTTAAGGAAGATAAAGCAGAGGAGTGATTTAAGAATTCAAAACCAATCAAAGCAAAAATAGCAAAGGAAATGGCCAACCCATCAATGCCGTCAATAAAGTTAAATGCATTCACTATGACCAAAAACACAAATATGGTGGTGAACTGTGCTAGAAGATATGGTATTTCTTGAAACCCAAAAAGACCGTAGTAGTTGTTGATTAAAAAGCCATTATCAATAAATAATTTGGCTACAATAATTTGAATAAAAAATTTGAGTTTAAAATCAGCCTCATAAAAATCATCATAAACTCCAATAATAAAGATAGTACTAAGGGGCAGGAGTAAAGTAAAATCGAATATTTCATTTCGGTTAAAATAAAAATAAAGCGTGCAAACGAATAATGAGCTAAAAAGGGCAATACCTCCAGTTTTGGTCGCTAGAGCACTGTGAGAACTCCTTGCCTTTATTGGATCGAATTTCTTTCTTTTAATAAATATCCACTGGAACAAAAGATTGAATCCTACACCTAAAATAGCAGAATAAAGTAGTAGGGTATATTCAACTTCCATAAATCAAAATTACGATTTTTTAGAGGTTTTTAATTAAGAGAATCCTTAAATTTATACTCATGAGAATCTTAGTAACTGGTGGAGCAGGTTTTGTAGGCGTTAACCTAATTAAAAAATTGCTTAAAGATCAGCACAAAGTGGTTTCTGTAGATAATTATAGTATTGGAACTAAGACGAATCACATAGAGGGTGCATTGTATCATGATCTAGATGTTAATTCAATTGCAAAGCTAACCAATGACTTTGATCTTATTTTTCACTTGGCAGGACTTTCTCGCATTCAACCTTCCTTTTTGCAGCCCAACCAAACTTTTCAAGCCAATGCGTGTGGGGTAGAAGCAGTACTGGAATGGGCTAGACCCAATAAAACTAAAATTATTTATTCAGGCTCTTCTTCCAAACATCATAACCCCTATCAATCGCCTTATGCATTTTATAAATATATAGGAGAAGAAATGTGTAGAATGTATCGTAAAACCTATACTATGCCCATCGAAATTGTTAGATTTTACAATGTATATGGTCCGAGCGAAATAACCGAGGGAGATTGGGCTGCAGTAATTGGTCTTTGGCGACATCAAGCGACTCACGGTGGACCTATTACCTTAGTCGGCGATGGCAAACAAAAACGTGATTTCACCCATATTGAGGATATAGTAGATGGTCTAATACGTATTGCTTTTTCTGAAGAGACTGAAAAAGTGGCTTGGGAATTGGGCTCTGGCAAAAATTACACTTTGCTTAAGGTCTATGAACTCTTTAGACAACGTTTTGGCGTGGGTAAAGTGCATTTGGATGATCAACAAGGAAATTATAGAGAAACCCTTAGGGAAGATAATGCCGCTTTGGATAAATTGGGTTGGAAGCCCCAAGATCGTTTGCCAGACTACATTGAAAATTTATGAAGTACACAAAACTCTTTTCAAGCCCATGGGGACTTACCCTTCCGGTGTTATTTATATTTGTCGCAGATATTTGGATACTAGGGAAAAATGTTCCTCTCTCTGACGGAATCCGCTATTGGCAAACAGCCTCAGACATTTTAGATCGATTTAGCACCACCCCAGTTTTGGATAGTTGGTTATTGCTCAATGGACCTCTTTATCCGCTCATTCTTGCTGCTTTAAAATGGATTGGGTTTTCTGTAAAAACAGCGATCTTTTTAAATGCTGCTTTTTTGTATATAGCGTTTACGTACTTCTTAAAAACTGCCTTACATTTTTTAAACCTAAAAGCTGCTCTCTGGGTTACCTATATTCTAGTTTTTGTAGATCCTTTTTTATTTTATTGGGGGGCAAAATTATATTCAGAACCTCTTGCCATTTTATGGGTTTGTATATTACTTTATTTGCTAACACGATACTATAAATTCCCTTCTAGAAAATTTTTACTTCAAGCCGCATTGATTTTTGGCTTACTGGCTCTCACAAGAGTTATTTTTGCCTATGTACTTTTTGTCTTTATTCCTGTTGGGTTTTTAGGGGATTTTTTTTTCAAAAACAACCTCCTAAAGGGCATAGGGAAATTAGGGGTCTTTGCCCTTCTTTTTTGCTTGCCTTATTTGCTTTTTACCTACAGCATTACTAATAAGATTTTTTATTGGTCTGCCAATGGAGGGGCGCTTCTTTATTGGACAGCCAGCCCATATAAAGTGGACATGGGTGAATGGCACACCATGCCAATTGAACATGATCATTTTGCTGCTAGATACAATACCTTTTCAGGATTAGATTCGCTTTATTTACGAAAGGTGAATGAAGTAATTATTAATGAAATAAATGAAAACCATAAAGAATTTGCCCAACAATTGAAAAACACAAACTCTCTTATAGAATATGATGAAACTCTTAAAGTCAAAGCAATTGAAAATATTAAAAAGTATCCTAGCTCTTTTTTACGGAATTGGATTTTAAACACTGGCCGCCTTTTGGTAGGTATTCCACATGCTATTTATCACAAACCTCCATTTAGCCCATTATTCACACTAGCAAATACTATAAAATCTACTTTTTTACTCTGCTTTTTTTTGGTTGCTATGGGCCTGTTTATCCGCAACTTTTCTTTTACCAATTTTAATATGGTTTGGATGCTCTTATTGCTGTTGATATATTTAGGAGGTCAATCCCTTTTAGCCGTTCAATCACAACGCTTTTTGTTGCCTGTTTATCCGATTATGCTGATGTTTATTGCTTTAAGTTTTTCAAACTATTTACAACTAATAAAACCAAAGCCTTGAAAAAACTTTCAATTATAATACCAGTATTTAATGAAGAAGTTACAATTCTCAATATTCTTAACAAATTGTTGGAGATTGAATTGATAGGCGGACTAAAAAAAGAATTGGTTATGGTCAACGATTGTTCCTCCGATCGTTCTGAAAAACTTATTTTAACATTTATAAAGGAACATCCTGAAACAGAAATAATATACGAAAAACATCAAAAAAACCAGGGTAAGGGAGCTGCGCTTAACACCGGTTTTCAAAAAGCCACAGGGGATATTTTGATTGTCCAAGATGCTGACTTAGAATATGACCCTCATGAGTTTAATCGACTTTTAAAACCAATTTTAGACGGATTTGCCGATGTAGTCTATGGCTCACGTTTCAAAGGGTCTAATCCACACAGAGCTCTTTTCTTTTGGCATACCATTGGCAATAATTTCTTAACTTTCTTATCTAATATTTTTTCAAATTTAAATATTACAGATATGGAAACTTGCTACAAAATGTTTCGTAGCGAAATTATCAAGTCCATTCAAATTAAGGAAAATCGCTTTGGAATTGAACCAGAAATTACTGCGAAAATAGCCAAAATAAAGAACATTCGCATCTACGAGGTGGGTATTTCTTATTATGGGAGAACTTATGAAGAAGGTAAAAAAATTGGCTGGAAAGACGGTTTTCGAGCAATTTATTGCATCTTAAAATACAACCTAATCTCTAAATAAAACAACTTGAACTCCTCTAATTTTATTGCACCACTTTTTCTGATCCTATATTTTTGTATTGGCTTTATACCCAATTGGGGTGCTGTAGATAAAATAGCTCCACAATGGCTGGGAATGAATATTCTTAATGGTATTGTTATTTTGTACATCTTATTTAATAACAAGTATTTTTTAGGAGCTCTTTCAAAACTATTAGGCTCCAAATTAACCTTGCTCTACGGATTTTTTATTTTGTGGGCGGCTGGTTCTTATTTTTATGCGTTGAATCAAACAGAACAATTGGTAAATATCAGTCGCCAAGTCAACGTGTTTTTAATGTATTGTTGTATGTTAATATTGTTAAGTGGGATCAAAAATAAAATAGGGTTTTTGTCTTGGGTTCTGGTTGCAATTCTTACTGTTGAAATTTATTATGTATTGGTACAAGCCATAGATATGATAAATACTAGAGGTCTAATTGCTTCAAGTGAATTAAAAGGAGTAACTGCCAACAGAAATATTACTGCTTTTTCTTTAGCTATTAAAACCCCTTTTGTTTATTATTTAATTCACACCCAAAAAAAACCTTTTATTAAAATAAGCCTTGTTCTCTTGAGTTTTGCTGTTTTTCTAGGGCTTATGATGATACAAAGCAGGGCTTCTTTTTTAGCTACAGGATTTGGAATTGCTTCCTTTTTAGGTGCTTTGGTTTTTATAGGGTTTCAAGCTGATAAAAAACATGTTAAAAAATTAATTTTCTCAGCTTCAGGGGTACTCCTAGCACTACTTATGGCTATTACCATTAACCAGACCGTTTTAAAAGACAAAGGCGCTGACGCGGTCGCAAGAGCGGCCACTATCGGCGCTATAACCACAGACGACTCCATTACGGCTCGTATTCGCTATTATACCGATGTATTAAACCAATTCAAATCTAGTCCTATTTTTGGTGTGGGGTTAGGTAATTGGAAATTGAAATCCATCGACTTTGACAAATATAACATTAAAGGCTACGTAGTACCTTATCATGCCCATAGTGATTTTATTCAATTAGGAGCGGAATTGGGTCTTTTTGGTTTTTTGTCTTATTTAGGAATTTTCTTTTTAACTATCTTTTTCGCTTTTAAATTGGTAATAAAAAACACTGAAAAGCCCTTGGAGCAGCGGCTGTTTGTTTTCTTATTATTAGTAGCCTTAGGTATTTACAGTGTTGATGCGTCATTAAATTTTCCTATTGCCCGGCCACAAGTGTTGGTTGTTTGGACGTTGATTTTAGCTTTAATTAGCTTCTATTATTATGAAGAGAAAGAAAAGCAACCCCTTAAAGGGATTTCAAGAGGGTTTTTGTGGATTAGCTTGTTTTTACTTTTGCCATCGCTCTATGTATCTAATTCGGTTTATAATTCTTTAAAGGGGCAAATGTTTTTATTACAGGATTTTAATTCTAATAATTACAATGTTCCTTTAAATCAGGTTGATAATATTGTACCTGATATGCCTAACATAACGGTAACTACTATTCCTATTAATTCGGTAAAAGCACGTTATTATGTAAAAGCAAAAAAATATGACAAAGCGTTAGCTCTTTTAGATAACGGGACAGACGCAAATCCTTACCTTTTTTATAGTGAAATTTTAAAGAGCCAAATTTTTCAGGAGCAAGGCAAATTAGACAGTGCTAAAATTTATGCCAGAAAAGCCTTTTTTGGACTTCCAAACAATGACTTGCATGCATCGCGGTATATTAATCTTATAAATATTACAAGAGATAAAAAGGCACTAGAAGAAGCTTTTGAACTCTTAACCTATAAAAATAAGCTTGTTAACTGGAAGAATTATCTAATTATAGCCAATGGTATAAGTAATGTTAAAGATCCAATACTAATTGAAAGAGCAAAAAAAGCGACAGAAATTTTTCCGAATAATGGGGAAATTAAAAACCTATACAATCAAATAGCTGTTGGCACAGGGAAACTAAATGAATCAATTTACTATTCAAAAACAGGATTAGATTATTTTAATAAAGGGGATTTTCAAAAAGCAGCGATAGAATTTGAAAAAGCCATTGAGGCCAACCCATTAGATTATGCGCACTTTGAAAATGCCGCTACTGCTAATTATATGATAGGTAATCTAGAAAAGGCAGAAGAGCAAATTGATATGGTGATCAATGATTTAAATCCTTTAAATGGCAAATGCGAATACATTAAAGCGCTTATTTATATCAAAATGGGAGATCCCATAGGTGCTTGCCCTTATCTTGCCACAGCTAGAGATTCAGGATTTTCTCAGGCTGTAGGTATCTTTCAGCAGTATTGTAATTAATGAAACTACTATATTCAAATATTTTAAAAAAGGCGATTTCTTTAAAATTGATCGACAAAAAAACCACTATCTTAGTGGTTGGAGGTGGACCAAATGATTCTAAAACACTTCGCGAATTTGAATTTGAAAGTGTTATTATTTCAAATTTAGCACCGCATGCTAATGTGACAGATTATTACCCCTATCAATGGGGAAAAGCGGATTTAAACACATTGCCTTATAATGACGCTTCTTTTGAACTTGTAATTGTAAGCGCAGCTCTTCATCATTTATATTCCCCACACAAGGGTTTAGGAGAAATGCTTAGAGTAGCTAAAAAGGCTATTATTGTGATAGAATCATCTGATAATTTTTTATCTAAAATTTCTAGAAAGTTAGGCCTTGTTCCTGAATACGAAATTGATGCTATTTTAAAAGATGGAACAGGTGGCGTAGAAAATAGCCACATACCCAATTATATTTATCGTTGGACTAAGGAAGAGATAAAAAAAACAGTAAATACTTTTCTTCCACATACCATAAACAAATTTCATTTTTTTAATCACTATGAGTTACCAATTGCCAGACTAAAGCGGTCTAAGAGTTTGATGCTTAAAATATTACTCCCTTGTGTGTATATATCAAAATTTATTTTAAAAACTTTTTTTCCAAGTCAAGCTAATGAGTTTGGGATTTTAATAGAAAAAGGGCAAAAGCTTCACCCTTGGCTTAGTGGAACACAACAAAAACCATCATTAAATAAAAGTTATTTAAGGAAAAACTATAAAACAAATTTGTAGTTTGTGTTGGAACCTAAGACTTTTTTAAATAGTTGATTGTTAATTAGTTGTTTACTTTAATGATTTACTTTCCCCCCCTAATTAAAAGCAAATACTAAAAAAACTTAATAAATAGTTTGGTTTTATAATTATTATCAAGTACTTTTAGTACTTATTAATGCTTGGAATTTCATTTGATAAAAGTTTAAACCCCCTTAATGAATTGGCTTTACCGTTTGTTTTAAGGGGGTTTTAATTATAAAAAGCATGGAAAAAAAGTGGTTTGTTGTCTATACCCGGCCTCAGCAGGAGCTTAAAGTAGCTAGTCAGCTCTCTGCTATGGGAATTACAAACTACTGCCCAACTATAACCCTTGTAAAACAATATTCCGACAGAAAGAAAAAAGTAACCAGACCCCTTCTTTCTTCTTATGTAATGGTTCAGTTAGAAGAGAAAGAGCGTGACAAAGTTTTTGCCTGCAATGGCATTGTACGCTATTTGTTTTTTCTTGGAAAACCAGAGGTTGTTCCTGCCAACCAGATTAATCTAATGCAGGATCACCTAAACGGGGTGTATAAAGATTTTAAAGTAACTACACTTTCTTTGGGAGATTCCCATACGATTACCCAGGGACCCTTTTCAGGGGTATCGGGAAAGGTAATTGAAACAAATAATAAAAAAGTTAAACTAGAGTTAGCCTCTTTAGGGATACGAATTATCCTTAAAAAGCAGGCGGCTTAAGAGTTAATTTTTTTAAATTTTTAATCAATAATATACCTTTGCCCAATTGGGACAGATGCGGCGGAGCCGTCCAAAAAAAACCAAAGATTCTAAAATATGCTAGGTGAGCTAATCACATCAAAAACGCGCCTTCGATTACTGATCAAATTTTTTATCTCCCAGGCCAATAGGGGGTATTTAAATGGGCTTGCCACCGAGATGGGGGAATCTACCAATGCTATCCGTAAAGAACTCAATCACCTTCAAGGAGCTGGTTATTTAGAAAAAGTTAAAGTCGATAATAAAGTAGAGTACAAGGCCAACATCAAACATCCGCTTTTTGAAGTGATGCAGAAAGTAGTTTTTAAGCACCTCGGTCTGGAGGATGTTGTTGAAACTGTACTGGAGCGGATGGGAGATGTAGATCAGATTATCTTAGTAGGGGATTATGCTAAAGGAAATGACTCCGGTCTAATAGAAGTGTTTTTAATCGGCCAAGGGCTAAACATGGAATACATCGCTCAACTAGAGGATAAAATTGAAGATTTAATCGGGCGAAAAGTGAGTTTTTATCTAGCTTCAAAATTTTTAGCAGACCACGAGCATATTGTACTATTTAATTCTAATGATAAATGATATCTATAGAAAGTGAAGAGCGTCCATGGGGACGATTTTATGTATTACATGATGAGCCTTCCTATAAGCTTAAACGCATAGAAGTAGATCCAGGAGGAAGACTTTCCTATCAGTATCATCATAAACGCTCTGAGGCATGGACGATTGTTGAAGGAGTTGGCTCAATAACTCTTGACGGTGATATAAAGGATTACTCAAAAGGAGAAACGATTCTTATCCCTCAAGGAGTAAAACACCGTATTGAAAATAAGGGAGATGAAAAAGTGGTTTTTATTGAAGTTCAAACAGGCAGTTATTTTGGAGAGGATGATATAGTGCGTATCGAAGATGATTATAATAGAGCCTAGATGAGTAAACCAAAAGCGATAATAGTATCTGGTTATTTTAACCCTTTACATAAGGGACACTTAGAGCTTTTTCAAAAAGCTCAAGGTGACCTTTATGTAAGGGGTTAAAATAGCCTGAAACTATGATTGCTTTAAGTTTCATTTACGCTCTATTATAATCATCTTCTATACGCACTATATCGTCCTCCCCAAAATAGGTTCCAGTT
>CALKEB010000031.1 GCA_938084845.1 uncultured Polaribacter sp. | reverse complement strand
ATTAGCGGATGCAAATATAATATGTTTTTTTACTTCTCCTACATAAAATTAAAAAAAAATGTGTGTATTTTTGATTTTCATTAAAAGTAAGAAATGAATTTAGTCATAGATGTTGGTAATACAAGAGTAAAAGCTGCTGTTTTTGAGCAAGATAGACTTGTTGAGGTAGTTGTCTTTTTTACAAAACAGCTTCTGCCAGAAATAAAAAAAATTAGTATTACCTATGCTATAGACAAAGCCATATTATCTAATGTTGGCCATATTTCTGAACCCATAATTTCAGACTTACACCAAATACTGCCTTTGCAAGTACTAGATTCTTCTATGAATTTTCCTTTCACCAACAGTTATGCTACTCCAAATACATTAGGGTTAGATCGTTTATGTATAGCGTACAGCGCATTTTTAACCTTTCCTCAAAAAAATGTACTTGTTATTGATGCAGGAACCTGTATAACTTACGATTTTATTGGAGCTACCACTACGTACTATGGAGGTGCGATTTCTCCTGGACTACAAATGCGTTACAAAGCGCTACACAACCAGACAGCTAAACTTCCATTGCTAAAGGTAACAATGTTTCAAAACTTTACAGGGAATAGTACTGAAGAAAGCATACATTCTGGAATAGTTAATGGTGTACTTCAAGAAATTGAAGGGGTTATCAGCCAATACAAAAACAAATATTTAGATTTAACAGTTGTTTTAACAGGAGGAGATACAAATTTCTTGTCAAAACAATTAAAAAGTAGCATATTTGCCAATCAAAATTTTCTCCTAGAAGGATTAAATAGAATACTTATTTTTAACAATAACAAATGATTAGAAAGATTGTAGTAATTGTTTTACTCCTTACTTCTGTAAGTTTTATGGCTCAAAGATCTAACTCATCTCCATACTCTTATTTTGGAGTGGGTGAAGAGTTTAATACCAATACAGTAATTCAAAATTCTATGGGAGGAATTGGAGTTGCTTTTAACCATTACAAATACTTAAATTTCACAAACCCTGCAGCTACTGCAAACTTGCGTTATACAACCTATGGATTTGGACTTTTAAATAATGATTTAACAGTAAAAACGACTAATAATAGTCAAAATAGTACTTCAACCAGTATTTCTTATGTCGCTTTAGCAGTGCCCATTGGTAATAAGGCAGGTTTTTCTATAGGTTTACAACCATTTTCTTCTGTTGGTTACTCTTTAAATAATGCCATATTAAATTCAGACGGAAGTACTTCTGAGATTACATTGTATTCTGGTAATGGTGGTATTAATAGATTGTATGGAACTTTCGGCTTTATACCGATCAAAAACCTATCACTAGGGGTTGAAGCAGATTTTAGTTTCGGTAATATAGAAAATAGTATTATTAATCAAAGAGCTAATGTTTCTTTAGCTACTAAATACAACGAGCAAACTTCCATCAGAGGAACAGCAATAAAATTTGGAGCTCAGTACAAAAAACAATTTAAAAATCAAGTTGCTCTAGATCTTGGAGCAACTGTAAAACTAGAAAATGAACTTAATGTAACAGGTAAAGATTATTTGTATTCTTTAACCTTTAATTCTAGTGGTAATGAAGCGCCAAGAGATACTATTGCTGTCTCTACTATTAATGGGCAATTTGTAATACCTATAAAGTCTACTTTTGGAATAGGGTTAGGAAATCTAGACAAATGGTATGCAGGTGTAGAATACCAAAATCAAGATGCGTTTATCACCAATGGTTTACTAGCAAACACCAATAGTGCTTACAAGTATGGTAATTCAAATAGAATATCCTTAGGAGGGTATTATCTACCGAAGATAAACTCAATATCAAGTTATTGGAAAAGGGTGACCTACAGAGCAGGTTTGCGTTTTGAGAATACGGGATTATTAGTAGATGGAACAGGTGCTAATTCAAATTTTACAGAAATTAAAGACTTTGGCATATCTTTTGGTTTAGGTTTGCCATTAAAACGATTGTCTACGGTAAACGCAGGACTTGAATTTGGTAGAAGAGGAACCACAGAAAATAATTTAATACAAGAAAATTATTTTAATTTTAGATTAAGTTTATCTTTGTCAGACACTTGGTTTATAAAAAGAAGAATAGATTAAATTAAAACAATCATAATGAAAAAAATCACGTTTTTACTAGCAGTAAACTTACTGTTTATCGCTGCTAAAACTAATGCCCAGGAAGATGCAAATAGAGAGTGTCAAATTAAAT
The DNA here is from genome assembly GCA_938084845.1 of uncultured Polaribacter sp. Classification (GTDB taxonomy): domain Bacteria; phylum Bacteroidota; class Bacteroidia; order Flavobacteriales; family Flavobacteriaceae; genus Polaribacter. The sequence continues at coordinate 20,685 of CALKEB010000031.1, read as the reverse complement.
ATAACCTATTTAAAGGTGATTTTAATTCGAAAAAATATGATGACGCTTTACTAAACCTAACCTATTTACTAGATAACTGTCAAGACTTATCTGTAAATATTTATAAATACGGTTCTGATTTAGCAGAGAAGGCAAAAAAAGACCCTGTATTGGCAAAAAGAATTTATGAACAGAGATTGCAATATTTTCCGAAGAAAAACCCAGCAAAAGTTCATAGTGATTATGCGAGTTACTTAATGACGAATAAATTGTCTTCAAATGACGAGATTTTTTCAATTTTAGAAAAAGCATACTCAATAGATCCTACTAAAATGGGAGTCAAAAATTTATATGTTTACTTTCAAGGGGTAACAGATAGAAATAAAGATACCAATCCTCAAAAAGTATTTGATACTTATGATGATGTATTAGAAAATGTAAATAAGAAATTAGAAAATTATGCTGTTCAACTTAGAAAGTTAAGCGTAGACTCTGTAAAAAATAAAAGAAAAATTTATGCTTACACGGTAAACTCTAAAGCTTTAGGGCAAGTTGAAGGCGGTTTGGATAATATGATTTCTGAAATAGCAACTTGTGAAAGGTTAGTTCCTCTATACGAAAGAGATTTTGAAGCGAATAAAACAAATTCAGTTTGGTTAAGAAGAGCTGTATCTAGAATGTTTGAAAAAGAATGTCAAGAAGAACCAATGTATGAAAAGTTAGCGAAAGCATATGCAGAATCTGCTCCTTCACCAGATTCATATACTTTTTACGCAGGGATTTTAGAAAAAAATGGAGATGCAACTGGTGCTGCACAAATGAGAGAAAAGGCATTTGAATTGGAAACAGATCCTATCAAAAAAGCAAAGTATAAATTAAAATTTGCACAAGCTGCAAAGTCAAGAGGACAATTATCTAAGGCTAGAAGTTTGGCAAGAGAGGCGTTAAAGTTTAATCCAAATTATGGTAGAGCTTATTTGTTAATCGCTAGCTTGTACCAATCTAGTGTTAACAATTGTGGAAGTGATGAGTTCGAGAAAAGAATGGTGTATGCAGCAGCTTTAAGAAAAGCACAAACTGCAGCAAGAGTAGACCCAAGTATTTCTTCAAGTGCAGCTAGATATATTAGAAGTTACAAAGCAAACTTACCAAGTAAAAAAGTAATTTTTACAAAAGGTGCAATGGTTGGCGCTTTACACACCATTAAATGTTGGATTGGTGAAACTGTAAAAGTTGCTTCAAGCGACTAAAGATGATAAACATTTTTAAAATATTTTTAAAAAGTACTGCTGTTTGTTTACTAACAGTAGTACTTTTTTCATGCTCTAACACTTCAAAATCTGCTAGAGATTTTTTAGCTGATAAAAACTTACCTGTTGGTACCGCTAAAAATATTTACCATATTTACAAAGATTCTGGATATATTACCTCAAAATTAATTAGCAATAGAATGTTAGATTTTAGTAATAGAAAAGAACATCCTTACAATGAGTTTCCAGATGGAATTAAAATTGTAAATTTTGAAAATAAAGGATTAGATTCGGTTACTATAACAGGAAATTATGCAATTACATATGCAAAAACTTCTGTTTCCGAAATAAGAGGTAATGTTATTGTAAAAAACCACTCTGATCTTTCCATGTTAACTACAGAACAGTTATTTTGGGACCAAAAGACAAATTATTTCGTGTCAGAAAAACCATTTTGCTTAACCAAAGAAAATGACACTATTTTTGGAGTTGGTTTTGAATCAAAAGGAGATCTATCCGAACATCTTGCAAAAAAAATAACAGGAAAATTAGAAACTACAGAAAACTAGACAATGACAAAACTTTGGAAAATCTTTCAATATGGATATTTAATTATTGCTATCCTATGTTTAATAGAGGGTATTATTCGTTTTAATTCAGAGAGAGAAAAAGCGTATTTATTTATTGGTTTCTCCATTTTTATTACATTAGTGTTTTTCTTTAAAAGGCATTTTAGAAAAAAAGTTGAAAAAAGAAATCGTCAAAAGAAATAATTCTTAATTTTTAAATGGAGGTAGAACTCATTATCATTTTTATAACCATTTTACTATCTGCTTTTTTTTCAGGTATGGAAATTGCATTTGTTTCTGCAAATAAAATGCACATAGAATTAGAAAAAAAACGAGCAGGATTTATTCCTAAAATATTAACAAAAATTACTCAAAAATCTTCTAAGTTTATTACCACAATGTTAGTAGGTAATAATATTTCTTTAGTAATTTACAGTTATTACATGGGAAGTTTATTACTTAAATTATTACCTGTAGATGGGTTAAATGAATTTTCAATTCTTCTATTACAAACAGTTGCCTCTACGCTAGTAATTTTAATAACTGCAGAGTTTTTACCTAAAACTATCTTTAGAATTTATGCCAACGAGGTTTTAAAAATATTTGTAGTTCCTGCTTATGTTTTCTACGTAATCTTTCATTTCTTTTCAGAATTTATAACGCTAATATCTGATTTTTTCTTGCGTATTTTTTTTAAAACCAAATCTGACGAACAGCAAACAGAATTTAGTAAAGAAGAGTTAGGGAATTATATTAACGAACAATTAGAAACAGGTAATGACGAAGAGGTAGATTCAGAGATACAAATTTTTCAAAATGCATTAATTTTTCAGAATGTAAAAGCAAGAGAAGTCATGGTGCCAAGAACAGATATTGTTGCTGTAGAAATCCATGAAACGGTTACAAATCTTAAAAAATTATTTATAGATACAGGCTTGTCTAAAATTTTAGTCTATAAATCGTCTCTAGATGATGTATTGGGCTACGTTAATGCCTTTGAGTTATTTAAAAAACCAAAAATGATAAAGTCTATTCTACTGCCATTAGAACTTGTACCAGAATCGATGATGATTAATGATATCCTTAATTCATTAATGAAAAAGAGAAAAAGTGTTGCTGTAGTAGTAGACGAATATGGAGGTACATCTGGGATGATTACTGTAGAAGATATTGTTGAAGAATTATTTGGTGAGATAGAAGATGAACACGATTCTCAAGTATTTTTAGAAAAAAAAATATCCGACCATCAATTTAATTTTTCTGCAAGATTAGAAGTAGATTATTTGAATGAAGAGTATAATGTAAATTTACCCAAATCAGAAGCATATGAAACTTTAGGTGGTTTTATCATAGAGCATACAGAAAATATTCCTGATGAAAAAGAGGTATTAGAAATTGATAATTTCGAAATAAAAATATTAAAAATGAGTGGCGCAAAGATTGATGAAGTATTGCTTACTATTACCAATCCTGAACAGTAGTACTTTTGATGTTTTGCAGTAGGTGTAAAAATACATAACAACCTACTAATAAGTAGTCATTGGGTTGCAATATAGAAAGTAAAAATGTATATTCGCCCACTGAAATTAATTTAAAAATCATATGGCAGTTTTATCAAAAATTAGAGAACGATCAATGTTCTTAATCATCATTATTGGGTTAGCATTATTTGCTTTTGTTTTAGATCCATCAACACTTGGTGATTTTTTTAATTCTAGTAAAGTAAATGAAGTAGGTGAAGTAGATGGAGAAGCTATTTCTAGACAAGAATTTGCGAATGAACTAGAAACTTACAAGCAACAATCAGGTGGGCGTGTTTCTGAAATGCAAGCAGCAAAAACCGTTTGGGACAATATTGTAAGAAAAAAAATATATAAAAATCAATTAGATCAAGCAGGAATAACTATTGGAGAAGCAGATGTTTGGAGTGAAATTGTTAATGCCCCTTTTGTGCAAAACAATCCTCAATACCAAAACGAAGTAGGGATGTTTGATGAAAATAAGTTTAAGCAATTTTTAGCAGACACCAAAGAGAATAATGCTCAACTCTGGTCTCAATGGTCTTCTTATATGAATCAACTTAGAGATAACTCACAAACAACTACCTTTAACAATCTGGTTACTGCTGGTTTAGGAGCCTCTTTAAAAGAAGGTGAAATGCAGTATTTAATAGATAATACTAAATTAAATAGTCAGTTTGTTTATGTTCCTTATACTTCGATTCCAGATAGCTTGGTAAAGCTAAAGAAATCAGATATCGAAAATTACATTAAAGCGCACAAAACACAATTCCAAGTAGATGCTTCTAGAGATATTTCTTACGTAAAGTTTGATATTTTACCTACGTCAGAAGATGAGAAAGCTATTATGGATAATGTAGCTAGTCTAAAAGAAGATTTTACGGCAAGTCAAAATGATGCTTTGTTTTTATCTGAGAATGATTCTGATACGAACTTAAATACAGGTTATCAATTTAAAAGCAACCTTAACGCTCTTATTGTAGATGCAATATTTGATGCAAATAAAGGCGATGTTGTAGGGCCTTACAAAGACTTAAAAGCAATTAAATTATCTAAAATTACAGCAGTTGTACAATTGCCAGACTCTGTAAAAGCAAGTCATATTTTAATTCCTTTTGTGGGTGCACAAAGAGTAGCACCTGAAGTTACAAGAACCGAAGAAGATGCAAAAGCTTTAGCAGATAGTCTTTTAACTGTTGTAAAAAGAAGGAGAAGTAAGTTTGCTGATTTGGCTAAAGAATTTTCGTCAGACCAAGGATCTGCAGAAAAAGGTGGAGCATACGATTGGTTTAATTACAATAGAATGACCCCTGCTTTTAGAGATTTTACTTTTGAAGGTAACAAAGGAGATATTGGTGTTGTGCAATCTCCATTCGGTTTTCATGTTATTAAAATAGATGGACAAAAAAACAAGCAAAAAGTTGTAAAATTAGCAACATACTCTAAAAATATTGTTCCTTCAGAAGAAACAGAAAATGCAGTATTTAGACAAGCAGAAGAATTTGCTTTATTAGTTTCTAAAGAATACAATTTCTTTGACGCTGCAAAACAATTAAATTATAAGCCAAAGCCAGCAGTTGGTTTAAAGGTGTTGGATGAAAATGTTCCTGGTATAGGAAATCAAAGAGAAATTGTAAGCTGGTCATTTAATAACGAAACTAATGTGAACGATTTTAAACGTTTTGATTTAGAAGGAAGTCATGTAGTTGCGTTTTTAACAGGTAAAGAAGAAAAAGGGTTGATGTCTGTAAATAAGGCTACTAGTAAAGTTAGACCTATTTTAATGAATGAAAAGAAAGCAGCTATACTTGTAGAAAAATTTAATGGAGCTTCTTTACAAGATATTGCAAAATCTGCAGGAGCTAGCGTAAGAACTGCTAACAATATTACTTTAAAAAGTCCAACACTTTCTGGAGTTGGAGTAGCTCCTAAAGTAGTAGGAGCAATGTATAATGCAGAAATTGGTAAGTTATACAACAAAATAGAAGGCAAAAGAGGTGTTTTTGCTTTTACTCTAAAAAATAAAAAAATACCTACTGCATTGCCAAATTATGATGCCAACAGAAAGCGTATTGCTGAGGCAAGAAAAAGACAAACTTTTAAAATGTACGAAGCCATAAAAAAAGCTTCTGATGTTGAAGATAATAGGGCTTTTATGTATAGTAATTAGATAACTAGACCTACTAATAATTAAAAAAATCCGTTCAATTCAATTGAACGGATTTTTTTTTATGAGTTTTGTTTACTTTTTATTTTTTCTATAAAATAGACCATAAAAAAAACCTTTTTGAATTACTCAAAAAGGTTTTTTAGTTTAAAGACTTACACTAAATTATCCATTCATAGAGATTAAAAATTCATCGTTATTTTTAGAGAATTTTATTCTTTCGTTAATAAATTCCATAGCTTCAATAGGATTCATATCTGCAAGGTATTTGCGTAATACCCACATTCTTTGAACTGTTTTCTCGTCTAGAAGTAAATCATCACGTCTTGTAGAAGATTTAATAAGATCTATCGCAGGGTAGATTCTTCTGTTGGCGATGTTTCTATCTAACTGCAGTTCCATATTACCAGTTCCTTTAAATTCTTCAAAGATCACCTCATCCATTTTAGAGCCTGTTTCTGTAAGAGCAGTAGCAATAATCGTTAAAGAACCTCCATTCTCTATATTTCTTGCAGCACCAAAAAAGCGTTTTGGTTTGTGTAAAGCATTGGCATCAATACCTCCAGAAAGTATTTTTCCTGAAGCAGGAGCAACGGTATTATAGGCTCTTGCCAAACGTGTAATAGAGTCTAATAAAATTACTACATCATGTCCACATTCTACCAATCGTTTTGCTTTTTCTAAAACAATATTAGCCACACGAACGTGTTTGTCTGCAGGTTCATCAAAAGTAGAAGCAACAACCTCTCCTCGAACACTTCTTTGCATATCTGTAACTTCCTCAGGACGTTCATCTATCAGCAATACAATTTGATAAACCTCTGGATGATTTGCAGCAATAGCATTAGCTACATCTTTTAACAACATGGTTTTACCCGTTTTTGGTTGCGCCACAATCATACCTCTCTGTCCTTTTCCTAAAGGAGAAAATAAATCTATAATTCTAGTAGATAAAGAACTTCCTTTCTCTGCTAAATTGAATTTTTCTTGAGGAAACAATGGTGTTAAATGTTCAAAAGAAACTCGATCTCTAACAACATTGGGATTCAATCCATTAATTTTAGAAACTCTAATTAAAGGAAAATATTTTTCACCTTCTTTTGGAGGTCTTACATTACCTCTAACAGTATCTCCAGTTTTTAAACCAAATAATTTAATTTGAGACTGAGATACATAGATGTCATCTGGAGATGATAGGTAATTATAATCCGAAGAACGTAAAAAACCATAGCCATCTGGCATCATTTCTAAAACACCTTCACTTTCTATAATACCATCAAATTCAAAATCTGGATCTTTATACCTGTTTCCAGATTTATTATGATTTCTATTGGTATTATTTTTATCTCTATTCTGATTTTTGTTGTTTTTTTGATTCGGATTACGCTGTTGATTATTGTTGCGAGGCTGATTTTTATGAACAGGTTTTTGTTCTTTATCTTTTAAATCAGGTGTACGATCATTTGTTTTATTTTTCTCAGAAGAATTTTTTTCTACTTTAGAAGTTTCCTTTATTTCTTCTTTTTTCTGAATGACCTTAACCGATTCTGTAGGTGTACTTTTTACTTCTGTGTCCGTAATCTTTTTTTCTACAGGTTTAGATACAGTTGGTTTTTTTACAACCCTTTTTCTTTTAGGTTTTTCAGATTTGATAGGTGTTGCAGTTGGTTCTGATTTTTTTTCTATAACAGGGTTTGCTGCTTGGGTATCTAGTATTTGATATACAAGATCTAATTTTTTTAATTGACTGGTTTTAGTAAGTCCTATAGACTTAGCAATTTTTTGCAAATCTGCAAGCGTTTTTGCTTTCAGTTCAGAAATTTCGAACATTTAATGTAATGATTAAGTTATAAGATATCTTAAGATTTTAAGATTTTTTGAAATTGTTTATTTAGACTTTAGTAAACTGTATATAGTACTATACAATTTTATTTGTGTGGGTATTATGTTACAAATATACACTTTTTTTTTACTTTTAAGTTTTTCTTTTTCTAAAAAGAAATTCTATTTTTGTAGTCTAATTTTTTAAAATGATTCAAAGACTACAAAGCATTTATTTACTGTTAGCTTCCATTGTATCTGGAGGGTTAATTTTTGTATTTAATTTATGGAATACAATTAAAGAAAAAATATTTGTTGTAGATTTGTTTCTAGAGGAGGCTTTTACATTTAAAATAATTCCTTTAATGTTCTTTGCGTCAGCAATTTTATCTTTAATTGCTTTGTTTTTGTTTAAAAACAGAAAATTACAGTTTGTAATTGGGCGTGTTATAATTTTGATAAACCTTTTTTTATTAGGTGTATTGATTTATTTATCTCTAAATTTATCTGGAGAAACAGTAGTTTCTGAGAAAGGTATTGGGATGTTCTTACCGATTTTAGTTGTTTTGCTTATTGTTTTGGCAAATAAAGCTATTAAAAAGGATGAAGATCTTGTGAAATCTGTAGATAGATTACGATAATTTTAATAGATAGTATATTTAGTGCGAGAAAAACCAAGAATTTATTCTTGGTTTTTTGCATTATAAACGTAGTACTTTATCAAATGAATCTATTATTTCATTGAGTTGGCTCCACGTTTCGATAACTCGATAATTTCCATATTTTTAATCTCTCCTGAATCCAATTCGAACCTAAGCATTGTTCTTATTTTATGAAACCCATGATTACCTGCAGCACCAGGGTTAAGGTGCAGTAGGTTTAATTTTTTATCATACATTACTTTTAGTATGTGGGAATGTCCTGTAATAAAAATATCAGGAGGATTTTGATTGATTTCTGTTCGAATTCTTTGATTGTATTTGTTTGGATAACCACCAATATGGGTAATCCAAACTGAAACACCTTCAACTATAAATTTTAAATCTAAATCAAATTCTGACCTGGCATTCTTATCGTCAATATTTCCAAAAACAGCACGTAAAGGTTTAATTTTTTTTATGGTATCTGTTACTGCTAATTGACCAATATCTCCTGCATGCCAAACTTCATCTGCTTGATGTACAAATTTTAGTATTTGATCGTCTATATAACTGTGTGTATCAGATAATAATAGTATTTTTTTCATAGAATAGTATCTTAAGAAAAATTTAAGGAGGCAAACCTTTTCAAAAGTAAGGATAACAAAATAAATTCCGTAATTTTGAATACTCCAAAAATAATATAATTCTTGAGGTATTTTATAGCACTTTCTTACAATGGAAAAAATTATCACGGTTGGCAAATTCAACCTGATGTAATTTCAGTTCAAGAGAAATTGAATGTGGCATTGAGTACCATTTTTCAAAAAGAAATTTTAGTTGTTGGCGCTGGAAGAACAGATACAGGTGTTCATGCTTCAGAAATGTATGCACATTTTGATATTGAGAGAGAATTGTCAGAAAATTTTGCATTTAAACTTAATGCTATTTTGCCATCAGATATTGTAGTGCAAAAAGTGTTTTTAGTAGCAGATGATAAACATGCTCGTTTTGATGCCGTTTCTAGAAGTTATGAATATAAAATTTGGTTAGGAAGAAATCCTTTTTTATTGGATTTTTCATGGCAAATACATTCTCAAGAGCCAGATATTACGTTAATGAATACTGCAGCTAAACTATTGTTAGAATATACTAATTTCCAAACTTTTTCTAAAGTAAAAACAGATGTGTATACTTATAATTGTAATGTTACTGCTGCTTATTGGAAGCAAGAAGGAAATGCACTTACCTTTTACATCACTGCGAATCGTTTTTTAAGAAATATGGTAAGAGCAATAGTCGGAACATTATTAGATGTAGGTTTTGGTAAAATTACAATACAAGATTTTAAAGAAATAATTGAAAGTAAATCTAGAGGGAATGCAGGACTCTCAGTCCCTGCAAAAGGATTGTTTTTAACACATATAAAATATTAAGTTTTGGCAGAAAATTCAGGGAACGCTTTTGATATGAAGATTTTTAAAAGGCTTATGTCTTTTGCAAAACGCTATAAACTTTATTTTTTTATTGCCTCGTCTTCTACGATACTACTCGCATTATTTTCAGTTTTATCTCCTTATATTTTAATTAACACTGTAGATGATTACATCTTAACCAAAGACAAAGAGGGGCTTTTAAATTACACGCTTTTAATGTTAGGTGTGCTTTTAATAGAAGTGCTATTGCAGTTTACTTTTATTTATTTTGCGAATTGGGTTGGTCAGCATATTATTAGAGATATACGCGCTAAAATATTTAGACATATTTTACAGTTTAAAATGTCTTTTTTTGATAAAAACTCTGTAGGGAAATTAGTAACGCGCGTTGTTTCTGATATAGAAACTGTAGCGGCTTTTTTTAGTAATGGAGTTTTTACAATACTTAGTGATATTTTAAAAATGTTTGCAGTAACAATTATCATGTTGTTTTTAAATTGGCAACTGGCATTAATTACTCTTCTTATACTTCCGTTTTTAATTTATGCAACTATGGTTTTTCAGGTAGCCATTAAAGCTACTTTTCAAGAAGTTAGAAATCAGGTGGCTAATTTAAACGGTTTTGTGCAAGAGCGAGTTACAGGGATGAAAATTGTACAACTCTTTAATAGAGAAAATATAGAGTATCAAAATTTTAAAGAAATTAATCAGAAACATAAAAAAGCATACATAAAAGCCATCTGGTATTATTCTGTATTTTTTCCTATAGCAGAAATTTTGTCTTCTATAGGGATTGGTTTAATTGTTTGGTTTGGTGGAGGTCAAGCTATAAAAGATACTGGTATTTCTGTGGGTATGATCATGGGTTTTATTCAGTTTGCACAAATGTTATTTAGACCTTTGCGTCAAATTGCAGATAAATTTAACCAACTCCAAATGGGTATCGTTGCAGGAGAACGAGTTTTTAAGGTAATAGATACTCAAAGTACTATCGCTAAAAACGGATCAGTTGTGGCAGAGAAACTTAAAGGAGATATCGTTTTTGATAATGTTAGATTTTCTTACATAAAAGATGAAGAAGTTTTAAAAGGAATTTCATTAACCGTAAACAGTGGGCAAACAATTGCCATTGTAGGAGCAACAGGAGCAGGAAAATCTACAATTATAAACTTAATCAATCGTTTTTACGAAATAGACTCAGGAATTATATCAATAGATGGTGTGTCTATTGCGAGTTATAATTTAGAGAGTTTAAGAGATCAAGTTGCTATTGTTTTACAAGATGTTTTTCTATTTTCTGATTCTATTTTAAATAACATAACTTTAAAAAACACGGCTATTTCAGAAGAAGAAGTTGTAGCAGCTGCAAAGCAAATAGGCATCCATGAATTTATTTTATCACTTCCTGGTGGATATCATTATAACGTAAAAGAAAGAGGTGCAATGTTATCTTCTGGACAAAGACAATTAATCGCTTTTTTAAGAGCTTATGTAAGTAGGCCAAGTATACTTATTTTAGACGAAGCTACTTCTTCTGTAGATTCTCATTCCGAACAAATGATACAGTTTGCAACAGAAAAGATAGCTAAGGGAAGAACATCTATTGTAATTGCACATCGCTTGGCAACTATAAAACAAGCGGATAAAATAATAGTAATGGATAAGGGGCTTATTGTAGAAGAGGGCTCACATACAGCGCTTTTACAAAAAAGCACAGGGTATTATAAAAATCTTTACGAAAAACAATTTAGTTTAGAGAAGACTTCTTAATTATGTAAAATCATTTTTAAGCTTTTCATTCAGCTCTTCTTTAGAATTATAGAGTATAAATTCTCCATCTTTAATATAAGAAATTTCGCCAGTTTCTTCAGAAACTAAAAGACAAACAGCATCTGTTTTTTCACTAACACCAATAGCTGCTCTGTGTCTTAAACCAAATCTAGATGGTATTATAGTACTGTCTGAAATGGGTAAAATAACCCTTGTGGCTACCACATAATTATCTCTAATTATCGTTGCTCCATCATGTAAAGGGCTGTTTTTATAAAAGATGCTCTCTAAAAGTACTTTGTTAACTAACGCATTCATAGCGTCTCCAGTGTTGATTAAAAAATCTAAACTATTAGTTCTTTCGATAACGATTAAAGCTCCTGTTTTAGAACGAGACATACTACTACATGCCTCAATAATTTGATCTGTCTCTATCTCCGAAGTTATTTCTGATTGTAAAAACTTTAATTGTTTAAAAAAGTTTCTTTTATTAGAAAAGTTGGTGGTACCTATCATTAGTAAAAACTTTCTTATTTCTTGTTGAAACACAATAATAAGAGCAATTACACCTCCTGAAAGTAAATACCCTAAAATACCACTAAGCATTTCCATTTTTAAGGCTTGTGTAATTTTCCATATCAAGAAAATTAAAGCAATACCAATAAAAATATTGATCGCAACTGTTCCTTTTAATAACTTATAGGTATAGTAGAGTAGTATTGCTACTAATAAGATATCTAGTACATCTAAAAAAGAGAATTCGACAAAGTCTAACATCTATAACGGTTCATTTTCAGTAAAAGTACTAATTAATTTTAGGAGTGCAAGAAACCTATAGGTGTTGAATATTTAGTGCTATGTTAAATAAGTTCTTTTTTAGCTAAAGCGTTTTTTAAATCTACTTGTATGCTTTTATAACTTTTAAAGAATGAGCGTCCAGAAGTAAGTTGAATTGTAGCCTGTATTTTACCCTTTTTATTTTCTTTTAAAGCAGTAATTTTTACTTTTTGATTCACAATGTTTGTATAATCTGCAAATCCATTTTTTTTAATAATAAAGTTATCTTTTGGGAATTTTATGTACTTATAGTTATTCATGTCAACTTTAGCAATTGTAAAAAAATCGCCAACTTTTACCATTTCACTATTTTTTTGAGCAAAATTGTTAAGTGCTAAAAAAGTACAAAAGAACAATGTAATTATTGAAGTTTTCATCATTTATAATTTAAGATGATTCATGCAAAAATTATTTTTAAGATCTTAATAAAATAAAAATCGAGCGGCTCATTTAATCGAATGGTAACACAAAATGAGCTTCAAATTTTAAGTGGTTTCATATCGTTTGCTTTTTGTAATTTTATCAAAAAAGAATAGTATTCAATTATGAGATTAAAATTATTTATATTTTTTATAGGACTTGTTGTTTTTTCTTCTTGTACAAGTAATGAAACAGATAACAAAGAAAAAGATACTTATGTACAAGATAACTTTACAAAAAAAGAGGTAGCTATTACCATGAGAGATGGTATAAAGTTGCATACAACAATCTATAGTCCAAAAGACACTTCTAAATCATATCCTATTTTAATGCAAAGGACTCCTTATAGTTCTAAACCTTATGGTTCCGGTATGAAAACTAAGATTGGCCCAAACTCTCATTTAATGAAAGAGGGGTATATTGTAGTTTATCAAGATGTTAGAGGACGATGGATGAGTGAAGGGGTGTATGATAATATGCGAGCATATATTCCTAATAAAAAAGAAAATGAATCAGATGAAGTTTCAGACACCTATGATACTATAGATTGGTTAGTTAAAAATGTAGATAACAATAACGGAAAAGTAGGAACTTGGGGTATTTCGTATCCAGGACATTACGCTACTATTTCTACAATAGATGCGCATCCTGCTTTAAAAGCAGCATCTCCACAGGCATGTATAGGTGATTTTTTCTTTGATGATTTTCATCATAATGGTGCTTTTTTATTAAGTTATTTTAGAGCAATCTCTCTATTTGGAACCTATAAAGATACTCCTACTGATTCTGCTTGGTATTCTTTTCCAAAGATGAATTCACAAGATCAATATCAATTTTTTTTAGACAAAGGTCCTTTAAAAAATTTAAACGAATATTTTCAATATGAGAAATTAGATATTGGCGCATCAGTCGCTAAAGATAAAATAGATGATTTCTTTTGGAAAGAAATTGTAGAGCATCCAAATTATGATTCGGTTTGGCAAAGTAAAGGTATAATTCAGCATTTAGATAAAGTTCCAAGTACAGTTGCGACAATGATTGTTGGCGGTTGGTTTGATGCTGAAGATTTATATGGACCATTAGAAACGTATAAGGGTATCGAAAAAAATGGTAAAGACAACTATAACACTATGGTTTTTGGCCCTTGGGATCATGGGAAATGGGCAAGAAATTCAGTGAGAAATACAGTAGGAAATTATTATTTTGGAGATTCTATCACTTTAAAGTTTCAATCAGAAATAGAAACGAAGTTTTTTAATCATTTTTTAAAAGGGCCTGGAGATAAAAACACAGGTTTACCAGAAGCATATGTTTTTGATTCTGGAAAAAAAGAATGGCAAAGTTTTGAAAATTGGCCTCCAAAAAATGCAGTAAAGCAAGACTGGTTTTTGTCTGATAATCAAAGGTTAACACTACAAAAAATACCGTCAAAAGCAATGCAGTTTATTAGTGATATAAAACGTCCTGTTCCGTATTCAGAAGATATCAAAACCGTTTTTACTCCAAGAAAGTATATGACAGATGACCAGCGTTTTGCAGCGAGAAGACCCGATGTTTTGGTTTTTGAAACCGATGTTTTAACTGAAAATTATACATTGGCAGGTGAAATTTTAGCAAAATTAAAAGTAGCGACTACAGGAACAGCTGCAGATTGGATTGTTAAGGTAATAGATGTTCATCCATCAGACTTAAAAGAAGATAATGAAACCTTACAAGACCATTTAAAAATGAGTAATTACCATTTAATGGTAAGAAGTGAAGTTTTAAGAGGTAGGTTTAGAGATAGTTTTGAAAATCCAAAACCTTTTACGCCCAATACAAAAACTGATGTAACAATAAAATTACAAGATGTTTTTCATACCTTTAAAAAAGGACATAAACTTCAAATTCAGGTTCAAAGCACATGGTTTCCATTAATTGATTTAAATCCGCAAACTTATGTAGATAATATTTACAAGGCAGATGAAAAAGATTTTAAAACCCAAACACATACCGTTTTTACTGACTCTAGTATTGAGTTCTCTGTTTTAAATTAAAATGTATTGTTATTATAAAAAAGCTCAAAACCGAAACAACTATTTTGTACTTATCACTATAAGGGTTTAAAAGGTTATTTTTGTAATATGTTTAAAGAAAGAATACCCATAGAGGATGGCGATTTTTACCTAAATGAAAAAGGGTATAAAGTATTTACAGCACAATTTCATTTAAAAAGAGGATATTGTTGTAAAAGTGGTTGTAAATATTGTCCTTATGGATATGATAAAAAAACAGATACTTTTAGTTAGTATATTATAGCCCTTCGCTATATTTTGAACTACATATTGGTAAAAGTACTTATTAAAAGGTGTTGTATGGTTTTTATATAGGTTGTTTTTTAGCCCTTTTTATGTTCAAATTGTAGTTTTACAAAAACACACATAGATTAAATACATTCATGAAAAATCTTATAGTTATTCTTTTATATTTCGTTTTTTTTCAAATTTCTGCGCAACAAACTGTCGAGGATGATTTTGAAGGTAATGGAACCATTTCTTCTTGGTTTGGCGACGATCTTAATGTAAACGCAAGATTTACTAACCCTTTTAAGGAGTCTATAAATACCTCGAATACAGTTTTAGAATATAAAGATGTTGGAGGGCAGTATGCTAACGTTAGATTTGATGTTGAAGATAATTTTGACTTGTCAGAAAATTACACATTTACGTTTAAAATATATATTCCAGCTGTAGGAATTACAGGTTCACAAAACAATCAAGTTTCACTAAAGCTCCAAAATGGTGATTTAAGCCAGCCATGGACTACACAAACAGAAGTTATAAAAGCAGTAGTTTTAAATGAGTGGCAAACCATAACTGTTAATTTTAAAGATGATTCTTACAATAATTTAGATCCAACCTCACAACCACCAATAAATAGATCTGATTTTAATAGAGTGGTAATACAAGTTAATGGAGAAAAAAATAATGATAACGTTACAGCTTATCTAGATGATTTTTTATATGATGGAACTTTAGATGCAACACCAGATGGTCCTGTTTTTGATAATTTAGTTTGGTCAGATGAATTTGATGGACAAGGAACAAGTATTACAGATTTAGATGATACAAAGTGGTACAAACAAACTTACCCTATAATTAATGGGCAAACTTGGGCAAATGGTGAAATACAACATTATACAGATCGTATAGACAACTCTTATGTTAGTAATGGAACACTTAAGATTTTAGCAAAAAAGGAGTCCTACACAAAAAATGGTGTAACAAAAAACTTTACCTCAGCAAGACTAAATTCTAAATTTGCGTTTACCCACGGAAAAGTAGTTATTAGAGCAAAAATGCCTTTTGGTGTTGGTACATTTCCTGCACTATGGATGTTAGGTCAAAACATTAAAGAAACAGGAGGGTATTGGGCAGCAACACATGGAACAACTTACTGGCCAGATTGTGGTGAAGTTGATATTATAGAACATTGGGGAGATAATCAAGATTTTGTTCAAAGCGCATTACACAATCGATCTAGCTTTGGAGGAACTGTAAATAAAGGAGGAAGAACTATAGAGAATGCCTCATCAGAATTTCATATATACACACTAGAATGGAATGCTACTAAAATGAAATTTAGTGTAGATGGCATTCAACATTATGAGTATGCACCAGAAAATAAAAACAATGAAAATTGGCCATACAATGCTCCACAATATTTACTTTTAAATGTGGCAATTCTTCCAAATATAGCCTCAAATTTTACCCAAAGTCCTATGGAGGTTGATTATGTTAGAGTATATCAAGAGACCACAAGTTTAAGTGTAGAAGAAAGCACTAAAAAAAACCATGATGTTACAATCTATCCCAATCCTACTAAAGATCAACTAACGATTCGTTTGAATGATCATCATTTAAAAGGCGAATTTATTTTATATTCAATCACAGGAAAAAAAATACATACTTTTTTACAAAACTCAGAACTAAAAAGTCATGATGTTTCTTTTTTAAATAAAGGAGTGTATTTTTTAAAGTTAAAAAGTTTAGGAGCTACATCAATTACTAAACTTATAAAAGAGTAAGATTACGCTAATTTATTTGTTTTAAATGATTTAGAGATTGCTAGAGTTGATTTTTTTTTCTTAGCTTTATAGAAATTAACCTCAATTCATATGTATAACCAAAATCAATTCCAGAATTACAAAAGGCATCTTAAAGAAAGATATGCCAATTTGTTAGAGCAATCCAATAGTTACCGTTTCGTAGACGAAGCCAAAAGTGATTTAGCTGCTTTTAAGGCTATGAAAATTTTAAAGAAGATTAATCAAGTTAGTTATTTAGACAGAGATGTAATCGTTTAGTAATGCAACTCTTTGAAATCTAAAACAAACGCTTTAAAATCCTTTCCATTTCTTGTTGTAACGCTGTTGCTTTAAAAGCAGCAGCAGTAGCAAAATCTTTTTCTCGAGAGGCATATATGATTCCACGAGAAGAATTTACAAGCAAGCCCACATTTTTTGATAGGCCATATTTACAAACTTCTTGTAAACTACCACCTTGAGCGCCAACGCCAGGCACTAACAAAAAAGCATCTGGTAGTATGTTTCTAATTTCTGCAAAATATTCTGCTTTAGTAGCTCCTACAACATACATGAGGTTTTCTGAGTTTTTCCAAGTTTTTGAAGTCTCTAATACTTTTTGATATATTGGTATACCTTCTGAGGTCTGCGTTTGAAAATCAAAAGCTCCTTTATTAGAGGTTAACGCTAATAAAATAGTATGTTTATTTTTAAATGCTAAGAATGGTTCTACAGAATCTTTACCCATATAAGGCGCAACAGTTACCGAATCAAAAGCTAAATCCTCAAAAAACGCTTTCGCATACATAGAAGAGGTATTGCCAATATCACCCCTTTTAGCATCTGCAATGGTGTATATTTCTGGATAGTTATTGTTAAGGTATTCAATTGTTTTTTCTAAAGATTTCCAACCTTTTAAGCCATAGGCTTCATAAAAAGCAATATTAGGTTTATAAGCTACACAAAGTTGATGGGTAGCATCGATAATAGCTTTATTAAATTCAAAAATAGGATCTTCCAAATTCATTAAATGAGTTGGAATTTTGTCCAAGTCAACATCTAAACCAATACATAAAAATGATTTTTTTCTATTTATTTCTGCTATAAGTTGTGAAGTAGTCATTAGTTTTGCATATTATAGTGCAAAAATACTATTTTTAATGAGTAAGCTTCAAAAGAACCTTATTTTTTAATCCAAATAAAAAAATGAAAAAAGTTGTAGTCCTATTTTGTATTTTAATGATTGGTTGTTATAAAGAACAACCTGTATCATTTTCTGAAGCAGCTAATTTAGAAATGCTTATTGGGCTCGATAATTCTAAAATTACTTTAAGAGAAGTTCTTTTAAAACATAAAGGGAAAAAAATACTAATTGATGTTTGGGCTTCTTGGTGTAAAGACTGCATTGTTGGTTTTCCAGATTTAGCAGCATTACAAAATGAATTTCCTGATGTTGCTTATGTATTCTTATCTACAGACTTTAGTAAGCCTTCATGGAAAAGAGCCATTCAAAAATACCAGTTAAGGGGAGAACATTATAATTTACCAAAAGGGATGAATGACGGTGATTTTATAGATTTTATAAATTTATCTTGGATACCAACCTACATGGTAATTAATGAAGATGGTACTATTGCGGTTTTTAATGAAACAGATTGTAGTGCTAAAGAAATTAGAAACGCATTAGAAAAAAATTAAGGAAACGTTGTAGTAACTAATTTTTAATTCAAAGAATAATTAAAGATCATTTCTTAATTTTACAATTGGATTTAAAAACACACCCATGAGAAAAAAAATAGTAGCAGGAAACTGGAAAATGAATATTAATGCAACCGAAACAAAGGCTTTGATTGATGGTATTTATCAAGAAATAGCTAGCTATGACCTCACAAATACAAGAGTTATTATTTCGCCTTCCTATGTTAATTTATCTTCAGCATTAGCGTTAACAGAAAAAGGAATTATAGAAGTTGCTGCACAAAACATGCATCAAGCAAAGAGTGGTGCTTTTACAGGAGAAGTTTCTGCAGATATGTTGCAAGCTATAGGTGTAAAATCTGTGATTATTGGGCATTCAGAGAGAAGAGCGTATTTTATGGAATCTGATGCTATTTTAGCAGAAAAGGTAAATGCGGTTTTAGCCAATAATATGGAAGCTATATTTTGTTTTGGAGAGTTGTTAGAAGATAGAAAGTCAGGGAATCATTTTAAGGTAGTTGCAGCGCAATTAAGCAATGCTTTATTCCACTTACAGGCTAATGATTTTAAGAATATTGTTTTAGCTTATGAGCCTGTTTGGGCAATTGGAACAGGAGAGACTGCCAGTCCAGAACAAGCACAAGAGATGCATGAATTTATAAGAAAAACAATTGCAGATAGGTATACAAAAGATGTAGCAGATGGTATTTCTATTTTATATGGAGGTAGTGTAAAACCTGCCAATGCAAATGAAATATTTTCTAAAGAAGATGTAGATGGGGGTTTAATAGGTGGTGCTTCCTTAAAACCAGCAGATTTTGCTGCAATTATAAAATCAATTTAAGTTCATCTAATTCAGAAACTTTAGTATAAAACCAATAAATTTGCATCAAGATTTAAATCTTGATGCTTTTTTTATGGATAATATATATATCGAATACACATTTACTATTGTACCCAAAGAACCCGCTTCAGAAATTCTTATTGCAGAGCTTGGTGCTGTTGGTTTTGAGAGTTTTGTAGAAAATGATCATGGGCTTACAGCATATATACAAAAACACGATCATTTTGAAACTATTTTAGATGAAATTTATAGTTTAAATTCCACAGAATTTTTAATAACCCATACATTTAAAGAAGTAGCACAAACCAATTGGAATGCAGAGTGGGAAAAGAATTTCACCCCTATCCAAGTAGATGACCTCGTAAGTGTTAGAGCTCCTTTTCATCCCAACCCTAATTTAAGATATGATATTGTCATAACACCTAAAATGAGTTTTGGAACAGGGCACCATGAAACAACGCATATGATGTTACAGCACTTAATTTCTTTAGAAGTCAATGGCAAAAAAACACTAGACATGGGTTGTGGTACAGGCATTTTAGCAATTTTTGCGGCAATGAAAGGTGCTAGTGATGTAGATGCAATAGATATAGATAGTTGGTGTTATGAAAACTCGTTAGAGAATGTAGCACGAAATAACTGTTCAAATATTCATGTTTTTGAAGGAGATGCTTCACTTTTAAAGGATCAAAAATATGATATTATTATTGCCAATATTAACAGAAATATTCTATTACAAGATATGCAGTCGTATACAAATTGTTTGGAAAATGGAGGAGTGTTACTACTAAGCGGATTTTATAAAGAAGATATTCCAATAGTTGATCAAGAAGTAGAAAAGTATCAATTAAAGCAAGAAAATACTATAGAAAGAAATAATTGGGTTGCATTAAAATACAATAAATTGTAATTTTGTTAGCATGAGTACAAAAGAAAAAATTCAAGAAGAAGTAGACGTTCTAGAACAAGAAGTTTTTCAGCATGAAATTGTTTTACACAACGATGATGTAAACACTTTTGATCATGTTATTGAGTCTTTAATACGTGTTTGTGATCATACACTAGAACAGGCAGAGCAGTGTGCTATGTTGGTTCATTATAAAGGAAAATGTACTGTGAAATCTGGTGAATTTAAAGATTTAGAACCTAGATGTTCAAAATTATTACAATTGGGTTTGTCTGCAGAATTGGTATAGCTATGGAAAATATTTTAAAATATTACGAATTTTCTGAATTTACTAAAGATCAGTCTGATACTTTTTCTGGAGAAATTGCTTACACTGCATTAAATGATACACATTTTTTAATCTTTGAAAAAGATAAGGAAAACTATACGCTTTATGTCTCTAAGTATTCGTCGAGACAAGAAATTGGGAAAAAGCAGCCCGAAATTTTAGAAGAGTTGGTGCAAAACTACGATAAAAGTGTCCCTGCACATAGATTAGCTTTGACACAATATTTTAAATAATTTACATTTATCTAAAAAACAAAAAAAAACTCATTTTTATTAAAAATGAGTTTTTTTGTGACCATGCTAGGATTCAAACCTAGAACCTCTTGAGCCGTAATCAAGTGCGCTATTCAGTTGCGCCACATGGCCTTTTTGCGGGTGCAAATATAGCTGTTTTTTTTAAACTAAGAAATCTTAGATTGAGTTTTTAAGAATTAATTTC
>CALKEB010000030.1 GCA_938084845.1 uncultured Polaribacter sp. | reverse complement strand
TTTTCGCCAACAGACGAAACCAGCAGTTGCGTCATGAACAGGCAGTCTAGTAATTAACCTTACATATCTAGATGCAAAAAAAGACAATAAAACTCTTCTCATGGGCCAGTTTACAACATTTACACCTTTAGAATATCTAGAACCTATGCTTACGTCTGCACCCCTATTATTGCAATAATCATACAATCGAATTAAATCATTAGGGTTGTGAGAAAAATCTGCATCCATTTCTATAATGTAATCATAACCTCTTTTTAAAGCCCACTTAAAGCCATGAATATATGCTTTTCCAAGCCCATTTTTTGCTGCTCTACTTTCTATAAATAAACGATCAGGATACTTTTTAATTAATTGATGAACTTTCGAAGCTGTTCCATCAGGAGAGTTATCATCTACCACTAAAATATGAAACGCTTTTTTTTGGCTAAAAGTAGCAGAAATAATAGCTTCTATATTTTCTTTTTCGTTATAGGTAGGTATTATTACTAAGGCATCTGACATAAATAATTTTTCATCTAGTAATAAGACAAATATACATTTTTTAATTACTAATTTTGTACTGTAAATCTTAAATGAAAGTTAATTGCAAGCGATTGATAAAATCACATATTCAACCTATTGGATCACCATTGTTTTTGTGGTCTTATTAGGAGGTGTTGTGCTTTTAAAATTACTAAACGAACAAAAACTAATGCAACGTTTTTATGCGATTTTTAACTTTACGGTTATAGAAGATGAGTTAGAAGATGGCTATAAGTATTTAACTCCTTTTGAAGTTGTTATGTTTATTTTCTCTGCCACTACACTAACAATTTTACTTGCTTATTTAGCACTCTACATGGAAGGAAAACACAAAATTACATTTACTTTATTCCTTGAAGTGTATGGGGTTGTGTTCCTTTATTTTTTAACAAAAAGAGTTTTGGAGTTCGCTTTAGTGCGGTTGTTTTTAGTACAAAAAAAGTTACGTACTTTTTTAAATAGTAAAAACCATTATTTACATTCAATATCTTTTTTAATCTTTATTTTATTGGTATTTTATGAATATACAGATTTTAAGAGTATAGCGCTTTTCTTTTTTTCGTTTTTGCTTTTTGTATTTCGTTTTTTGCTTTTTTTTATTAGAAATAAAAAGCTGATTTTTAATAAGTTGTTTTATTTTATTTTGTACATTTGCGCCTTTGAAATAGCACCGCTATTTATACTGTTTAACTTGATGTTTTAAAACAAAATTGAAAGAATATGAAAGTGAAAACTATACTGGTTTCTCAACCAGCTCCTAAAACAGAAACATCTCCTTATTTTGATTTATCTGATAAGCAAAAAGTAAAGATTGATTTCAGGTCTTTTATACATGTTGAAGGAATCTCTGTAAAAGAGGTTAGAGCACAAAAAATAGATTTAAGTAAATTTTCTGCGATTATACTAACCAGTAGAAATGCAGTAGATCACTTCTTTAGAATTGCAGAAGAAATGCGTTTTAAAGTGCCGGATTCTATGAAATATTTTTGCCAGTCTGAAGCTGTCGCCTATTACCTACAAAAATATGTAGTATATAGAAAACGTAAAATTTATGTTGGAAATAGAACATTTCCTGATTTAATAAAATTGATAAAAAAACATAAAACAGAAACATTTTTATTGCCCTCTTCAGACAAACTAAAACCGTTAATTCCGGACGAATTGAATACATTAGGTGTTGCTTGGACAAGAGTAGATTTGTATAAAACTGTTGTAAGTGACCTGTCTGATTTAGAAAATGTTTTTTATGATATCTTAGTATTTTTTAGTCCTTCTGGTATAGAGTCTTTGCTAAAGAATTTTCCTGATTTTAAGCAAAATGATACACGAATAGCTGCATTTGGTAACTCTACAGTAAATGCAGTAACAGAAGCGGGTTTAAAGTGCGATATCGTTGCACCTTCTAAAGAAACACCATCGATGACCATGGCTTTAGAGAAATACATTAAAGCAGCGAATAAAAGATAGGTACATTATAAATATCTAGAAACCAAGTAGAAATACTTGGTTTTTTTTATGCAAATAAAGTCGCAAAAGCTTCCTCTATTTTGCCTACCAAGATTAATTTAATTTGATGATTTTTAGATGAAATTTTATTGTATTTAGAGGCGACAAAGCTTTTATAACCTAACTTTTCTGCTTCTAAAATTCGCTGATCAATTTTAGAAACGGGTCTAATTTCTCCAGCTAAGCCAACCTCAGCAGCAAAACAAACATTGGGGTTAATTGCAATATCTTGATTGGAAGATAATATTGCAGCAACCACTGCCAAATCAATGGCAGGGTCGTCTACATTAATTCCACCTGTTATATTTAGAAAAACATCTTTTGCTCCTAATTTAAAACCTGCTCTTTTTTCTAGCACTGCTAAAAGCATGTTCAGCCTTTTTAAATTATATCCAGTTGTAGACCTTTGTGGCGTTCCATAAACAGCGGTTGAAACTAATGCCTGTATTTCTATCATTAAAGGTCTAATACCCTCTAAGGTCGATGCAATTGCAGTTCCACTTAAATCTGCATCTTTTTTAGAAATTAAAATTTCTGATGGATTTGATATTTCTCTTAAGCCGTCAGATAACATTTCATAAATACCCAATTCAGAGGTAGAACCAAACCTGTTTTTTTGACTTCTTAAGATTCTGTAGGTATGATTTCTATCGCCCTCAAACTGTAAAACAACATCTACCATGTGTTCTAAAATTTTTGGACCAGCAATGTTCCCTTCTTTGTTTATATGACCTATTAATAAAACGGGTGTGGCAGTTTCTTTTGCAAATTTGATTAGTTCTGCAGAGGTTTCTCTAATTTGTGAAATGCTTCCAGGAGAAGCTTCAATAGCATTTGTATGCAATGTTTGAATAGAATCGATGACTAAAACCTCTGGTTCAGTTTCTTCGATATTCTTAAATATTTGTTGTGTATTGGTTTCTGTTAGTATCAAACAATTCGAGTTATTAGCTTCTAAACGCTCTGCCCTCATTTTAATTTGAGACTGACTTTCTTCACCAGAAACATATAAAACTTTTTGACTAATGTTTAGGGCAACTTGTAATAACAAAGTCGATTTTCCAATACCAGGCTCACCTCCCAAAAGTGTAACAGAACCTTTAACCAAACCACCCCCTAAAACGGTATCTAATTCATTATTGTTGGTTACAACTCTTTCTTCTGGGTTTAATTGAATGTCTGCAATTTTTAAAGGCTTATTCACATTTTGTTTGGCAGTTGTTGCTTGTTTCCAAACTCTTTTTTCCTCTTTCTGAATTACTTCTTCTACAATGGTATTCCATTCTTTACAAGCCCCACATTGACCTACCCATTTTGCATGTTGCGTTCCACAATTCTGACAGAAAAAAGTTGTTTTGGTTTTAGCCATTTTTTGTTACAAATTTTAGAAAAGTAAAGTTACAAAGTAAATTACAAATTTAATCGGTTTTGAACAACACAAAGTGTTAGGGAATAACTTTGTTAGTAATATAAAGGTGTGTTTGCACCCTATTTTAACCTACTAATTTTATCAGTATGCAAAGAAAGTAAGGAACAAAAAGAGTGAATTTTAGGGAATGCCCTATACATTCTTATTTTTATTTAAAATAGGTAAGAGGATAAATGCAACACCACCAAAGACGATAATCATTGCTGTTTGGGCTGTCCACATAATCCAACCAAAAGCGGTTGCAGGTTCTGTTTCTACATTAAATAAGGCTAGAGCACCAGCTACAGCAATTGGGTATATACCAATTCCGCCATTGGTAGCAGCTATAGAAAACCCACCTGCAATAAAGCCAATTAAAATGCCTCCAAAAGGGATTTCTAACCCGTCAATTGCAGGCACTGTTGCCCAAAACATAGCGACATACATCACCCAAATAAAAATGGTGTGAAAAATAAAAGCCCATTTATTTTTCATCTTAAGGATGCTTGTAGCTCCTTCAACCACCCCTAAAATAAATGTCTTAATTTTTAACAATATACCCGATGTAGCCTTTTTTACAAAAGATGAAAAAACAAAGAAGGCAATTACTAAAAACACAAAACCGATACCAATTTTGGCTGGGTTAAAGTTTTCGGTTAGCAAATTATAGATAAAATCAAATTGCACAAAAAGGGTTAGTGCAACAATAAGCAGCATCATTATAAGGTCTGCAATTCGCTCTGCAACAATGGTTCCAAATCCTTTTTCAAAAGGTATATTTTCATAATTTGTAAGGGCATATGCTCTAGAAACTTCACCTGCTCGTGGGACTGCTAAATTTACCAAATACCCTACTAAAACTGCCAAAACACTATTGGTAAACCTTGGAGTATAACCTAATGGCGCCAACATAAACTTCCACCTGTATGCTCTAGATAAATGACTTAGAATACCAAAAAATAACCCAAGAAAAATCCACTGATATTTAGCTTCTTTAAAATAAGAAACTAAAACAGGAAAAGAGATTTTAGAGATCGAATACCAAACTAAAATACCTCCCAAGATGAGAGGTAATACTACTTTTAATATTTTTTTAATATTCAAAATACTTAGGTAAGAGTGTTGTCTTTTTCGTTTGGAAATACTAAAGATGGTTTAAATTGCTTCGCTTCTTCTAATTCCATAAAAGCATATACAATTAGAATTAAAACGTCACCAACAGCTACCAAACGAGAAGCAGCTCCATTTAAAGTAATTTCTCCACTTCCTCTTGGTCCAGGAATCGCATAAGTTTCCAAACGATTGCCATTGTTATTATTCACAATTTGCACACGTTCACCTTCAATAATCCCTGCAGCATCCATTAAATCTTCGTCTATGGTTATGCTTCCTATATAATTTAAATCGGCACCTGTAACTTTTACACGGTGAATTTTAGATTTTACTACTTGTACTAACATGCTACAAAAATAATATTTTTTTAATTAGGAATGCTTTAATTTAATGTTATCTATAAGTCTTATGTTACCTGCAAAAACAGCGATAAAAGCACGATAGTTTTTATTGTTTTCTTTAGTTTGAATACTTTCTAAAGTTTCTTCGTCTGCAATTGTAAAATATTCCAATGTTAAAAGAGGTTGTTTCTTAAATTCTTCCTTTACCCAAATTAGTATTTCAGAGGCTTTATGTTCACTAAATTTTTTACTTGCTTTTAGAAGCGTTTTGTAGATGAAAGGGGCTGCTTTTCGTTGCTGTTTTTCTAGTCTTACATTTCTAGAGCTCATTGCTAAACCATCTTTTTCTCTAAAAATTGGACATCCTTCAATCTGTATTTTTAAGTTGTGCTTTTGCACCATTTTTTTAATAATTTGTAACTGCTGAAAATCTTTTTCTCCAAAATAGGCAACATCAGGATTTACAATTTCAAACAATGTTTTTACAACGGTACCTACCCCGTTAAAATGCCCTTCTCTAAATTTACCTTCCATTTTATGTTCTAAACCATCAAAATAAAAGGATTTAGAAGTTATTGTATTCTGATAGATTTCTTCTACAGAGGGGTAAAATAAAACATCACAAGAAATGTTTTCTAGTAATTTTCTATCAGCATTTAATGTTTGTGGATAGTTGATAAGATCTTCTTCTTTATCAAATTGAGTTGGATTTACAAAGATGCTTACTACTACAAAGTCATTTTTTTTCTGAGCAGTAGCAATTAATGATAAATGACCTTTATGTAAAGCACCCATTGTTGGAATAAAACCAATACTTTTTCCTTGCAATTTCTTCTCGGAAATAAAGGCTTGTAAGGGGGCTTTTTCTGTTAAAAATATCATAGTACACAACTGTAAATTAGCTGCAAACTTACCATTTTAACACGATATTAGCATAATAATTTGTATTTTTGCGCTTCGTATAAAAGAGATTGATTTAATGAAGGACAAGAGAGTATTATTTGTTTCGTCGGAAGTAGTTCCATATTTACCAGAAACAGAGTTATCATCAACAGCTTTTAATGTTGCAAAAAATGCACATTCTAAAGGAGTACAAACAAGAATTTTTATGCCAAGGTTTGGCGTTATTAACGAGCGCAGGCACCAATTGCACGAAGTAATTCGTTTATCTGGTATGAATTTGGTTGTTAATGATATGGATATGCCATTGATTATAAAAGTAGCTTCTATTCCTAAAGAAAGGATGCAGGTTTATTTTATAGATAATGAAGAATATTTTAAGAAGAAATTTCTTTTTAAAGACGCTAGCGGAAAATATTTCAAGGACAATGATGAAAGATCAATGTTTTTTTGTCGAGGAGTTTTGGAAACTGTTAAAAAACTTGGCTGGATGCCAGATATTGTTCATTGCCATGGTTGGATGACAGCATTAATGCCTGTGTACTTAAAATCTATTTATTCAAATGACCCTCATTTTTCGGGCGCTAAAGTAATTTACAGTAT
>CALKEB010000029.1 GCA_938084845.1 uncultured Polaribacter sp. | reverse complement strand
CTAATAAATTTTTTAGCTTGATATTTTCTTCAGCTAGTAACTTATTTTATTTTTATAAATTAAAATATTCTGAAATTTCTGAAGATGTATTATATATACCTCCAGTAATTGAGTTTGCAGAGTTTATAAATTTACTTTTATGAAAACTCAGGTTATTAAATATAAAAAATAGCGCAATAGCTTCTAATACAATAAAAAATAAAAAGTATTTAAACTTCTGAAAAAAGTAGATAATTTGTTGCATTCTTCACCACTAATACATTTAGTTCATTAATACATTTTTATATTTATCTAGCTCTTTTAACGCAATTCCTGTCCCACGAACCACTGCTCTTAGGGGGTCTTCAGAGATATAAACAGGTAAATCTGTTTTACGAGATAATCGTTTGTCTAAACCTCTTAGCAAAGACCCACCACCTGCTAAATAAATACCAGTATTGTAAATATCTGCTGCCAATTCTGGAGGCGTTTTAGATAACGTTTCCATTACAGCGTCTTCAATTCTTAATATCGATTTGTCTAATGCTTTGGCAATTTCTCTAAAAGAGACTTGCACTTGTTTTGGTTTACCGCTTAATAAATCTCTACCTTGAACTAGCATTTCTTCTGGAGGAGTATCTAAATCTTCTGTGGCAGCACCAATTTGAATTTTAATTTTTTCTGCAGTAGTTTCTCCAACATGTAAGTTGTGTTGGGTTCTCATATAATACATGATATCATTTGTAAACAGATCTCCAGCAACTTTTACAGATTGATCACAGACAATACCTCCTAAAGCAATCACTGCAATTTCTGTTGTACCACCACCGATATCTATAATCATGTTTCCTTTTGGCTCCATAATATCTATACCAACACCTATTGCAGCAGCCATTGGCTCAAAGATTAAATAGATCTCTTTTGCATTCATATGTTTTGCAGAGTCTATAACCGCTCTTTTTTCTACTTCAGTAATACCAGAAGGAATACAAATAACCATTCTTAATGCAGGAGGAAATAATTTCTTCTTAATGGATGGAATTTGCTTTACAAATTCTTTAATCATTTCTTCAGAAGCTTGAAAATCTGCAATTACACCATCTTTTAGTGGGCGAATAGTTTTAATGTTTTCATGAGTTTTACCCTGCATTAAATTGGCTTCTTGTCCAATTGCAATGATTTTACCAGAAATTCTATTTCTAGCAACTATAGAGGGACTGTCTATAACAACCTTTCCATTGTGGATAATAAGCGTATTTGCCGTTCCTAGATCAATGGCAATATCTTCAGTCATGAAGTCAAAAAAACCCATAAAAATTAATTATTAAATTAACGTGTAACTTTCAAAGTTACAAAAAAATAAGCTTTTGAAAATTTTATTTTAATTAATGTTTAAAATGTCTTGTGCCAGTCATTACCATAGACAAATTGTTAGCATTACAATAGTCTATACTTAACTGATCTTTTATTGATCCTCCAGGTTGTATAACACTAGTTATACCAGCTTTTCCTGCAATTTCTACACAGTCAGGAAATGGAAAAAATGCATCACTAGCCATCACAGCTCCTTTTAAATCGAACCCAAAACTTGTTGCTTTTTCAATGGCTTGTCTTAACGCATCAACTCTAGATGTTTGTCCGGTTCCGCTTGCTAATAATTGATTATTTTTTGTAAAAACAATAGTATTAGATTTGGTATGTTTACAAATCTTTGAAGCAAACAATAAATCTTTTAATTCGTTTTCAGTTGGTTTTGTATTGGTAACATACGTTAAATCCTCTACAGTATCTGTTTTCGCATCTTTATCTTGAACTAATAAACCGTTTAAAGCAGTTCTGACATTTTGTAAGGGTAAATCTGTAGTTTTTTGAACTAACAATACTCTGTTTTTCTTTCCTTTTAAAATGGTTAATGCTTCTTCTGAAAAAGAAGGTGCAATTACAACCTCACAGAATAATTTTTGGATTTCTTGTGCAGTTTCTGCGTCTATTTCCGAATTAGAAATTAACACCCCTCCAAAAGCAGATACTGGATCTCCAGCCAATGCATCTAAATAGGCTTGTTTTATTGAGTTTCTTTGTGCAAATCCACAAGCATTGTTGTGTTTTAGCACAGCAAAAGTAGGAGCTTCTCCAATAAACTCATTCATTAAATTAACAGCAGCATCAACATCTAAAAGGTTGTTGTAGCTTAATTCTTTTCCATGTAATTTGTGAAACATAGCCTCTAAATCTCCAAAGAAATATCCTTTTTGATGAGGGTTTTCTCCATATCTTAATGTTTTAGAAGTAGACTCACTAACTTTATAAACAAGTTCATCTTCATTAAAATAATTGAAGATGGCAGTATCATAATGAGATGAAATATTGAATGATTTTGCAGCAAATTTCTTTCGTTGTGCTATTGTAGTTTCTCCATTGTTTTTAGATAAAATATCTAAAAATGCATCATATTGTTCCATAGAAGATACTGTAAATGTATCTTTAAAATTTTTGGCAGATGCTCTAATTAAAGAAATACCACCAATATCAATTTTTTCTACAATATCTTGTTCAGATGCTCCTGAAGCAACTGTTTTTTCAAAAGGATAAAGATCAACAATAACTAGATCTATTTGAGGAATATTATATTCTTGCATTTCAGCAATATCTCCTTCATGATCTTGTCTATTTAAAATACCTCCAAAAACTTTAGGATGTAATGTTTTTACACGACCTCCTAAAATAGAAGGGTAAGAAGTTATATCTTCTACAGGTATTACATTTATACCCAGTTCTTTAATAAATTTTTCTGTACCTCCAGTAGAATAAATGGTAACGTTTAGTTCATTTAATTTTTGAACAATTGGTGCTAGACCGTCTTTGTGAAATACTGAAATTAGTGCTGATTTGATTGTTTTTGAAGTGCTCATTACATGTTGTGTTGTTAAGCATACAAATCTAATTAACTCTAAGGGTATTTACAACCAAAAGATAGTAACAAAACAAGCAAGTAATTAACATTTTATGAAAGAGAAGCTAATTACAAAAAAGTTGCAACTTGCTTACAAACGTATTCTAATAAAATTTCATCATCTTTTGAAAATGTATTGGCTGTGTGAGAATCAATATCTATCTGGCCTATATTAGCTCCATTTACAAAAATAGGGATTACAATTTCTGATTTTACCTTCCAGCCACAAGATATATAATTGTCTTGTTCATTAACATCTTGAACTACAAAATTAGAATTGCTAACAGCGACCTGACCACAAATTCCTTTTCCAAAGGGGATTATCGTATGCTCTGTTTCTTCCCCTGTATATTGTGCAAGTTTTAGCTCTTCTTTATCTCCGTTTTTAAAATAAAATCCAACCCAATCATAATACGAAATCTCTTTTTCTAAATAATCACAAATGCTTTGTAGTTTTTCTTCTTTTAAAGAGTTAGAAGTAATTATAATATCTATTTTTTTTTTAATTAATGTAATGTCCATAGTGCTGATTTTCTGTAAATTAGTATGGTTTTCTTGGTTTTTTTATTTTTTAAAATATCAGTAAATATTTAACACAAAGTTAGAATAACTTTTTTTAAATTTGCAACTATTACATGAAACATTATTTTCAAAAAATATCAATAATTACACTAGCGTTATTAGTGTTATTTTCAACCTTTTCTTTTACGGTTGATACCCATTATTGTGGAGATTTTTTAGTTGATATTTCTATTAATGGAGATGCTGACGGATGTGGTATGAAAATGGACATGACGTCTAATGCTAAAAAGAAAAATTGCTGTAAAGATGAAATCTTTAAGATCGATGGTCAAAAAGAATTGCAAGTTCAAACTTCAGATCAATTTACATGTAAACACCAATATTTTTTAAAAGCATTTATTGTTACCTCGATAGATTTACATAAAGAAAATAAATCTACCTTACATTTTTTTAATAATTTTTCTCCACCTGATATTCCTATAGATTACCAGGTGTACTATCAAACTTTCTTAATCTGATTTTTTTAATTGCTTTTAGTTAGCTGCTTTATTAGCAGAATAAAACGTATTCTCAATTAAAAAAATATACAAATGAAAAAATACTTTATAAGTAGTATCTTACTATTTATTCCGTTCTTAATCTTTTCTCAAAGTACTTTTACAGGAATGATTATGGATAAAAACAATCCTAAAGATAATTTAGGTGTAGAAGGTGTTAGTGTGCATTGGCTAGATACAAATGTTGGCACAATAACAAATGAAAAAGGGTGGTTTACGATCAA
Organism: uncultured Polaribacter sp.; assembly: GCA_938084845.1. Lineage (GTDB taxonomy): Bacteria > Bacteroidota > Bacteroidia > Flavobacteriales > Flavobacteriaceae > Polaribacter. The sequence goes on along the minus strand of CALKEB010000029.1, from coordinate 41,488 downwards.
CTATAAACCAGAATATAAAAAATTGGTAGTTAGTTATTTAGGGTATAAGACAGATACTTTAACTATAAATAGTTTAATACCAATTCATCACTTTTTAACTTTAGAAAGTGAACTAGAAGAAATTACCATTAATAGCAAACGAAATGCTGTTCAGAAATCATTTTTGTCTACTACAAATATGTTTACAGTAAATGCTGAAGAATTGTTAAAGGCTGCGTGTTGTAATTTGGCAGAAAGTTTTGAAACCAACCCATCTATAGATGTAAGTTTTTCTGATGCATTAACTGGGACAAAACAAATTCAAATGCTTGGTTTAACAAGCCCATATTTACTAATTACGCAAGAAAATATTCCTGCTGTAAGAGGTGCAAGTCAGGTTTTTGGTTTAACATTTACCCCTGGAACTTGGGTAGAAAGTATACAAATAACCAAAGGTGCAGGTTCGGTTGTAAATGGTTTTGAAAGTATTGCTGGTCAAATAAATGCAGAATTGGTAAAACCGTTAACAGATAATACATTCTTCTTAAATGCCTATGCTTCTCAAATGGGGCGTTTTGAATTAAACACCCATTTCAATCAGAAAGTATCAGATAAATGGAATACAGGTTTGTATATTCATGGGAACTATAGAGGTCAAAAGTTTGACAGAAATAAGGATAATTTTTTAGACATGCCTTTAGCAAATCAAATAAATGTGATGAATAGGTGGCAGTTTACTGATGCTGAAAAAGGTTGGGTAAGTTTTATAAATGTTCGTTTTTTAAATGATGAAAAACAAACTGGAGAATTAAATTTTAATCCTGATATGGATAGAGGAACAACCAATAATTGGGGAAGTGAGATAGATACCAAACGTTTTGACACTTCTTTTAAATTGGGGTATGTTTTTCCTGAATTGCCCTTTCAAAGTATAGGTTTTCAAATGGCATACAGTAATCACCAACAAGATTCTTATTTTGGGCTAAATGTTTATGATATAAAGCATCAAAGTATGTATTCTAATCTTATTTTTAATTCAATACTAGGAGATACTCGTAATAAATTTAAAACAGGTTTAAGTTTTACCTCTGATCAATTTGATGAGTTGGTAAATACTACAACTTATGATAGAAGCGAAAATTCGTTTGGAGGTTTCTTTGAGTATGCTTTTGATAATTTAAACGATTTTAGTCTTACTGCTGGCATTAGATTAGATACACATAATTTACTAGGTACTTTTGTTACGCCAAGATTGCATTTAAGATATGTGCCTTGGGATAAAGGGGTGTTTAGAGCATCTATAGGGAGAGGTAAAAGGAGTGCAAATATTTTTGCAGAGAATCAGCAATTATTTGCAAGCGCTAGACAGGTACATATTGATGATGATGGTGGTACTATTTATGGATTAAATCCAGAAATTGCATGGAATTATGGAGTTTCTTATCTTCAGAAATTTAACTTGTTTAATCAAAAAGGAGATGTAACTCTAGATTTTTATCAGACAAATTTTGAAAATCAAGTAGTTGTAGATTGGGAAAATCCTCAACAAATTGCCTTCTATAATCTAGAGGGTAATAGTATAGCAAATAGCTTTCAGATAGAGTTAAATTATGCCTTAGCAGAAAGATTAAATTTACGAACGGCCTATAAGTATTTTGATATTTATACAGATTATAAATCTGGAAATCTACAAAAGCCTATTCAGCCAAGAAATCGATTTTTTGCCAATTTATCTTATGAGACAGAACTTAATGCTACTAATGGGCAATGGAAGTTCGATGTAACATTTAACAATATTGGGAAGCAGCGTTTACCGAGTACAAATGCAAAACCAATAGAATATCAATTACCAGCAATAGTAGAGTCTTATCAGTTGTTAAATGCACAAATAACAAAGGTGTTTTCTAAAAGATTTGAGGTGTATTTAGGCGCAGAGAATTTAACAAATGTGCAACAGAATACTCCTGTCTTAGCAAGAGATGCTCCTTTCGGAGCACATTTTGATACAACAATAGTGTACGCACCAATTTTTGGAAGATCTGTATACACAGGTTTAAGATTTAATATTAATTAAAAACAGATATAAAAAATGAATAAAATAATTTTAACTTTAGGTATAATTTTGATTGGATATACAGTTCAATCTCAAGAAATGAAAGACAATAAAAATGCAAAAAAAGTAATTAAAGTGGATGGAGTTTGTGGGATGTGTAAAAAACGAATTGAAACTGCAGCTTTAAAAACAAAAGGAGTAAAGTTTGCAATTTGGAGCCCAGAAACACATCAATTAAATGTAATTTTAGATGAACGTAAAACAGAAGTGGCAACCATACAACAAAATATTTTAAATGTTGGGCATGATATTTTATTAGCTGGTAATAAGAAATTGGTCGCTAAAGAAGAAGCATACAATTCTGTCAACCCTTGCTGTAAGTATAGAGATGATGAGGTTGTTAAAGATCATAAAGTAGGGCAAAAAAAACAAAAGAAGCACAATAAATAGTAATCATGAAACAAACATATTCAGTTTCTGGAATGACTTGCAATGGATGTAAAAACTCGGTTGAAAAAGCATTATTAGCGCTGTCTGATATAAATACAGCAGCGGTTAATCTGGAAAAAAATGAGGTTGAAATTTACTTTAACACCCCAGTTTCTATACCTAAATTAAAAGCTGCTTTACCAGAAAAGTTTACTATTACCAAACAAGAGGAGGTATTTGATGTAGCTTTAAATGAAAATGAAAAATCAGAATTTCAGCAACTGTATCCATTATTTTTAATTTTTGCATTTATAACAACAGCATCCATACTTATAAATAGAGATCCTTGGAAAACCTCTGAGTTTATGTTTACGTTTATGGGGTTGTTTTATGTAGTATTTAGTTTTTTTAAGTTTTTAGACGTAAAAGGATTTGCGAGTAGCTTTGTAATGTATGATCCATTAGCGAAGCGTTTACCAAATTATGGTTTGGTATATCCTTTTATAGAATTACTGTTAGGGTTCTTTTTTTTAATGCGATTTCAATTAGATTTAGCCTTGATAAGTACAATAGTAATATTAGGTATAACTACAATCGGGGTTACAAAATCGTTACTAAGTAAGCAGAGTATTAAATGTGCTTGTTTGGGTTCAGTTTTAAATTTACCCATGACCAAAGCAACTTTTATAGAGAATACAATAATGATTGCAATGGCATTCTTTATGATTTTAAATTAATTTAAAAATCAATTAACTAAAAAATCCGTTAGAAATTCTAACGGATTTTTATTTTTAAGATTTCTTCATAAAGCCAAAATGGATTATAAATGAAGAATATTTATTTGTAGCGATTTGTTACTACATCATTCCTGGCATTCCACCACCCATTGGAGGCATTCCACCACCTGCTGGTGCATCTTCTTTAATATCTACTAATGCACATTCAGTTGTTAAAATCATACCTGCTACAGAGGCTGCATTTTCTAAAGCAACTCTAGTTACTTTTTTAGGATCGATTATACCAGCCTCTAACATATCTACATATGTTTCGGTTTTGGCATCGTAACCAAAGTTCTTTTTACCTTCTAGTACTTTATTAATTACAACAGAACCTTCACCACCAGCATTTTCTACAATAGTTCTTAAAGGAGATTCTATGGCTTTATTTACAATTTGTACACCTGTAGTTTCATCTAAATTATCAGTTGGTAATTTTTCTAAAACTTTTTTAGCTCTAACTAAGGCAACACCACCACCTGCAACAATACCTTCTTCTACAGCAGCTCTAGTTGCATGTAAAGCGTCATCTACTCTATCTTTCTTTTCTTTCATTTCTACTTCAGAAGCAGCACCAACATATAAAACGGCAACACCTCCAGCTAATTTAGCCAAACGCTCTTGCAGTTTTTCTTTGTCATAATCAGAAGTAGTAGTTTCTATTTGCGCTTTAATTTGGTTTACACGTCCTTTAATCGCTTCTGGATCTCCAGAACCATTTACAATTGTAGTATTGTCTTTATCAATTGTAATTCCTTCTGCAGTACCTAATAAATCTAAAGTAGCATTCTCTAAAGAGAATCCTCTTTCTTCAGAAATTACAGTACCGCCAGTTAAAATTGCAATATCTTCTAACATTGCTTTTCTTCTATCTCCAAAACCTGGAGCTTTTACAGCAGCGATTTTTAAACCTCCTCTTAATTTATTAACAACTAAAGTTGCTAATGCTTGTCCATCTACATCTTCTGCAATAATTAATAAAGGTCTACCAGATTGAGAAACTGGCTCTAAGATTGGTAAAATTTCTTGAAGGTTAGAAATCTTCTTATCAAATAACAATACATAAGGGTTTTCTAAGTCTGCAATCATTTTGTCTGCATCAGTAACAAAGTATGGAGATAAATATCCTCTATCAAACTGCATACCTTCTACAACATCTACATACGTATCTGTACCTTTTGCCTCTTCTACAGTAATTACACCTTCTTTACCTACTTTATCAAAAGCTTTTGCAATTAAATCTCCAATAACAGAATCGTTATTTGCAGAAATAGATGCTACTTGCTGTATTTTATCTGAAGAATTTCCAACTTTTTGAGTTTGTTTTTCTAAATCAGCAACAATTGCTTCAACAGCTTTGTCAATTCCACGTTTCAAATCCATAGGGTTTGCACCTGCAGCAACATTTTTTAAACCCTCTTTTACAATTGCCTGTGCTAAAACAGTAGCAGTTGTTGTACCATCACCAGCTAAATCGTTGGTTTTAGAAGCAACTTCTTTTACCATTTGAGCTCCCATGTTTTCTAGCTCGTTTTCTAATTCTACTTCTTTTGCCACAGACACACCGTCTTTAGTCACTGTTGGTGCCCCAAAAGATTTAGAAATAATTACATTTCTTCCTTTTGGTCCTAAAGTTACTTTTACAGCATTTGCTAATGCATCAACTCCACGTTTTAAACCGTCTCTTGCTTCAATATCAAATTTTATATCTTTTGCCATTTTATTTTAAGCTTTTTGCCTATAGTTTTTTCCTATTGGCTTAGTTATACTTTTATTTTTCTGTGCTAAAAGCAAAGGCTAATAGCTAATAGTTGTTTTAAATAATTGCTAGAATATCAGATTCACGCATCATTAAATACTCTTTTCCTTCTAACTTTAAGTCAGTTCCACCATATTTTCCATATAAAACAGTGTCACCTACTTTTACCGTTAAAGGTTCATCAATTTTACCATTTCCTACTGCAACTACAGTACCTTTTTGTGGTTTTTCTTTCGCATTGTCAGGAATAATTAATCCAGATGCGGTTTTTGTTTCTGCTGGCGCAGGTTCTACAAGAACTCTGTCTGCTAAAGGTTTAATATTTAATCCCATTGTTTTATAAAATTTTTGATTAATAAAATTAATTTTTCTAAGATATCTCAGAAAGTATGCCAACAATTAAATACTGACATTTTTTCTATGAATATTTTTTTTACCTAAAAAAAATCAAAAAAAAATGCCAACGTGTCATTTTACGTTGGCATTGTATTTTTAATTGATAGTGGTTAATTAATACTATCGTTTGTAGAAGGTAATGTGTTTTCTACAGGAGCTGTTGTTTCTATTCCTTCTAGCGTGTTGTTTAGATTTACATCATTATCACCACCTCTTGGGATAGCAACATTAGACAATAGTATTAAAGCAAACATTGCTATAGCTAACGTCCAAGTTGTTCTGTCTAAAAAGTTGTTTGTATTTTGAACACCACCTAAAGATTGTGCTCCACCTCCTCCAAATGATGAAGATAAACCTCCTCCTTTTGGATTCTGAACCATTACGATTAGTACTAAAGCGACTGCTACAATTAGTATTAATATGATAAAAGCTGTATAACTCATTATATCTATTTTTGTAAAATTTGTATTCTTTTAATTTGGTCTGCAAAGAAACCACTTTTTTCTGGATATTTCAAACTTAAAATACGATAGGCTTGAATCGCATTTTCATATTTCTTTTGCTCTAAGTAGACCTTTGCTAAAGTTTCTGTCATTAATGAAGAATCTTGTTGATTTTCATTAACTGAAATTGAAATATGCTTGTCTTTTGATAATGGTTTTATTTTAGGGTTTACTTCAATAAATTTATTGATTAAGTCTTCTTTTTGAAGCTTTTTTACTTCAATTTTTTTAGTTCTCTCTATTGGTTTCTTTGTAGATAATTGTAACCATTGATTGAATGAATATCTTTCTGAGCTATCAAATTGTAAGGGTTTGCCAACAGCAAGTAACTTTTTTGTGTTTTCTACAGACGGTCCTGGTTGCTTATTTGCCTCTACATCTTTAAGATCATATCTGGGTTTTTCTTCTTTCTTGCGTTGCAAAAAATCTGTAGAGGTAATGTATTCAAATAATACAGCTCTATCTCTTGTATGTGCTGCTGTTTTTTTTAATTCTTGGTTGTATTTAAAGCTATTGTCTTTTCTTAATTTCTCTAAATACAACACACGAGCCATCTGAAAGTATGGATAGGTAGTCACAACAGATTTTAAACTACTAGCGGCTACTTGCTGTATTTGATTTTTTTGTGTTATTAAGTGTTTAAATTCTGCTGTTTTCAATTTTTATATTTTACCATTTAGCTACAGAAGCATTAAATATGTCCTGAATAATTCTTTCTAAAATTTCATCCAATGCACTATCTAAAACACTTCCTGATAATTGTGCATTAGCATCAAAATCTGAATAAAAAGAGAATGTTTTTTCAAAATCATCTTCTTCTACTAATTTATTTACAAACCTAACATTTACTGTAACTGTTAATCTATTTTGTGCTGCAGTTTGGTTAGAAGTTCCACTCATTGGAGTTATTCTATATCCAGTAATTTCCCCGCTAAAATATAAATCTCCATTAGAATTAGTAAGAGTTAAGTTTGTTTGTCTTGTAAATAAATCTTGTAAATCATTTGTAAAACGTTGTGTTAAAACAGGTTCTACTAATGGAGCTTGATTTTGAAAAAAATCAATTTGTATTGTTTTGGCATCACCAGTGTTACCACCGGTAAAAGAATAGGCGCCACAACCAATAAAGGTAATTAATATAAAAAGTGATAAAATAAATTGTTTCATACTACAATTTTATAAGTCGTATTGTTTAATTTTTCTGTATAAAGTTCTTTCAGAAATACCTAGCTCCTTCGCTGCTAATTTACGTTTGTTATTATTTTTTTCAAGAGATTTTTTAATCATTTCTATTTCTTTATCTTGTAAAGATAAGGATTCGTCTTCTTCTATAGTTTCTATAAAATCATAATTATTTTCAGCAGAATTAGTTTGTTGAGGCACATTTAATACTTCAATGTCTAATTTTTCTAAATCTTTATCATTATATATTTTTTCTAGTAGTCTATGATTTTCTTCTTGGACTTCTTCAATATTCCCTGTTTTCATTAAATCTAAAGTTAGTTTTTTTAGATCGTTGATATCATTACGCATATCAAAAAGAATTTTATACATGATATCGCGTTCAGTAGAAAAATCATTTTCTTTTTTATTTCCTATAATTGCTGGTAAATTGTCTGATTTATTTGGTAGATACTGCTGAAGTTTAATAGCAGAAATAATTCTTTCTTCTTCAATTACTGAAATTTGTTCTGCTAAATTCTTTAGCTGTCTAATGTTACCAGGAAAGCGAAAGTTTGATAAAACATGCACTGCACTTTCATCTAAACGTATGGATGGCATTCTGTATTTTTGAGCAAAATCGGAAGCAAACTTTCTAAATAGTAAATGAATGTCAGTATTTCGCTCTCTTAACGCAGGCAAATGAATTTCTATAGTACTCAGTCTATAATATAGGTCTTCTCTAAATTTTTCTTTTTCTATGGCAGTTTGCATGTTAACATTTGTAGCTGCAACGATTCGAACATTTGTTTTTAAAACTTTTGATGAACCAACTTTTATAAATTCGCCATTCTCTAATACACGCAATAAACGTACTTGGGTGGTTAGCGGTAGCTCACCTACCTCATCTAAAAAAATTGTTCCACCATCTGCCACTTCAAAATATCCTTTTCTATCTTGGGTTGCACCTGTAAAAGCACCTTTTTCGTGTCCAAAAAGTTCACTATCTATTGTTCCTTCAGGAATGGCACCACAGTTAACAGCAATATATTTTGCATGTTTTCTATGAGAAAGAGAATGAATAATTTTAGGGATACTTTCCTTACCAACACCACTTTCTCCGATTACTAACACAGAAATATCTGTAGGAGCTACACGAACAGCTTTTTCTAGAGCTCTATTTAATTGAACATCGTTTCCAATAATTCCAAAACGTTGTTTTAATGCTTGTAAGTTTTCCATTTCAATAATTTTTAAAGTTCAAAATCTTAAAGGTTTTATAAATGAACTTTTTTATTTTACCCTTTAATCTTTGCTTATATTTTAATTATTTTCTGAATACCCAACAGCTCTTCCCTTTAGCGTTGCTGAGGTACAATCTTCTACTTTAACATTTACAAAATCTCCTAATTTGTAATGTTCTTTAGGAAATACTATAACAGTATTTTGTGTATTTCTACCTTTCCATTCATTTGGATTTTTTTTAGAAGTGCCTTCAATTAAAACCTCTTCTATTTTTCCTAAATGTTTTTGAGTTCTATATAAAGCGTGTTTTTGTTGTAAATCTATTACTTCAGTTAGCCTTCTTTTTTTAACGTCTGCAGTTACATCATCTATCATTTTTTTACCTGCTAGTGTTCCTGGTCTTTCAGAGTAGGCAAACATAAATCCAAAGTCGTACTTTACATATTCCATTAAGTCTAAAGTATCTTTATGGTCTTGTTCTGTTTCTCCACAAAAACCAACAATCATATCTTGAGACAATGCCATTTCTGGTATAATTTTAAAAATGTTATCTACTAGAGCCATATACTCTTCGCGAGTATGTTGTCTGTTCATGGCTTTTAGCATGGCATTACTTCCGCTTTGTACAGGTAAGTGAATGTATTTGCAAATATTTTTATGCTTAGCCATAACATGAATTACATCTAAACTCATGTCTTGTGGATTAGAGGTAGAAAACCGAAAACGTGTTTTTGGAAAATGAGTTGCACACATATCTAGCAGTTGAGCAAAATCTACAGCTGTTGCTTGTGCCATTTCAGATGCTTTTTTAAAATCTTTTTTCAAGCCACCTCCATACCATAAAAAACTATCTACATTTTGACCCAATAAAGTAATTTCTTTAAAATCTTTATCAACCATCGACTGTATTTCTTCCAAAATACTCTTAGGATCTCTACTTCGTTCTCTTCCTCTTGTAAATGGAACCACACAGAAGGTACACATATTGTCACAGCCTCTTGTTATAGAAACAAAGGCGGATACACCATTAGAGTTTAAACGAACTGGAGAAATGTCTCCATACGTTTCCTCTTTAGATAAAATAACATTTACAGCGTCTCTTCCTTCATAAACTTCTTCTAAGAGATTTGGTAAATCTTTGTAAGCGTCAGGCCCTACAACCAAATCAACAATTTTTTCTTCTTCTAAAAATTTCTCTTTTAAACGTTCTGCCATACAGCCAAGAACACCAACTTTCATTTTTTTATTTACTTGTTTTACAGCATTATATTTCTGTAGTCTTCTGCGTACAGTAGTTTCTGCTTTTTCACGTATTGAGCAGGTATTTACTAAAACTAAATCTGCTTCTTCTAATATTTGAGTAGTATTATAACCCTCCTTATCTAAAATAGCTGCAACAATTTCACTATCATTCATATTCATTTGACAGCCATAGCTTTCTATGAATAGTTTTTTTGTGTTTTCTTTTCTTTTTGCCGTTACAAGTGCTTTTCCTTGTATTTTTTCGTCAATAATTTTTTCTACTTCTTGCATCTTTCAATTTGTAATTTCAAGGAAGACAAAGATACAACCAATTTTATATTTTTCTGACAAATTGGCAGAAAAATAATGTTGTATTTCTGTTAATTATTAAGCTAATATTTATGAAAAGATTTTTTTTAATAAAAAACTAACTACTTTTGCACTTCAAATTTTACCCTCATTATATTGGGTATCGATTGATAAATTGAAATATATGGCGAAGAATTTAGTAATAGTAGAGTCACCAGCAAAGGCGAAAACGATCGAAAAATTTCTTGGTAAAGATTATCAGGTAGAATCGAGTTATGGTCATATTGCAGATTTACCTTCAAAAGAGTTGGGTATCGATGTTGAAGGAGATTTTAGTCCAAAATATATAGTTTCTGATGATAAAAAACCTGTTGTTAAAAAATTAAAAAACTTAGCAAAAAAAGCAGACACTATATGGTTAGCGAGTGATGAGGATAGAGAAGGAGAAGCTATTGCTTGGCATTTAAAAGAACAGTTAGGGTTAAAAGAAGAAAATACAAAACGTATTGTTTTTCATGAAATTACAAAAAAAGCTATTTTAAAAGCAGTAGAAAACCCAAGAGATATAGATTATCATATGGTAAATGCACAACAAGCACGTAGAGTTTTAGATCGTCTTGTTGGTTATGAATTATCACCTGTATTATGGCGTAAAGTTAAGGGTGGTCTGTCTGCAGGAAGAGTGCAGTCTGTTGCAGTTCGTTTAATTGTAGAGAGAGAAAGAAGCATTCAAGAGTTTAAGGCAGAAACTCATTACAAGGTAGTTGCAGAATTTTCTAACAAAGAAGGTAAAAAATTTAAAGCAACCATTCCTAAAAATTTTGATTCAAAAAAAGCTGCTGAAGATTTTCTAAAATCGTGTGCAAAAGCAGATTTTTCTATTGCAGATTTAACAAAAAAACCTGCAAAAAAATCACCAGCGGCACCTTTTACAACCTCTACTCTTCAACAAGAAGCTTCTCGAAAATTAGGCTTTGCAGTAGCTAGAACAATGCAAGTTGCACAACGTTTATATGAAGCCGGTTTAATAACTTATATGAGAACAGATAGTGTAAATTTATCTGTAGATGCAAGAAATGAAGCGGAAGAGGAAATTACGGCTTCTTATGGAAAAGAATATAGCAAACAAAGAGTGTTTAAATCTAAAGCAAAAGGAGCTCAAGAAGCACATGAAGCTATTAGACCTACGAATATGAAAATGCATGCCATTGATACAGAATATGATCAAAATAGGCTCTATGACCTAATATGGAAAAGAACATTGGCTTCACAAATGAGTGATGCTTTATTAGAAAGGACTAATGTGAAAATAGAAAACTCAGAAAATTCAAAAATCTATACAGCAAATGGAGAGATGATAAAGTTTGAAGGGTTTTTAAAAGTTTATCTAGAGGGTAAAGATGATGATGAAGAAGAGCAAGCAGGAATGCTGCCAAACTTAAAAGTTAATGAATCTTTACAGTATGTTTTTATAAATGCTACTCAGCGTTTTACAAGTCCACCCTATCGTTTTACTGAAGCTTCTTTGGTTAAGCAATTAGAGGAGTTAGGTATTGGGCGTCCATCAACCTATGCCCCAACAATATCAACAGTACAAAGAAGAGGCTATGTAGAAAAAGGACAGAATGAAGGAGTAGAGAGGGGCTATGAGCAAATGATTTTAAAAGAGGGCTCTGTAAAAAGTAATCAATTAACAGAAAAGACAGGTTCAGACAAGAATAAATTAATCCCTACAGATATTGGTAATATTGTGAATGACTTTTTAGTTGCTAATTTTTCTAATATTTTAGATTTTGGATTTACGGCTAAAGTAGAAAATTCATTTGACGATATTTCTGAAGGTGATGAAGATTGGATTCAAATGATTAAAGGATTTTACACTCAATTTCATAACACTGTAGAGGACGTAAAAGAGAATGCAGATCGAGAGAGTGGTGAGCGAATTTTAGGAAAACATCCAACATCTGGTAAAACAGTTTTAGTTCGTCTAGGTAAGTTTGGGCCTATTGCTCAAATTGGTGCTCCTGATGATGATGAAAAGCAATTTGCGAGTTTAAATAAAGAACAAAACCTGGGTACAATATCACTAGAAGAAGCATTAGAGTTATTCTTACTTCCTAAAATCTTGGGAACTTTTGAAGGGGAAGAGGTTATTGTGTCTAATGGACGTTTTGGTCCATATATTCGTTTTGGTAAACTGTTTGTTTCCCTAGAAAAAGGAGAAAATCCGATGGAAGTTGATTTGCCAAGAGCCGAAGAGCTAATTAAAGCCAAACAAAAGGCAGATGCGCCAATTTATTTTTACGAAGATTTACCCGTACAAAAAGGGGTAGGAAGATTTGGTCCATTTATCAAGTGGAATGGCATGTTTATAAATGTCAATAAAAAATATGATTTTGACCAACTCTCTGACGATGATATTGTTGAGCTAATAGAGGCAAAAAAACAAAAAGAAATTGAGAAAGTTATACATAATTGGGAAGATGTAGGTATTAGAGTAGAAAAAGCAAGGTGGGGAAGGTTTAATGTCTTAAAAGGTAAAATTAAAATAGAGCTGCCAAAAACAACAAAAATAGAAAAACTTTCTAAAGAGGAGGCAGTAAAGATGATAGCTGCTAAAACTCCTAAGAAAAAAGCAACAAAGAAAAAGACTGTAAAAAAGAAGTAATTTTTTAAATGTTGAAAACTATAAAATGATCAAAGAATTTTTAGCTCCTGTTAAAGATATTGTAATTGCACATTTGGCATTGCAATCTTCTTTATGTATTGGAAATAAAATAAATATCCATACAAATTCCGAAGGTTTTCCTGATTTAGAAGGTGCTAAACTTGCAATTTTTGGGGTACAAGAAGATCGAAATTCAGAAAATAATTTTGGTTGTGGTGAGGATTTACATTTGGTTAGAAAAAAAATTCACGAACTATATCCAGGAGATTGGTCTGCAAAGATTGTTGATTTAGGAAATGTTAAAAAAGGAGCAAAAGTATCTGATACCTATTTTGCAGTTTCAGAGATTATTACCTTATTACTAAAAAAAAATATTATTCCTATTATTATAGGAGGAGGCCAAGATATTACTTACGTTAATTACAGAGCATACGATACATTAGAGCAATCTGTAAATATAACAACTGTAGATAGTCGTTTTGATTTAGGTACTTTAGAAGATGAATTAACCTCTCAGTCTTACTTAAGTAAAATTATTATGCAAGAGCCTAATAACTTATTTAACTACAGTAATGTAGGTTATCAAACCTATTTTAACTCCCAAGAATCCATTCAGCTTTTAGATACTCTTTTTTTTGATGCATATCGATTAGGAAATGCAAAAGAATTAGAAAATATAGAACCTGCATTCAGAAATGCAGATATTGTATCTATAGATTTAGGTGCTATAAGGCAAAGTGAAGCTCCAGCCAATAATAACGCTTCTCCTAATGGGTTTAATGGGGAAGAAATTTGTGCTATATCTAGGTATGCAGGATTGAGTGATAAGGTAACTTCTTTCGGAATTTATGAGTATAATTCAAAGTTAGATGTTAACGCACAAACAGCAAATTTAATGGCTCAAATGATTTGGTATTTTATTGAGGGTGTAAATACCAGAGTTAAAGATTATCCTTTTTCTGGTAAAGAAAATTACCAAAAATTTACAGTACTTTTAGAAGATGATGACCCTTTAATTTTTTACAAGAGTCATAAAACAGGTAGATGGTGGATAGAGATTGACATTCTATCAGATAATAAATACAAAAGGCATGCGTTAATACCATGTACATACAAAGATTACACAGAAGCAACGAGACAAAAAATACCAGATAGATGGTATAAAGCGATGCAAAAAATGATGTAATTCAAAACAATATAAATTTCAATACGTTAAAATATACTTTCAACATTGTATTTTAGCAAAAAAAATAATAGGTTTACGAACTTTTAGTAAAGACAAATATAAAATATGAAGAAAGCAGCAATATTTGCACTTTTAATAACCGTTTTTTACAGTTGTGGTTCTAATGATAGAGGAGAATTAGTAGGAGTGAAAGCTAAGAAAAAATGGTTTTCAGAAAAGCCATTTGGTATGGTTTTAGTTCCAGGTGGTTCATTTACAATTGGTAAGCAAGATGAAGATATTATTGGTACAATGAACTCTCCAACAAAAACTGTTACTGTTAGGCCTTATTTTATGGACGAAACAGAGATTACAAATAACGAATATAAAGAGTTTGTTCTTTGGGTTAGAGATTCAGTTGTAAGAACAAAATTAGCATATCAAGCAGAATTTGCAGCTTTAGGAGCAACACCAAACCCTAATGGTAATAACAGAACCTCTGGTATTCAGTTGTATAAGTTTAAAGATACTTTAGCAAATTCTACACCCTATCAAAGGTATATGTATGAAAACTATTATCAGTTTGATACGATACAGCCTTTAAATTGGGAAGAAGACTTGATATGGAACAAAGAAGATTATCCAGATATGGATTATGTAGAAGTCATGGATTCACTTTACATTAGCAGAGAAGAGGCTGTAGACGGTGTTAGAACTTTTAACACAAAATTTTTAAACTATAAATACTATTGGTTTGATAGAGACAATGCAGCAAGAAAAGGCGGAGATCGTAAAGATTTTGTTCAAACAGAAGTTTTAAACATTTATCCAGACACTACAGTTTGGGTAAAAGATTTTAATTATTCATACAATGATCCAATGCATCAAGATTATTTTGCTCATCAATCTTATGGTGACTATCCTGTTGTAGGAGTTACATGGGGACAAGCCAATGCCTTTTGTAATTGGAGAACTAAAAAGAAGAACGCTTATTTAAAAAGTAAAAAGAATGCATCTCAAGTTCCAGATTTTAGATTACCTACAGAAGCTGAATGGGAATATGCAGCAAGAGGTGGATTAGAATTTGCAACGTATCCCTGGGGTACAGGAAGTACCACTAGTGATAGAGGTTGCTTCTTAGCCAACTTTAAGCCTGTAAGAGGTAATTATGCAGTTGATGGAGCTTTATACACTATGGAAGCTGAATCATATAATGCAAACGACTATGGATTATATAATATGGCTGGGAATGTGTCTGAATGGACCAACACTGCCTACAACTTATCTTCTTATTATATGGCATCTACTATGAACCCAAATGTAGAAGATAGAAAAAATCAAAGAAAAATAATAAGAGGAGGTTCTTGGAAAGATGTAGCTTATTATTTAGAGGTAAGTTCTAGAGATTATGAATATGCAGATACTGCAAGAAGTTATATTGGATTTAGAACAGTACAAAATTATATAGGAACTACAAACAAATAATAAATAATAACACACAGAGATACAAATGGCACAATCACAAAATAAAAAAAAACTATTTAATATTGCATATAATGTTGGGGCTTCAATCGTAATTTTAGGAGCATTATTTAAATTAAATCATATTAGTTATGGACCTTTAAATGGATCTACAGTTTTAGCAGTTGGACTTATAGCCGAGGCTATCATTTTCTTTTTATCTGCATTTGAAACACCAGAAGAAGATTTAGATTGGGCAAGAGTATATCCAGAATTAGCAGATGACAATGCGATTGCAACAGAAAAAACAGGAGCAGAGGGTTTACTATCACAAAAATTAGATCATTTATTAAATGAAGCTAAAATAGACGTTCAGTTAATGGAAAATTTAGGAAGTAGCATGAAAAACTTTCAAGGAGCAGCAGAAGGATTATCTGCAGCATCTGAATCTATTTCTTCAACAAATAAATACAACGAGCAAATGACTATGGCTGCAGCGCAAATGGAGTCTTTAAATAATTTATATAAAATACAAGTAGAAAACTCAAGCAAACAAGCGGAATTAAACACAGCTGTTGTAGAAAATACAGAAAGGTTAAAAGAACAAATGGAGTCTTTAGCAAAAAACTTATCTTCTTTAAATGGGGTTTATGGGAATATGTTATCTGCAATGTCAAGCAAATAATTAGTTAAAAATAACGTTAATCACATCAAACTAATTTAAGATATGGCAGGAGGAAAAGTGTCGGCAAGACAAAAAATGATAAACTTAATGTACCTTGTTTTTATAGCAATGTTAGCTATGCAAATGAGTAAAGAAGTTTTATCTGCTTTTGGATTTATGAACGAAAAGTTAGAGGCTAATAATACCTCTACAGCACAAAAAAATAACCAAGCTTATGCGAATTTAGAAACAAAAGCTTCTGAGCAAGCCGCTAAGTTTGGTAAATTAAATAGACAGGCAAAAGAAATTAAAAACTTATCGGATGATTTTTACAATTATCTGGGAGATTTAAAAACAAAAATGACTGTAGATCTTGAAGATCCTAAAGATTATGAATCTATGGATAAAACGCTCTTTTTAGATACGTATTTTTTTAAGGGCGATAATTATACAGAAAAAGGACAAGAATTTTTAGATAAAATTAATAATTACAACTTAAAAGTAGATCAAATACTTGGAGAAAATAATGCCTTTTCTTCCGTTTTAGATGATCGATTCAATACAGATCTTGTTGTGGATAGTGATGGTGTTAAAGTACCTTGGTTAAAACATAGATATGAAGGTTTTCCTTTAGTATCATCTTTAACAAACTTAACACAAATGCAAGCAGATATTAGAAATACAGAGTCTGATATTGTGAATAGTTTATTAGGGGGTAAATTAGAAGAAGCATTATCGTTAACTAATTATACTGGTATTGTTCGTTTAAACAAAAGTGCATATTTTTCTGGAGAAAAAGTAACTGGAGAAGTTGTTTTAGGAAGATATGATGCTTCATTAATTCCAGATAAAGTAATTTTAAACGGAAAAGATGCAACAGATGCTGTACAAAATGGACAAGTAATCATAGATATGCCTGCAGGTAACGTTGGCGAGAAAACGATTAATGGAACCATCTTTTTTAGAGAAAATGGAGAAGAAGTTCCAGTACCATTCGAAAGTAAATACTCAGTTATTGCAGAGCCAAGTTCTGCAGTAGTATCTGCTGATAAAATGAATGTTGTGTACAGAGGGTTAGATAACCCGATATCTGTATCATTACCTGGTGTTGCAGCAAATAATTTAAAAGTTTCTGCGCTAGGAGGTAAACTAACAAAATCTGGCTCTGGGTATGTAATAAGACCTGGTAATGGAAATTTAGCAACCATTAATGTAAGTGCTAAACTAAGTAGTGGTAAAACAGTAAATTCTAAAGCAACATTTCGTATTAAAGACATACCAGCAGCAATGGGATCCGTACGTGGTCAATATGGAACAGTACGAATGCCAAAATCTGGATTGGCAAATGCACCAATCAATGCAGGATTACCTGACTTTGAATTTGATTTAAAAATTCAAGTTAAAAGTTTTAAAATTAAAGTTCCTGGAGAATTAACTATTATCGTGAATGGTACTAAGTTAAGTGCAGCCGCAAAAAAGGTGTTATCAAAAGCTAGAAGAGGAGATATTATAAACGTTTATGATATTAAAGCTACTTATGGTAATGGAACACCATTTAAGAAAGTATTGCCTGTTAACATAGAGTTGACAAATTAAAAATATAAATTATGGTTAGAAATTTTATACTCGTATTTCTTTTCTGTTTATCAGTAAGTTTTGTTCATGCACAAGCTAACGTGTTAAATGCAAAATCTGCAGATGAAATTGGTAAAAGTAGTATAGAAAGATTAGAAGCAAATAATGATGGCCCTATACCTTATGGATATGTAGACGATAGAGACGTAATGTGGTCTAAGGTTGTTTGGGAATTTGTAGATTTAAATCAAAAAATTAACCTGCCTTATTATTTTCCAATTGATACGACAAGCATATCTTCAGATAGAAGATCTTTGTTTGATACTTTGATAAAAGGAATAAAACAAGGAAAAATTAAAGAAGCATACACAGATTCTTTTTTTACCTCTAAAATTACACAAGACGAAATAGATACTCGTTTGGTAAACATTAGAGATGAAAATGGTTATGTAGATACATTTAGAATTCAAACCGAAGACGTTGCAGGATACATGTTAAAAGGAATGTGGTATTTTGATAAACGTCAAGGGGAAATGAAATATCGTTTATTAGCATTAGCCCCAATGGGTAAGGATGTACAAACATTAGGTGTAGAAAATGTGGAAGATGATAATTTGTACGAGTTGTTTTGGATCTTTTTTCCAGATGCGAGAAAAGTATTGCATGATGCTAAAGTTTTTAATCCAATGAATGCCTCTCAACCAATTTCTTTTGATCATTTGTTAAATGCAAGACGATTTAATTCAGTTATTGTTAGAGAAGAAAATATTTATGGAAATAGAGCCATAGAAGATTATGTA
Source organism: uncultured Polaribacter sp. (assembly GCA_938084845.1). Lineage (GTDB taxonomy): Bacteria > Bacteroidota > Bacteroidia > Flavobacteriales > Flavobacteriaceae > Polaribacter. The sequence goes on along the minus strand of CALKEB010000029.1, from coordinate 23,303 downwards.
AGAGGGAATTCTTTATTTCAGTTGTTAGAAGCAAATAAAATAAAAGAAGATATCAGAAATAGAGAAATAGATATGTGGAACTATTAATATCTTTTAATCCATACAAAACTAAAAAACGTTTGCTTAAGCAAACGTTTTTTAGTTTTAATAGTTTTTTAAAAGAAACTAGTTCAATGAATAAAGCATATTTTTATTTAAAACATTGTTTTGTAAGAAACTTGAGTAAATTTACACTGTGAAATTAGATTATATTGTTGTTGGTTTAGGTTTAGCAGGTTTAGCATTTACGGAAGAATTGGTAAAAGCAAATAAAAGCTTTATGGTTTTTGAAGACAACTCTCAAACTTCTTCTTTAGTAGCAGGGGGCGTTTACAATCCAGTCCAATTAAAAAGATATACTCCAGTTTGGAACGCCGATGAACAACTTAAAAAAGCATTGCCATTCTATGAGAATTTAGAAAAAAAGTTCAAAACTATTTTTGACAGTAAATTTGTAACAAAAAAAGTGTTCAAATCAATAGAAGATCAAAACAATTGGTTTTCTGCTTTAGACAATCCTAAACTCATTCCTTTTTTAGATGATAAATTAGACCAAACAAAAAAACAAGGAATCTTGGCAGATTTTGGGTTTGGGAATGTGAAACAAACAGGTAGGATAGACACAAAAAAACTAGTAGATACTTATCGAGTTTATTTACAAGAAGCCTCAAAAATTATTTTTGAGCAGTTTGATTATCAAAAAATTAAGTTTCACAAAAATCATCTTTCTTACAAAGATATGAATGCAAAAAGGATTGTGTTTTGTGAGGGATTTGGAATGAAAGAAAATATATTTTTTAATTATTTACCCCTTAATGAAGTAAAAGGAGAATTAATAACCATTCATGCACCAAATTTAAACATTGATTTTCAATTAAAATCTACTTTATTTATTCTACCTCTAGGAGGAGATAGGTATAAAGTAGGTGCAACTTTTAATTGGTCTGATAAAACCTCAAAACCATCAAAAGAAGGTAAAGAAGAGCTTGTAGAGAAATTAGAAAAAGTAATTAATGTCCCTTATACAATACTTTCTCAAAATGCAGGAATAAGACCCACAGTAAAAGATAGAAGGCCCTTAGTTGGTGTTCAGCCTGCTTTTCCTAGCTTGGCTATTTTGAATGGTTTAGGCACAAGAGGGGTAATGATAGCGCCAACAATGGCAAAAGCACTTTTTAATTACCTGGAAAAAGGCAAAGAATTAGCTCCAGAGATTAATATTAAACGCTTTGAATAATTATGCTAAACTGCTTTTTTATACATTCTTTTCATTAGCACTTTCCTGATAACTCACAAACATATTTATCCATAGAATTCTAGAGAGTCTTAAATTTAAAGGAGCTGTAATTACCAAAGCAATTAAAACCGTAAAGAAAGAATTTAATAAATCTAATTGTAGGCCTAGTTTAGCAATTAAAAATATTGTTACTGCGATAGCAACCGTAATTCCATAGTTAATATACATTGCTCCGTAAAAAAATGAAGGCTCTATCATATATTTAAAATTACAATGTGTACAAGTATCGTGAATTTTTGTGACTTTAGTAGGATTAAATGTTATGCCATGAATAAAGAAATTACCTTCATGACATTTAGGGCATTTCCCTTTTGCAATGCTGTACATTTTTGTTCCTTTTTTAAACACCATAACTTTAAAATTTATCTACTTTTGTCAAAGGTAAAATTTTTGCCACTTTTATTCAGTAACAATTATTACATTTCATGTTAAACGTACACAACTTGACTGTTTCCTTTATGGGAACAGATTTATTTTCTGGGATAACTTTTAAATTAAATAAAGGAGATAGAATTGGTTTAATTGGTAAAAATGGTGCTGGTAAATCTACCTTATTAAAAGTACTTTCCAAAGATATAGAAAGTAGTGGAGGTACCATGGCTTTTGATAAAGATGTGCAAATTGGTTTTTTAAGGCAAGATATTGATTTCGTTGAAGGAAGAACTATTTTAGAAGAAGCATATCAAGCCTTTGAAGAAATTAAAAGGTTAGAGTTAGAGCTAGATGAAATTAACAATCAACTCACTACTAGAACTGATTATGAAAGTGATAGTTATACCCAGTTAATTCAAGATCTTACAGACAAACAAGAACGGTATGAACTTCTTGGAGGTTATAATTATCAAGGAGACACCGAAAAAATTCTTCAAGGACTTGGATTTCAAAGAGAAGATTTTAATGAAAAAACAGATACTTTTTCTGGTGGGTGGAGAATGCGTATAGAGTTGGCAAAATTATTATTACAGAATAATGATATTCTATTGTTAGATGAACCTACAAACCACTTAGATATTGAATCTATTATTTGGTTAGAAAATTTTTTAAAGTCTTACGCAGGAGCAATTGTCTTAGTTTCTCATGATAAAATGTTTTTAGATAATGTAACCAATAGAACCATAGAAATTTCTTTAGGTCAAATTTATGACTATAAAAAACCCTATTCACAATTTCTAGAATTAAGAGCAGAAATTAAAGAAAAGCAACTTCAGGCTCAAAAAAATCAAGAGAAAGAGATTAAACAAAAACAACAACTTATAGATAAGTTTAAAGCTAAAGCGAGTAAAGCATCTATGGCACAATCTTTAATGAAGCAGCTAGATAAAGTTGAGTTGATTGAAGTAGATCAAGATGATAATCAAGCTATGAACGTTCGTTTTGCAATATCTAAAGAACCAGGTAAAATTATTGTAGAAGCCGAAAATCTAACTAAAAGTTATGGGGAAAAACATGTTTTAGAAGGAGTTGATTTGTTGATTGAAAGAAACAGTAAAATTGCTTTTGTTGGTCAAAATGGCCAAGGGAAATCCACCTTAGCAAAAATGATGGTAGGCGAAATACCCTTTGATGGGCATTTAAAATTAGGCCATAATGTAGAGGTTGGTTATTTTGCTCAAAATCAATCAGAGCACTTACCTCCAGAAAAAACAGTGTTAGAAATTATGGAAGATGCTGCAACAGATACCAACAGGATGCGTGTTAGAGATATGTTGGGTTCTTTTTTATTTGGTGGAGATGCTGTAGATAAAAAAGCAAAAGTACTTTCAGGAGGTGAGCGAAATAGATTGGCATTGTGTAAATTGCTATTGCAGCCATTTAATGTTTTAATCATGGATGAGCCCACAAACCACTTAGATATTGCCTCTAAAACAGTATTAAAAGACGCGTTGCACAACTTTGATGGAACTTTAATTGTAGTTTCTCATGATCGTGAATTTTTACAAGGCTTAACAACAACTGTTTATGGTTTTAAAGATAAAGAAATTAAAGAGTACTTAGGGGATATTGATTATTTCTTAGAGCAGCACAAAATGGAAAATTTACGTGAGGCTGAGAAGAAAACTGTACTTAAAACAACAAAAGATCCTGTTAAAAAAGAAGCCTATCAATTGTCTAGAACTCAAGAAAAAGAGTTGAAAAAACTGAATAATAAGCTTTCTAATATAGAGACTGAAATTGCAGATTTAGAAAAAGAAGTTGAAAGATTAGATGTAGAACTTGCCGAAAACTACGAGGAAGTATCTGTAAGACCTAACTTTTTTGAAAAATACAAAGCTAAAAAAGCAAAAGTTGATACGTTACTAGAAGAGTGGGAAAAAGTTGAAGAAAAGATCTCTAATTTTTAATAAGCTTTAGTAATAATATCTTCTTTAGGTTTTTCTAATTCTCTGATTAAACAAATTTATATTAAGTAAGATTTAGAACTTAACTAAACAAGATTCTGTATTTTTGTAAAAACCTTTTTTTACAATTGAATCTTATCGATTTTTCAAAAACTATTAGTACTAAAAATCAACAAATCCACCTTCCTATTTTGGAAGAAAAAAAAGTAACGCTTTTTATTAAAAGAGAAGATGAAATTCATCCCTATGTTTCTGGTAATAAATTTAGGAAGTTAAAATACAATCTACTCGAGGCAAAGAAACAACAAAAACATACTTTACTTACCTTCGGAGGTGCTTTTTCTAATCATATTGTTGCAACTGCAGTTGCTGGTAATAGTAATAATTATAAAACTATTGGAGTAATTAGAGGCGAAGAGTTGGGTAGAGATTTAGAAAAAACATTAGCTAATAATTCAACGTTAAGAGAGGCGTTTAAAAACGGAATGACTTTCGAGTTTGTTTCCAGACAACAATATAGAGATAAATTAAATCCTAAATTTATCCATCAACTTCGTCAAAAATTTGGTGACTTTTATCTAATTCCAGAGGGAGGAACAAATGATTTGGCGGTAAAAGGTTGTGAAGAAATACTAACAACAAAAGATGTAAATTTCAATTATATTTGCTGTGCAGTAGGAACTGGTGGTACAATTTCGGGAATGATAAATGCTGCAAAAAGTCATCAGAAAATTATAGGTTTCCCTGCTTTAAAGGGGGCTTTTTTAGCATCGGAAATCCAACAATTTTCGCATTATGATAATTGGAGCCTAGAAGCTGACTATCATTTTGGGGGTTATGCAAAATACAATGTTTCATTGCTCAATTTTATAAATAATTTTAAAAAAGAAACTACTATTGTATTAGACCCAATTTATACCAGTAAAATGATGTTTGGAGTATTGGATTTAATTGGTAAAAATTATTTTTCACCAAATACAAAAATACTAACAATACATACAGGAGGTTTACAAAGTATCGTAGGTTTTAATAAAAAATTAAAGTTAAAAAATCATCCCACAATACATAGTTAATGAAAAAAATCATCCCGCTTATTTTATTTTTTATGCTTTTTTTACAAAGCTGTTGGATAAAAAAAAGACCAGCAACAATACGCAAAAAAAACCTTGAATTTTCTGAGCCAAAACCAGTAGTAACAAATACTGTTAATGAAAGAGAATTTATTAAAAAATTAGTAAAAAAAAATCCTAATTTAAATAAATATACATTAGCATATATCGAAAAATTTGCAGCTATAGCTGTACAAGAAATGCATGAATATAAAATACCAGCCAGTATAACGCTTGCACAAGGTATTTTAGAATCAGGAAGAGGTAGAAGCGAACTAGCGTTAAAATCAAATAATCATTTTGGGATTAAATGTCATACAGGTTGGCAAGGAGAAAAAGTGTATCATGATGATGATGAAAAAGGAGAATGTTTTAGAAAATACAATTATCCAGAGACCTCTTATAAAGATCACTCATTATTTTTGACACAAAGAAAAAGATATGCTTTTTTATTTGAATACGATATAAAAGACTTTAAGAAATGGGCTTATGGTTTACGTAAGGCAGGTTATGCAACTGATAAAAAATATCCTGTTAAATTGTTAAACTTAATTAAAACATACCATCTGTATGAGTTTGATGCTATAAAAAAAGGTTATTCATTTAGAAAAAGAAAAAATAGCAGCAATAAAAAAGACAATACGTCTAAAAAACAACGTAAAAAATTACCAAAAACACACACGGTACAAAAAGGAGAAACTTTATATTTTATTAGTAAAAAATATGGTGTTTCTATAAAATTATTACAAGAGTTAAATAATTTACCAAATACTATTTTAACTATAGGACAACAATTAGTACTACAATAAAACACCAATTAAAAAACAGATGGATGTCAATTATAAAAACGGTAAGAGGTAAAACTCCAAACATACCAACAGATTGTTTTATAGCAGAAAATGCCACTATTTTAGGAGAAGTTTCTTTTGGTAAAGAATGTTCGGTTTGGTACAATGCAGTAATTAGAGGAGATGTACATTACATAAAAATTGGAAATAAAGTAAATATTCAAGATGGTGCAGTTGTACATGCAACGTATCAAAAATCGCCTACAACCATTGGAAATAATGTTTCTATAGGCCATAATGCTATTGTACACGGTTGTACAATTCATGATAATGTGCTTGTAGGTATGGGAGCAATTATTATGGATGATTGCGTTATAGAATCTAATACTATTATTGCATCAGGTGCTGTAGTTACCAAAAATACAAGAGTCACCTCAGGAAGTGTTTATGCAGGTGTGCCAGCAAAAAAAGTAAAAGATATTTCTATAGAATTACAAACTGGAGAAATAAATAGAATTGCCAATAATTATGTAAAGTATGCCAGTTGGTTTAAAGAATAAAATGCTCGATTGATATTTACCAACCAAGCATTCATCAAATAATTATAAAGATTTAATTTCTTTGGCCAAACCGTCTTCTGTTCATTCTATTTTGAATGGTTTTTCTCATGCCATTTTTCCTTTTCATTTGTTTTTTTCTTTGATTTCTTTGCCTTGCCATTTTTTGAAATCTTTCAAATTGTTCGGCATCTAAAATCTGTTTCATTTTATTTTTAAATTCAATTTTTGATTGCAACTGATTATTTTGCATTTCAAAAACTTTATCTGTAGAAGGTTTTTCTTTTTGTGCTCTTATTCGTCTTCTTTCTTTTGTAGTTGCCTCTCTTTTAGTGATTTGTTCTAAAATTAGTGGGGTAACTTTATTTTTTTGTTTTTCAGATAAATCTAAAGTTAGAACCAATTTTTTAACAGCCAATTCTGTTTTTTGCTCTACAGAAAAATTAGGCCTTCTGTTTTCTCTTTTTTGTTGGGCATTAGCAGTAAAAGTAACTACAAATAGGAATGCTAAAATACCTGCTGTTTTTTTCATAATGATTGGGTTTTTTGTTTTTTATTTATAGTTCTTTGACTTTTAAAAATAGAAAAGGTTTAAATTTGTACATCGATTAACATTTTTTTAATAAAAATAATAATGAAAAAGATACTTTTATTTTTTTTGATACTACCCAGTATTTTAGGGGCACAAGAACAATTTTCTGATAGTTTAAAAGTAGATTTAAGTAGCCCTAATGCTACAATAAATACACACCTAAAATTTTTACAAGAAGATAATTATCAACCTCAAAAAGCGGCTAAAACTATCTTTGGATTAGAAGATAAAAAAGCCATTAGAAAAGCTGTAAAAATAAAACAAGTTTTAGATGGAAAAGGACTTTTTGTAGATGTAAACAGTATACCAACAAACACAAATTATATAGATTCTGTTGGTGTTAAAGCATATGCAAGATACCTTATTTTTCCTAATAGATTACCTGAAATTTATTTAGAAAAAAAGAATGGTAACTGGTATTATTCTACAGAAACAATAGCTAAAATAGATGCAATTTATAATAGTGTTTTTCCTTGGTATGTAAATTGGATTCAAGAAATAGTCCCTCAATACGGGCATTATCAATTTTTAGGAATAGAAGTATGGCAGTTTGTTGCGTTACTTTTTATGGTTCTGATAAGTTTTATATTATATTTAATCGTAAAAAAAATAGCGTTTTCATTATTAAGAAGTGTTCAACATTACATTACCAAGAGTAATGCAAATTTAGAATTAAATCAATTTTTAAAGAAACTAGCACACCCAATTGGTTTATTGTTTTCTATTCAATTTATAAGTAAAGTTTTTCCGTCATTACAATTTTCTTTGTTTATAAATAGATGGATTTTTTTAGGTTTAGATATCATAGAAACTGTTTTTTGGATTTATGTTTTCTTAAAATTAGTAAAAGTTGTGATGCAAGTCTATGCAGATTTTACCGAGAAAACACATAGCAAGTTAGATGACCAATTAGTACCAATATTGAACAACTTATTAACGGGTATTGTACTTGTATTTGGTTTTTTTAAATTATTGACCATTTTTGGAGTAGATGCAACAACCTTACTAGCAGGGGCTACTATTGGTGGTTTGGCATTTGCATTGGCATCACAAGATACAGTGCGAAACTTAATAGGAACCATTATGATATTTGTAGACAAACCTTTTCATATAGACGATTGGATAGAAGCAGGAGAAGTTGTTGGTACTGTAGAAAAAGTTGGCTTTAGATCTACAAGAGTAAGGGCTGCAGATACATCCATTTATCAAATACCTAATAGTAAATTATCTGAAATTGTAATTAATAATAAAGGATTAAGGTTGTATAGAAGGTATAATACAAACTTAGGATTACGCTATGATACTCCTCCAGAATTAATAGAAGCTTTTGTAAATGGAGTTCGTCAAATTATAATTGAACACCCAGAGACTAGATCAGATTCTTATAATGTAGAGTTTACTGGTTTTGGTGATTCTGCACTTTTAATTATGGTAAATGTTTATTTTAAAAGTTTAGCTTGGAGCGAAGAGCAAACCTCCAAACATCGTTTGCATATTGCGATTATTAAATTAGCATCGGTTTTAGGGGTAGATTTTGCATTTCCTTCTACAACTGTGTCTATAGAGCAATTTCCAGATAAAACGAACCGTTCTCCTAAATACAATACAGATAAAACACACGTAAATGCGTCTATTCAGCAAGCATTATCTGAATTTAAGAATGATGTTCCACCCCAAAATACACCAGAATCTTAATGCGATTTTTTTTAAAATTAGTTTTTAGAGTTTTTCTATTACTTTTTGTTGGTTTTTGTGTTTTTTATTTTTGGGCTTCTTCTGCTAATTTGAATTCAAAAGAATATGCTATTATTAAAAAAAGTGATCGTAATTATCCAGTACAAAAGGATACCACTTTTAGTATAGTAACTTATAATATTGGTTATTTAAGTGGAATGACAAATAACAGGCCTATTGCAAAGCCTAGCTCGTTATTTAAAAATAATCTACAGAAAGTACACCAAGAATTTTTAAATGTAAATCCTGATGTGATTGCTTTTCAGGAGATAGACTATAATGCAAGTCGTTCTTATAATATTGATCAAGAAGAAGCAATTGCTAAATTAGGCTATGGTTTTAGTGCTAGAGCAATTAATTGGGATAAGCGTTATTTACCTTTTCCTTATAGGCCAATACGTATGCATTTTGGAAAAGTTATTTCAGGGCAATCTATTTTAAGTAAATATCCTTTATCCAATCAAAAAAGAATTGTTTTAGAAAGCGTAAAAAGTACTCCTTTCTATAGAAATGCTTTTTATTTAGATCGTTTAGCGCAAGTTGTTAAAGTAAATTTTAAGGGTAAAGAAGCAATCTTAATAAATGTTCACTTAGAGGCTTTTGATCAAAAAACTAGAGAAATTCAATTTAAAGAAGTTTTAGAAGTATTTCATACTTATAAGAATAACTATCCAACTATTTTATTGGGAGATTTTAACTCTGAAGCAAAAGACAAAGAGGCAGCCACACAAAAATTATTTTCTATGGATGGTGTTGGAAATGCTGCTTTTAACGTATCAGAAATAAAAAACACTTTTAATTCGGTCGCTCCCTCTAAAAGAATCGATTATATTTTTTACACAAAAAACACCATCGAACTAATCTCTGGAAGAATATTAAGTGAGTTTGAACAAGCATCCGACCATTTACCTGTTTTTATGAAATTTAGATTTAAATAAACCCTTATTTAAACAATTTCTCCTCTATGAGGTTTTAAAGCATTTCTATACGTTTTCATGTCTTTTTCATCAACAACGATGAAGGCAGAAACCAACATAGGATTGTTTTCTTTGATGTCAATTTCATGAAATGCTAGTTTTTCTAAAACAGCAAATTCTTTTAAATGTATAGTATGATGTTTTGCAGTTTCTTTGGCATCTGGGCCTCTAAAATCCCACAATAATTTAATTTTTCTTTCCATTTTATTTAGTGATTGATGAAGATAAATAAATTTCCTTGTGTGAAAGAAATACCAACTTCATTTTTAATGGCTTTATTTCTAGAGCCTATTCTTTCGCCAAATGTTAAGTTTCCTTTTTCTAACGGATATTGCAAACCTTGAGTGGTTATTTGCTTTGCTTCAGGGAAGGGGATGAGTGAAACAATTTTTTCCTTGCAGTTTTTGATTATTGTACGTTTATCAGCCAGATAATACATGCTGTGATTATCAAAAAAAGTAAGTTTTAATTTGTGTTGCCATTGAACGGCTGTGTGTAGATTTCCTAAAAAGTGATCTTGTTCTGATCCACTTGCACCATAAACATCAATATGATAAAATCCTTTATCAAATAGAATCTGAAGTATTTTATCAAAATCTGTAAAATCTTGATTTGGAGTTTCTATGAAATCTATTTCTTTTGGAAAAATGTTCAAAGAATCAAAATCGCCAGATACAAAATTCGGAGAAATATTGTTTTCTTCTAAATATTTGTATGCCCCATCAGTAGCACAAATGAGTTTATACTCATCTAAATTAGGTAATTGATTAGGTTTATCACCATTTAATAATAAAAAAACTTTGTCTTTTTTCATTTCTACAAAAATACAAACAAAAAAAACATCAACTCTTTATTAGAATTAATGTTTTCTAAAGCGAAGAAAAGGAGTAGTTAGTTTAAAGGATACATTAGAACCCGCTTAATCTACAAGTATGTAGAATCGATTTTAGATAAATTAGTAGATGTATCGTTATAGGTTTATATTTGTAGTAAATTTTTATGTTTTGAATACAGACCAGTTTTTAGTAAAATCAGACTTACATCTAATAGAAAACACAACGTTTACATGGAAAACGCCAAGCAATATTGCTTTGATTAAATATTGGGGTAAAAGCAATCCTCAAATACCAAAAAACGCTTCTATTAGCTTTACTTTAGATAACTGCCATACAATAACCACCATTGAGTTTAAGAAGATAGAAAAAACCACTGAGGTTACTTTCGATTTGTTTTTTGAGGGTAAAAAGAAAGAAGAATTTAAGCCTAAAATTGCAGAGTTTTTTAAACGAATACAAGACTATTGTCCTTACATTTTTAATTATAAAATGACAATAAATTCAAAAAACTCATTTCCTCATTCCAGTGGAATTGCTTCATCAGCAAGTGGTTTGAGTGCAATTGCAATGTGTTTAATGAGTTTAGAAAATGAATTAGTTCAAGATTTATCTCAAGATTTCATAAATAAAAAGGCATCTTTTTTGGCTAGGCTAGGATCTGGAAGTGCAAGTAGAAGTATAGAAGGACCTTTAGTTGTATGGGGAGAACATCCTGCAATTGCAGAAAGTTCAGATTTATTTGGTGTGCAATTTCCTTTTAAAATAGCTCCTGTTTTTCAAAATTATCAAGATGTCATTTTGTTGGTTGATAAGGGTGAAAAACAAGTTTCGAGTACTGTTGGTCATAACCTAATGCACAACCATCCTTATGCTGAAAATAGATTTCAACAAGCGAATGATAATCTTGCAAAAATGACTACTATTTTACAAAAAGGTAAAGTTAAAGAGTTTATACATTTAGTAGAAAGCGAAGCACTTACACTGCATGCAATGATGCTTACAAGTTCGCCTTACTTTATATTGATGAAACCAAACACGTTAGAAGTCATTAATAAAATTTGGGAGTATAGAAACCATACCAATAGCAATATTTGTTTTACGTTAGATGCAGGGGCAAACGTACATGTGTTGTTTCCTGAAAATGAGAAAAATGAAGTGTTACAATTCATTGATAAAGAGTTGTCTAAGTACTGTCAGAAAAATCATTATATTTGTGATTATGTAGGTTTTGGAGCAAAAAAAATGTAGCAAACCTGCTATTAATTGCTTGTTTATGAATTTTAAATTTTTTGTTACACTCTTTTTTATTTCTTTTTTGAGTAGCTATTCTTACAGTCAAAAAAAAGTATTTTTTGATGCAAATTTTAAGGAAGTGCCTAGAGAAAGTGCTGTTTATTATAGGCTAATTTCTTCAAGCGACAATAATAAAAATCTTTTAATAGATTATTACCTAACAGGAGTAAAAGCACAAGAATCAAAATTTGTTTTCGGAAAATTAGAAGGTAAATTTTTACAATACTATCCTACAGGTGAACTTAAAACCATAGGCTTTTATGAAGATGGATTAAAATCTGGAGTTTGGAAAACCTATGATAAAAATGGGAAGATTATAGAAAAAGGAAAATACTTAAATAATGTTAAAGTTGGGGTTTGGAAATCTTATTACAAAAATTGACACTAACAATACAATAAAAAGGCGTATTTTTGTAATACAATTATGAAAAGAAATGAAAGGTCCATTATTTTATGCTAAAATCCTTCTTTTTGGAGAGTATGGAATTATAAAAGATTCTAAGGGTTTAGCCATTCCATTTAATGCCTACAGGGGTGCTTTAAAGTCTTCTAATGATTTAAAAGGCACAGCACAAGATTCTAATTCCAATCTACTTCGCTTTTACAATCACTTAGCTCAGTTAAATTCAGACAAAGTAATCTTTAATTTAGAAGCTTTTAAAAAAGACATTGACAACGGTATGTATTTTGATTCTTCTATACCTCAAGGCTATGGTGTAGGAAGTTCAGGAGCATTAGTAGCGTCAATTTATGACAAATATGCTGCCAATAAAATTACGGTTTTAGAAAATTTAACTAGAGAAAAACTACTTAAATTAAAAGAAATATTTTCTTTAATGGAATCTTTTTTTCACGGTAAAAGTTCTGGACTAGATCCTTTAAATTCTTATTTAAGTTTACCAATTCTTATCAATTCCAAAGAAAATATTGAACCTGCAGGCATTCCATCTCAAAAAGAAGGAAAAGGGGCAGTATTCTTATTAGATTCTGAGCAAATAGGAGAAACTGAACCTATGGTTAACATTTTTATGAATAAAATGAAAAATGAAGGGTTTAGAAAAATGATTAGCGAAGAATTTGCAAAGCATACAGATGCTTGTATAGATGATTTCTTATCTGGAGATATTTCCTCTTTGTTTGGTAACGTTAAAAAATTATCAAAAGTTGTTTTAAAAAACTTTAAACCGATGATACCTGTTGCCTTTCATAATATATGGGAACAAGGCATAACTACTAATGATTATTACTTGAAATTATGTGGTTCTGGTGGTGGAGGTTACATCTTAGGTTTTACAGAAGATTACAAAAAAGCACAAAAAAGCTTAAAAGACTATAAATTAGAATTGGTATATAGGTTCTAAAAAAAATCACTCATTATGAGTACCTTTCTCTCAAAGAACTTATTAAAAAAAGTATTTAGTTTACTTTCTGTAGTAAGAGGGTACAACATATTGGTTTTAATTGTAGCACAATACCTTGCAGCAATATTCATTTTTTCTCCTGAAAATTCTATCCAAAAAGTAATTTTTGACCCTCATTTATTATGTATAGTCATTGCAACGGTTTGTGTTGTAGCTGCTGGTTACATTATAAATAATTTTTACGATGTAAAAGTAGATCAAATAAATAGACCTTTAAAAACGGGTATTGATAATATTGTAAAGCAAGAAACTAAACTTAATCTTTATTTTTTTTTAAATTTTACAGGATTTTCATGCTCTTTTTTTGTGAGTTGGAAAGCTGCCTTTTTTTTCTCTGTATATATTTTTGGGATTTGGTTTTACTCTCACAAACTAAAAAAAACACCCTTTATAGGATTACTTTCTGCGACAATATTAACCATATTACCTTTTTTTGTAATTTTTATTTACTACAAAAATTTTTCTAAAATAATTTTTGTGCATGCTATTTTCCTTTTTTTAGTAATTATGGTAAGAGAGCTCATCAAAGATTTAGAAAATATGAAGGGAGCTATAGCGAATAATTATAAAACCTTTTCAGTGGTGTATGGAGAGAGAAAAACAAAACAACTGTCTATCACACTTTTAATATCTACGCTTATACCCATTGCTTTTTTATTTAATTTACCTACACTAAGCGCTATGAAATATTATTTTTACTTAGCGTTGGTTACTTTACTATTTGTGGGGGTGTATTTATGGAACTCAACTCAAAGAAATCAATACAGAACACTTCACAACACACTAAAAATATTACTGTTAATTGGTGTTTTTTGTTTGGTTTTTATAGACACTTCTTTACTACTAGAAAAAGTAATAGATCGTTTACATTAGAATGTGAATTTGAGTACCTTTGCCAAAATTTATAAAATGAATTCAAATAATAACTCGTCGAGAAGACGACAAGAAGGTAAAACGAGTAAGCCGCTAAGCAGAAAGTCTTCTCCAAAAAAAAAGGTAAAAAAGGAAGCAAACAATAAAGTTGTGCCCCAAAACGCCACTTCAACTGGTATCCGATTAAATAAATATATTGCAAATTCTGGAGTCTGTTCTAGAAGAGAAGCAGATACTTATATAGAGCATGGGAGTGTAAAAGTAAATGGAAAATTAATTACAGAAATGGGGTATAAAGTCCAGCCAGATGATATAGTTCAGTTTGATGGTACTTCGATTACTCCAGAGCAAAAAAGATATATTTTATTAAATAAGCCTAAGAATTATATTACGACAATGGATGATGATCGAGGTAGAAAAACGGTCATGGATTTGGTGGCCAATGCCTCTAAAGAACGTATTTATCCAGTAGGTAGATTGGATAGAAATACAACAGGTTTATTATTGTTTACCAATGATGGAGATTTAGCTAAAAAATTAACGCATCCAAAGCACAATGTTCGTAAATTATATCATGCTTCTTTAGATAGAAAACTTGATTTAAAAGATTTAGAAAAATTAAGAGGAGAGGTAATTATTGAAGGAAGAAAAGTCTTTATAGATGCAATTTCTTATGTAGAGGGACAGCCAAAAACAGAAATTGGTATTGAAATTCATTCGGGTAGAAATAGAATTGTAAGAAAGATTTTTGAGCATGTTGGTTATAAAGTAAATAAATTAGATCGTGTTATTTTTGCAGAGTTAACCAAGAGAAACCTTCCAAGAGGAAGATGGAGGCCATTAACAAACCAAGAAGTAAGTAACTTACAAATGATGAAATAATTATTATTTCTAAAATAATTTAAAAAACCTTTTAAGACATTTCTTAAAAGGTTTTTTTATGGTTTTGTAAAACAAATCCTGCGTTGCAAGCTTTTGTTAGTTTAATTTAAAAAAGTTTTCTTAAACCAAAAAAACCAATCAATTGTAAAACAAAAGATTGGGAATTATAGATGTGGTACCTCCAGGGAGTTTTTGGTTTTACTTCATTTTACGTGTTTTTATATAAGTAAATGAAAATCAAAAGTATAATGACAAAATCATGATAAAATAGTAAAGAGAAATCAAACCAAATAACAAGGATTTGAACCTGCGTAGCAACCTCTCGAGCAACCGGAATTCTCTCCATATATTAGCTTAGATCATTTAATTTAAGAAATATGTATAAGGTCCTAAGGTCAACAAAGTTCGCAGATCGATTTAGTTTGAAACATTCAAAAAAGTATCTATTAGAAAATAGATTCCAAGAAAGTTTAATTGTATTGTGGGTCTCCTATGGAGGTGCAAATAGACAAGTTAGTTACTCCGTGATATTCTGTTTCTTATGCAGATTGGGATTATCAAGAAAAACAATTCCTTTTTCAAAGAGTTAAAGATATTTAGAAGCACATTTTAAGATTTACTTTTGGGAATAATAAAAATGTTAGATGAATAATTTATATCTACAATTACTTTTAATAAATACAAAGCGACCTCCATACATAGAATACAAAAAAAGCAGATCTTTTCAATAACAAGAAATATTTAATATAAAATAAACACCGAAATTAATAAACTACACTAGTATTTTTTATTACAAAATAAATTTTATTTTTTTATTAAACTTATATTAATAATCATTAAAGTTTTTTTTTAGTAAAAAAAAAAGTATTTTTATAAAATAACATTCTAATTACAAAGATTGAATATACTACATATAAGTGCGGAATGTTTTCCGATTGCTAAAGTTGGTGGACTTGCAGATGTTGTTGGTGCTTTACCTAAATATCAAAAAGATTTAGGTACTAAGGCAAATGTGATAATGCCGTTTTACAATAATAAATTTACTCAATGTAATACCTTTGAAGATATTCATTCAGATTATATTGCTCTTGGGCATCAATACTATAATTTTAAAGTTCTTAAACTAACAAGTAATCAACTTGATTTTGATCTTTTTTGTATTGATATTCCAGACTTAATATATAAGAAATATGTATACTCTAGTGATGATACAGAACGATTTTTAGCTTTTCAAATAGCTACTTTAGATTGGGTTTTAACTTTTAAAAAACAACCTAATATTATCCATACACATGATCATCACACAGGGTTAATTCCATTTATGATCTCTCAGTGTTTTAAATATAAAACCTTAAAAAATATTCCAACAGTTCTAACCATACACAATGCACAATACCAAGGGTGGTTTTCTCACGAAAAAGTAAATTTAATTCCGCCTTTTAATAAAGATAATATTGGTTTATTAGATTGGGATGGAAATATAAACTCTCTAGCAACAGCCATAAAATGCGCATGGAAAGTTACTACCGTTTCTCCGTCTTACATGGAAGAGTTAAAAATAAAAGCAAACGGATTGGAAGACCTTTTAAATCATGAAAGCTCAAAATGTATTGGTATATTAAATGGAATCGATTGGAGTGTTTGGAATCCTAAAACAGATGAAAAACTCATTAAAAATTATGATAAATCTAATGTAATATCTGGTAAAAGCAGCAATAAAAAGTGGTTGTGTAAAGAGTATAACTTAGATGTTAAGAAACCACTTTTTGTATTTATAGGAAGATTAGTAGGTGAAAAAGGAGCCGATTTATTCCCTGAAATTTTTAAAGAAGCATTATCAGAAAATAATATTTCTATTCTTTTACTGGGATCTGGGTATGAAAAAACAGAAGAGGCACTAAATTCAATATCTCAAGAAAACTTTAATAAGTTTATTGGATATGATGAAAAGCTGGCACATGTTATGTACGCTGGTGCAGACTTCTTATTAATGCCTTCTCGCGTAGAGCCTTGTGGTTTAAATCAGATGTATTCTTTGCGATATGGCACCGTGCCAATTGTAAATGCCATTGGTGGTTTAAAAGACACTATTATAGATATTACCAAAGAAAATGGTTTTGGAGTTGTTCATCATGGAGTTACAATAGAAAAAGTAACCTCAGCAATTACCAAAGCATCCATTTATTTCAATCAAAAGGAATTCAAAAAGAATCTTAAAAAAATGATGCAAATAGACCATTCATGGGGTAACTCTGCACAAGCGTACGTAAACTTATATAAATCTCTAAAAAATTAACGATGATAAATGATCAAGTATTAGGTATTATTTTAGGCGGAGGACAAGGTTCTAGACTTTACCCATTGACAAAAAACAGGTCTAAACCAGCAGTTCCTATTGCAGGGAAATATAGATTGGTAGACATTCCTATTTCTAACTGTATTAATTCAGACATTAAAAGAATGTACGTTTTAACACAATTTAATTCTGCTTCTTTAAATGCACATATAAAAAACACCTATCATTTTAGTTTTTTTAGCGCTGCATTCGTAGATGTTTTAGCAGCAGAGCAAACCATGCAGAGTAATGAATGGTTTCAAGGAACAGCAGATGCCGTAAGACAAAGTATGCATCATTTTTTAGAAAATGATTTTGAATATGCTTTAATATTGTCTGGAGATCAACTGTATAATATGGATTTTAAGGATATGATTCAAAAACATAAGGAAAGTGGTGCTAAAATTTCTATAGCAACCTACCCTGTAAATGCTAAGGATGCAACATCATTTGGTCTTTTAAAAACCAATAATGATAACACAATTGCCTCGTTTATAGAAAAACCTGCCTCAGAATTATTGCCAGATTGGACTTCAGAAGTAAGTCCAGAAATGAAAAGTGAAGGTAGAAATTATCTTGCCTCTATGGGAATTTACATTTTTAATCGCGATTTATTGATTGAATTGATGGCGAACCCTGAAACGATTGATTTCGGTAAAGAAATTATACCACAAGCCATTGGAGAGCATAAAACAATGAGTTATCCATATGAAGGCTATTGGACTGATATTGGGAATATAGATTCTTTCTTTGAAGCAAACTTGGGCTTAACGGATGATTTACCTAAATTTAATTTATATGATGAAAATAGAGTGTTTACGAGAGCCCGTATCTTACCTACTTCAAAATTTACAAATACCATATTAAATAAATCAATTATTGCAGATGGTTGTATTATAAATGCAGAAAAAATTGAAAGATCTGTTATCGGCATTCGATCAAGAATAGGTAAAGAAACTATTATTACTAAAACCTATATGATGGGTAATGATGCTTATGAATCTTTAGACGAAATAAAAAATAAAAGTATCGATATTCAGCTAGGTATTGGAGATAGATGTTTTATTAATAATTGTATTATTGATAAAAACTGTAGAATTGGAGACGATTGTAGAATTAATGGAGGCTTGCATTTAAAAGATATTGAAACAGACAACTACCTAGTAAAGGACGGTATAGTTGTTGTCAAAAAAGGAGCAATAATTTCTAAAGGAACTGTAATTTAAAAATATCTAAATTTAAAATTATTACATGTCTAAAGTTATAGCACATAGTTTATTCTCAGATTTCGATATTAGCCTATTTAAGGGTGGTAAACATTATAAATTATATGAAAAATTTGGTTCTCATATCATTACAAAAGACGGTATAAAAGGTACTTATTTTGCGGTTTGGGCGCCTAATGCAAAAGAGGTTTCTGTAATTGGAGATTTTAATTATTGGAATGACCAAGAACATCCACTTAATGTAAGATGGGATTCTAGTGGTATTTGGGAAGGTTTTATTCCATATGCAGGAGGAGGGAGCGCCTATAAATACAAAATAAGAAATACAGATTCTGTTTCAGAAAAAGCAGATCCTTATGCGCGTAGATGCGAACATCCGCCAAAAACAGCTTCTATTGTTTGGGAGGATAATTATTCTTGGAGGGATAAAAAATGGATGAAAGCTCGTAAAAAGTACAATGCTTTAAACGCTCCACATTCTGTTTATGAAGTTCATTTAGGTTCTTGGAAACAAAAAGTAGCAGAAAATAGGTTTATGAGTTACACCGAATTAGCTGATGAACTTGTAGATTATGTTGCAGAAATGAATTTCACACATGTAGAATTAATGCCAATAATGGAGTTTCCATATGATCCAAGTTGGGGATACCAATTAACAGGTTATTTCGCTCCTACTTCTAGATTTGGCTACCCAGATGAATTTAAATTTTTAATAGATAAGTTTCATGAAAAGGGAATTGGTGTACTATTAGATTGGGTTCCTTCTCACTTCCCTTCAGATGCGCACGGTTTGGGTAATTTTGATGGATCTTGTTTATATGAGCATCCAGATCCTAAAAAAGGATATCATCAAGATTGGAAAAGTCTTATTTTTAATTATGGTAGAAATGAAGTTAAATCCTTTTTAATAAGTAATGCAATATTTTGGCTAGAACAATACCATGCTGATGGTTTAAGAGTTGATGCTGTTGCCTCTATGTTATTTTTAGATTATTCTAGAAAAGATGGCGAATGGGAACCAAATGAGTTTGGTGGTAGAGAAAATTTAGATGCGATTGCTTTTCTAAAAGAGATGAATATTGCTGTCTATGAGAATTTTCCAGATGTACAGACCATAGCAGAAGAATCTACTTCTTTTCCGAAAGTATCTAGTCCCGTTTTTTCTGGCGGATTAGGGTTTGGAATGAAATGGATGATGGGTTGGATGCATGACTCTTTAGATTACTTTGCAAAAGATACTGTCTATAGAAAACATCATCAAAACGATCTAACATTCAGTTTAAATTATGCCTTTACAGAAAATTTTATGCTACCGCTGTCTCATGATGAAGTAGTATATGGTAAAAAATCTATTTTAAGTAAAATGCCAGGAGATGAATGGCAAAAATTTGCAAATTTACGTTTGTTATATAGTTTTATGTACACACATCCTGGCACAAAATTATTGTTTCAAGGATCAGAATTTGGACAAAGTTCTGAATGGAATTTTCAACAAAGTATAGACTGGCATCTATTAGAATATGACGTGCACAAAGGGGCAAAAAATTTGGTAAAAGATCTAAATACCTTATATAAAGAGGAAACGGCATTGCACAAAAAACAATTCTCAACTGAAGGTTTTGAATGGATAGACCATGGTGATCATGAGAACTCTATTATTAGCTACATAAGAAAAGGAGACCGAGAAAAAGAAAATCTAGTTATTGTCTTAAACTTAACGCAAACACCTCAAAAGAATTATAGAATTGGTTTGCCTAAAAATGGAACTCTGAAAGAAATTTTTAATAGTGATGCTTCAAAATATAACGGTACTGGAAATTTCACAAACACAACACTTACTTCTGACAGAAAGACATGGAACAACAGAGAAAATTCAGTAGTATTAGAACTACCACCATTAGGTATGGTAGCGTTTAAATATGAATAACTTTAATACAGTTCTTTTTTTTAAAGACTATTGTTTAGATAAAAAAAGAGAACTTATTTTTTGAACTTCATAATAAAAGAGACTTTTTTTAAGACTTTAAAAATTCTCCTAACCCTTTTGTAGAAAAACGAATATTCGACTATCATTTAATCAAATTAACACTATTTTTAGCTTTAAAATAAACGAATACCTTATCGTAAAAAAAAGAATTTTAAACAATTGTATTGTATCAAATTTTGCCATTTTTGCATACGATAATAAACAACCAAAAAAATGATTGTTAATACAGAACTAGAACAAAAAGGGAATTTATTTCCTTCAAAAATAATAAATTACAAGAAAGACATAGATACACTCCATTTTTCTACAAAAAATGGGGTTGTTCTGCAGGTGACTGTGGTTAGAGATAGTGTTATCCGTTTTAGATATAGTACTACTGGTAAATTTGAAAATGATTTTTCTTACGGGGTTACCATACATGCAAGCAGAGGATATAGTTTTTTGGATATAACAGAAGATGAAATTCATTACAGTATAATAACCTCTAAGTTAATTTGTAAAGTAGAAAAACAAAGTTTACAAGTAAGTTTATTTGATGCTATTGACAACAAATTAATTAATGAAGACGAAATTGGTTTTCACTGGGAAGAATGTTATCGACATGGTGGTGATATTGTAAAAATGAGTAAAACTTGTCAGAAATCAGAAAGTTTTTATGGTCTTGGAGACAAGCCTGTAGATGTAAATTTGAAAGGGAAACGTTTCGAAAACTGGGCAACAGACTCTTATGCTTTTGGTAAGAATACAGATCCTATATACAAAGCAATTCCTTTTTATACAGCAATACAAGACAATAAAGCCTACGGTATTTTCTTTGACAACACTTTTAAAACTTCTTTTGATTTTGCTCAAGAAAGAAGAAATGTAACCAGTTTTTGGGCACAGGGAGGTGAGATGAATTACTATTTTATCTACGGACCACAGATGCAGGATGTTGTTAAAAACTACACAGATTTAACAGGTAAACCTCACGCTTTACCTCCGCTATGGGCTTTAGGTTTTCATCAATGTAAATGGTCTTATTATCCCGAGGCTAACGTTAAAGAAATTACCAATACGTTTAGAGACCTGAAAATTCCGTGTGATGCTATTTATTTAGATATCGATTATATGGATGGTTTCCGTTGTTTCACTTGGGATAAAAATCACTTTCCAGATCCAAAACGTATGGTTAAAGAACTAGAAGATGACGGTTTTAAGACTGTTGTTATTATAGATCCAGGAATTAAAATAGATCTAGAATATGATGTTTTTAAAGAAGCTTTAGATAAAGATTATTTCTGTAAACGTGCAGATGGCCCCTATATGAAAGGGAAGGTTTGGCCAGGTGAATGTTATTTTCCTGACTATACGAAACCAGAAGTTAGAGAGTGGTGGTCCGGCTTGTTTAAAGAATTAATTGAAGATATTGGAGTAAAAGGTGTTTGGAATGACATGAACGAACCAGCTGTAATGGACGTTCCTAATAAATCTTTTCCAGACGATGTGCGTCATGATTATGATGGGAATCCGTGTTCACATAGAAAAGCACATAATATTTACGGAACACAAATGGCACGTGCCACCTACCACGGATTAAAAAAATATGCC
Organism: uncultured Polaribacter sp.; assembly: GCA_938084845.1. Lineage (GTDB taxonomy): Bacteria > Bacteroidota > Bacteroidia > Flavobacteriales > Flavobacteriaceae > Polaribacter. The sequence continues at coordinate 1,428 of CALKEB010000029.1, read as the reverse complement.
TATCCGAAAAGACCTTTTGTAATTACAAGATCTGCTTATTCTGGTGCACAACGTTATACCTCTACTTGGATGGGAGACAACGTAGCAACTTGGGAACATTTAGCAATAGCAAACAACCAAGCACAAAGAATGGCAATGTCTGGTTTCTCTTTTGCAGGTTCTGATATTGGTGGTTTTGCAGAACAGCCACAAGGAGAATTATTTGCTCGTTGGATTCAATTAGGTGTATTTCATGCCTTTTGTAGGGTACATTCATCTGGAGATCATGGAGCGCAAGAGCCTTGGGTTTTTGGTGAAGAAATTACAGATATTGTAAGGAAATTCGTAGAATTACGATACCAACTTTTACCCTACTTATATACTTCTTTTTGGAAGTATATAAATGACGGTACTCCAATCTTAAAATCGTTAGTTTTATACGATCAAGAAGATGAAGCTACGCATTATAGAAGTGATGAGTTTATTTATGGAGAACAAATTTTGGTTTGTCCCATACAAGAACCAAATGCTAAAGGAAGAAGAATGTATATTCCTCGTGGTAAATGGTATAATTTCTGGACAGATGAATTGGTTGAAGGAGGGAAAGAAATGTGGGTAGATGCAGATTTAGATAGTATGCCAATGTTTATTAAAGAAGGTGCCGTACTCCCTAAATACCCTGTTCAGCAATATGTTGGTGAAAAGAAATTTGATGAAATTACTTTAGATGTTTATTATAAAAAAGGGAAAGAAACCTCTAAATTATATGATGATGCACATGACGGATATGATTACAAAAAAGGGAGATTTAGTTTAAGAACTTTTAAAGTAACGGGGAAGAAAAAAGAATTAATTATACAACAACATAAACGTGGAGAGTTTAATGCAGACTACACTAAATTTAATATGGTATTCCATAATTTACCATTTGCAATTACATCTATTCAAATAGACAATGTTGCAATTAAATTAGAGAATGTAAATACTGCTGAAACACAAGCTATAACTATAGATAAAGAATTTACAGAATTGCATTTATTTGGAAATTAAAAAATATATTCTCTAAATTTACGTAATAACATTTTCACTTTGGTATGAAGACCTATAGTGATACCCAAACGGGAGAATTAATATTTTTAGCTCATAATATTATATAAGTCATTTCTCAAAATTCATACGACCTGGAGCAAAGCGTATTGTACGTGTTTCAAGTGATAATTCTTTGTTTACTACTGGGTTTAAAAAACGAGGATGGTACAATGTTTTATTCGTTGTTTCATGCTTCACTTAGGTAACCAGTAACTTAACTTTTGGAGTGTAATATAACAGTATAGCCGTTATGTAATATTACAAACTGCGCACACCTTTGGAGCAACCCTAAAAACCAAAAAACCCGTAAATCATTGTTTATAATTGAGTTACGGGATAATTTTGTGGTACCTCCAGGAA
>CALKEB010000028.1 GCA_938084845.1 uncultured Polaribacter sp. | reverse complement strand
CCATTTCTTGTTTTTATAGTTCCAAGAGTTATGCTTAAGGCTTCTGCCGTTTCTTTTTGGGTAAATCCTTTAAAATATAAATGTTCAATAACATTTCTACATGTTTCACCTAAGTTAGAAACATACTCTTTTAAACCTATTGTATTAACAACATTATTTAAGTTAGCACTGCTTTCTAATATATCTACAAAAAATCAGCATTAAGGTTTTGTTTTGTCTGTTTAAATTTTTTTGACCGTGTGTAGTCTATGGCAGCATTTCTTGCAATATTAAGCAACCATGAAAAAAAACGCCCTTTTTTAGAGGAATAAGTAGCAGATTTATTCCATGCTTTTATAAAAACGTCTTGTGTGATTTCCTGTGTAATTTCATCATTTTTCACAATAGTATTGACAACGCCAGAAATACTATCACAATACATATTGTAAAGTTTTTCGTAGGCTTTACTATCTTTTTTTTGAAATTTTAAGATTAATTCCTCTTGATTCATATGGGGTTAAAACATAAATCTAGTCTAAATAAATTAGTAAAAAAAATATATAGAACTAATATTTTTTGAGGGAGATAAATTTCTTAATTCGAAAGAGTTTTTCATTAAGTTTAGGACTTAATTCTGCATCAACTTTCTAATCTTACTATTTTTTTTACCTTATTTCTATTTAAGAAATTTTTGGTAATTGTTTTGGCAATCTCTGAATGTTCAATAGTGGTAAGTACAGATTTTAAGATTTCGATGTTATTTTCTTGATAGGCTAAACTCGTGTAACCATAACTCTTAACTTGATTGTTTTCAATAAGAACAACGGCATGTTCTTCTACCTCTCTTCCTTTATCAATAAGTAAAAAATTATCATTATTAAAATCCTCATCAGCATGTTTAAATTTCTTTTTGAAATTAAACTTAGGCGCTAAATTTTCTAATTCTAAGTAGTATTTTAATCTTGTAAACAGTTCATTACCTGTTTTTTCAAAGGAAACAGAAATGGCTCTTTCTTGAATTTTTACAGATCTTCTTGAAGTTTTTATAAAAAGATTATTTATTTCAGATTTTATATTTTTTCCCTTACCGATATAAATAACTTTTCCATTAGCATCATGGACATAGAATACTCCGAGCACAGTTGGGATTTCTTCAATTAAATTTTTTAGTTTTTCTTTCTCTAATCGTTTATCAAAGTATTTTATTGCATTCTGTATTATGCTTTTTTTATCGTCTTTTGCCAGCAGTAGTTTAAATAATTTTACTGTAGCCAAAGCATCTCCTGTTGCCCTATGCCTGTCTGTTATAGGTATTCCTAAAGATTTTGTTAGTTTGCCTAAACTATAAGAAGGTTGGTTTTGTATTAATGCTTGACTTAGTTCTACTGTACATAAAGTATTTCTTTCAAAATCAAAACCAAGTCTATTAAATTCTGTTCTTAGAATACGATAGTCAAAACTAGAGTTATGAGCAACCAGAATACAGTTTTTGGTAATTTCTACGATTCGTTTTGCAACCTCATAAAATTTTGGAGCATTTCTTAGCATTTTATTGTTGATGCCTGTAAGTTTTACAACAAATTCTTGAATTGGCTTTTCTGGATTAATTAAAGAAATAAATTGGTCTACAACCTCATGACCATCAAATTTATAAATTGCAATCTCAGTTATTCCTTCTTCATTAAACTTACCTCCAGTAGTCTCAATATCTAATATTGCGTACAAATTTTTTTATTTTTGTTAAAATTACTAATTATAATTTCGATTGCCAAATATAGCACTACCCACTCTTACCATAGTACTTCCATTTTTTATGGCTAAAGGGTAATCACCACTCATGCCCATTGAAAGAATATTTAGGTTACAGTTTGGTAATTTTTTCTGTTTTTTTTGAGTATCAAAAAAATGTTTAAGCGATGAAAATTCCTCTTCTAATTGTTCTGTATTCTCAGTAAAGGTGGCCATTCCCATAAAACCGACAATATTAATATTTTGTAATGCTAAAAAATCTTCTGAGTTAAGTATTTCTTCAATAGCAGAAAAAGACAACCCAAACTTGGTTTCTTCTTTGGCAATTTTAGCTTGTAGTAGGCAGTCAATTACTCTATCGTGTTTTTTGGCTTCTTTATTAATAACTGTTAACGTTTTTAACTTATCAACACCATGAATTAAATTTACAAAATGGGCCATATACTTCACCTTATTGCTTTGTAAATGCCCTATCATATGCCACTGTATGTCTTTTGGTAGTTGTGTATACTTATCTACCATTTCTTGTATTTTATTTTCTCCAAAAACACGCTGACCAGCATCATAGGCCTTTTGTAAATCTGCTACTGGTTTTGTTTTTGAGACTGCAACTAGGGTTACTTCTTCTGGTATAGTATTTTTTATTTTTTTTAAGTTTTCTTGAATCATTTTATAGCTCATAAATAGTTAAAGCACTTCTTAATTTTGGTTCTATAAACGTTGTTTTTGGTGGCATTAATAAATTTGAATCTACAATCGTTTTCAATTCTCCAATAGTGGCAGGTAGCATTCCAAAAGATACTTTAAATTCACCTGAATCTACTTTTGTTTTTAACTCTAAACTACCTAACTTATTTTGTGAATAAACAATTTTATAATCGTTTCGAATATCTTTAATTCCTAAAATTGGTTTTAAAACAGTTGTATATAGTATTTGAGCGTCTAAACTACTTAAAGCATCTGTAATTTTATATACCGTTTTTTTTAAGTTTAGGGCATAAAATTCACCCTCTAAATACATGCTAAACTGATTTTTTTCTAAAGGTTTAAAAATTTCCTGGTATTTTTTTTGAATTTTAAAAACCTGTGCCAATTCCTCTAGAAATTCGCTAGCGGTTAGTCCATTTAAATCTCTAATAAATCGGTTGAATTCGTGAATAGCTAATTGATTGTCTGGTAGTAAGTAGCTCATAAAAAAATTATAAGGCTCATTACCAGTGTGATTTTTATTTTCTTTTGCTAATTTATTTGCTAATAAGCAAGAAGAAGTAGTTCTATGATGACCATCTGCAATGTATAAGGTAGTTACTTTTTTAAATGCTTCAGTAATTTGATTAATTTCATCATTATCATCTATTACCCAAAGAAAATGTGTGTTTTTATCTGTGGTAGTAAACTCGTATTCAGGTCTTTCTTTTTTATTTTTTTTAATAATAGCTTCAATAACTTTATTTTCTGGATACGTAAGAAGCACAGGTTCTGCATTAAATCCAGTTTTTTTTAGATATTTTTCAAAAAGAACTTCCCTTTTTTGAAGTGTATCTTCGTGTTTTTTAATGACGTTATTATGGTAATCTTTTGCTGCAGCTGCAGAAATTATGCCACAAAATGAGTTTGTAGGTGTATTTTTTTGATAAATGTAAAATGCAGGGGTATCGTCTTTAGAGAAGTAATCACTCTTTTTAAATTCGTTGTATTTTTTTTGAACTAACTGAAACCGCTGTTCACTAGAAACTTCTTGATGGTATTTGTAATCTGGATTTAAAATATGCAAGAAAGTAAATGGATTAAAGTTTAGTTTAGCTCCTAATTCAGCGGGTGTATACGTCTCGTAAGATTTTGAAGAAACTAGTGCAGCTTTATCTCTACTGGGTCTTACAGCTTTAAACGGTTTTACAATTGCCATTCACTTGTTTTAAGTTTATAAATATCGTTTAGTTTAATAGTTTTATAATTTGATTTGCCAATTCTAAACCTGCTCTTTCTTGTGCTTCTTTTGTTAATGAGGCAATGTTTGGAGAAAGTGAAATTTCTGGATTCATCAAAAGTTGAACTGCAGGTATTGGTTCTGTTTCAAAAACATCTAAACCAGCATATTGTACCTTACCGCTTTCAATAGCTTTTATCAAATCTACTTCATTAAGAATACCACCTTTAGCAGTATTTATAAAACCAACACCATCTTTCATTTTTTCAAACTCAGCAGAAGTTATAACGTGTGTATCATGATTTGTTAAATGTAAAGAAATAAAATCAGATTCTTTTAATACATCTGCTATAGCCACTGTATGAATTGTAAAATCTACTTTTTGATGATTATAAAAATCTAAAGTTATCGTGGCTTCTTCAATAAAATCATCAAAAGCCATTACTTGCATTCCCAATCCAATAGCTATTTTTGCTACTTCTTGACCAACTTTGTCAAACCCCAAAATACCAATAGTTTTACCTCTTAATTCACTTCCTAAAGCATATGCTTTGTTAAGTTCATTAAAACGTGAATCACCTTCAAGAGGCATTTCTCTGTTAGATGAATGTAAAAAACGAGCCATACCAAATAAGTGCGCAAAAACTAATTCTGCATTAGCGATTGTAGAGGCATTTGTTGTATTAATAACGTGTAAACCGTTATCGATAGCAAAATCAACATCAATATTATCCATAGTAACACTTGAGTTTCCAATCAATTTTAAAGATGGACAAGCTTCTATTAATTCTTGTCTAATTTGGGTGTTTTTGTTCACTAAAACAGCGTCTATATTATTGGCATTTATAAAATTTTCTAGTTGGTTTTGAGCAACTTTAGTGCTATTTACTTCAAAACCTGCTTTTTCTAGAGCTTCAATTCCTTTTAATGTAATTCCGTCGTTTGCTAATATGATCATTATTGCGCTACAAATTCAATTTTAGAAAACCTATTGTTAAAGATCTTCTATGTATTAGTTAATTATTACGTTCTAGTTCTTGCATTACATCTACTAAAGCTTGTACACTGTATAAAGGTAATGCATTGTACATGCTTGCTCTGTAGCCACCTACAGATCTATGGCCATGTAAACCATTAATATTTGCATCTTGCCACATTTTATCGAATTTTTCTGATAATGATTCATCAGTTAATACAAATGTTGCATTCATAATACTTCTGTCTTCTTTAGCTACAATACCTTTAAATAAAGAATTTCTATCGATCTCTGCATACAATAGTTCCGCTTTTTTCTGGTTTACTTTTTCTATAAATGGAATTCCACCTAAATCTTTTAACCACTGTAAAGTAAGCATAGAAACATAAATAGGAAAAACGGCAGGTGTATTAAACATACTTTCTTTTTCTAGATGTACTTGGTAATTTAACATAGAAGGGATGTGCCTATCTACTTTGCCAAGAATTGCTTCTTTAAGTATGACTAAGGTAGTTCCTGCAGGGCCCATATTTTTTTGAGCTCCAGCATAAATTAAATCGAACTTTTCAAAATCTAATTGACGCGAAAAGATATCTGAACTCATGTCGCAAACCAAAGGCACAGTTGTCTCTGGGAAACTTTTCATTTGAGTGCCAGCAATAGTATTGTTGCTAGTGCAATGAAAATAATCTACATCATTTGGAATTGAATATTCTTTAGGAATGTAGCTGAAATTGTTGTCTTTAGATGAGGCTACTTCTACAATTTCACCAAACTCTTTCGCTTCTTTTATGGCTTTAGTAGACCATGTGCCTGTGTTTAAATAAGCCGCTTTTTTGTTGAGTAAGTTGTATGCTACCATTAAAAACTCCATGCTTGCGCCTCCATGTAAAAATAGCGCTTTGTACCCTTTGTTTTCTAATCCTAATAGTTCTAAAGCCAAACTTTTTGCCTTTTCAATTACATTTACAAAGTGTTTACTTCTGTGAGATATTTCTATCAATGATAAATTATCATCATTAAAATTTAGAATAGCTTCAGATGCTTTTTGTAAAACGTCTTCAGGTAAAATACAAGGGCCAGCACTAAAATTGTGTTTTTTCATTTGTTATAATTTAGATAAAAACGCTAAGGTGTTTACACCATCTGCATAATCAGTTAGTTTTGGATGTTGTGTTTGTCCAAAAGCAACTTCATTTTCCAGAAAATCTTTAGCTACAATACATTGAATTTTTTCGCTATCCTCATACAATTTGATTTTTAAATCAATTTCATTTTCGTAATACTCGTAAAAAATAGTTGCAATAGGAGAGGAGTAGCTTTCATCTTCCTTAATCATTAAAAAACCATTTTCTAGCAGATCAAATTCACTCATCAAATAAACGGCCTTATTGTAATCGTAATTATTGGCATATTTGGCATTATTAATTAGTTCTTTTTTGGTGAACATACCGTTAAAAAAAGCATCAAAATTATAGCCCTTAGGAACGTATAATTTAGAAACAGATCTACACCCTAATCCAAAATATTGAAAAATATCATTGGCTAAGCCAACATAATCATCTTCAGTTTCATTACCTCTTATTACTGCAACAGAGTTTCTACTTTTTCTTATAATACTTGGTTTATCTTTAAAATAATACTCAAAATAACGAACTGTATTATTGCTTCCTGTGGCAATAACTGCGTCAAAATTGGTTAATTTTTCTTCGGTAAATGTTATTTTTCCTTTAAAGTTGTTATCTATATATTCTAGATATTTAGCTAAGAAAGGAAGCAAATATTTATCGTTAGAAGATTGTTTAACCAGTACTGAATGTCCTGAGATTAATACAGACAAAAAATCGTGAAAACCGACTAAAGGAATATTTCCTGCCATAATTATAGCCACCTTTTTTGTTGATTCTTGGTATAGTCTTACTTCTTTTGTGAATTTAGTTAAGTTCTCTCCTGTTAGGGCTTCAGCCCAACTTTGTAAAGCAAATAAAATATTGTCTTTAGTAAACCAAGAATTGTTTTCTTGTGCTAATTTAATTTGATGCTGAAAACCATCAAAAAATAAATCGTTATACTCAATATTTGGTTTCTTATCAATCTTAGTTGGTGAAAACTGACGTAAAAAGTCACCTAATTTTACGAATGCCGTAATTCTGTTTTGAATACTAGTCATTTATTTGGTTGTCTATTATTTTGGTTTTATTTTTGCAAAAGCAAAGGTACAAAACAGAAAAGAAAATTATGGCAATTATAATAACAGATGAGTGTATAAATTGTGGAGCTTGTGAGCCTGAATGCCCTAATACTGCAATTTATGAAGGTGCAGATGATTGGAAATACGCTGATGGTACAGATTTGAGTGGAAATATTGTGTTACCAAACGGAAAATATGCAAACGCAGACGAAGACCAAGAGCCTGTTTCTGATGAAATATATTATATAGTTGCAGATAAATGTACTGAATGTAAAGGTTTTCATGAAGAACCACAATGTGCTGCAGTTTGTCCTGTAGACTGTTGTGTACCTGATGAAGATAATGTTGAATCAGAAGAAGTTTTGCTAGAAAAACAAGCATTTATGCATAATTCATAAAAACTTAAAAATACGATACTAAAAAAAGCCTCTGATAATTTAGAGGCTTTTTTTATTCACGCTTTTTAAGATACTTTTTGAATAAATAAAAGATTTTAGTTTTCCGATTAAAAATAAGTTTAAGTTTAACAAAGTATTATATTTGCATTCTTAAAATTTAAGAATACTTAACTTAATTTAAGTTAAATACTATTCTTTAAACTGTAAATTTTATTTATGAAAGCTGGAATTGTAGGATTACCAAACGTAGGAAAATCAACTTTATTTAACTGTTTATCAAATGCAAAAGCGCAGAGTGCAAACTTTCCTTTTTGTACCATAGAACCTAATTTAGGAGTGGTAAATGTACCAGATACTAGAATTGAAAACTTAGAAGAATTGGTAAACCCAGAAAAGGTGGTGCCAGCTACTGTAGAAATTGTAGATATTGCAGGTTTAGTAAAAGGGGCAAGTAAAGGGGAAGGTTTAGGAAATCAGTTCTTAGCAAATATTAGAGAAACAGATGCTATTTTGCACGTGTTACGTTGTTTTGATAATGACAATATTATTCATGTTGATAATTCAATAGATCCTGTTAGAGATAAAGAAACTATAGATATTGAGCTACAATTAAAAGATTTAGAAACAGTTCAAAAACGTTTAGAGCGTGTAAAAAGAACTGCAAAAACAGGGAATAAAGAAGCTCAGGCTGAATTAGTTGTTTTGCAGAAAATAGAAGACACTTTACTACAGAGTAAATCTGTAAGAGCTTTAGATTTTAACGAAAAAGAAATAGAGTTTGTACAATCGTTACAATTTATTACTGCAAAACCAGTGTTGTACGTGTGTAATGTTGATGAAAATTCAGCAGTTTCTGGTAATGCATATGTAGATAAAGTAAGAGAAGCGGTAAAAGAAGAAGATGCAGAAGTTATTGTGTTGGCAGTTGGTACAGAAGCAGATATTACTGAATTAGACGACTATGAAGAGCGTCAAATGTTTTTAGCTGATATTGGCCTAGAAGAAGCTGGTGTTTCACGTTTAATACGTTCTGCCTATAAATTATTAAACCTACAGACTTATTTTACTGCGGGTGTTAAAGAAGTAAGAGCTTGGACAATTCCTATTGGTTCAACGGCTCCTCAAGCTGCAGGGGTTATTCATACAGATTTCGAAAAAGGATTTATTAGAGCAGAAACTATTGCTTATGAAGACTACGTAACTTATGGTTCTGAAGCTAAAGTAAAAGAAGCGGGTAAAATGAGAGTAGAAGGTAAGGAGTATATCGTTAAAGACGGTGATGTTATGCATTTTCGATTTAATGTGTAACGAAAACAAAAAAATAAAAAAACCTCAATAATTAATTTTATTGAGGTTTTTTTTATCAGCATATTATCCTTTGTAAAAAGGAAGTTTTACAACTGTTGCAGGAATTGCTTTCTTACGAATCTGAATTTTAATTTGAGACCCTGGCTTTGTAAAGGGTGTGGTAACATATCCTAAACCAATACCTTTACTTAAACTTGGACTCATTGTTCCAGAAGTAACATTTCCAATCTTAGTAACTTCATTATCTACAATATCATAACCCTGTCTTGGGATACCTCTTTCATTTAACTCAAAAGCAACTAATTTTCTCGATGGTTTTTCTTCTTTTTGTTTTGCTAAAGCTTCAGAGTTTACAAAATCTTTAGTAAACTTTGTAATCCAACTTAAACCAGCTTCAATTGGCGATGTGGTATCATTAATATCATTTCCATATAAACAATACCCCATTTCTAAACGTAACGTGTCTCTTGCAGCTAAACCAATTGGTTGAATACCAAATTCTGCTCCTGCTAAAAATACGCTATTCCAAATTTGTTCTACTGCTTCGTTTTTACAGTAAATTTCAAATCCGCCAGAACCTGTATAACCCGTTGCAGAAATAATTACATTTTCTATGCCAGCAAAATCACCTACTTTAAATTTATAAAAAGGGATGTCAGCCAAATCTAAAGAAGAAAGCGATTGCATTGCTTCTATAGCTTTAGGCCCTTGAATGGCTAACAAAGAATATTCATCAGATAAATCTCTTAAATCAGCACCAAACTCTTCATTGTATTTAGAAATCCAATTCCAATCCTTCTCAATATTAGAAGCATTTACTACTAATAAATATTGATCTTCTTTAATTCTATAACAAATTAAATCATCTACAATTCCGTTTACTTTGTTTGGGAAACAGCTGTATTGTGCATCACCAATTTCTAATTTAGAAGCATCATTAGAAGTAACCTTTTGTATTAGGGCTAAAGCATTCTCTCCAGACACTAAAAATTCCCCCATATGACTTACGTCAAAAACTCCCACAGACTCTCTTACAGTTAAGTGTTCTGCAGTTACGCCTTCGTATTGAACTGGCATGTTAAAGCCAGCAAAAGGCACCATTTTTGCTCCTAGCTTTTCGTGAACTTTATGTAAAGCAATATTTTTCATGTATAGATTTCTTAAATTTTCGGCTAAATTATTGAAAATTCAGCAATAAGTAAGCACTAAAATTCTGTTAATATTTGTACTTAAAAAAGAATTAATCTTACATTTGAAATATCAATTCAAGAAAATATGAGACCACTAAAATTATTTTTATTCCTTTTTTCACTTTTTTCTTTACACTTTAGTGCACAAATACCAACTGATTTTTTATCTAAAGATTTTCATAAAAATAGAAGAGAAGTTTTACGCTCTAAAATGCCAAAAAACTCAGTAGCTGTTGTGTTTGCAAATCCTTTAAGGAATAGAGCTAATGATGTAGATTATGTGTTTCATCAAGATCCTAATTTTTACTATTTAACAGGTTATAGAGAACCAAATGGAGTATTGATCTTGTTTTCTGAAAATCAAACAGATACTGAAGGTAGTACTTATAACGAAATATTATATGTACAACAACGAGATGCAAGAGCAGAACAATGGAATGGAAAACGTTTAGGAGTTGAAGGCGCTAAAAATGAATTAGGTTTTGATATGGCTTTTAACGCATCAGAATTCTTAAACTCAGATATCAACTTTAAAGGGTTTGATAAAGTTTACATAGAAAAATTTAATGACGATTACAGAAATTTAAGTGGTGCAGATATTTTTGATTTAGTGAAATCATTTAAAATGAAAGCGGAATACAATCCTGATGCTTATTTATCTAGAATGAAAGAATATGTATACAATAATATAGCCCAAGCTCCAATTGAGAGTAGTGCAAATGTTATTAATATTATAGATCGTTTAGCAACAAGATCTGAAGAGATTAAGAATGATAAGTTGTTAAATGCTTACAAAACAGCAGCATCTGATGCCATTAGAAAAGAAGTTCAGCAAAAAATTTCTTTAGCCTTAACACCAAGTACGAATATTGATTTAGATTTTTTACCAGGAACTTTAGCAACAATGCGCGAAGTTAAAACAACTCAAGAAGTTAAGTTATTAAGAAAAGCTGTAAGAATTTCTGCTGTTGGTCAAATAGAAGTAATGAAAGCAATGAAACCACACATGTCTGAAACTGAGTTGCAGGGTATTCATGAATTTGTATACAAAAAATATGGTGCTGAGTATGAAGGTTATCCATCTATAGTAGGTGCAGGTAATAATGGCTGTATTTTGCATTACATAGAAAATAACAAAACCAAGGTTGGTAACGATTTAGTACTCATGGATCTTGGAGCAGAGTATAGAGGTTTTACAGCAGATGTAACACGTACAATACCTGCAAATGGAAAGTTTACTGAAGAACAAAAACAAATTTATGATTTGGTATACGAAGCGCAAGAAGCTGGTATTTCCTTGTATACAATTGGTACAAAAATGAGTGCACCCAATCAAGCAGCCAGAAAAATTGTGAATGAGGGTTTGTTTAAACTGGGTATTATTAAATCTGTAGATGAAAGACACAACTATTTTCCTCACGGTACTTCACATCATATTGGTTTGGATGTTCATGATCCAGGTAACTACAACACCTTTGAGGAAAATATGATAGTTACTATGGAGCCTGGAATATACATTCCTGAAGGTAGTCCATGTGATAAAAAGTGGTGGGGAATTGGTATACGCATTGAAGATGATATCTTAGTAACCAAAAACGGTCCTGTTAACTTATCTGAAGAAGCCCCAAGAACTACTGAAGCTATTGAAGCAATGATGGCTAAAAAGTCTGTTTTAGATGAATTTATATTACCTGATTTAGATGAGTAAGGAGCAACCTAATAATCCATTACATGGTATAAAGTTAGCTACAATTCTAGAGGAATTGTATTTAGAATATGGTTGGGAAGAATTGGGGTATGCCTTAAACATTAATGCATTTAAAAATAACCCTAGTTATAAATCTTCTTTAAAATTTTTAAGAACCACACCTTGGGCAAGAGAGAAAGTAGAAAAGTTTTACTTAAAAAACATGATTGTTTAATTTTTTGAAGCTATTTCCAGCTTTCATTACTCGCTTTTTTAAACTGAATAGGTTCAGCCTAAAAAGAGCTCAAACAATACGTTCAATCTGGGCTAAACGTATTTGCAAACATTTAGGATTAATCTTTAGCTAGATATAATTTTTAAAACTAATTCTTTCGTCAATGGTTTACCATTGGCGATCTTTTTTATGTTTTCGAAGGTAAACACAAAATTGCAACCCGATTTGTAGTTAGAACAGCCATAAGCAGATTTACCTTTTAAAACGGTTCCTTCCTTACATTTTGGACATGGAATTATATCATTATTTGCATTTGTTTTAGCGGTATCCACTTGTTTTATCTTAGGTTCAAGTTTTAGGTTAAAACTATCATCAAAACGAATCAGGCCTTCCACTTTTTCATCATTTAAAACAAAACCTTTAAGATTAGTTGTGCAACCTTTATCTATAAGCCTTATAATTTGGTTTTCAGACACTTTTTTATCATAAATAACAAACGGAATTTTAAAATCGCAATTATTTTTATATTCAGAACAACCATAGGCAGAAGATCCTTTCAATAGCTTACCTTGTTTACATTTTGGGCAGGTTTTGCCTAGTACTTGTTTTTTTGTTTTGCTTTTAGTTTTGGCAGCAGGTAAAGTGACTTTTTGTGTTTCAGAAGAAATTCTTTTTTTAACTTTATTAGATCGCACTTCATAAACCAATTCATCAACCATTTTTTTCATATTGTTAATGAATGTTCCTGCATTGAATTCACCACGTTCAATTTCTTTCAAGCGTTTTTCCCATCTACCAGTTAACTCTGCAGACTTTAACAATTCATTATCAATAATATTAATGAGGTCAATACCAGTTTGTGTAGGTAAAACTAGTTTCTTTTTACGTTCTATGTATTTTCTTCTAAATAAAGTTTCTATAATGCTGGCTCTTGTAGATGGCCTACCAATTCCATTTTCTTTCATTAGCTCACGCATTTCATCATCATCTACTTGTTTGCCTGCAGTTTCCATGGCTCTAAGTAAACTTGCCTCTGTAAAATTTCTTGGTGGTTTTGTCTCTTTTTCTAAAAAAGAAGGTTCATGCTTACCCTTTTCGCCCTTAATAAATGATGGTAAATTCGCAGCTACATTCAGTTCTTTTTTAAGGGTAGATTCTTTGGTTTCAAAAACAACTCGCCAACCTTTGTTAATAATTTCTTTACCAGTAGTTTTAAAAGGCACTTCTGCAGCCTTACCCATTACTGAAGTATTAGATACATCAGAATCTGGATAAAAAACAGCGATAAACCTTTTGGTAATAATATCATAAACTTGTTGCTGATTGTATTGCAAATTGCCTTGAATTCCTGTTGGAATTATGGCATGATGATCGGTTACCTTTTTGTCATCAAAAACACGTTTGGTTTTCTTTATTTTATTGCCTAAAAGTGGTTGAGTTAGCTGACTGTAATTGGTTAATTTTGATAAAATTCCGTGAATTTTTGGGTACAAATCATTAGGTAAAAAAGTAGTATCCACTCTTGGGTAGGTAACTACTTTCATTTCGTATAATTTCTGAACAATTTTTAGAGTTTCATCTGCAGAAAATCCAAATTTATTATTACAATATACCTGTAAACCTGTTAAATCGAAAAGTTTAGGAGCGTACTCTTTTCCTTTCTTTTTAGTAACCGAAATAATTTCAAAATCAGACTGTGCAACTTTATCTGCCAATATTTGACCATCTTCCTTTTTTAGAAAACGACCATCTTCATAATTAAAAAGAGTATTTCTATAGGTAGTTTGCAGCTCCCAATACGATTGTGCCTTAAAATGCTGAATTTCGTGATATCGATTCACCAACATTGCTAGAGTAGGAGTTTGCACTCTACCTACAGAAAGCACTTGTTTGTAGCCTCCAAATTTTACGGTGTACAAACGTGTAGCATTTAAACCTAAAAGCCAATCACCAATTGCTCTAGAATACCCTGCATAATAGAGGTTATCATATTTATCTGCAGATTCTAAATTATTAAAACCTTCTTTTATAGCCTCTTCAGTCAAGGATGAAATCCACAGGCGTTGTACTTTACCTTTGTAATTACATTGATTGATAACCCATCTTTGAATGAGTTCTCCTTCAGTTCCTGCATCACCACAATTGATAACAACATCTGCTTTTTCAAATAAAGATTTAACAATGTTAAACTGTTTTTTTATTCCAGAATCACCTGTAACTTTCGTATCAAAGCGTTCAGGAAGCATGGGTAAGTTGTTCAAATCCCAACTTTTCCAATGCGGTTTATAATCTTTAGGTTCTAAAAGCGTGCATAAATGACCGAATGTATACGTTACAGCATATCCATTCCCTTCATAGAATCCATCACGTTTTGTTTTGGCTCCAAGAATGTTTGCAATTTCTCTTGCTACACTTGGTTTTTCGGCTATACATACTTTCATAACTTATAGCGTTATTAAATACGTTACATCAATAATCTCAAAACTAGTTATACTACCTAGATCTAAAGAATTTTCTTTATTGTAAATAATTTCACAACTAGAATTTGCCTCTAGTTCTAGACAATTACTCGTGTTTGCAGTAGATGAAGTAAAAGAATCATTATTTATTCTTGTGGTTACATAAGGAAGCCCCTTTACATATGTATCACTTAAATTATTTAAGGTAATCTTATAAGAGATTTTACTAGTATTATTGCCAGTATCAGCAACGATATTTAATTCAGTAACCTCGTAAGAAAAAGCATTTAATTTGGGTAACTCTTCAATGGTTTTAGCAATATTTGGTGTCTGGAAATCGCAATCGACCAATTGAGTAATTTCTGGTAGCACTGTAATACCTGTTGGACTAGTAATTGTAAAGCTATTTTGTACGATTATTTCCTTTTGACAATCACTCTGAGTGTCATTACAGGAACCTATAAAAATTAAAAAAAAAATAAAAAAAAATACTTTTTTAATTTGAATCATTATAAAATATTAAAGTCTCCAAATTAACTAATTATTTTTTCAAAAGCCAATCTTTTTGCTTGATAACTTGTATAAATAATTCCACAATATTGGTACCCAAGTTTTTTAATTAGAGATTGCATGCCTAAATTATCCTCATGGGTATCAATTTTTAAACTTTGGATATTTTTTTCTAAAAGAACTTGGTGAAATTCATCAAATAAAAAGGTAGCTAAACCTAACTTTCTGTATTCTTTTTTAATTGCCAATCGATGTATAACACCATAGTCTTTGTATTCAGCGACAAGCCATTCGCCACCAATTATCTTTTTATAAGTAGGCTCATTTCTTAAGGTAAACATAGAAGTTGCCATAATTGTGTCATCATCATTCACAACCACAAAACTTTCACTTTTTTCAATATCGTTTTCTACTTGTTCAGCATTAGGATATCCATTTTGCCACTGGTCAATATTTTGAGAAGCCAAATAGGTCTTAGCATCATTGATGATAACCATAATTTGTGCAACATCATTCAAGCTAGAACGTCTAATTTTCATCTGTAAATGAGTTTATATCATTTTAAAATCTAGTAATAATTTTCCATTTACAGAACATTGTAAATGATCGCCTTTAAAAATTTCTCCTTTTCCTAAAGCAGGAGTTCCTGTAAAAATTAAGTCTCCTGGTTGTAAGGTCATGTATTCAGAAATAAAAGAAATAATATCAGCAAAATTGTTAATCATATATGCTGTATTGCTCTTTTGTTTTTCTTCTCCATTAATTTTTAAATCAAAATCAATGTTAGCTAAATTATAAGCAGAAATTGGTTTAAAACTAGAAATTGGTGCTGCTCCATCAAAACCTTTTGCAAACTCCCAAGGATGTTTTGTTTCTCTTGCATTGGTTAAGATGTCTTTTGCTGTGTAGTCGATACCAATTGCAATTTCTGAAATGTAAGAATTGGCTTCTTCTTTGTTAATGTTCTTGCCTTCTTTACCAATTTTTACAACCAATTCAACTTCGTAAATTAGTTCATTGGTTATACTACTTGGGTAAAGTACATCACAATTCACAGCTAAGCTAGATTCTGGTTTTGAGAAAATAAATTTTTTACCTTTCTTTTTTTCTGGAATGTCTTTTAAGTCTATAACGTAATTGCTTCCTATACCTAGAATTTTCATGATTTGGTTGATTTTATTAAGAGTAAATGTAAAAAAATATCCACTAAAAATTTTGATTTCTTAGTGGATTTGTAGTGATTAATAGTTATTGTTAGGCTGTTACTTCAGCTTTTTGAACTTCTTTTTTTGTTGGAAGTTCTACATTTTCTTGATTTTTTAAAATATCTTGGATGGTTTGTCTTTTTCTAATTAGATAATCTTTACCGTCTACAAGCATTACTTCTGCAGGTAAATAGCGTGAATTGTAATTAGAAGCCATAGAAAAGCAGTAGGCACCAGCATTATGAAAACATAACACATCTTCCTCAGATATTTCAGCTATTCTTCTATTGGAAGCAAACGTATCTGTTTCACAAATATAACCTACAACTGAATAATAACGATCTCTACCTTTAGGATTAGAGATGTTTGTGATGTGATGATAAGAATTGTACATCATTGGCCTTACCAGATGATTAAATCCAGAATCTACATGCGCAAAAACTGTAGATGTAGTTTGTTTTACCACGTTAACTTTTGCTAAGAAAACACCTGCTTCTGACACTAAGAACTTACCAGGCTCAAACATTAGGGTAATATCTTTACCATAATCTGCACAGAATTCGTTAAATCTTTCCGATAATTGAATACCCAATTGCTCAATATCAGTAGAAATGTCTCCTTCTTTATAGGGTACTTTGAAGCCACTTCCAAAATCAATGAAATCTATATTTTTAAATTGACGAGCAACATCGAATAAAATATCTGAGGCACGTAAAAAGGTGTCGATATCTAAAATATCAGATCCTGTATGCATATGAATTCCGTTGATGTTCATTCCAGTATTCTCTACAACACGTTTAATGTGTGGAACTTGGTGAATTGAAATTCCGAATTTAGAGTCAATATGTCCCACAGAAATCTTAGAATTTCCTCCAGCCATAATGTGTGGATTTATTCTAACACAAACAGGAATTTCTGGATGTTTCTGACCAAAAATTTCTAAAATAGATAGGTTATCAATATTAATTTGAACACCCAATTTTGCAACTTCTTCAATTTCTTGAAGAGAAACACCATTTGGTGTATAAATAATATTTTTAGGATTGATTCCTGTTGTTAAGCCTAACTGAACTTCTTGATAAGAAACAGTGTCTAAACCTGCCCCTAAATTTTTAAAAAATTTTAAAATATTAATATTGGATAATGCTTTTACAGCGTAATTTAATTTTAAATTTTTAACATTACTGAATGCATTGGTTAACCTATGGTATTGAGAAGCAATTTTATCTGTATCATAGACATACAAGGGGCTTCCATATTTAGTTGCTAATTCTACAAGTTGAGAGTTATTCACGATTATTTATTTTATTGATTTCAAAAGTACTTAATTCCTTTACGTAAAGCGTATTTGTTTAAAAATATAACACATTGTTTTTTTTTGTGATTTTTATTCAATTCAAACAAGATAAAAATAGCATTCATTTTTTAAACAAGAGTAGTGCTTATCGTTGAAATCCTGTTAATAACTAATTAGTTTTACTATTTTATTAATTGGATGATAATCTTATCTTGCAAGTACTTCAATCCTAATAATAGTAAGCGATTACATGAGTAAAGAAACAAAATATACAGAAGATAATATTAGATCATTAGATTGGAAAGAGCACATTAGAATGCGTCCAGGAATGTATATTGGAAAGTTAGGAGATGGTTCTTCTGCAGACGATGGTATTTATATTCTTGTAAAAGAGGTCTTAGACAACTCTATTGATGAATATGTCATGGGAGCAGGTAAAACCATTGAAATTTCTATACAAGGAAGTAAAGTTACCGTTCGTGACTATGGACGTGGTATCCCTTTAGGAAAAGTGGTAGATGTTGTTTCTAAAATGAATACTGGAGGTAAATACGATTCAAAGGCCTTTAAAAAATCTGTTGGCTTAAATGGGGTAGGTACTAAGGCAGTAAATGCATTATCTTCTTATTTTAGAGTAGAATCTTCACGTGAAGGGAAATCTGCATCAGCAGAATTTAATCAAGGAAATTTAGAGAATCAAGAGTTTTTAGAGGAAACATCTCGTAGAAAAGGAACTAAAGTTTCTTTTATACCTGATGAAACTATATTTAAAAACTACAAATTCAGAAATGAATATGTAGCTAAAATGCTTAAGAATTACGTGTACTTAAACCCTGGTTTAACGATAATTTTTAATGGAGAAAAATTCTTTTCTAAAAATGGGTTAAAAGATTTATTAGAGGATAATAATAATACGGATGATATGTTGTATCCTATTATCCATTTAAAAGGAGATGATATAGAAGTTGCTTTAACCCATAGCAAAACGCAGTATTCAGAAGAATATTATTCGTTTGTAAATGGGCAACATACTACACAAGGAGGTACCCACCAATCTGCTTTTAGAGAAGCTATTGTAAAAACAATTCGAGAATTTTATGGTAAAAATTTTGAAGCTTCCGATGTTCGTAAATCTATTATTGCTGCAATAGCTATAAAAGTAATGGAACCTGTTTTTGAAAGCCAAACCAAAACAAAGTTAGGTTCTACAGATATGGGAGGTGATTTACCCACAGTACGAACATATATTAATGATTTTATAATAACAAAACTTGATAATTTTTTACATAAAAACACCGATGTTGCAGACAAACTTTTAAAGAAAATAGTTCAGGCAGAGAAAGAAAGAAAAGAATTATCAGGAATTAGAAAGTTAGCAAGAGATAGAGCAAAAAAAGCAAGTTTACACAATAAAAAATTACGTGATTGTAGAATTCATTTAGGAGATATAAAAAAGGAGAATTATTTAGAGACTACATTATTTATTACTGAGGGTGATTCTGCATCTGGATCTATCACAAAATCTAGAAATGTAAATACGCAAGCTGTTTTTAGTTTAAAAGGTAAGCCTTTAAATTCTTATGGATTAAGTAAAAAGATTGTTTATGAAAACGAGGAATTTAATCTTTTGCAAGCAGCTTTAAACATAGAAGATGGCTTAGAGGACTTAAGATATAATAATATAGTAATTGCAACAGATGCAGATGTAGATGGGATGCACATTCGATTGTTGTTAATCACCTTTTTTCTTCAGTTTTTTCCTGAATTAATTAAAGAAGGACATTTGTATATTTTAGAAACTCCTTTGTTTAGAGTTCGAAATAAAAAAGAAACATTCTACTGTTATTCAGATGAGGAAAAAAGAGCAGCTATAGAAAAATTAAAAGGGAAACCAGAAATTACTCGATTTAAAGGATTGGGTGAAATATCACCTAATGAATTTGTACATTTTATTGGTGATGATATACGTTTAGATCCAGTAATGTTAGATAAAGAAATGACCATAGAACAGATGTTGCAATTTTATATGGGTAAGAACACCCCAGATAGACAAAAATTTATCATTAACAATTTAAAGGTCGAATTAGATTACGTAGAAGAGGAGGTTTAGAACATGAGCGAAGAAATAAACGAAAACGAACAAGAATTAACGAATCTAGATTCTAATACAGATTCACATCAAGAAGAAACCATAACCAAAGTTACAGGAATGTACAAAGAGTGGTTTTTAGACTATGCTTCTTATGTTATTTTAGAAAGAGCTGTCCCTTCTTTAGAAGATGGATTAAAACCAGTTCAGCGTAGAATAATGCATTCTATGAAAGATTTGGATGATGGTAGGTATAACAAGGTTGCTAATATTGTAGGGCATACCATGCAATATCATCCGCATGGAGATGCTTCAATCGCAGACGCTATGGTTCAAATTGGCCAGAAAGAATTGCTGATAGACATGCAAGGAAACTGGGGTAATATTTTAACAGGAGATAGAGCTGCAGCATCAAGGTATATAGAAGCGCGTTTGTCTAAGTTTGCGCTAGACGTAGTTTTTAACCCAAAAACAACTGAATGGAAGTTATCTTATGATGGTAGAAGAAAAGAACCTATAGATTTACCAGTAAAGTTTCCTTTACTATTGGCTCAAGGAGCAGAAGGTATTGCAGTGGGGTTATCTACTAAAGTGTTACCACATAACTTTAATGAATTAATAGATGCGTCTATTAAATATTTAAAAGGAAGAAGCTTTAAAATTCTGCCTGATTTTTTAACAGGAGGTATTGCAGATTTCACCAATTATAATGATGGTAAAAGAGGGGGGAAGGTTCGGATAAGAGCTAAGATATCTCAGTTAGATAAAAAAACATTAGTTATTTCAGAGATTCCTTTTTCTACAACAACATCTTCTTTAATTGATAGTATTTTAAAAGCGAATGATAAAGGTAAAATTAAAATAAAACAAATTGAGGATAATACTGCTGCAGAGGTAGAGATTTTGGTGCATTTACCACCTAATGTTTCTCCAGATAAATCTATAGATGCACTGTATGCGTTTACCAATTGCGAAACCTCTATTTCTCCCTTAGCTTGTACTATTAAAGATAATAAACCTGTTTTTGTAGGTGTTTCGGATATGCTTAAGCATTCTACAGATTTAACGGTAGCTCTTTTAAAACGGGAATTAGAAATTCAGTTAAATGAGTTAGAAGAACAATGGCACTTTTCATCTTTAGAGCGAATTTTTATTGAAAATAGAATTTATAGAGACATCGAAGAGCAAGAGACTTGGCCTGGTGTAATTGATGCGATAGACAAAGGTCTAAAACCTCATATTAAACATTTAAAAAGACCAATTACAGAAGAAGATATTACGCGACTTACAGAAATAAGAATTAAGAAAATATCTAAGTTTGATATTGATAAAGCCAAACAATATATAGAAAGTTTGGAAGATAAAATTACTGGTGTTAAAAATCATTTAGAAAATTTAATAGAGTTTGCTATTGATTATTTTAAAAGGTTAAAAGACACCTATGGTAAAGGCAAAGAACGCAAGACAGAAATACGAATTTTTGATGATATTGAGGCCTCTAAAGTTGCCATGAATAATGCCAAACTATATGTAAATAAATCAGAAGGATTTATTGGTACTTCATTAAGACGAGATGAATTTGTTACCGATTGCTCAGATATAGACGATATTATTGTTTTTAGAAAAGATGGTGTAATGTTAATAACAAAGGTAGAAGCTAAAACTTTTGTAGGAAAAGATATTATACATCTTGCTGTCTTTAAAAAGAAAGATAAACGTACTGTTTATAATATGATGTATAGGGAGGGTAAAAGTGGTTCTAGTTACATGAAACGTTTTAATGTTACCTCTGTTACAAGAGATAAAGAATATAATTTAGCTAACGGTAGTAAAGGTGCTCTAGTTCATTACTTTTCTGCAAATCCTAATGGTGAAGCAGAAGTTGTAACTATAAATTTAAGGGCAGTAGGTAGCGTTAAGAAACTAAAATGGGATATTGATTTTGCCGATTTACCTTTAAAAGGTAGGGCAGTACGTGGAAATACAATTACTAAATATGCCATTAAAAATGTAGAATTTAAATCTGAGGGAGTATCTACATTAAAACCGAGAAAAATATGGTTTGATGACGCTGTGCAAAGACTAAATGTAGATAATAGGGGTGAGCTTCTTGGTGAGTTTAGAGCAGAAGATAAATTATTAATCATAACACAAAGCGGGAAAGTAAAAGCTGTTAAACCAGATTTAGCCATGCATTTTGAAGATGATATGATTGTTTTAGAAAAATGGAAACCCAACAAACCAATCTCTGTAATTTATTTTGATGGAGATAAAGAGCGTTATTATGTAAAACGTTTTCTAATAGAAACACCAGAAAAAGAAGAGGAATTTATATCTGATCACCCAAAAAGCCAATTAGAAATTGTAACCACAGACCATAGGCCAATTGCAGAGGTGCAATTTTCTAAGAGAACTTTAGAGCATAAAGAAGTAAATTTTGAAGATTTCATCGCTGTTAAAGGTATTAAGGCACTAGGAAATCAATTAACAACAGATAAAATTAAAAATGTAAATTTATTAGAACCCTTACCTTATATAGAGCCCGAAGAAAAAAAAACAGATGATATTGAAGTCATCGAAGAACAAATTTTAGAAGATAAATTACCTTTAAAGATTTCTGAAGCTGATGCTAAAAAAACAGTAACTCAAGAGCTTTCTGCGAAAGAAAAAGCAAAGTTAGCTTTGGAACAATCAATAGTTAAGAAAAAAGCAGAACAAAAAAAAATAGATGATGAAAATCAGACGAAACTTTTTTAACTAAAAAAGCGTTCTTCTTCAGTGAACGCTTTTTATATATTTCTTTTGTAACACTATTTCATTTTTTCAAAAAATGTCATTTTATAATCTGGCAGTAAATTTCGATCTATTATTTTAATAATATCTTTTAAAACTAGATCGGGTCTAGTAGGTGCTAACTCATAGTAAATGATACCACCTGTTTTTCCTTTTTTTAAAGCAGCACTATAAATTTCATCCTTTTTGAACGCATTAAATTCTTTATAAATTTTATGATATGCTATCATTTGCTCTTTAGAGTAAAAATATCCTGGAGCAATCCAAAAGTCTGCATCTGCTGCTTTATCGAACACACTTTCTATGCTTAAAGATAAACTTCCTTTTCCTTTAGTATGACTCCAAATATAATTTATATTCGCATCTTTTAAAAATTGTGCTACAAAACTACCTCCAGCAGGTAGATTCCAAATGCCTTTATTCATTATTGCACCAGATAAGATAGTAGGGTTGTTTTCAATTTTTTTTGCTATTTTTTTTGCTTCTAAATAATTTGTTTCAATTTCATTAAAAATACGATTCGCCTCCTTTTCTTTATTAAAAAGAACACCAAAAAATTTAATCCACTCTGCTCTTCCCAATGGTGTTTCTTCTAACCAATCACCATTATAAATAACGTTAACTCCAGACTTTTGAATAACTGTTAAGGATTTATCTAAGTTAGTTATACTATAACCAACAACTAAATCTGGATCTAGGTTTAGAATAATTTCAGTGTTTAATGAGGTTTCTTTACCAATTTCTGTGATCAATCCATCATCAATACGTTTCCTTGTTTTTTTTGAAGAAATATAGTTAGAAAAAGGAAAGCCAACTATTGTGTGTTCTTCTTCTAATAGCTCTATCATAGGGATATGTGTCGTAGAGGTAACTACTATTTCTCTAACGGGCACTACAAGTTCATTTATTAATGGTGCATCCTTGTTTTTTTTTGTTGTAATGAAGTATTCAAAAGTTTTTTTTGAATTTTGATATGGAGAAGTAATTATTAGTTTTTTATAATTATCACTAGTTATAATATCAAACCCTTTTGCATATTTAACGCTACTAGATGGTTTTGTTAATTCAGTATTTTGTTTCTTATCCTTGGTACAACCAATAACTAAAAAGCTAAATAATAATAATGTAACGTATATGCTTTTCATTCAACTTGCCTTTTTTGTTTAATGAGTATACAAATGTAATTCATTTATTGATTATATATTTCTGTAAACTTTTTTTAGATGAAGAATATTCAATTTGTTTTTAAATTCGTTAGATTTTTGTTAATAAACAATCTATCTTTGTAATGATTTTTGGTTTTAATGTAAAATATCATAGTGCATTAAATTAAAAGGGAATCTGGTTAAAATCCAGAACTGTACCCGCAACTGTAAGCTATAAAGCTTGTAATCTATTCTTTAACCACTGACATTTAGTTGGGAAGGTTTTGTTACAAGACGCAAGTCAGGAGACCTGCCTTTAATCACGAGTTAAAAACTTTCGGGATAAAAGTTTATGTACTTTAATTTTTCTGTACACAAAATTTACCTGATTTATTGTAAATCAATTTAATTAAAAATGAAAAAACAATTCTTAATTGTTAGTGTATTGATATTTCTAATTGCTAATACAAACGTATTTTCTCAACAAAAAAACGAGGAAGTAGAATCTTTAAATGAAGTAGTGATTACCGCTACAAAATTTGAAACAAATAAAAAAAATGTTGGTAAAGTTGTGTATCAAATTTCACAAAGAACGATTGCAAACAGTCAAGGTAAAACAATTGTAGATTTACTAAATGACATTCCTGGTGTAGAAATTAATGGTAACTTTAGCACCAAAGGTCAAAACTTAGGATACTACATTAGAGGAGGAAGAAATAGACAAGTAGCTATATTAATAGATGGTGTAAACGTAAATGACCCTAGTTCTTTTAATGGAGATTTTGATTTGCGTCAAATTGATATCAATCAAGTAGAAAAAATTGAAGTTTTAAAAGGTGCTTCGTCTACTCTTTATGGAACAGGAGCAGCAACAGGTGTTATTAATATTATATTAAAACAAGCATCAAAAGATCGTTTTTCAGGTTCACTTAATACCTCTGTAGGCTCTAATAACTCTAGTAAAAACAATAATTTAAGTGCGGAAGAGTACACCACTAATTTTAATTTCAATGGAACCTTAGGGAAATTAAATTATTTAATGGCTTTAAACGCAAATGGTTCTTCTGGCTTGTCAGCTGCAGAAAGCACAACTTCTAGTCAATTTGAAGAAGATAATTTTGCAAGACAAAATGTTTTGGTAAAATTAAATTATGTAGTAAATGATAATTTTAAAGTAGGCTTATTAAGCAGTTACGACGAATTTTCTACAGATTTTGATGGTTTTGATTTTGATCCTGTAACATTTGCGAGTATTCCTGCAGACAGAGACAATAATTTAACGAGTATCCAAAAAAGAATTGGTTTAAATGCGGATTATACTTATAACAATGGAATGCTTAAGTTTAGAACGTTTATAACGGACATTAATAGAACAGAAACACCTTCGGACAATTTTTTTAATGGAGAGGTTTATGGATTTGACGTTTATAATAATTATGCATTTTCCAATGCTTTCTCGTTTCTAGTTGGTATTA
The DNA here is from genome assembly GCA_938084845.1 of uncultured Polaribacter sp. Taxonomy (GTDB): domain Bacteria; phylum Bacteroidota; class Bacteroidia; order Flavobacteriales; family Flavobacteriaceae; genus Polaribacter. The sequence continues at coordinate 83,865 of CALKEB010000028.1, read as the reverse complement.
CATCACATTATCAAGATATGATACAGAGAACTTCATTTAGTACAATAGAAGAGGGAGCAGGAAAACAACATTTCTATGATCCTTATCTTTCTTTAAATTTTACGTCAGCCTCTGGTTTTAATTTAAATTTAGGTGGTCGTTTAAACATTCATAGCGAATATGGAAATAATTTTGTGTACAATGTAAACCCATCTTATAATTTTAAGATTCAAGAGCATCCTGTAAAACTATTTGCTTCTTATAGCACTGCTTTTATTACACCCACACTCTCAGAGATTTTTACAAAATTACCAAGTATAAACGAGTTGCTACCAGAAGAGAATGTAACTATAGAAGGAGGTTTTGATATTACTTTAAGAGATGTTTTAACGATAAATGCTACTTATTTTCAAAGAGAAGAAACTAATAAAATTGGTTATGATCCTGCTACATTCCAAACCATAAACGATTTGGGAAATTTTTCTGCAAAAGGTTTCGAGACAGAAATAACCTACATATTTTCTGAAAATTTAAAGTTGTTAGCTAACTATACATTTATAGATAGAGATGAAAACTTATTGTTGAAAATACCTCAAAATAAGTTTTTTATTAGAGGTAATTTCAATCTTACAAAAAACACATATACTTCTTTAAGCTTTAGATGGGTAGATGAAACTAAAGATTTTGGGAACAGTGTTTTAGAGGCCTATTCTCTTTTTGATTTTTTTATAAATCATAGTGTTTTACAAAATAAAGTTACTTTTTATGGGAGTGTAACAAATATTTTAAATGAAAAATTTCAAGAAATTGCTGGTTTTACAGCCCGAGGAAGAAATTATAATTTAGGTATAAAAATTAAGCTATAATTTTTTTTAAAAAGAATAGGTCAAAATTAATTTTTTATATTAAATTAAACTGATTTTTCTTTTAAAAGTATAGTAAGAAACAATACAAAATTCACAGCGATCTATTTACTAAGTTTTATTTAATTTAAGAAGACCTTGATTCCCCCAATGTTAGTTGTTAGATAAGCTGCATAAAAGCCCTCTTTAAAAAAGAGGGCTTTATTGTTTTAAATCAATTGCTTTACTTCGCGTTTTATAATGCTTATTGCTGTCTCAGTTACAAGAGGTGTTTTTCCAAACTCAATAAGCGTATTTTCTCTTAAATCAGTTGCAGAATTAGATGCTTTTGCTATAATCTCTAATTTTTTAATAATGGTTGCTTTTGTAGCATTAATAGCTAGCCAAGTGTCTTCAGAAATATAAATTTGTTGCACAAAGTTGTGTTCTAATTCTTGATTGATAGTACCGATCAAAAGTTGAAGATAATCAGAAGTATTATCAGAGATTGGCGAAACACGAACGGCTAACTTTAATGGATTTACTCGATCGCAAAATAATACCATTCTCTCATAGGCTTGTAATTTAATAGAAAGCGTTTCTTTTTTTCGTGTTTCTATAATTCCAATTCTTTTATCAATTCTTATTTGTTGTATGTATCTTTTAAACATATAATATGCAACAAAACCTGAAACTGTTGCAGGTAACATATATGCAATGCTTTCTAAAATTAGATTTTCCATATTAAACTATTTTCGATACTACAAATATAAAATACCTTATCGATTTTATTGTTTACTAACATAAGATTATGTTCCATTTTTTAATTTACAATTAAAATAAATATATTTAAAAAATGTGAATAAAAACTAGTCATCTTGTTTTATATACACGATTAGTTTGGCTAAATTCACATTTTTAAATTCTATCAAAAAAAACTATTGAATACTTACTTAGAATCTTTAAACGAAGCACAAAAACAAGCGGTCTTACAAAAAGACGGCCCAATGATTATAATTGCAGGAGCAGGTTCAGGAAAAACAAGAGTACTTACTTATAGGATTGCGCATTTAATGCAATCTGGTGTAGATGCGTTTAATATTTTATCATTAACTTTTACCAATAAAGCTGCTCGAGAAATGAAAGATCGAATAGCTGGAGTGGTAGGTGCAAGTGAAGCTAAAAATTTGTGGATGGGAACATTTCATTCTGTCTTTGCCAGGATTTTAAGAGCAGAGGCAGATAAACTAGGTTTTCCTTCCAATTTTACAATATATGATACACAAGATTCTGTTCGTTTAATAGGTGCTATTATTAAGGAATTGAGTTTAGACAAAGAACGTTACAAACCAAAACAAATTCTAGGTAGAATTTCTTCTTTTAAAAATAGTTTAATTACGGTACGAGCTTATTTTAATAATCCAGACTTGCAGGAGGCAGATATGCATGCTAGTAGGCCAAAAGTTGGAGATATTTATAAAGAATATGTAGATAGATGTTTTAAATCTGGGGCTATGGATTTTGACGATTTATTACTAAGGACTAATGAATTGTTAGCGCGTTTTCCAGATGTTTTAGCAAAATACCAAGATAGGTTTAGATATATTATGGTTGATGAGTATCAAGATACCAACCATTCACAATATATTATTGTAAGAGCTTTGGCAGATCGTTTTCAAAACATTTGTGTTGTAGGAGACGATTCTCAGAGTATATATAGTTTTAGAGGAGCCAATATTCAGAATATTTTAAATTTTCAAAAGGACTACCCTGATGTAAAAACATTTAAATTAGAACAAAATTATAGGTCTACTAAAAATATTGTAAATGCAGCAAATTCTGTTATTGCAAGAAACAAAACGAAATTAGATAAAGAAGTTTGGACCTCTAATGATTCCGGAGAATCCATACAAGTGATGCGAACGATTTCTGATGGAGAAGAAGGACGTTTTGTTGCCCAATCTATTTGGGAAAATATGATGAATCTTCAAATGAATCCAGATAGTTTTTGTGTGCTATACAGAACCAACTCACAATCTAGAGCTATAGAAGATGCTTTAAGGAAGAAGAACATAGCGTATACCATTTATGGTGGAATCTCATTTTACCAAAGAAAAGAAATAAAAGACATTCTTTCTTACTTAAGAATACTAATAAATCCAAACGATGAAGAGGCGTTAAAACGAATTATAAACTACCCAGCCAGAGGTATTGGAGCAACTACTATAGATCGTTTAACGATTGCAGCAAATCATTACAAGAAGTCTATTTTTGAAATTATTAAATATATTGATAAAATTGATGTAAAAATAAATTCAGGAACAAAGAATAAGCTACAGAATTTTATGAACATGATGCTTAGGTTGCAAATAGAAGCAAAAACTAAAAATGCGTTTGAAATTGCAGAAGTTGTTGTGAAAGAAACTAGATTAATTAAAGATCTAGAAAAAGACGAAACTCCAGAATCGGTAAGTAAAGTAGAAAACGTTCAAGAACTTCTAAATGGAATTAAAGATTTTATTACAGATAAAATTGAAGAAGGAGAAGATTGTTCTTTAACTACATTTTTAGAAGATGTTGCGCTAGCAACGGATTTCGATACCAAAAAGAATAATGATAAACCAAGTGTTTCTCTAATGACAATTCACCAATCAAAAGGATTGGAGTATTTATATGTATATATTGTTGGTTTAGAAGAAAATTTATTTCCTTCTGCCATGAGTATGAATACTAGAAGTGAGTTAGAAGAGGAACGCAGACTTTTTTATGTTGCACTAACAAGGGCAGAAAAAGTTGCCTATTTATCTTATGCACAAACACGCTATAGGTGGGGGAAGTTAGTGGATGCAGAGCCTAGTAGATTTTTAGAAGAAATAGACGATCAATTTTTACATTACATAACACCTAAAATGCCAGAGCCTTCTATAAATCGTTTTGTAGACAAAAGTATTTTTGACGATGCTCCAAAAGGAATCCGTTTTCAAAAACCAATTCAAAGAAAAAAAATAGAGAGAGATTTAGCAAAAAAGAAAGATATTATTGTACCTAAAAATCTTAAAAAAATCTCACAAGCCACAAGCAAAACAAATCTATTTGATGGCAATGTAGTGGTAGGTAATATTGTAGAGCACAATAGATTTGGTGCAGGTGAAGTTATTGCATTAGAAGGAAAAGGGCCAAACCAAAAAGCAGAAATAAAATTTAGTACAGTAGGTAAAAAGAAATTATTATTACTATTTGCAAAATTAAGAGTCATTGGATAAAAATTTGACGATAAGTAAAAAATAAAGTGTTATTTTGCAGCTTTAAACTACAAAATTAAAGTAACAAATCAGAAATGTTTAATCGAACTACTGTTAAACTTTTTTGAAACTACACTTCACAAAAATAGATAGATGACATTCGACTTAGAATACAATTCAGAGAGAACATTAATGATTATTCCAGAATATGGTAGACATATTCAAAAATTAGTAGACCATTGTTTAACGCTAGAAACAAAAGAAGAGCGCAATAAAATGGCACTAGCAATAGTAGACGTAATGGGAAATTTACAACCCCACTTAAGAGATGTTCCCGATTTTAAACACAAATTATGGGATCAGTTGTTTATCATGTCAAAATTTAATTTAGATGTGGACTCGCCTTATCCCATTCCTTCAAAAGAAGAACTACAAGAAAAACCAGAAAGTTTGCCTTATCCAAAATATGCTTCCAAATACCGTTATTATGGAAATAATATTCAGACCATGATAGATGTAGCTTTAAGTTGGGAAGAAGGAGAAAAAAAAGAAGCACTTGTTTTTACGATTGCCAATCATATGAAAAAGTGTTATTTAAATTGGAATAAAGATACTGTAGATGATGCTGTAATTTATAAACATTTATTTGAATTATCCAATTCAAAAATTGATTTAAGAGCTTCAGAAGAACCCTTATCTGAAAGTAAAAACTTATTAAAGAAACGCAATTCTCAAGGACAAAATCATACAAAAAATAATCATAAGAAGACCAATAACAATAATAAGGGAAGAAAAAGATATTAAACTATGGCATCATTTAAAATAGAAGGAGGTTATAAATTAAATGGAACAATTACACCTCAAGGGGCAAAGAATGAAGTACTACAAATTTTGTGTGCTGTTTTACTTACACCCGAAAAGGTTACTGTTAATAATGTTCCCGATATTATAGATGTAAACAAGTTAATTTTTATTCTTGGAGAATTAGGAGTAAAAATAGAAAAACACAGTAGAAATTCTTATACCTTTCAAGCAGATGATCTTAAATTAGAGTATTTAGAATCTGAAAAATTTAAGAAAGATGGCAGCTCTTTAAGAGGTTCTATTATGCTAGTTGGTCCTCTATTGGCTAGGTTTGGAAAAGGGTATATACCAAGACCAGGTGGTGATAAAATTGGACGAAGAAGATTAGATACCCATTTTGAAGGTTTTATTAAGTTAGGAGCTACATTTCGTTATAATAAAGAAGAACGTTTTTATGGAGTAGAAGCTTCAGAACTTCTAGGAACTGAAATGCTATTAGATGAGGCATCAGTAACCGGTACAGCAAACATACTTATGGCTTCTGTTTTGGCAAAAGGGATTACAAAGATTTACAATGCTGCATGTGAACCATACATTCAACAGCTATGTAAAATGTTAAACAGTATGGGTGCTGATATTAGTGGTGTTGGTTCTAATTTGTTAATCATAAACGGAGTAGCATCTCTAGGTGGGTGTACCCATCGTGTTTTACCAGATATGATAGAAATAGGATCATGGATTGGTGTTGCTGTAATGACAAAATCAGAACTTACTATTAAAAATGTAAGTTGGGAAAACTTAGGGCAAATTCCTAGTGTTTTTAGAAAGTTAGGAATACAATTTGAAAAAAGAGGAGATGATATTTATATTCCAGAGCAAGAATCTTATGCAATACAAAGTTATATAGATGGCTCTGTTTTAACCGTTGCAGATGCTCCTTGGCCAGGTTTTACTCCAGATTTATTAAGTATTGTTCTAGTAATTGCTACACAAGCTAAAGGAACCGTTTTAATACATCAAAAAATGTTTGAAAGTCGTCTGTTCTTTGTGGATAAATTAATAGATATGGGAGCAAAAGTAATTTTATGTGATCCACATAGAGCAACAGTAATAGGGCATAACTTTCAAAGTACTCTAAAAGCTACTACAATGACATCTCCAGATATTAGAGCAGGGATTTCGCTTCTAATAGCAGCACTTTCTGCAAAGGGAACAAGTATCATTCATAATATAGAACAAATAGATAGAGGGTATGAAAATATTGAGGCAAGGTTAAAATCTATAGGTGCTAAAATTGAAAGAATTTAATTAATATTAAAAAAAAGTCAATTATTTAAAAAAAATTATATAGTGTCAAATTGGCACTATTTTTTTATTGGCAATATTTTTGACTATTAATTGTGTACAATTAATGATAAAATAAAATGAGTAAAAAGAATAAACATAAAGAAGAAGAGCTTACTAACGAGCAAGAGCAATTTCAAAACGAAGAGAATCAAGACGTTGAGACTAAAGAAGCAGCACCTGAACCTTCAGCAGAAGAACAAATACAAGCAGAAAAAGATAAGTTTTTAAGACTATTTGCTGAATTTGAAAATTATAAAAAACGTACTTCTAGAGAACGTATAGAATTATTTAAGACTGCAGGACAAGAATTAATGACATCATTACTGCCAATAGTAGACGATTTTGAGCGTGCATTATCACATATAGAAGAAGATAAAGAGGCAGAAGAATTGAGCAAAGGTGTGCTTTTAATCTACAATAAATTTTATAATACGTTAGAGCAAAAAGGACTTTCAAAGATAGAAACTAAAGCAGGTGATACGTTTGATGCAGAAATTCATGAGGCTATTACTCAAATTCCTGCACCATCAGAAGAATTAAAAGGCAAAGTTATAGATTGTGTAGAAAAAGGATACAGGCTTGGAGATAAAGTTATTCGCTATCCAAAAGTTGTAATAGGACAGTAATAAAGAAAAGTTAGTAATTAATCAATTCCATAACTTACAAGTTATAGCATTAATTATTGGCTAATGAAAAAAATATTAAAAAATGGCAAAACAAGATTTTTACGAAATTTTAGGTATCTCAAAATCAGCATCACAATCTGAAATTAAAAAAGCCTATAGAAAAATGGCTATAAAATATCATCCTGATAAAAATCCTGATGATAAAGTAGCAGAGGAAAATTTCAAAAAAGCTGCAGAGGCTTATGAAGTTTTGAGTGATGAAAATAAAAAAGCAAGATACGATCAATATGGTCATGCTGCATTTGATGGCCCTCAAGGTGGAGGTGGCTTTGGAGGTGGTGGTATGAACATGGATGATATATTTAGCCAGTTTGGAGACATCTTTGGAGGAGGTGGTTTTGGTGGTTTTGGCGGTGGAGGCCAAAGACAAGCTAGAGTTAAAGGAAGTAATATGCGAATTCGTGTAAAACTTACTTTAGAAGAAATTGCCAAAGGAATCGAGAAAAAAGTAAAAGTTCGTAGAAAAATTCAAGCCGATGGTGTAAGTTATAAAACGTGTACCACTTGTAATGGTTCAGGTCAGGTAATGAGAGTTACCAATACCATATTAGGTAGAATGCAAACCGCAGCAACATGTACGTCATGTTCTGGTGCAGGAGAAATTATTAGTAGCAAACCCAATGGTTCTGATGCACAAGGTTTAATTGTAAAAGAAGAAACCGTATCTATTAATATTCCTGCAGGGGTCACAGAAGGTGTTCAATTAAAAGTAGGCGGAAAGGGAAATGAAGCACCAGGTAAAAATTCTATTCCAGGAGATTTATTAGTACTTATCGAAGAGATACCACACGAAAAGTTAAAAAGAGAAGGAACAAATATTCATTATGATTTATATGTTAATTTCTCGGAAGCAGTTTTAGGCACAAGTAAAGAAGTTGAAACGGTTTCAGGCAAAGTGAAAATTAAAATTGATGCAGGTACACAATCTGGAAAAATATTAAGACTTAAAGGAAAAGGTTTACCAAGTATTGAAAGGTATGGTACAGGAGATTTCCTTATTCACATTAATGTTTGGACACCTCAAGAACTTGATAAGGAACAGCGAACGTTTTTTGAAGATATGATGAATAATGAAAATTTTTCGCCAAATCCAAATACTTCAGACAAATCATTTTTTGAAAAAGTAAAAGATATGTTCTCTTAGAAAATGAAAATTTAGGTATACTAAATTTAATTATTTATTCAATTTGTATTATCTTTGCAAAGTTATTATTTATAATAACATTCTTTTTCATAGCAATTTTCCCATTCAAATTTATTTTGAATGGGTTTTGTTTTAATAAGAGAAAAATATAAAGTTAAGCAGACTAATCTTATCGCTTTAAAATATTTAAAGAGGAAAGTCCGGACACCAAAGAGTAATCATAGCGGATAACATCCGTCCAGCGTAAGCTGAGGACAAGTGCAACAGAAAGCAAGTACAGTTCGGCTGTAGTGAAACCAGGTAAACTCTATGAGGTGCAATGTCATGTAAATTAGAGCTTGAGGGCTACTCGCTCGATTCTAAAGGGTAGGCAGATAGATTTTAAAAGTAATTTTAAAACTAGATAAATGATAAGAGCCAATGCAATTGGTACAGAATTCGGCTTACTAGTCTGCTTTTATATTTTTTTCAAAAATTCATCCAATTATCCCCTTTTTGTTTTGAATAATTCTGTAAAAATTAAAAATAGCAATTTTTTATTCATTAATTACTTGAATCTATTATTTATCTTTCAAATTTAAATTTAATACTGTAATTTTGTTAAATCAATAAATTACTAGTTTATTTATGTAATTGTTTTGCAATTCTCCATAAGATTAGTAATATTAATTAATCAAAACAATTTTAGTATATAACTCTATGAATACTTACAAAGATTACGTCAAGGAAATTGAACAAAGAAAACGAATTGGACTTAACCCTAAGCCTATTGATAGTGCAGAACTATTAAGTGCTATAATTGATCAAATAAAAGATGTTAATAATGAAGATAGAGAAGATTCATTACATTTTTTTATTTATAATGTTTTACCTGGTACCACAAGTGCTGCAAAAGTAAAGGCAAAGTTTTTAAAGGAAATTATTCTTGGTGAATCTGTGTTAAAAGAAATTTCATCAGAATTTGCATTAGAGCAATTATCCCACATGAAAGGTGGGCCTTCAATAACTGTTTTACTAGACTTAGCTTTAGGGAACGATAAAGATATTGCTTTAAAAGCTGCAGCGGTTTTAAAAACACAAGTTTTTTTATATGATGCAGATACTAATCGTTTAGAACAAGCACATCATAATGGAAATACAATTGCTACTGCTATTATAGAAAGTTATGCAAAGGCAGAATTTTTTACAAAATTACCGGAAATTGAAGAAGAAATTCAAGTGGTTACTTATATAGCCGGTGTTGGTGATATATCTACAGATTTATTATCTCCTGGAGGAGATGCACATTCTAGATCTGATAGAGAACTACATGGACAATGCTTGTTTGAACATAACAAAGAGATGCAAAATGAGTTAATTGCGTTACAAGAAAAGCATCCAGACAAACGTGTAATGTTAATTGCAGAAAAAGGGACAATGGGTGTAGGATCTTCTAGAATGTCTGGGGTAAATAATGTAGCATTGTGGACAGGTGTAAAATCTAGTCCTTATGTTCCTTTTATCAATATAGCTCCGGTTATTGCAGGTACAAATGGTATTTCTCCTATTTTTTTAACCACAGTTGGTGTTACAGGTGGTATCGGAATTGACTTACAAAACTGGGTAAAGCAAAAAGATGAAAATGGAAATACAATTGTAGATGAAGATGGAGAACCAATTTTAAAACAAGTTTACTCAGTTGCAACGGGTACTGTTTTAACCATAAACACAAAAGAGAAGAAACTTTATCATGGTAAAACTGAGTTAAAAGATATTTCAAGTGCTTTAACACCACAAAAGAAAGAATTTATAAGAGCTGGTGGTTCTTATGCTGTAGTTTTTGGAAAAAAATTACAAACATTTGCAGCAAAAGTTTTACAAATAGAGGTGCCTCAAGTCTATGCAACTTCTAAAGAAATCTCTATTGAAGGACAAGGTTTAACTGCTGTAGAAAAGATTTTCAATAAAAATGCAGTAGGTGTTATTGGAGGTAAGGTATTACATGCAGGCTCTGATGTTAGGGTAGAAGTAAACATAGTGGGTTCTCAAGACACAACTGGTTTAATGACTTCTCAAGAATTAGAAATGATGGCAGCAACAACAATTTCTCCAATTGTAGATGGTGCTTATCAATCAGGTTGTCATACAGCCTCTGTTTGGGATGATAAATCTAAAGCAAATATTCCAAGATTAATGCAATTTATGAATGATTTTGGCCTAATAACGGGTCGTGATCCAAAAGGAAAGTATTTTCCAATGACAGATGTTATTCATAAAGTATTAAATGATATTACAGTAGGTGATTGGGATATTATTATTGGTGGAGATTCGCATACAAGAATGTCTAAAGGAGTAGCGTTCGGGGCAGATTCAGGAACTGTTGCTTTAGCTTTAGCAACAGGAGAAGCTACCATGCCTATTCCAGAATCTGTAAAAGTTACCTTTAAAGGGGCGATGAAATCTTATATGGATTTTAGAGATGTAGTTCATGCAACACAGCAGCAAATGTTAAAACAATTTGGAGGAGAAAATGTTTTTCAAGGAAGAATTATAGAAGTTCATATTGGGACACTTACTTCAGACGAAGCATTTACATTTACAGATTGGACAGCAGAAATGAAAGCTAAAGCTTCTATTTGTATTTCTGAAGATGATACCTTAATTGAATCTTTAGAGATTGCAAAAGGTAGAATCCAAATTATGATAGAGAAAGGCATGGATAATGCTAAACAAGTATTAAAAGGATTAGTCGATAAAGCAAATACAAGAATTACAGAGCTTAAAACAGGAATTAAACCTGCACTAAGACCAGATGCAAATGCGAACTATTATGCAGAGGTTGTTATTGATTTAGATGAAATAGCAGAGCCGATGATTGCAGATCCAGATGTGAATAATGAAGATGTTTCTAAGCGTTATACACATGATAATATTAGACCACTATCTTTTTATAAAGGAACAAAGAAAGTAGACTTAGGTTTTGTAGGTTCTTGTATGGTACATAAAGGAGACATGAAAATATTAGCTCAGATGCTAAAAAACATTGAAAGTCAGCATGGAAAAGTTGAATTCAAAGCCCCTTTAGTAGTTGCGCCTCCAACATATAATATTGTAGATGAATTAAAAGAAGAAGGAGATTGGAATGTGTTACAGAAATATTCTGGTTTTGAATTTGATGATAGTGCTCCAAAAGGATTGGCTAGAACCAAGTATCAGAACATGTTATATTTAGAACGTCCTGGTTGCAATTTATGTATGGGAAATCAAGAAAAAGCTGAGCCTGGAGATACAGTAATGGCTACTTCTACACGTTTGTTTCAAGGAAGGGTTGTAAAAGATGCAGGAGAAAAAAAAGGAGAATCTTTACTGTCTTCTACTCCAGTAGTAGTCTTATCTACAATTTTAGGAAGAACCCCTACTTTAGCAGAATATGAAGATGCTGTTGAAGGGATTGTTTTAACAAAATTTAAGCCTTCTCAAAAAAAGTTAGTAAACTAATTTTAGTACTAAAAATTTTTTATAAGCCTAAATCTTAAGATTTATGCTTTTTTGGTTAAAATTTTTATAGGTTAAAATGCCTAATTAGATTACTATTCTAATAAACTCCTAAAGAAATTTGGGAGTTTTTTTATGCCTTCCTATTAAGTGCTAGTATTCCTAGTAATGGACCTATACCTAAAAGTAAATACATATAATTAGAAGCTAAAACAATATTTAATTTTGTAATAAGTAAAATACTAATTATAGTAAGTGTATAGCCAATACAATTTACAATAGTTAATGCAGTTCCTTTATTTTTAGCTTCTACATTTTTTGCCACAAGTGTCGAAAACATGGGTGAATCTCCAATAACTAAAAAGCTCCAAATCATTAAGAAACTAATAAATATGTTTTGACTTTCTATAAAAAAAGCAAAAGGAGCCAATAAACAACAAATAAAAGAGCCTGTTAGAAATAAAAATGCAGTTTTTTTAACTCCAATTATTTCTGATAGGTACCCTGAAATAACACATGATAAACTTCCTATTCCTATGATAATAAAAGAAAGTAAAGAAATATCTATACTTATGTTATTGTAGGTATTATTGTAGGAAACCAGTAGTATTGGCACAAAAGCCCAGAAAGTATACAACTCCCACATATGGCCAAAATACCCAAAGGAAGCTTGTCTAAATTTCCTTTTTTTAAATACAGATGCTATAATTGAGAATTCAAAATTATTTGATCTTGTTCTAAAAGGACCATCTTTAACTAAAAAACACATCAAAAATCCACCAAATAATGATAGTATTGAGGTAATAATAATTACATATTTCCAAGAAATAAGAATTAACAAGTCATTAATTAAATGGGGTAGTGCAGTACCTAAAACCAAAGCTCCAACAAGGTATCCTAAAGATTTACCTAACTCTTTATCGTAATAATCTGAGGCAATTTTCATTCCTACAGGATAAATACCTGCCAGAAAAAAACCAGTTAAAAATCTAAATAGTAAAATATAGGTTGAATCAACTATTTCGAGAATAAAACAAAAGTTAAATAGTGCAGCACAAAAAGCACTTATCAAAAAAACTTTTGACGGAGAAAAGCGATCACTAATGCTAAAGAGGGAAAATGTTAATGTTCCAGATATAAAACCAAACTGAACAGCAGATGTTAACCAACCCATTGCATAAGCTTCTAATTGATATTCAATACGTATAGCATTCATAACTCCATTTGTTGCAAACCATAGCGATGTGCAGCAAAATTGAGAAATAACAATAATAGGGAGTACGTATTTAGGGTTTTTCATTCCACAACTAAATTAATATAAATTAGAGAATAATCGATTCTAAAAATTTATAATCATCATTACTTTATCTATATTTGAATTGATGGAAAATGTAAAAATAATTGAATGCCCTAGAGATGCAATGCAAGGAATAAAATCTCATTTTATTTCTACAGACCGAAAGGCTTTATACATTAATTCTTTATTAAAAGTTGGTTTTGATACTATTGATTTTGGTAGTTTTGTATCACCGAAAGCCATTCCTCAAATGAGAGACACAGCAGCTGTCTTGGCTCAGTTAGATTTAAGTACAACAAGAAGTAAATTACTTGCAATTATTGCCAATTACAGAGGAGCAGAGGATGCTGTTCAGTTTGAGGAAATTGACTATTTGGGTTACCCATTTTCAATATCTGAGAATTTTCAGATGAGAAATACACACAAAACGATTAACGAATCAATAATCACATTAGATAAAATATTAAACCTAGCTGAGCAATCAAAAAAAGAAGTGGTTGCTTATTTATCGATGGGTTTTGGTAATCCTTATGGAGATCCATGGAATGTAGATATAGTAGCTAATTGGACAAAGAAACTATCAAGTATGGGTGTTAAAATTTTATCTCTTTCAGATACAGTAGGTTCATCTACACCAGAAGTTATAGCATACTTATTTTCAAATTTAATTCCTAAATACACAAATATAGAATTTGGTGCCCATTTACATACAACTCCAGATAAATGGTTCGAAAAAGTAGATGCTGCATTTAAAGCCGGTTGTTTGCGTTTTGATGGTGCTATAAAAGGTTATGGAGGGTGCCCTATGGCTAAAGATGAACTTACGGGTAATATGCCAACGGAAAAACTAGTTAGTTATTTTACTTCCAAAAAAACAGAAACAAATATTAGACCTATGAGTTTTGAAAGCGCATATAATAAAGCTTTAGAAGTTTTTAATTAAAGTAAATTATAATGATAAAAAAAATATTTTCTTCAAGAAAATTACATAACAATTTAATATTATTTATAGCCTTAGTTTTATTTTCTTGTAATAGAGATGATAACACTATTTCTTTTACTTTTTTGCAGTTAAATGATGTTTATGAAATAGCACCAATTCAAGGAGGGAAATTTGGAGGGTTAGCAAGAGTAGAAACACTTCATAAACAATTGTTAGATGAAAATGAAAACTCGTTTCTTTTCATGGCAGGAGATTTCTTAAACCCTTCTTTAATTGGGTCTTTAAAAGTAAATGGAGAAAGAATTCGTGGTAAACAAATGGTAGAAGTTATGAATGCAATGAATTTTGATTTGGTTGCCTTTGGGAACCATGAATTTGATTTGCCTTATAAAGATCTTCAAAAACGATTAAATGAAAGTAATTTTCCTTGGATAGGAGGTAATGTTTATTTTAATGACAAAAATAATGTTCCATTTTATAAAAAAGTAAACAATAAAAAAGAACACATTCCTGAAACTTATATAAAAGAAATTTCTGATACAGATGGTACTTCATTAAAAGTTGGTTTTGTTAGTGTTTGTATACCTTCAAACCCAAAAGACTATGTGGTTTATGATAATATGTTTAAAAAAATAAGAACTTCTTATGCAGCAATTAAAGACTCAGTTGATGTAGTTTTTGGATTAACACATGTAAAAGTGACTCATGATAAAAGAATAGCCAAGTTATTACCTAATATACCATTAATAATGGGGGGACATGATCATACAAATATGCTTATTAAAACAGCTGGTGGAATAATTACTAAGGCAGACGCCAATGCAAAAACAGTGTATATACATCGTATTATTTATAATAAAGAAACCAAAGAAATATCTATAAATTCTGAACTTAAAGAAATAAATACAACTATTAAACCTGATAAAAATGTTAGTTTAATTATTGATAAATGGCAATCTATATTAAATTCTGAAATTAGTAATGTAATTTCTAATCCTAATGAAGTAATTTATACTTCTAACGAATACTTAGATGGAAGGGATAAACCAATTAGAAGTAAACAAACCAATTTAGGCAAATTAATTACAAAATCTATGGCGTTAGCATTTGATGAAAACATTGATTGTTCTTTAGTAAATGGAGGTTCAATTCGTATTGATGATCAACTATATGGAGATATTACACCAATGGATATTTTTCGTGTTTTACCATTTGGTGGAGCAGTACTTCGTGTTAAAATTAAAGGTAGGTTGTTAAAACGTGTTTTAGATTATGGTGAAATGGCTAGTGGAACTGGCGCTTATTTACAAAGATACAATATCCACAAATCAAAATCTGTCTGGTTTGTAAATGAACAAAAATTATTAGAAGATAAAATCTATTCAGTTGCTTTTTCTGATTACTTATTAAAAGGTTTTGATATTCCTTTTTTATCTGAAGAAAACGAAGAAGTTTATAGCATTTATTATCCTTTAGAAGACGAAATTGCTAATGATATTCGTAAAACAGTTGTGGCTTATTTAAAAACCAATTAATTTGAATAAAAAAAGCTCAAGATTTTAATCTTGAGCTTTTTTTATCAATTTTAAGCATCTCTTCTTTTTCTTCCAAAACCTCCAGGTTTTCTATCACCTCTATTGGATGACGAAGATCTTCTTTCACTTCTATTTTTACCTCCGTTATCAGAACTTCTTCTAGATGACGAACCTTCTGCACTTCTTCTTCGACCAAAGCCTCCATCTTTTTTACCATAAGATTTCTTTTTACCTCTTCGTCCTCCTTCTGAACGCTCTTTTTTGGTAATTTCTACATTTACAGATCTACCATCAAAATCTGGCTGATTAGAAGCAAAAGCATCTAAGGTCTCATTCTCAAAATTCTTATCTATTTCAAAGAAAGAAAAAGTATCTAAAATATCAATAGCACCAATTTCAATCTTATCACCAATATTCTGATCGTTTATTAAACCAATCAATTTAGCAGGATTTAAACTGTCTTTTCTACCAATGTTAATAAAAAAGCGAGTCATATTATCTGCAGTAGCTCTAACTCTAGAATTCTCTCTACCTAAATCATTTAAGTCTTTAGAGTTTTCATAGTATGCCAACATTGTGTTGAATTCTAATGAAACAAACTTTTGTATTAATTGTTCTCGGTCTAAATCTTTTAATTTTTCATAAATACTTGGTAAAAATTCTGTAATTTCAGATTCATTTACCTTGGTATCATTCACCTTATCAATTAAGTTCATTAATTGATTTTCTACAATTTCTTTACCTGTTGGTACTTTACCTTCAACAAATTTTTGTTTGATAATACGTTCAATAACGCGTAATTTCCCTTTTTCTCTATTGTTTACAAGAACAATAGATACACCTTTATTACCTGCTCTACCTGTTCTACCACTTCTATGGGTGTAGTTTTCTATTTGATCTGGTAATTTATGATTGATTACATGCGTTAATTCATTAACATCTAAACCACGAGCAGCTACATCTGTTGCTACTAAGATTTGTATTGTTTTTTTTCTAAACTTACCCATTACAGAGTCTCTCTGTGCTTGCGATAAATCTCCATGTAAAGAATCTGCATTGTATCCATCTTTAATTAAATTATCTGCAACTTCTTGTGTTTCTCTTCTAGTTCTACAGAAGATAATTGCATAGATGTCTGGATTTAAATCTGCAATTCTTTTTAAGGCAGGATACCGAGTTCTTTCTGTTACTGCATAATATTCATGACTAACATTTTCTGAACCTGAATTTTTTTCTCCAGAAGTAACTTCTATAGGAGTTGTCATATAATTTTTTGCAATAGCTTCTACTTCTCTAGGAAAAGTAGCAGAGAACAATAAGGTTTGTTTAGTTTCTGGTGTAGCTTCTAAAACTTTGTCTAGTTCTTCTTTAAAGCCCATGTTTAGCATTTCATCTGCTTCATCTAAAACCAACCATCTTACATTACCCAACTTTAATGCTCTTCTGTTAATTAAATCTACAGTTCTACCTGGAGTACCTACAACAATTTGAGATCCTTTTTTTAAAGATCTAATTTGATCTTCCATACTAGAACCCCCATAAACTGTAGTTACTTTTACATTTTTTAAATACTTACAAAAGTCTTTAATATTATTACCAATCTGAACGGCAAGTTCTCTTGTTGGAGATAATATAATGGCTTGTACATTATTATTATCCTCTTCTAAAAGCTCTAATATAGGCAAACTAAAAGCAGCAGTTTTACCTGTACCTGTTTGTGCAAACGCTTTTAAATCTGTATCAGAAGATATGATTTGTGGAATTGCTTTTTCTTGAATAACAGTTGGTTTTTCGTAACCTAAATCTGTTAATGCTTTGATGATAGGTGCTTTTAGCCCTATTTCTTTAAATGTTGACATTTCTGTGATTTTGTAGATTCACAGAACGCCCACCTGTAAATCTGATTATAAATTCGACCTGATTTTTAATGAGTTAGACTCAAAAATAAAATCGTGCAAATGTAGTACAAATTAAATGAATACCCTGAAGAATGTCTTTTTAAAATTAATTCTTATTTAAAACTTCTAAATAAGGAATAAGATTGTTTGAATATAGCGAAGCAAAACCATTAATAACTGTTCCGTTTTTGTTTACAAGAACAGTTCTTGTCATTTTACTCTTTAAAAAAGATTGAGCTGTATTTGTATTATCAATATAGAATTGGTTCTTTATATCTATGTTGTCCACTTTTTCTTTATCAAAACCATCAGTTTTAATTAAGCAGTATGAAATGTTAGGATAATTAGTATTCAAGTAAACCAAACGTGAAGAGATGTAAGATTTGGATACATATTCAGGATTCCAAAAAAGAAGAAAAGTATTTTTATTTTTAATCAACTCTCGGATGTTATGACTTGTATTATTGTAGTCCGTTATTCTGAAATTTGGGACTTTGTTTCCTAAAGTTATGGCTTTAGAATCGTTTAATAAGTTCTGAATTGTACCTTTATCTTTAATATTTGTAGAAGATTTTAGAAAAAGATTAAACGCATCTAGATTTATTTGATCTGAAGATTTATTGTAAAAATGGCTAACTAATGTTTGTTTCAAAAATGCGTTTTTAGTGCTTTCTGATGTAATTCTATCTTGTATAATATTTAACAAATCAATAGTAAAGCCCGATGTGTATTGTCTTTTCATCGGTTTATGACCAAGTGCATAAGTTTCGTTATACACAAAATTTCTAATATACCTAGAGTAAGGTGGAAAGTACATTAGATTATCTTTGTTAATGTTTATTGTATTTCGATACGCATAAAAAGTATTGTCAAGTTCTGGGAAATTTCCGTTCTCTGAGTATTTGGCATATAAGACTGGATATCTTTCTAGACGAGAATAGATAGGAAACGTAAGTGCAACTTTTAATACTTCAAAAAAACCATCTGTTTCTTCAGGATGATTGTCAACATAATCTTTAAAGGTAGCTTGTTTTATATTTAATAGAGAGTCTGTTTTTCTTTTAAAAAAGGTAGGCTCTTTTTTATTAAACCCGTAAAACAGTGTTTTTTCTTTCTCATCTTCTAAAAAACAATCAATTAGTATGTTATTTCTATCAGCTCCATTTCCTGAAAAAACTAATGATTCGTCAAAATCCCAAGTATTTAAACGAAGCATTAAACTGTCTTTAGGCTCTAAATAAATGTATTGATTTTCATTGCCATGAACAAAATAATATAATCCCTCATTTGCATTTTTTAATTCTCCAATAAATTTATTGTTTTCACCTAATAGAAAGGTGTCAACTACCTGTTCCATAGAATATAGAACTACATTATTAGATTTGGGGTTTATAATTTTTCCACCAAAATAAGTAGTATTATTTTTTACAGAAGTTTGACAACTAATTAAACTTATTAAAATAATTATTTGAAATAAATATATTAATTTTTTAATCATACAATATCTTGATATATAGTTCTTACAAAAATAACTATTCATTAGACTAGCCTTTGTTAATACGTTGTTAAATATTGTTGTTGCACAATAGCTTCATAAATGTCAATAAATTTAAAAAGAGAAGGTAAGCCTGTTTAAAGACAAATCAATTTATTACTTTTGCAAAAAATTAAAATAGAGTTATGTTATCAGTATCTAATTTATCTGTTCAGTTTGGAAAACGTGTTTTGTTTGATGAAGTAAATACCAAATTCCAGACAGGAAATTGTTATGGAATTATTGGTGCAAATGGAGCAGGTAAATCTACATTTTTAAAAATTATTTCTGGTAAAATGGATGCAACTTCGGGTCAAGTTCATTTAGAAACTGGAAAAAGGATGTCTGTACTTTCTCAAGATCATTATGCTTATGATGATTATCCTGTTTTAGAGACTGTTGTTATGGGAAACAAAGATCTTTTTAAAATTAAAAAAGAAATTGATGCTTTGTATGCAGATTATACAGATGAAAATGCAGAAAAAATTGGTGAACTTCAAATTGTATTTGAAGAAATGAATGGATGGAATGCAGATTCTGATGCTGCTGCCATGTTATCCAATTTAGGTATTTCCGAAGATTTACATTATACTTTAATGAAAGATTTAGACGGTAAACAAAAAGTACGTGTCTTAATAGCACAAGCTCTTTTTGGAAACCCAGATGTCTTAATTATGGATGAGCCTACCAACGATTTAGATTTTGAGACCATTGCTTGGTTAGAAAACTTTATTGCAAATTTTGACAACTGTGTAATTGTTGTATCACATGATAGGCATTTCTTAGATGCGGTTTGTACTCATATTTCTGATATTGATTTTGGTAAAATTAATCACTATTCAGGAAATTATACGTTTTGGTATGAATCGAGTCAATTAGCGGCAAAACAAAGAGCACAGCAAAATAAAAAAGCAGAAGATAAAAAGAAGGAATTAGAAGAATTTATACGTCGTTTTTCTGCTAACGTTGCAAAATCAAAACAAGCTACTTCTCGTAAGAAAATGATTGACAAATTAAACGTAGAAGATATTAAACCATCTAGTAGACGTTACCCAGCAATTATTTTTGATAGAGATAGAGAAGCAGGAGATCAAATTTTAAATGTAGAAGGATTAAGTAAACACTTTGAAGGTGAAAAATTATTTGATAACATCCATATAAACTTAAACAAAGGAGATAAAGTAGCTATTATTTCAAAAAATTCTAGAGCAATATCTGCCTTTTATCAAATTATTTCGAATAATGAACCTGCTGATGCAGGTAAATTTTCTTGGGGTGTGACGACAACACAATCGTATTTACCTTTAGACAATTCTAAATATTTTCAAAACGGAGATTTAAATTTAGTAGATTGGCTAAGGCAATATGCACAAACAGAAGAGGAGAGAGAAGAAGTTTTTTTAAGAGGGTTTTTAGGTAAAATGATTTTTTCTGGAGAAGAAGCCTTAAAGAAAAGTAATGTACTTTCAGGGGGTGAAAAAGTAAGATGTATGTTGTCAAAAATGATGATGAAAAGAGCTAATATTTTAATGTTAGATGAACCTACCAATCATTTAGATTTAGAATCGATACAAGCATTAAATAATTCATTAATAAATTTTAAAGGAACCATTTTGTTTTCTACTCATGACCACGAGTTTGCACAAACTGTAGCCAATAGAATTATTGAATTAACGCCTAAAGGTGCAATAGATAGGTATTCAACTTTTGATGATTATTTATCAGATCCTAAAATAAAAGAGTTAAGAGCATCCATGTATGCATAATATTTTCTTTAAACTAAAAAAAACGTTGTATAAACTATAAATTTATATCACGGTTTTTTTTAATAACAGATTTTCTATTTTCTTTGAAGAGGACTAATTATCTTAACATCAGAAAATGAAATTGCCCCTCTAACAACTCCATCAATAGTTTTCTTTAAGGCTTCTATAAGTTGCATTTTTAGTTGAGATTTATGGTAAATCAAACTCACCTCTCTTGCTGGAGGAGGGCTATTAAACTCTCTAAGATATTTTGTGTCAGCATTATTTAAATCTAAGGTATGTAAATAAGGTAAAAGTGTCATCCCTAAACCTTCTTTAGATAATTTTATAAGCGTATCAAAACTTCCACTTTGTAATTGAAATCCTTTTTTATTATCTATTTTATGGGCACTGCAAAGATTTATAATGTTATCTTTAAAGCAATGTCCGTCTTCTAAAAGAAGTATGTCTTCCATTACCAATTCGTTTACATCAATTTTCTTATTCTTAAATAATCGATGATTTTCAGGAATTAAACCTACAAATGGTTCATAATACAAAGGTCTCTCTTTTATGGCTTCATTTTCTAATGGAGTAGCAGCAATTGCAGCATCAATATGCCCATCAGTTAATTTTCTAATAATTTCTTCTGTAGTAAGTTCTTCAATAATCAGCTTGACTTTCGGGTATTTTTTAGTAAAATTATTCAAGAACATTGGGAGTAGGGTAGGCATAATAGTAGGGATAATACCTAGTTTAAATTCGCCCCCTACAAATCCTTTTTGTTGGTGTACAATATCTAAAATACGATTGCTCTCGTCTACAATGACTTTTGCTTGCTCTACGATTTTTTTACCAATATCGGTAAGTTCAATAGGTTTTTTAGATCTGTTGAATATTTGAACATTAAGTTCATCCTCTAGTTTTTGAATTTGCATACTTAAGGTAGGCTGCGTTACAAAACTATGCTCTGCTGCAACAGTAAAATTTTGGTATTCTGCAACAGATAAAACGTATTTTAGTTGTGTAATTGTCATATATAGTATTTTCTGATAAAGATATTAAATCTATCAATAATAATTATAGTTACACCTTTTTTTTTTCGTATATTTTTAAGTAAAATTAAAAACTATGAATAAAAATATATTAGGTTTAGAAAAATCAATTACAAAAAAATCAGTGGACTATTTAAATAGTTTACTGGCCAATTTTCAAATTTACTACCAAAATTTAAGAGGTTTACATTGGAATATTAAAGGTAAAAATTTTTTTGATTTGCATACAAAGTTTGAAGAATTTTACACTGATAGTCAAATTAAAATTGATGAAATTGCTGAACGAATATTAACGTTACAAGGTAAACCGTTGCATACGTTCTCTGATTATATTGCACACAGTAATGTACCTGTAGGTAAAGATATCTCTAATGATGAAGAAGCTGTTAAGCTTGTTATTTTTTCACTTTCTGAACTTTTAAAGATGGAGAGAATTATTTTAGAATTATCGGACACCATAGGTGATGAGGGAACCAATGCAATGATGAGCGATTTTATTTCAGAGCAGGAAAAGACTATTTGGATGCTAAATTCTTGGTTAGGAGTTTAGTGAATTCTAAACTGATATCCAATCTGATATCCTAATAAATTATAACCATCATTGGGTTTGTTAATATTTAAATTAGAGACATGCCCAAAATGTCCCCCAATATAGATGAATTGATTATTAAAAAGTGTATAATTTAGCCCTAATGAAAAATTCTCTATAAATGTAAACCCTTTAGCTAGTCTTTCAGTTCGTTTATTCACAAAAGAAAAACCAAGACTCATGGAAGTTTCTATGGCTAATTTTGATAAAATTTGTTTACTCGCAGATACACCAAATTCTAGTGCATAAATATTGAATGTTTTAGGTGTTGTAAATTCTCTTCTTTTTTCTTGATAATCTTCTTGATCTGGGGTAATGTATTGCTCATTAATTAGTTGGTGTTTTAAAAATTGAATTTGAGGTTGTACTATTAATTCAAAATTAATATTTTTCCATTTCCCAATTGAATAAAAAAATTGTCCCTTGTAACTTTCTGAAGAATACGTGTAATCCGGATCGTCATGAAAAAAATTTTCGTTTGAACCATGCGCATATAAAAAGCCTATTTTCATAGTCTTTATTTTAGGTTCTTCTTGCCCTTGCATTGTAAAAACACAAATTCCAATAAGAAAAAAGAATAAGGTAAATCTCATATACAATTAGCTAAACATCTTAGCTACTTTCTCTGCTTTCTTACTTTCTCTATAATCATAAAATCCTTCTCCAGATTTGACACCAAGTTTTCCGGCCATTACCATATTAACAAGAAGTGGACAAGGAGCATATTTAGGGTTTTTAAATCCATCATACATTACATTTAAAATAGATAAGCAAACATCTAAACCAATAAAGTCTGCAAGCTGCAATGGGCCCATTGGATGTGCCATCCCTAGTTTCATAACCGTATCAATTTCGATAACACCAGCAACACCATTGTATAAAGTCTCAATAGATTCATTAATCATTGGCATTAATATTCTATTGGCAACAAAACCTGGATAATCATTAACTTCTACAGGTGTTTTTTGAATTTTTTTACTCAAATCAACAATAAAAGCTGTAACCTCGTCTGAGGTATTGTATCCTCTAATAATTTCTACCAATTTCATAATAGGTACAGGGTTCATAAAATGCATCCCTATAACTTTATCTGCTCTTTGTGTTTCCGCTGCAATTTGTGTAATTGATATGGAAGAAGTATTGGTAGCTAAAATAGTATCTTCTGCACAAACCTCATCTAACTCTTTAAATATTTTCGATTTTAAAGTTGCGTTTTCAGTGGCAGCTTCAATGACCAAACTAGCGTATTTTATACCCTCTTTTATAGTGGTATAGGTAGAAATGTTTGAAAGTGTTTTCTTTTTGTCATCTTCACTAATTTTTTGTTTAGCCACCATTCTATCTAAATTTTTGGAGATGGTTGCAATTCCGTTGGCTAATGCTTTCTCAGAAACATCGATTAATTGTACATTATAATTGAATTGTGCAAATGTATGTGCTATACCATTACCCATAGTACCAGCACCTATTACTGCTATATTTTTCATAATAAAATTTATTTTTTCACTAAATCTTCTTCTGTTTTAAAACAATCGATTACCCATTGTGCAATACGTAGTGCTTCTGTACCATTTTCTAAAGAGACAATAGGTGTAGTATTGTTTGTTATTGCGTCAGCAAAAGTTTCAAGTTCTTCTAAGATTGCGTTATTGTTAGAGACGTCTATATTTTCGAAATATATTTGTTTTTTTTCACCTGCATCATTTTTTAAAATCATTGCGAATTCGTCTTCCTTTTCTGGAGCATCTTGTATTCGTACAATCTCAGACTCTTTACTCAAAAAATTAACAGATATATAGGCATCTTTTTGAAAAAAACGAGTTTTTCTCATATTCTTCATAGATATCCTACTTGCAGTTAAGTTCGCAACACAACCATTTTCAAATTCTATCCTTGCATTGGCAATATCGGGAGTTTCTGAAATTACAGAAATACCACTTGCATGTACATTTTTTACTTTAGAATTTACAACCGACAAAATTATATCGATATCATGAATCATTAAGTCTAACACAACTGGAACATCTGTTCCTCTAGGATTAAATTCTGCTAAACGATGGGTCTCTATAAACATAGGGTTGTTAATCTTATCTTTAACAGCTTTAAAAGCAGGATTAAAACGCTCTACATGACCAACTTGTCCCTTTACATGGTATTGACTAGCTAGTGTTTTAATAGCTTCTGCTTCTAGTACAGTTTTAGCAATAGGTTTTTCTATAAAAATATGTTTTCCTTTTTTAATTGCTTTTTCGGCACAATCAAAATGCGATAGGGTTGGGGTTACTATATCTACTACATCTACAGCGTCAATTAAGCAATCGATAGTTTCAAATGATGTATATCCAAATTCTTCGACTACCTTTTGCGCATTTTCTTGCGAGGGATCATAAAATCCAACCAAATCATATTTAGTAGATTCTTTTAAAAGACGAAGATGTATTTTTCCTAGATGACCAGCCCCTAAAACTCCAACTTTAAGCATATTTTTAAGTTTTTAACATATGATAAATAATGAGCTATAATTGTTAAATAGCTCAGTAAGTATTACTTATTAATCTCTTTAATAAAAGTAAAATTACCGATAACAAAGATACAATTTTATAGGGGTATATATATAAATATTACTATTTTTAGATTTTAGAAATAGCGTATATATTGAAAGATACAGCAAAACATCAAGGACTTAGAAATCAACTTGCAACCCTTTTGGAAGCGAAGGGTATAGATGATCAAAATGTATTAAGTGCTATTCGTAAAATTCCGAGACACTTATTTATAGATTCTAGTTTTGAGTCTCATGCTTATCAAGACAAAGCTTTTCCAATAGCAGCAGATCAAACCATTTCTCAGCCTTATACAGTCGCATTTCAATCTCAAACGTTAGCAATAAAACCTAAAGATAAAATCTTAGAGATAGGTACTGGATCCGGTTATCAAACTGCAGTATTGTTGCACTTAAAAGCAGAAGTATATACCATAGAAAGACAGCACGAACTATTTAAAAAAACCGCTACTTTTTTACCTAAAATAGGATTAAAACCAAAACGGTTTATTTTCGGTGATGGTTATAAGGGTTTAAAAGAGCAAGCTCCTTTTGATAAAATTATTGTAACAGCAGGTGCTCCTTTAGTACCCAAAGCTTTGTTAGCTCAATTAAAAATAGGTGGTATGTTGTTAATACCAGTTGGTCAAAAGTCTCAAATCATGACTCTTTTTGTTAGGAAGTCACAAAATGAATTTGAAAAACAAGAGTTAGGAGACTTTGCTTTTGTACCGATGCTAGAAGAAAAAAATTAACTTATTTAGCTCTTTTCCAATATTTTGTTTTTCCAAAAACAGATAAGCCAATAAAACCTCTAATTTTTAACTTGTCTTTCTGAACAAGTTTTATATAACAGTTATACACTTTTCCATTTCTAGGATCTAAAATTTCTCCTCCAGACCATTCATCATCATTTTTTTTAAGACCTGTTAAAATATTTAATCCTAGTATTTTTTTATTCTTATTGGCTCCTTCACAAGCTGTGCAAACTGAGTTTTGTCTGGAAGGATCCATTATTTTAACGATCTTGGCATAAGCCTTATTTTCTTTTTTGTAAATTTCGATTACAGAATCTATTTCTCCTGTCTCGTCATTGGTAGAATTCCATTTTCCGAAAATAGATTGTGCATTTAATGAAAACACAAATAATAAGGTAGCAATTGTTACGATTTTTTTCATTGTATATTATTTTTAGTAATTAAGCTTTTGCATCATAATAATTATCCCACTTTCCTTGTACTTTTAAAACTTGTTCTATGACATCTCTTACGCAGCCATCCCCTCCTTTTAAATTTGAAATGTATTTAGAGGCATTTTGAATTTCTTTGACAGCATCATTTGGGCAACATGGCATTCCAACTTTTTTCATTACAGGTAAATCAGGAATGTCGTCTCCCATGTACAGAATATTTTCTGATACTAAATTGTATTTTTTTATAATTTCTTGATATTGATGTATTTTATCATGTGCGCCTAGATAAATATCTTCTATTCCAAGTGCTGCTAATCTATTTTTTACTGCTTGGTTGGTACCTCCAGAAATAATACAAACTCTAAACCCTTTATGTAAGGCTATCTTCATTGCATATCCATCCTTAACATTCATGTGTCTTACAAGCTCACCATCTGGCAT
Source organism: uncultured Polaribacter sp. (assembly GCA_938084845.1). Classification (GTDB taxonomy): domain Bacteria; phylum Bacteroidota; class Bacteroidia; order Flavobacteriales; family Flavobacteriaceae; genus Polaribacter. The sequence goes on along the minus strand of CALKEB010000028.1, from coordinate 57,576 downwards.
TATAGTTAACATACCGTTTGTTAATACCCCGTCAACATCAAAAATAAATGTCGAAATTTTATGTAATTCTTGTTTATAGCTTAGCTCCATTTTGGATTGATTTTGTAATTAATTTATAAATGTTTTTATGTTCTTCATTCAAAGATTCAAGGTGGTTGTTTATTGTTGTTAAATCATTTCGAATTGCAGGACCTGTTTGTGCTTGTCTTGGTGATAACGTTTCAGCTTTCAAAGCTGTTTCGTATATAAGTGGCGATAGTATTTTGAATGGAATTTTATTTTCTAAACAAATATCTTGACCAATAGTATACATATGGTTGGAAAAATTATTGACAAATACAGCAGCTACATGTAGCTTTTTTCTTTGCGCTGTGTTAATGTGATATATGTTTTTTCCTAAATAAGACGCAATTTTTTCTAAAATTACTTCATCTGCTTTGTGTGTTGCTTCTAAACAAAAAGGAATGTTTTTAAAATCAACCTTTTTTTCTTTTGTAAAAGTTTGAAGCATATAAAAAACTCCTTTTCTAGAAGTACTTTTTAAATCATTAATACCAACACTACCAGAGGTATGAACAACAAATGGATTTTTTATTTTAGAGGAAACCTCTTTAATAGCATCATCTGAAACTGCAAGAATAGTAATATCTGCTAATGGAACATTGTCGAGTACTCTAGAATTGATTTTAGAAACCTTAATTTGTTTTACGTTTTTAAACGCATTATACAAATGATTTGCTACATTCCCGTTACCTATAATTAGTACAGCTATCATATTGCGAAGATATTGAAAATTTAAGACAACATGTTTTTAAGATTTCTTAAATTAGCAATTCTAAATTACTTTATGAAAGATATCAAAAAATTAGGAATAAATTCTACATGTGTTCATGTTGGAGAAGTAGAAGATACTCAATTTAAAGGGGCAGTTTCTCCTATATATATGTCTACTTCATATGCTTTTGACAATGTTCCTATAAAACGTTACCCCAGGTATTACAATACGCCAAATCAAGAGATGTTGTGTAAAAAAATTGCAGCATTAGAAAAAACAGAGGCAGGTCTAATTTTTAGTTCAGGAATGGCTGCTATTTCTTCAGCCATGCTTACTTTTTTAAAGAAAGGAGATCATGTTATAGTGCAGCAAGTTATTTATGGAGGTACCTATAATTTTATTGTCTCTGAATTTGATAAGTATGGAATATATTATTCTTTTACAACATCTGATAAAATTGAAGATTTTAGACCTTTAATTAAAAAAAATACTAAAGTAATTTATATAGAAACACCTTCTAATCCATTATTAGGTATAACAGATATGAAAGCAATTGGTGCTTTGGCAAAAGAGCATCAAATTACGACTATGATAGATAATACTTTTGCTTCTCCAATTAATCAAAATCCAGCAGAATTCGGAATTGATATTATACTCCATTCAGCTACAAAATATATGGGAGGCCATTCTGATATTTCTGCAGGAGCTATAGCAGCCTCTGAACAACATATTGCAGAAATTTGGAAAACGGCAATTAATTTTGGAGGAAACCTAAGTGATCAAACAGTTTGGTTGCTAGAACGAAGTTTAAAAACATTAAATTTAAGAGTAAAAGAACAAACTAAAAATGCCCTTTTTATAGCAGAATATTTAGAAAATCATTCAGATATTGATCGAGTATATTACCCTGGTTTAAAAAGCCATCCTCAGCATACTATAGCTAAAAAACAAATGAATGGTTTTGGAGCCATGCTGTCTTTTGAGTTAAAAGAGGGGATAGATGCTATGGTTTTTCAAAATTATTTAACTTTAATTAAGCCTTCTATGAGTTTAGCAGGTTTAGAGAGTACTACAGTAAGTCCAACACAAACAACGCATGCATTACTCACAGAAACACAACGACTAGAAAGAGGTATTAAAGAGGGTTTAATTCGATTTTCTGTTGGAATTGAAGAACCTGAAGATTTAATAGCAGATTTAGAACAAGCAATTGTAAAAGCAAAAAAATGAAACTAGATATATTAGCATTTGGAGCACATCCAGATGATGTAGAATTAAGCTGTGGTGCTACAATTGCCAAAGAAATTTCTTTAGGTAAAAAAGTAGGGATCATAGATTTAACAAGAGGAGAGCTAGGGACTAGAGGTTCTGCAGAGCTTAGAGATAAAGAAGCACAAAAAGCAGGAGAGATTTTAGGTGTTTCTATTAGAGAGAATTTATGTTTTGAAGATGGTTTTTTTGAAAACAATAGAAAAAATCAGTTAGAAATTATAAAAGTAGTAAGAAAGTACCAACCCAAAATAGTATTATGTAACGCTATAGAGGATAGACATATAGATCATGGAAAAGGCAGTAAGTTGGTCTCTGATGCTTGTTTTTTAAGTGGTCTTTTAAAAATTGAAACAAGTATAGAAGGAAAGTTACAAGAAAGATGGAGGCCAGAAAACGTATATCATTATATACAATGGAAAAATTTAAGTCCAGATTTTGTTGTCGATGTAACTGGATTTATGGATCAAAAAATACAATCAGTTTTGGCTTATGGTTCTCAATTTTTTAACCCTAAAAATAATGAACCAGAAACACCAATAACTAGCAAAAATTTTATAGAAAGTGTACAGTACAGAGCTAAAGATTTAGGGAGAATAATTGGGGTAGATTTTGCAGAAGGTTTTACAACAGAGCGTTTTGTAGCTGTTAAAAATTTAGACAAAATTTTTTAATTTTTTCTTTTACAAATACTAAAAAAAGGTATATTTGCATTCGCAAACAAATGGTGGTTGTAGCTCAGTTGGTTAGAGCGTCGGTTTGTGGTACCGAAAGTCGTGGGTTCGAGCCCCATCTTCCACCCAAAATAAAAAGCCTTCTCAAATGAGAAGGCTTTTTTAGTACTCTACGTATCGTAAGAGCTAATTTAGGGGTACACTATAGTGGTATTAAAAATTATCAAATATTGAAGCTCTTTTTCAGTATTTGGAGTGAATTAAAAATCACTATTATTAAAGAGTTACGTTCTATTCTTTTTAAACAACTAGGGGTTAGCTTGGTTAACGGACTCTTCAATATTTGATAGTCTTTGAAGAATATTTTTAGATAGTTCTTCAATTTGTTTTGTTACAATTTCTTTTATGTGATACTCAATAGGGGAATGAATTTGAGTGTCTTTTAATCTTTGTTCTGTTTTATCTTTTTTAGAACCTGTAAGTAACCACAAAGGATCTACATGTTTCATGTTGTCAATAATACCAAATAATATCGTCTCGTTTGGTTTTTTAGTATAATTAACTACTGCACTTACCAGTTGTTGAGAAACTCCGATTAGCTCTGAAAACTGTCTTTGATTTAGTGTAGAGTTTTTAAAAACCTCGATTACTCTATCTGCTCGATTTTTATGTTCAACTTTCATAATAGGGGGGTTACAGCAAATGTAGTAAAAATTTACTCCAAATTATGTATTTTTTACGAAATATTTTTATTTGAAGTATAATAAAACTATTATTTATATAAATAATTTAAGTTTTATTCAATAAATATAGCTTGTTTCCTTAATTTTTTTGAAATATAATATCCAACTTAAAATGTGGTAAAAAACATTGTTGTGGTATGTTTAAGGTGAGGTATAACCTAAAAGAATGCTTTTGTTATTAAAAGCATAGCAATGGACAATTATATTTTAATGTTTTATTGACGATTTGTTTAGCTTCTGCACTAAGTATTTTGAGGTATATGATTTTTTATGATGAATCATTTCTTCTGGAGTTCCTTGAAATAACAATTCACCTCCATTTTTACCACCTTCTAACCCAAGATCTATAATATAGTCTGCACATTTAATTAGTTCAATATTATGTTCAATTACAATTATAGAGTGTCCTTTATCGATTAGAGCATTAAAAGATTTTAATAACTTTTTAATATCATGAAAATGTAAGCCTGTAGTAGGTTCATCAAATATAAATAATGTTTTTTCTTTTGTGGTTCCTTTTACTAAAAAGGAAGCTAATTTTATTCTCTGTGCTTCACCTCCAGATAAAGTAGAAGAAGATTGTCCTAGAGTAACATAGCCCAAACCTACATCTTGAAGGGGTTTTAATTTTTTAGCGATTTTTGGAACTAAATTTTCTGTAAAAAAAGAAATAGATTCATCTATAGTTAGATTTAATATATCTGAGATTGATTTATTATTAAACGTAACTTCTAATACCTCTTTTTTGAACCTTTTCCCATGGCATACATCGCAAACTAAGTGAACATCTGCCATAAACTGCATCTCTATAGTAACTTCTCCTTCTCCTTTGCAAGTTTCACAGCGTCCACCTTCTACATTAAACGAAAAATGTTTTGGTTTAAAATTTCTAATTTTCGCTAATTTTTGACTTGAAAACAAAGCCCTGATGTCATCATACGCTTTGATATAAGTAACTGGGTTAGATCTAGAGGATCGTCCTATAGGATTTTGATCAATAAATTCAACACTCTTTAAGGTATCAAAATCACCCTTAAATGCTGTATGTTGTCCAATCTTATCTCCATAGCCATGTAGCTTTTTTTGAAGAGCAGGATATACTATTTTCTTTACTAAAGTACTTTTTCCAGATCCAGAAACACCAGTAACAACTGTTAATCCATGCAAAGGGAAAGTAACATCTATATTTTGTAAATTATGTTCTCTAGCACCAATAACTTCTAATTTATGCTTTGTAGTTTTTCTTCTTTTAGGGACATCAATTTTTAACTCCTCGTTTAGGTATTTAGAAGTTAAAGATGTTGATTCTAAAAGTTGTTGGTATGTACCTTCTGCAACTACATTTCCTCCAAAGGTGCCAGCTTCTGGTCCAATATCAATAATATAGTCTGCTTCTTTCATGATATCTTCATCATGTTCTACAACAATTACAGTATTGCCCAAGTCTCTTAAGTCTTTAAGAACACCTATCAATCGTTCAGTGTCTTTTGGGTGTAAACCAATACTTGGTTCGTCTAAAATATACATAGAGCCAACCAAAGAACTTCCTAAAGAAGTTGCTAAATTTATTCGTTGACTTTCTCCTCCAGATAATGTGTTAGAGGTTCTATTTATTGTTAAGTAAGAAAGGCCAACATCTGTTAAGAATTTTAAACGATTGTTAATTTCTGTAAGTAAACGTCTTCCAATTTTTTCTTGATAGGCATTAAGTTTAATTTCTTTAAAAAATAGCGCTAATTCGTCTAAAGGTAAAGAAACTAGATCAGAAATTGTACGGTTATTAATTTTTACATAATTGGCTTCTTTTCGTAATCTTTTTCCGTTACAACTTGTACATTTTGTTTTACCTCTATAGCGAGATAACATTACTCTGTTTTGAATTTTATAACTTTTTTCTTCTAAAACTGAAAAGAAATGGTGTATTCCATTAAAATGTTTATTTCCGTTCCAAACCAATTCTTTCTGTTGGGCTGTTAGTTCAAACCATGGTTTGTGTATTGGAATGTCATATTTATAAGCTACAGCAATTAAATCTTCTTTGTAATGAACATAGGATGGCGTTCTAAAAGGAAAGATAGCATCCTCAAAAATGGACAACCCTGTATTAGGTATTACTAAATCTTTGTCAATACCAATTACATTTCCATAGCCTTCGCAAGTAGCACAGGCTCCATAGGGATTATTAAAACTAAAGAGATGCGTGTTAGGTTCTAAAAAACTGATTCCATCTAACTCAAACTTATTACTGAATGTAGTTGTTGATTTAGTGGCTAAATCTTCGATCAAACATATTCCATTTCCTTCAAAAAAAGCAGTTTGAACAGCATCAGCTAATCGATTAAAAAAATCATCATCATCTTTAGTAACGATTCTATCTACCACTAAAAATAAAGACTCATTTTTATATTCTTCTTGAGGTAGATCTGAAATTCTATACACCGTATTTTTCCATTTTAAACGTGCATACCCTTGTTGCTCTAAAACTTGTAATACTTTATTTAATGTTTTATTCTCCTCTACTTTTATTGGAGAAAGTAATAATAGCTTAGAACCTATTTGAATATTTTTAATATGTTTAATAACATCGGATACCGTATCTTTTTTAACTTCGTTCCCAGAAATAGGAGAGTAGGTGTTTCCAACTCTAGCGAATAAAAGTTTAATGTAATCGTAAATTTCAGTAGAAGTACCAACAGTAGATCTTGGATTTGTTGAGTTTACTTTTTGTACTATTGCTATTGCTGGTGCAATACCTTTAATATAATCTACTTTGGGTTTATCTAACTTTCCTAAAAACTGTCTAGCGTAAGAACTTAAACTTTCTACATACCTTCTTTGCCCTTCTGCATACAAAGTATCAAACGCTAAAGAAGATTTTCCAGAGCCCGATAAACCAGTAATGACTACTAGTTTATTTCTTGGAATAACTACATCAATATTTTTTAAATTATGAAGTTTAGCTCCTTTAATTATTATATTTTCTTTCGGATTTATGGTAGAAATGTCAGTCTTCATTCAATCAAATAATAAGCTATAAAAATACCATTAATTTTATTGAAATAGAAAAAGATTCATCGTCTCTTTGTTAAAATATTTGTCAAACAAAAAATATATTTTATATTTACATTCTAAATTTCATAAAAATTAAAGGCTTATACAATAAAACTACTTTTAAATTTATCGTTTTAATAAAACTCAGATGTTCTTACAGATAATCTTTAAAAAGTAGTGTATGGCAAATAAACAAACAATTTCAGATAGAGTCTTAGTAGGCAATTATATTAATGGTGATGAAGCATCATTAAGTATTTTAATTAATAGACATCAACAGCGTCTTTTCAGCTTTATTTATACTAAAGTAAAAGACAAAGACATCACAGAAGATGTTTTTCAAGATACATTTATAAAAGTAATCAAAACTTTAAAAAAAGGAAAGTATAATGAAGAAGGTAAGTTTTTACCTTGGGTTATGCGAATTGCGCATAATTTAGTGATTGATCATTTTAGAAAATCTAATAGAATGCCAGCATTTAGAAATACGGATGAATTTGATATTTTTTCTGTTTTAGGTGATGGAAATTTGAATGCCGAAAAACAGCTCATACAAGAACAAATATTTTCTGATGTAAAAGAATTGGTGAATGAATTACCAGAAGAACAAAAAGAAGTATTGGTAATGCGCATGTATAAAGACATGAGCTTTAAAGAAATAAGTGAAAATACGGGGGTTAGTATTAATACTGCATTAGGAAGAATGCGTTATGCACTTATAAACATGCGTAAGTTAATTAAAAAACATAAACTTATTTTAGTGAACTAACAATATTTGTAAAAATGCATCGTTACATTAATGTAATCATTAGATAAAATTAATTTTATGATGCAACTTTACTCAGAAAAGTCATCTGAAATTCAGATGCAACCTAAAAAAGAAACAGTTCAATTTTTGATTAATTTTTCCAAATCGCTAACAATTGTAAAAACCAAATCAACCAATTTTATTGAGCTAAATTTGAATTAAGAGTGGAAAAAGCTTCAACAATGTTGGGGCTTTTTTTAATTTAAAAACAATTATTTTGCTTTGTTTGTTTTGTAATATTCTTGTAAAACTTTTTTTCTTCCTATCGTTTTTGTAATAATATCTTTCTCTAAATCCCATCCTCGAGCAGGAGAAAACTCTCTGCCATACCAAATTATTTGTAGGTGTAAATCATTCCACAACCCTATTGGAAACAATCGTTTTGCATCTTTTTCTGTTTGATTTACATTTTTACCATTTGTTAAATTCCATCGATACATTAAGCGATGTATATGGGTATCTACTGGAAAAGCAGGTACACCAAAAGCCTGACTCATTACAACACTAGCTGTTTTATGACCAACAGCGGGTAGTGCTTCTAATGCTTCAAAAGATTCAGGAACTTTGCCATTGTATTTTTCAATTAATATTTTAGAAAGACCATAGATTCCCTTAGATTTCATTGGAGATAATCCACAAGGACGTATAATTTGCTTAATTTCATCAATAGACATTTTAACCATATCAAAAGGGTTATCAGCTTTATCAAATAAAAGAGGTGTAATTTTATTTACCCTTACATCTGTGCATTGTGCAGACAATAATACTGCAATTAATAGGGTGTACGGATCTTTATGGTCTAATGGAATTGGAATTTCTGGATATAAATTTTGAAGTGTTTTTACTACAAAATTCACTTTTTCAGATTTTGTCATAAATTATGAATTTAAAAGAGTAAAGTTAAAAGTTTCTAAAGATTTATAACTTGTATTGTAAAAAGTTTTTAGTGTCATTTTTACTTTTTAAATTCACATATTCATAACTTAAAATAAAAAAAATGACATCACTTAAAGTAGGGGATGCTGCCCCAAATTTTGAAGCAAAAGATCAAGAAGGAAATACCATAAAGTTGTCTGATTATTCAGGTAAAAAACTAGTCCTATTTTTTTACCCAAAGGCAAGTACACCTGGTTGTACTGCAGAGGCGTGTAATCTAAGTGATAATTATCAGGTTTTTACAAATAAAGGATATGATATTTTAGGGGTAAGTGCAGATTCTGCAAAAAGACAACAAAATTTTATAAATAAATATGAATTAAAATTTCCACTTTTAGCAGATGAAGATAAAACTGTAATCAATGCATTTGGAGTTTGGGGTCCTAAAAAATTTATGGGCAAAGAATATGACGGAATTTATAGAACTACATTTATTATCGATGAAAAAGGAATTATAGAAGAAGTAATTGCTAAAGTAAAAACCAAAGCACATGCCCAACAAATATTAGGTATATAAAAAAAAGGGAAGTATTTAATACTTCCCTTTTTTTATTAAAATTTATATTTCTAGAGTTTTAGAGAAATACCAAAAATTAATTGATTTACTCTATTGTCTATTTTTGCGTTGTTGGCAAACTCGGCTTCACTTTTAGTTAAACCTCTTTCCCAACGCACATCTATACCTATATTATCAAACTCTACACCAGCCCCAAACTGAAGGCCTACTGTAAATTTATTGAATTCATCTGTAGATAGATTTCTAAAATCTATTTGGTCTTCTAAAATATATTGAAAAGATGGACCCGCAAACACATGTGCAAAACCTAATAATTTTTTACCAACTAAAACAGGTACATCTAATTTTTTAAAAGAATAATCTTCTGTTCTAGCTTGTACCTCAAATTCAGATTTAACTTCTGTATAAATTATTTCTGGTCTTAGATAAAAACCTAATATGGGTAGTTTTCCTCTGAACCATACTCCTGCATGATATCCAGTCTTAGCACTAGCGCCTTCTGCAATATCATTAGTAGCATCTTTAAAGGCATCTTCTCCATTATTATTATAATTTATACCCGCTTTTATACCAAAATTTATTTGTGCATTAGAAAACTGATGCACTCCTAAAGCTAAGAATATAACCAATACTATTTTTTTCATAATTTTTTACGTTTTGATTTTATAGCAATATAACGAAATTATTTTCTTGAAATTACTCTTTTAGCTGCTTTTACAACTGCACTAGCATCCAAACCATATTTAGCCATTAATTGAGCTGGCGTTCCAGATTCTCCAAATGTATCATCTGTAGCAACAAATTCTTGAGGAGTAGGTGTATTTAAAGCTAATGTTCTAGCTACACTTTCTCCTAAACCACCTAATTTATTGTGTTCCTCTGCTGTTACAATACATTTTGTTTTTGCTATAGATTTTAAAATAATTTCTTCATCTAACGGTTTAATGGTGTGTATATTTATAACTTCAGCAGAAATACCCTCAGCTTCTAGTTGCTCTGCTGCTTGTAGTGACTCCCACACTAAATGCCCTGTTGCAACAATTGTTACATCTGTTCCTTCTGTTAATTGAATACCTTTTCCAATCTCAAAAACAGCATCTTCTGGCATAAAAACGGGTACTTTTGGTCTTCCAAAACGAAGATACACTGGCCCGTCAAAGTCAGCAATAGCTAAAGTAGCTGCTTTTGTCTGGTTGTAATCACAAGGATTAATTACCGTCATTCCTGGTAACATTTTCATTAAACCAATATCTTCTAGTATTTGATGTGTAGCTCCATCTTCACCCAAAGTTACACCAGCATGAGAAGCACACACTTTTACATTTTTACCAGAATAAGCAACAGATTGTCTTATTTGATCATACACTCTTCCAGTAGAGAAATTTGCAAAAGTTCCTGTGAATGGTATTTTACCTCCTATTGTTAATCCGGCTGCAATACCGATCATATTTGCTTCTGCAATACCTACTTGAAAAAAACGTTCTGGATTTTCCTTAATAAATTGATCCATTTTTAAAGATCCAATTAAGTCTGCACACAAAGCAACCACGTTTGGATTAGTTCTACCTAATTCTGTTAGTCCATCTCCGAAACCTGAACGAGTATCTTTTTTTTCTGTGTATGTAAATTTCTTCATGCTAAATGTATTGTTGTAAAATTTTTGGTAAAAATAAACTTTTATTTTTCTTTATGCCTTTAATTTGAAAGATAACAACGAAGACTTTTTAACAGTTTATGCTGAAAACTTTAATAGCTCTTTAAAGAGTTTATGAACTGGTAAACCCACAACATTAAAATAACTTCCTTCAATTTTATCTATACCAATTAATCCAATCCATTCTTGAATACCATATCCTCCAGCTTTATCAAAAGGTTTATAATGCGTTATATAATATTCGATTTCTTCTTTCGAAAAATTTTTAAAATGAACAGTGGTGGTGTCATTTATAATTTTTTGACTTTTATTCGTTTTTATACTAATCGATGTAATTACATCATGTTTTTGTCCAGAGATTTCTTGAAGCATTAAAAAGGCTTCCTGTTTGTTTTTAGGTTTGCCTAATGCTTTTCCATTTAGCCAAACTATAGTATCTGAAGTAATTAAAATATCGGAGTCTTCTAGATTTGTAAAGGCTTTTGACTTTAGATCTGCTAAAAAATCTGTAATTTCTGCTCCTTTTAAGGTATCAGGAAAAAGTTCTTTTACTGGTTTAACAACAATTTTAAAATCGATATCTAAATCTTTAAAAAATTGTTGTCTTCTTGGAGAGCCAGAAGCTAAAATTAGGGTGTATTTCTTTAATTTTTCTTTAAGCATTAAAGCTTTTTTTTACTCTTGCTAAATCTCTTTTATTGTCTCTATCTTTAATGACATTTCTTTTGTCATGAGTTTGTTTACCTTTAGCTAGTGCAATTTCTAATTTTGCGAACCCGTTATCATTAATAAAAAGTTTTAAGGGAACAATAGTATTTCCCTTAATATCTACATCTTTTTTAAGGCTTTTTAATTCTCTTTTATTTAAAAGTAAACGTCTTTCGCTTTTTGGTTTGTGGTTAAAATGATTTCCATATAGATATTCTTTAATGTACATATTTACAATAAACAATTCTCCACGACCATTAAACTCACAAAAGCTTTCTGTTATTCTGGCCTGACTTTGCCTTATAGACTTTATTTCTGTGCCTGTTAACTGAATTCCAGCTACATATTTATCTAATATTTCATATTCGAAACGTGCTTTTTTATTTTGAATATTTATTTTTTTCTGCACTACTTAGATTGTCTTTTGTAATTTTTACAAAGATACATCTTTACATTGGAGAAAGAAATGTAATTTTGATTCCAATTTAATAATAAACAAAATAGTTGTTATCATGCGATTTTTATATGTATACCTATTCCTTTTCATTATTTCTTGTAAACAAAAAAATGAGTCAATTAATGCTCAGCAAATTATAGATGCAACGATACAAAACTCTGGTGCATCTAAAGTTTCATCCTCCAAAATTTCATTTAAATTCAGAGATAAATCGTATGAAGCATTTAGAAAAAATGGGAGGTTTAAATTAAGTCGAAGACTTAAAAATGATACGATAACAATAGAAGATTATATAACAAATACTTCTTATCAAAGGAGTATAAACAATACAAAGTTATCCGTAAATGATTCTTTAAAAAGGAGCTACAGTAATGCAATAAATTCTGTTCATTATTTTTCTGTATTACCTTTCGGGTTAAACGATGCTGCTGTACAAAAACGTATTTTACCATCAAGAAAAATTGCAGGTAAAGATTATTATAAAGTAGAAATTACATTTAAGAAAAATGGAGGAGGAGAAGATTACAATGATGTTTTTATATACTGGGTTGGTAAAAAAGATTTTTTAATTGATTTTTTGGCGTATTCGTTCCATACGAATGGAGGAGGAAAAAGATTTAGGGCAGTAGGTAAACAGCATTTTAGTAAGGGTATTCGATTTGTAGACTATATAAATTATAAACCCACAGATAATGAGGTAAAACTTATCGATTTAGACATTGCATTTACAAATAATAAATTACAGAAAGTTTCTGATATCCATTTAGAGGATATTGATGTTAATCTTATCGATTGATTTTTTCTACAGCAGTTGTTATCGATTCGCCATCAATTTTTACAATAAATAAACTGGAATTGTCATTATCATCCATAGCGTTATAATTTTTATTGTCTGAGATAGCTTTGTTGTATGTATTAATAATTTTATTGGCAAACATCGGTGTTGTATTGCTATGGCCAACAATCAATATTTTTTTTCCTTTTGTATTTACTTGAAAAATACTGTCAAACATACGGTTAGGACTATAATATTTTAGTTCAATATTTTTTGATTTTGCAGTAGGAGTCGCGGTTTGTATCGTTCTATTGTAATGGGTTGTATAGACAGCATCTAATGGAATATCTTTAAAAAAAAACGCCCAATTTTGTGCTCTGGTTTCACCCTCTAGATTTAAATTTGGATTTCTATTAGTTGAGTCTGTTCTGTCTTTTTCTGCATGACGAATTAAATAATAGGTTGTTGATTCATTGCTAGATGAACAGCTGGATAACAGCGCAAAAGAAATGGAAATAAATAGAATGTAGTGTTTCATAAATAATTATCGTATGCGAATGTAATAAAAAAAAGTGATGCGTATATAATCATCACTTTTTTAAAATTTAATTACTAACTTTCTACTAATTCGGTTTGGTTTCGAAATACCAATTTGTCATCAAATGCATCGATTAAAATAATACTTTCTGTTGTAATTTTTCCGGATAATAGTTCTTTAGATAACTCATTTAAAATTTCTTTTTGAATTACTCTTTTTACAGGTCTAGCACCAAACTCTGGTTGAAAACCTTTTTTAGATAGGTACTTTATGGCTTCATCTGTTGCATCTAAAGTTATATCTTGTTTACCAATCATTTTCTTTAATTGTTCTATTTGAAGTTGTACAATTTTAAAAATAGCTGATTCTTGCAAAGGTGTAAACATGATAATATCATCTATTCTATTTAAAAACTCAGGTCGTACCATTTTTTTTAGTAAACCTAAAACTTCGATTTTTGTAACTTCTGCTACAGCCTCAATAGAAGATTTAGTGACGTTATATTTTTCTTGAATAATTGAGCTACCTAGATTTGAAGTCATTATAATAATCGAATTTTTAAAATCGGCAACTCTTCCTTTATTATCTGTAAGAGTACCTTCATCTAAAACTTGTAATAAGAGATTGAAAGTGTCTGGATGTGCCTTTTCAATTTCATCTAAAAGGATCACAGAATATGGTTTTCTTCTTACAGCTTCTGTAAGCTGTCCTCCTTCTTCATAACCAACATATCCTGGGGGTGCACCAATTAATCTACTTACTGAATGGCGTTCTTGATATTCGCTCATATCGATCCTTGTCATCGCATTTTCATCATCAAAAAGGTATGCTGCTAATGCTTTTGCTAATTCTGTTTTACCAACCCCTGTTGTTCCTAAAAATATAAAACTACCAATAGGTTTATTTGGGTTTTGAAGCCCTGCCTTAGATCTTCTTACAGCATCAGAAATTGCAACTATGGCTTCTTCTTGACCAACAACTCGTTTCTGTAAATGAAGCTCTAATTTTAATAACTTTTCACGTTCTGATTGTATCATTTTAATCACGGGAATGCCTGTCCATTTAGCAACAACCTCTGCAATATCGTCTAGAGAAACTTCTTCATTAATTAAGGCACTTTCGTTTTTGTTCTCTTGAACTATTATTTGATACTTTTCTAATTCTTGTTGTGCTTCTTTAATCTTTCCATACCTTAATTCTGCTACTTTACCATAATTCCCTTCACGTTCTGCTTTTTCTGCTTCAATCTTTAATTTTTCAATTGCTGATTTTATTTGCTGTATTTTATCTACAATTTCTTTTTCTGATTTCCATTTTGCACTTATTTCGTTTTTATCCTCCTTTAAATTTGCTAAATCTGATCGTAGCGATTTTAGTTTAATTTCATCATTTTCTCTTTTAATAGCTTCTATTTCTATCTCTAATTGCATTACTTTTCTATCTAAAACATCTAATTCTTCTGGTTTAGAGTTAATTTCCATGCGTAATTTAGAAGCAGCTTCGTCCATTAAATCTATGGCTTTGTCTGGTAAAAATCGATTTGTAATGTATCTTTCAGATAGTTCTACAGCACCAATAATAGCTTCATCTTTAATACGAACTTTGTGGTGCGATTCATATTTTTCTTTAATTCCTCTTAAAATTGAGATGGCACTTTCTATATCTGGTTCATCTACATTTACTTTTTGAAATCTACGTTCTAACGCTTTATCTTTCTCAAAATATTTTTGATATTCATCTAAAGTTGTAGCACCAATGGCTCTTAACTCTCCTCTTGCCAAAGCAGGTTTTAAGATGTTAGCTGCATCCATAGCACCTTGTCCACCTCCTGCACCTACTAGCGTATGAATTTCATCAATAAAAAGTACTATATCTCCATTAGAGGTTGTGACCTCTTTAATAACCGATTTTAAGCGTTCTTCAAATTCGCCTTTGTATTTTGCTCCTGCAATTAATGCTCCCATATCTAAAGAGAAAATACGTTTGTCTTTTAAGTTTTCTGGAATATCTCCATCAACAATTCTATGCGCTAAACCTTCTGCTATAGCTGTTTTACCAGTTCCTGGTTCTCCTACTAGAATTGGATTGTTTTTAGTTCTTCTCGATAAAATTTGAAGTAATCTTCTAATTTCTTCATCTCTACCAATCACTGGATCTAATTTATTTTCTAAAGCGAGTTGATTAAGGTTTTTTGCATATTTATTTAATGCATTATAAGTTTCTTCTTGATTTTGAGACGTAACATTTTCTCCTTTTCTTAATTCTTGGATGGCCATTTTTAACTCTTTTTCAGTTGCCCCTTGATCTTTTAAAATTTGTGCTATTTTACTCTTTGACTTAAAAATTGCTAAAATTAAATGTTCTATTGATACGAAATCATCATTCATTTTTTTTGCAATAATAGCAGCTTCGTTTAAACTTTTTCCTGCTTCTCTTGATAGCATTAAATTTGCTCCTGACACTTTTGGTAAATGATCAAGTTGTTTGTCTATAATTTGTAAAATTAGTGCTAAGTTTATAGTGAGCTTTTTTAAGATAAATGGTAAAACATTCTTATCAATTTGTGATAGTGCTTTAAAAATATGCTCATTTTCTATTTGATTGTGTTCATAGCTTAGTGCTAATTGCTGTGCAATTTGTATGGCTTCTTGAGACTTTGTTGTATAATTGTTGAAATTCATGATCAATTTTTTTATGATTTTTTATTATACAAAACAACTTTAATGCCATTCACTATTACGTTTATTTAAAATGCCATTTTGTCTAAAAAATCAAGCTATTTATGACTTTTTGACCACTTAAAGTTTAGTATCTTTGTAAAAAAATAGATAAAAATACTATGGGTATATTAAATAAAATGTTTGGTAATTCTAAAGAAGATTCTGGTAAAGAACAAACAAAAAGCATACAATGGATACCGTTAACAACACTTTCTCAATTAGACGATATAAAAACGAGTTCTAATACCGAATCTGTATTTATTTTTAAACACTCTACAAGATGTGGTATTAGCAAAATGGTTATTAAAGAATTCGAAAATCTTTTTAAACCAGAACATCAACATTTAAAAGTCTATTATTTAGACTTGTTAAACCATAGAGATATTTCTGCTGAAATTGCAGAAAAATTTGAAGTAACACACCAATCACCACAATTAATAGTTTTAAGAAATGGTGTTTCTGTATTTGATGCTTCCCATAATGACATTACTTTGGTAGAACTTGCAAGATTTGTATAGTTAAACTTGCATTAAACCTTAATTAAGTCTTATTTTTGTATCCTAAATTTTTAAACTTTTGACAGAAAATAATACTTCAGAAAAGATTGTGGGTAAAGAATTATATGGGTATCAAAAAGAGGCATTACATGAAATTTTTCAAAGATTTGAGAATGCACCAAAAGATTACCATTTACTATACCAGTTGCCAACAGGTGGGGGTAAAACTGTAATTTTTTCTGAAATTGTAAGACGTTATATCAAAACGTTTAAAAAGAAAGTTCTAGTGTTAACGCATAGAATTGAATTAAGTAAGCAAACTTCAAAAATGTTAAAGGAGTTTGGTGTACGTAATAAAATTATAAATTCTACGGCTAAATTAGATGATCAGCATGAGTTTGAGTGTTTTGTTGCTATGGTAGAGACACTTAAAAATCGTTTAAATGATGAAAAATTAGATATCTCAGATATTGGTTTGGTCATTGTAGATGAGGCTCACTACAACTCTTTTACTAAAATATTTAAATTTTTTAGTGATTCTTTTATTTTGGGTGTTACAGCTACACCTTTAAGTTCAAATATAAAATTACCAATGTATGAGAACTATCAAGAATTATTTGTTGGAGAATCTATTCAAGATCTAATTGATAATGGCTATTTAGCCAGAGCAAACATGTATTCTTATAATGTTGGTTTAACTTCACTAGAAGTAGGTGCTAATGGAGATTATACTGTAAAATCTTCTGAAGATTTATATACAAATACAGATATGCTTTCAAAGTTAGTTTCTGCTTACGAAGAAACTGCTAAAGGAAAAAAGACATTAATTTTTAATAATGGAATAAATACATCCATTCAAGTTTTTCATGCTTTTAAAAAAGCAGGGTATCCAATTGCCCATTTAGATAATACCAACAGTAAAAAAGAGAGGGAATTAATTTTAAGATGGTTTCATAAAACACCAAATGCAATTATAACTTCAGTAAGTATTTTAACAACAGGTTTTGATGAGCCTAGTATTGAAGCTATAATTTTAAATAGAGCAACGAAATCATTAACTCTCTATTATCAGATGATTGGACGTGGATCTCGTATTTTTGGTGATAAGAATACATTTGACGTTGTCGATTTAGGAAATAACTTTTACAGATTTGGTCCATGGGGTGCAGATCTAGATTGGCAAAAAATGTTCAGAGCTCCAGACTACTATTTAAACGCTATTCTTTCTGATGAAGAAATAGAAAGTACTTTTAGGTACGAGCTCCCAGCAGATGTTAAAAAAGAGTTTGCTAAATCTACAGATACTTACTTTGATATGAAAGCAGTTTATATTGATACTATTCGATCTGGAGAGTCTTCAAAAAGAGTTTTAGAAAAATCTATTGTTCATCATGCAAAAATGTGTATCGAAAATAGTGAAGATGTTTTTGATGCTTTAATTTTAGCTAAAATGCTAGGAGAGGAGATTGATGATAGAATCAATATGTATGCAAAATGTATTTCTAAGAGTACCCATAACTTTGTTACCTGGCTAAAAGATGATTATAGAAAAAAATTAAACTCTTATCTAAGAGAAAATTTTGACCAGGATTATGAAAAAATATTTGGTCACCCTCCAATAGAGGAATAATATTTTCATTGATTATGTAGTGTCTTCTTCAATTAGAATTTCGATAAAAAGTAAAATATTTATTTATTTTAATTTTTTGTATTAAAAAATAATTTACATTTGACTTGCTTTTAAAAGTCAAATGTTACGTTTTACTTATTTCGGTAAAGATTATTTAAAGGAGATGAAAAATAATCTTGATGCATTTTGGAAATGCAACGAAAAAATTAAGGTTTCTCCATTCACTTTCAAGACCAACTTACTGCTTATTTCTAAGCTTCACGTAATTTATTTACAAATATTACAGTGATTCTTTCTTTATTTTAAATTTTTTAATTGTTCTAAAAACTACTTGTATTTAGAACAAAACAGTACCCTCTACACTAATTTTAAAAATAAAGAATGAACACTAAATATATTGATTTAATCGAACAGACTTTCGATTTTCCACAAGAAGAATTTAAAACCATAAATAATAAACTTATTTGGCATGATATCAATTTAATGGAATTAATAGAAACTTATGGCGCTCCATTAAAATTTACTTATTTACCAAAAATCTCAGAAAACATACAAAGAACAAAAACATGGTTTAAAAACAGCATGAACAACCATAACTATAAAGGTAAATACTTTTATAGTTATTGTACTAAAAGCTCCCATTTTAAACATGTATTAAAAGAGGCTTTAAAAAATGACATTCATATAGAAACTTCATCTGCTTTTGATATAGACATCGTAAATAACTTAAGAAGAGAAGGCAAAATAAAAGACACTACATATATTATATGTAATGGCTTTAAAAGAGACCAGTATATTAAAAACATTACTGATATTATAAACTCAGGTCATAAAAACTGTATTCCAATAATCGATAATTACGAGGAGTTAAATTTATTAACTAATGAAACAAAACAACAATTTAAAATCGGTATTCGAATTGCTTCAGAAGAAGAACCAAAATTTGAATTTTACACCTCTCGTTTAGGAATTGGGTATAAAAATATTGTTCCTTTTTATGATAAAGAAATTTCTAAAAATCAACAAGTTCAATTAAAAATGCTTCATTTCTTTATCAATACAGGTATTAAAGACAATGCCTATTATTGGAATGAATTAATGAAATGTTTAAATGTTTACATCAATCTTAAGCGAAAATGCCCTTCTTTAGATAGCTTAAATATTGGAGGTGGTTTTCCAATAAAGAACTCTTTAGGGTTTGATTATGATTACCAATATATCATTGATGAAATTATTAACCAAATAAACACAGCCTGTATAGAAAGTAATGTTCCTGTACCAAATATTTTTACAGAATTTGGCAGTTTTACTGTAGGTGAATCTGGAGCTACTGTTTATGAAATTCTATACCAAAAAAAACAAAACGACAGAGAGCGTTGGAATATGATTAATTCTTCTTTTATAACAACACTACCAGACTCTTGGGCTATAAATAAACGTTTTATAATGCTACCAATAAATAAATGGAATAGGCAATATGAACGGGTATTACTAGGAGGATTAACTTGTGATAGTGACGATTATTATAACTCAGAACAACATATTAACGGAATATACTTGCCAGTTTATGAGAAAGAAAAACCACTTTATATTGGTTTTTTTAATACTGGAGCTTATCAAGAATCAATAGGTGGTTTTGGAGGATTACAACATTGTTTAATTCCAAACCCTAAACAATTAATCATAGATAAAGATCAAAACGGTAAATTAAAAATTACTCTTTTTAAAGAGCAACAAAAAAGTAGTGAAATGTTATCCATACTAGGATACTAAAATAAAAAAAATGAAAATAAATAGTACATATGCAGGAATCCCAGAAGAATATGCAAATCCTGCTACAGCAAAAATAGTAATAATCCCTGTTCCTTATGATGGAACAAGTACTTGGCAAAAAGGAGCAGACAAAGGACCTAAAGCATTTTTAGAAGCTTCTGAAAATATGGAATTGTATGATATTGAAACCGATTCAGAAGTGTATAAACAAGGCGTATTTTTAGCAGAAGAAATAATAGAAAATTCTTCACCTGAGGCAGTTGTACATAAAGTACATCAAGAAACAAAAAAATACATTAATAGAAATAAATTTGTTACCGTTTTTGGCGGTGAACATTCAATCTCTATTGGAACAATTAGAGCATTTAATGAATGCTTTGATAATTTAACGGTATTGCACATTGATGCTCATGCAGATTTAAGAAAAGAATATCAAGGTTCTTCTTATAACCATGCATGTGCTGTATATGAGGCAAATACAACCACTAACTTAGTTCAAGTAGGTATTCGAAGTATGGATATTTCTGAAAAGAGAACAATGAATGAAGATAAAGTATTCTTTGCTCATGATATGGTTGTTAATGAATATTGGATAGAAGATGTTATAGATCAATTAACTACAAACGTGTTTATTACATTTGATTTAGATGCTTTAGACCCTTCTATTTTACCCTCTACTGGTACCCCTGAACCTGGAGGGTTATTGTATTATGAAACCCTATCATTTTTGAAAACTGTTTTTAGAAAAAAAAATGTGGTCGGTTTTGATATGGTAGAGTTATGTCCAAATAAACACGATACATCTTCCGATTTTTTAGCTGCAAAGCTCTTTTATAAAATGTTGAGTTACAAGTTTTCTAGTGATGAGATATATAATGCTGATATAGAATCAGACAATTTAAAAATAGTGAATAGAATATCTAAATTTAAAGAAAACGACCAAGAATTTTAATTAAAAAATACTTTAGAATGAAAAAACCAATAACGAATTTTTTAGAAAAATACTTTTTACACTTTAACGCTGCCTCATTAGTTGATGCAGCTAAAGGGTATGAAAAACAACTTAACGCAGGCGCTAAAATGTTAGTTTCATTAGCTGGAGCGATGAGTACAGCAGAGTTGGGGAAGATATTTGCAGAAATGATTCGTCAAGATAAAGTGCATATCATTTCTTGTACTGGCGCCAATTTAGAAGAAGATATTATGAATTTAGTCGCACATTCCCATTACAAGCGTGTGCCTAATTATAGAGATTTAACGCCACAAGAAGAATGGGATTTGTTAGAGAAAGGGTTAAATAGAGTTACAGATACGTGCATACCAGAAAAAGAAGCTTTTCGAAGAATTCAAGCACATATTGTAAAAATTTGGAAAGATGCAGAGGCCAAAGGAGAACGCTATCTACCTCATGAATACATGTATAAATTGTTATTGTCTGGTGTTTTAGAAAAGTATTATGAAATTGATATTAAAGATTCATGGATGTATGCAGCAGCTGAAAAAAATATACCAATTGTAGTTCCTGGTTGGGAAGACTCTACAATGGGAAACATTTTTGCTTCCTATGTTTTAAAAGGAGAATTAAAAGCAAGTACCACAAAATCAGGAATTGAGTATATGACCTTTTTAGCAGATTGGTATACAGAAAATTCTAAAAACGGAATAGGATTCTTTCAAATTGGAGGAGGTATAGCAGGAGATTTTCCTATTTGTGTAGTGCCAATGTTGTATCAAGATTTAGAAAGAATAGATACCCCTTTTTGGAGTTATTTTTGTCAAATTTCTGATTCTACGACAAGTTATGGTTCCTATTCTGGTGCTGTACCAAATGAGAAAATTACTTGGGGTAAATTAGATATTGAAACCCCAAAATTTATCATAGAAAGTGATGCAACTATTGTGGCACCATTACTATTTGCTTATTTGCTAGAAATGTAGAGGCATGAAAAGAGTAATTGTAGCATATGAAAAAATAACAAAAGAAATATTAGATCTTTTGATAGATACATACCCATTGGGTTATGATTTTGATGACATTATTTCATTTAAAAATGCTAGAGGAGAAACAATTAAAGCACTAGAAGTAAATGCACCAACTACTATTTACCTAATTAAAATTAGTACTAAGTTAGAAGAGGCAATGGAATTTTATTCAGAAGATGAATATTTTTTTGAGGATAATAAAGACTTTGATATCAATCTAACTGAAGAAGATAGTTAGGGTTATTATTTAAATTAAAAAAGCCTCGTAAATTACGAGGCTTTTTTAGTAAAAATTAAATTGATTTAATTTTTCATTTTATTCTTAAACTGATTAAACTTATCAGTCTCTTGTTTTGGCCAACTATTATTAGAAACATCTACATCTGCAGTTTCCATGTCTGGATCTACTTTTATACTTTTAATTTCTTGTGTAGATGAAAATACTCTTTTTACAGTAGTATCATTTTTCATCCATATTTGAGCAGGAAAAGTTTCTTTTTTAGTAGTTCCGTCTGCATAAGTTAGTTCTACAATTAAAGGCATAACTAAACCACCTGGCTTTTCAAATTCTACAGAATAGATATATGAAGGTACTTCTTTACCATCAGCATATTTATACATAGCATTTGGGTTTGCATCTTCTTCTTTGTCAGTGATGTAAACTAAATCCCCTAAGCTGTCAAAATACTGCTTATACTGTTCTTTTAGTTTCGCTAATCTTGCATTTGGTTTATCTGTTAGATATAGAGGCTTTACTTCTTTAATACCAATATCAGTTACATCTGTAGTATAGAACCAACCTCTCCAAAACCAATCTAAATCCATACTTGAAGCGTCTTCCATAGATCTGAAGAAATCTTCTGGTGTTGGATGTTTAAACATCCATCTTTGAGCGTAGGTTCTAAACGCATGGTCAAATAATTCTGGTCCCATTATTGTTTTACGTAAGATATATAAACCAGCTGCAGGTTTTGAATATGCATTTGGTCCAAATTGCTTTACATAATCTCCTTGAGACATAATAGGAGAGATGTTAGATTGATCACCACCCATGTATCTTGTAATATCTTTTGCTGGGTTTGAAGCAAATAATTCTGCATCGTAAACGTCTTCAGCCAAAATTTCTACAAAAGAGTTTAATCCTTCATCCATCCAGGTCCATTGTCTTTCGTCAGAATTAACGATCATTGGAAAAAAGTTATGACCTACTTCGTGTACAATAACTCCAATCATTCCTTTTTTTGTTCTATCTGAATAAGTTCCGTCAGGATTTGGTCTTCCAAAATTAAAACAAATCATTGGGTACTCCATTCCTTGTCTTTCTGAATGTACAGATACTGCTTTAGCATAAGGATAATCGAATGTTAATTTAGAGTATTCAATTAATGTAGTGGCTACCGCTCTTGTAGAGTGTTCTTCCCATAATGGGTTTCCTTCTTTAGGGTATAAAGAAGTTGCCATTACTGTTTTACCATTAATATCCACAGCCATTGCATCCCAGATGTATTTTCTAGAGCTTGCAAAAGCAAAGTCTCTTACTCTTTGTGCTTTAAACTTCCAAGTCTTAGTTGCTGTAGCTCTTCCTTTTTCATTCTTTTCAGCTTCCTCTTGAGTAACAATAACAACTGGATTGTCAAAGCTTTTTCTTGCTTGTTCAAAACGCTTGCGCTGTGTTCTTGTTAATACCTCTTTTTCGTTTTGCAATGTTCCAGTAGCCTCAACAATATGATCTGAAGGAACGGTTAAGTTAACTTCATAATCTCCAAATTCTAATGCAAATTCAGATCTACCCCAAAACTGCATGTTTTGCCAACCTTCTACGTTATTGTAAACCGCTAATCTTGGAAAAAATTGAGCAATGGTATAATTGTTATTTCCATCTTTAAAAGATTCTAACCCTGAACGACCACCATCTTTATTGATGTCATTAATTTTATAATTCCAAACAATACTAAAGTCAAAACTTTCACCAGGAGCTAAGGCTTTAGGTAAATTTATTCGCATCATTGTTCTATTTATAAAATGTGATAAGGGTTTACCATCTTTAGTTACACTTTCGATGTTAAAACCAAAGCCTTTTCCTTCTCCCATATACTCAGATTTAAAATTATCTGTAGATATAAATGCTGCAGCAGAATTAGACTTTGCTAAAGGAGTTTGAGAATCATCCGCTCTCATATTTTGATCTAATTGCACCCATAAATACGCTAAGTTATCTTTAGAGTTGTTATAATAGGTGATGTCTTCACTACCATATATTTTATTGGCTGCCTCGTCTAAACGAATGTCCATTACATAATCAACTTTTTGTTGTGAATATTGGTGTCCAGGTGCACCTGAAGCTGTATGTTGGTCGTTTGGAGTTGCTAAAACATCTTTTAGCTGTCTAAATTTGTTTTGATCGGTATGACCTTGTTGTGTTTTCTTTTTTTCTTTTTGTTCTTGTGCAATTGTTGAAGTTGCCACAAAAAATAAAGAAAAAACAATTAAATAAATTTTTTTCATGTGTATTGATTTGAATTAATCAAGCTATAAAATTAATGATTAAATACAGAATAGTCTTAAAATGTTAATAAATTTAACAAACCTTTATCAAAAAAAAAGGCAATATAAATTCATATTGCCTTTTTGAAGAGATGTGTTAAAAGATTATCCTTTTATTTTATTTTTAAATTTTTCAAATTTATTTGTCTTTTCTTTTGGAAAAGAGTTGTTAGACGTATCTACATCTGCAGTTTCTAAATCTGGATCTATTTGTATACTTTCTATTTGTTTGTTAGAAGAAAAAACTTTTCTTACTTCTTTATCATTATACCTCCATATTTGAGCAGGATATGTTTTCTTTTCTTTTGTTCCGTCTTTATACGTAAACTCAACAATAATAGGCATTACTAGTCCCCCTGGTTTTTCGTAGGTAATTTCATAATGGTATTTATCTGCATTTTTTGAAAAACCTAATCCATTAGACGTGTCTTCTAAAAACTCTACAGTATTTTCAGATTCTTTTGTTGTATATTTTTTAACTCCTTTAATACCAATATCTGTTACATCAGTAGTATAAAACCAGCCCCTCCAAAACCAATCTAAATCTATACCAGACGCATCTTCCATAGTTCTAAAAAAGTCAGCAGGAGAGGGGTGCTTAAACATCCATCTTTGTGAATATGTTTTAAAAGCATGATCAAATAATTCTTTGCCCATAATAGTTTCTCTTAAAATCCATAGTGCTGTTGCAGGTTTACCATATGCATTAGCACCAAAGCTATACACATTGTCTCCTTTAGACATAATAGGTGCAATTCTAGACTGATCTCCAGACATATATTTGACAATATTTTTCGGATACCCTCTAACAATTGGAAAATCTTTATCATAATCTAACTCAGCCAACATTTCCATATAAGAATTTAAACCTTCATCCATCCAAGTCCATTGTCTTTCGTCAGAATTTACAATCATTGGGAAAAAATTATGACCAACTTCATGAATGGTAACTTTAATCATTCTGTATTTCATTCTATCTGAATAACCACCATTTGGTAAATCTGGTCTACCAGGATTAAAACAGATTTGAGGATATTCCATTCCCATTTGTCCATCTACCGAAATTGCTTTATGGTAGGGGTAGTCAAAAGTATATTTAGAATACGTTTTTAAAGTTTGTGCGACTGCTTTGGTTGAATGATCTCCGTACAAAGGATTAGCTTCCTTAGAGTATAAAGAGTATGCCATAACAGTTTTTCCATTAATAGCTACAGCCATTGCATCCCAAATAAACTTTCTTGAAGTGGCAAATGCATAATCTCGCACATTTTTTGCTATAAATTTCCATGTTTTAGTTCTAGAGGCTTTTGATTTTTCAATCTTTTCAGCTTCTTTTTGTGTTCTAATAATAACTACATCACCAAATGTTTTTCTGGCTTTGGCTAGTCTTTTTTGCTCTTGTTTTGTTAATACCTCACTTTCGTTTTGTAAAACTCCTGTGGCTCCTAACATGTGGTCTTCGGGAACAGTAATATTAACTGTAAAATCTCCAAATTCAAGGGCAAACTCACTTCTTCCCCAAAATTGATCGTTCTGCCAACCTTCTACATTATCATACACGCACATTCTTGGATAAAACTGTGCAATTACATAATTGTTATTATTATTTTCTTTAAAATGCTCATATCCAGATCTTCCTCCATCTGTTCTATGGTTATTAATGTTGTACCACCAAGAAATATTAAATTCAAATGTTGCTCCAGATGCTAACGGCTCGGTTAGGTTTATGCGCATCATGGTTTGATTAATAGTATGAGATAAAGCACTACCATCTTTATTAGTTACACTCATAATATTAAAACCCCCATCAAAACGTTCTTCAGGAAAGGCCCTGTTAAATCTATTTTTACTAATTTTTTTAGGAATTGAATTGGGTGAAATATCTGGAGTTTTAGAATCTGCAGCTCTCATGTTCTGATCTAATTGCACCCATAAATATTCCAATTCATCTTTAGAATTGTTGTGGTAAGTAATAGTCTCAGAGCCAGTGATTTTTGTATTGGCATCGTCTAACACAATATCCATAACATAATCTACTTTTTGCTGGGTGTACTCTTTACCAGGTTTACCTGAAGCTGTACGTTCTAGGTTAGGCGTAGGTAATTCTTGCTTTAATTGCTTAAATTTATTTGTATTAACATGTCCTTGTTTTGTAATTTGCCCATATGCAGAACAAACTACGAATAAAGAGAACATTAAAAATCCAATTTTTCTCATAAGTATTGATTTTTAGTTTGATTTAATTTAAAATTTTATTGAAGTTTTATACGCTTCTTTAGTAAGTAAAACACTTTTATTCTTTTTACTCACTTTTACTTTGATTAAGTTTTGTTGTTTTGGAAAATGATTTGTTAATACTTTATTTGAAACACTTAATGTTTTTATATTTTCTACGTTTTCTATTTCTAAATAAAAAAAAACAAGATCCCCATCATATTCCTTACCAATATAATTAAAGTTTTGGATTTTATTATTTATTGTAAATTCTAATTTTTTGTGAAGGTATTTTTTAAAATAAATACCGTTGTTTTTTAATTCCTTTTTTGTAGTTAGCTGTAAATCAATGCCAAAATCTTTATTTAAAGCTAATTCGATATCATCCATAAAAACATTAATAATAACCTGTACTGCTTTGGTCTCCTTATTGAAGTTAATCTGTGTTAAACTTAAATAGTATTTATGTGATGAAAAAGAGAATAAAGGGATAATTAGTAATAAAAATAGATATGTTTTTAGTTTCATAAATAAGTGTAGCTAAATAATACTAGAAAATTATTCTTTGTTTATGATTTTTAAATAAGAACTACTTTCTTTTCTTAAAATCTTTATTAACTCTAAAAGCCTTCCTTTTTTATGAAGATTTTCAATACCCAAAGGATTACAATATTCTAAAAAATGAAAATAATTATCGATTGGAATTTTAAGTTCGTCAAAGAAAAACTTTTCACCTAGTTCTGAAAGTATTTTATAAGGAAATTGCTTTTTTTGCTCTAATTTGCTTCTTAAAGCCCATAATCGTGCTGAGTTTTTAAAAGGTATTACAACTTTTGCCCCTGCACCTGCCATTGGTATAGCCCCTGCCATAGTATTTACGATTGGTGGTTTTACTTTTGAAATATCATCAATTGTAAAATCATTTTCCTTAAAATTTACATTAGAGAAATCCATGACTTTTCTTAATAGAGAGTCTTGTTTATCTCTACTAACATTTTTAATATCTATACCTAATCGACCTAATAAATTATTTCTTTTTAATTCAAATTCATCTAGAGTATAAGTAGCAGACTTTAGTGAGATATCTAATTTTTTAGTTTCAATAGTTTTTTTTGAAATGACAATTTTCTTAGGTTTATATTGAATAGATGAAACCCTTAATGTATCTCCTTTTGAAACAAAAATACGGTACAATCCTTCGTCACTAGAAAAAGTACCTTGATAAGTATTTAGGTTAATAATGTTTGCATTTTTTATTACCCCTAAAGAATCTGTAACCTTACCAGTTATAATGTACCTCTTATTCTGTCCATTTATACTTTGTAATACTAATAATACCAATAAAAAAAGTAGCACTATTTTTTTCATAAGGATAAAATATGTTTATCTTTTTAAGATCATGAAAATTACATAATATTTCTATATTAGACTCAAAAAAAATCATTTTTATGATTTAATTAGGAGATAAACTAGTACCTGAATTAGGTAAAAACTTTATTTTTGAGCCATGAAAAAAATGATTATTGCAAGTACATCAACACTATATAGAAGTAATTACTTAGAATATCTTTTACCAACATTAAGCACTTTTTTTGCAAATGGTTCAACTATTTTATTTATTCCATATGCAAGGCCTGGAGGTATTTCTTACAATTCATATACTAATTTGGTGCAACAAGCTTTTTCTTCTATTGATATAACAGTAAAAGGTATTCATGAATATGAAAACCCTAGAGAGGCCTTAAAAAATTCCAAAGGAATTTTTACAGGAGGTGGTAATACGTTTGAATTGGTAAATCAATTGTATAAAAATGATATTCTAAAACCATTAAAAGAAGTCATAGAGCAGGGGGTTCCTTATTTAGGAACAAGTGCAGGAAGTAACATATGTGGTGTGAATATGAAAAACACTAATGATATGCCTATTGTATATCCTCCCAGTTTTAAAACTTTAGGATGCATTCCTTTCAATATTAATGCGCATTATTTAGATCCAATAGAAGGCAATACACATATGGGCGAAACTCGAGAAACAAGAATTAAAGAATTTCATGTATGTAATGAAACTGCTGTTTTAGGTTTAAGAGAAGGAAGTTGGCTAGAAGTAATAGATCAAACAATAACTTTAAAAGGAAATTATACTGCAAGATTATTTGAAAAAAACAAAAAACCTGTCGAATTAGCAGTAGGTGAAATTTTATTACCTAAATAAGATAGGGGTAGCCTCTACTAAAAATATAATAACAAAGGGATCAATTTAATGATCCCTTTGTTATTTATTAATAAGATATGTAATCTACAATTTCTAAGCCATACCCAATCATACCCACTCTTTTAGTTTGTTGACTATTGGTAAGTAGTTTTAACTTACTGATATTTAAATCATGTAAAATTTGAGCTCCAATCCCAAAATCTCTTTGATCCATGGCAATTGCAGGTGCTTTTAATTCCCCGTTTTTTTGATTTTCTTTTAAGATATTCAATCTACTTAATAAGTTTTTAGATTGATTTTGCTGGTTGATAAATAAAATTGCGCCTTTGCCTTCGTCATTAATTACTTGAAACATTTGGTCTAACTTTTTATCAGCATTATTAGTTAATGTTCCAAGAATATCGTTGTTTACTAACGTTGAATTTATTCTGGTTAAAATACCATCATCATTGGTCCAAGTGCCTTTAGTCAGTGCAATATGCACTTGATTATTGGTTGTTTGTTGATAGGCTCTTAAACGAAATTTTCCAAAACGTGTTTCTATTTCAAAATCTTCTTTCTTTTCGATTAACGAATCATGCTCCATTCTGTAAGCCACTAAATCTTCAATAGAAACTATTTTTATGTCGAATTTTTCAGCAACTTTAAGTAATTGTGGTAAACGAGCCATTGTACCATCTTCATTCATTATTTCTACAATAATTCCTGCTGGTTGTAAACCTGCTAATCTTGCAAAATCTATGGCTGCTTCTGTATGACCTGTTCTTCTTAAAACACCACCTTCTTTAGCTTTTAAAGGGAAAATATGTCCTGGTCTCGCTAAATCAAAGGGTTTTGTTTCTTTATCTACTAACGCATGAATAGTTAACGCCCTATCCGAAGCAGAAATACCTGTAGTAACTCCTTTACCTCTTAAATCTACAGAAACAGTAAACGCAGTTTCCATTGGATCTGTGTTGTTATTCACCATCATGCCCAATTCTAGCTCTTTACAGCGATTTTCTGTTAAAGGTGTGCAAATTAACCCTCTACCATGAGTTGCCATAAAATTTACCATTTCTGGGGTAACTTTTTCTGCTGCAGCTAAAAAATCGCCTTCATTCTCTCTATTTTCATCATCCACAACAATTATAACTTTACCATTTCTGATATCGTTAATTGCTTCTTCTATTGTATTTAGTTGTATTTGATGTACTGAATTTGTAGTCATATTTAAAGCCCTTTTTTAGGTAGTAATTTATTTAAAATTTTAGTCACTGGTTGTAAAAAGGAATTGATATTAAAAATCCCTTTATCCTTTGTTGCTCTATTGGTTAATAAAATGGCAAATGGAATCATGATTATTGCAGATATCCATGAACCTAACATAGAGGTTATAGAACTTTCTTCTGCTAAATTTTTTCCGAATGTATTTGTAAAAAAATACAATACATAAACTGCTATTGCTAAAATCATTGGTAATCCAAATCCGCCTTTTCTAATAATAGAACCTAAAGGAGCACCAATAAAAAACAATATTACACAAGATAAAGAGAATGCTATTCTGTTATAGTATTCTGTATCGTAAAAATTTACCATTTTTCTGTTCCATTTTACGCTATCTGTATTATTGGTTATTGAATTTAATACTCTTGTTGTTTTTGTTAATGCCGAATTTAAAACAGTAATTTTTTCTTGAAGCTCAAAATTATTAATAATTGTAGTCTCAAGATTTGTTCTTTTTAAAGAATCTGGATAGCGATACAAATCTTTTGCTGTACTACTAATATAAATGTTTTTAGCACGAATTTGTAATACCTCATCATAATTTTCTTTTAATTTAGGAATGGTATCTTTTATTTGTTCTAAAGAAAGCATCATCGGAATTGTGGCAGAATTTATAGAATCTAACTTTCCTTCATCTAAAGTATCTCCAATATCAATATTAAATTCGTATTCCTTAAAAGTAGCTTCTGATGCCGCCATTTTTTTTCTCTTAAGTGAAGTTCTGGCAGATTTTACATGTTCTTCGTAATACTTTCCATCGTATAAAATAAAAGTCATATACCTACTACCTTCTTCGGTAACAATCTTACCTCGTTCTGCTGTAATTACTTTTTGATTTCCTCTGTTACTGGTTAAATCATAAATAAACACCTTTTTCAAAAGATTTTCTTGCGCTCCATACTTTTCTTCAAACTTAATTTGGTACCCTGGAATATCTGCATTAAAGCTTCCAGGAACCAATGCTAGTGCAGGTTTTTTCTTTTTTATGTTTAAGTATAAGTTTTTTTGTTTTAAGTTGGCATAGGGGAAAACATTATTTAAAAACAAAAAATTAAGACCACTTAACGCAATGGCAAGAATTCCTATTGGTCTTACTAATCTTTGTAAAGACACTCCAGCAGATTTTGCTGCAGCAAATTCATAATTCTCGCCCAAGTTACCTAAAGCCATTATGGAAGACAACAATACACCAACAGGTAGTGCCTGTGGTATAATCATTAATGTTGTGTAGTATAAAAATTTTAGTATAAAAATTACGCTTATTCCCTTGCCTGCAATATTTTCGAATGCTTGCCATAAGGCTTGCATTACTAAGACAAAAAGTACAATTAGAAATGTTGCTATAAACGGAACTAGAAAGCTCTTTAAAATGTATCGATCTAATATTTTCATAAAAAAAAACAAAAATAGCATCTTAAAATGTAAGATGCTATTAATTTTCTGTTAATTGAAATAATTAATCAATGGTGTAATTCTGCTCTAAATATTTTTGTTCGTTAAACGTAAAAAAATCATCAGAAATAGCTTGATTGTTTTTAAATGTTGTGATGGTGAAACTTGTTTTGGCTCCATTAGAACCTGTTTGGATCAATTTGTAAATATGCTTAGTTTTTGCATCAATACCCAGTTCTACTTTAATGATATCAGAATTGCTATCGATAGGATTTAGGGTTACAAACTGAATTTTTCTACCCTTATAATTTTTAATTTTTCCTAGTTCAAAATTATATCCTTCTTGGTAAAAAGTAAAAAGTTTTGAAGGGTAAATAAAACCATCGTCTGCACTTAAGTCTCCTTCAGATATAGCCACTTCTTTTTCTTCATTATTTATGATATAAAGTTTTTTGCCATCATAGATGAACGTATTTCCCAAATACTTTAAGCTGTATTTTTCTCCCATTAAATGTATTTCTCCTTTAATAGGTGGTTCATCACCTTCAAGAATACCAGCTTCTTCATTACTGAGTGTTTGGCTAAAGCTAATAAACATATTTTGGTATGCAGCCATCTTTGTTGAAACTTCATCTAAAATTGATTTTGCTTCTAAAGAGTTCTGTGAAAAAATAAAACTTGAACACATTAAGTATAATCCTACAATAACTAATTTCCTCATTTAAATTAATTTAACATCTTTTAAAGATGTATTAGTTGTTTTTTTCGTTTTCTAATAACTGTTCTAGCGCTATAAAATCAGGAATTAAAACTTGCCTAGCTTTACTCCCTTCAAAACCTCCAACAATACCAGCAGCTTCTAATTGATCTATTAAACGTCCAGCTCTATTGTATCCTAATTTTAATTTTCTTTGTAATAAAGAAGCAGAGCCCTGTTGAGCAGTTATAATAATTTCTGCGGCTTCTTTAAATAGTTTATCTCTATCTTCGATATCAATATCAATACTTGTGCCATTTTCATCATCTACATATTCTGGTAATAAATGTGCTTCTGAATATGCTTTTTGAGAACCTATGAAATCAGTTATTTTTTCTACTTCTGGAGTATCTACAAATGCACACTGAATTCGAGTAATTGAATTTCCATTGGTGTATAATAAATCTCCTCTTCCTATAAGTTGGTCTGCACCTCCTGCATCTAAAATTGTTCTTGAGTCTATTTTAGAGGTTACTCTAAATGCAATTCTTGCAGGAAAATTAGCTTTTATAATTCCTGTAATTACATTTACAGAAGGTCTTTGAGTTGCAACAATTAAGTGAATACCAATTGCTCTTGCAAGCTGTGCTAACCTTGCAATTGGGGTTTCTACTTCTTTACCTGCAGTCATAATTAAATCTGCAAATTCATCAATTACCAAAACAATGTAGGGTAAAAATTGATGTCCGTCGTTTGGATTTAATTTACGTTTTTTAAACTTTTGATTGTATTCTTTGATATTACGAACCATAGCCGATTTTAATAAATCGTAGCGATTATCCATTTCGATACACAAAGAATTTAAGGTATGTACAACTTTGGTTGTATCGGTTATGATGGCATCATCGGTATCTGGTAATTTAGCTAAATAATGTCTTTCTATTTTATTGAATAGGGTAAGTTCTACTTTTTTAGGATCTACCAAAACGAATTTTACCTCTGCAGGATGTTTTTTATACAATAATGATGTTAAAACAGCATTTAAACCAACAGATTTTCCTTGTCCTGTTGCACCAGCCATTAATAAGTGAGGCATTTTTGCTAAATCTACTACAAATGTTTCATTAGAAATTGTTTTTCCTAAAGCTATAGGAAGCTCCATCTGAGATTCTTGAAATTTTTTTGATGAAATAGCAGAGTGCATAGACACTATGGTTGCATTTTTATTAGGCACTTCTATACCTATGGTTCCTTTTCCGGGAATGGGAGCAATGATACGAATTCCTAGTGCTGATAAAGAAAGTGCAATATCGTCTTCTAAATTTTTAATCTTAGAAATACGAATACCAGCTTCAGGTACAATTTCATATAAAGTAATTGTTGGTCCAACAGTTGCTTTAATCTCTGCAATTCCAATTTTGTAATTTTTTAACGTTTCTACAATTTTATTCTTATTAGCCTCTAATTCTTCTGGGTCTATAGAAATACTTTCGTTGTATTGTTTTAATAAATTAAATGTTGGGAATCGAAAATTAGAAAGCTCTAGTGTTGGGTCAAATTCTCCAAAATCTTTAAGTATTTTATCAGATAGATTCTCCGTTGAATGTTCTTCTTCTTCAGAGATTTCTATATCAATAGCCACTTCTTTCTCAGGGGTAGTCTTTTCTTTTGTATTAAATACAGTATTTTTTTCTTCTTCAATTTTTAGTTCAATTGATTCTTTTGATTGTACATCAGAATGGTTAGAAATTGTAGGTTTTAAGTTTTCTACTGATAATTCAAACTCAGATTTTGTTTCTTCTAATGGTTCCTTATCAACACTAAGCGTACTGCTAGTAACAGAACTTTCAATGTCATCTTTTTCGTTATCAGATGCCTTAGAAGCTAGTTCTTTTTGAGCCATTCTTTTTGCTTTCCAAGCCTCTAAATACTTGTCAATAGTAATCTTATACCTTAAAATTAGATATGCAAAAAATAAAAACAGTAAAACGATACTTAATCCAGTCTTACCTAAAAATGTTTGTAAATAATTATTTAATTCAAAACCGATAACACCAGAGAATAAGGCATATTTTTTATTTAAAAAGCCTAATGTGATTGTAAGCCATAACATGGAAATTAAGCCCCAATTCCAAGAAATTATAATTTTCGAGATTTTTCTTTTTATAATAATATAAAATCCTGTAATCAAAAATTGATATACAATTACAAAAGCAGCAAGACCGAACCCTTTGTAAATAAAGAAATGACTTAAGTTGGCGCCAATTTTACCTAATAGATTATTACTTTTAATAGACTTGTCTGTGAAGTAGTTTAACGTACTCTGATCCGTTTGCCAGTTGAAGAAAAAGGAAATAAAAGCAATACACAAAAAAAGAGAAAATAGAAGTAAAAACAAGCCAATGATATTTTGAGTTTGCCTTGTTTTTAAGAAATTAAAAATAGAAGTTTTTTCTTCTACTTTAGAAGTATTTGGTTTTGTTTTTGGCATTAAAAATTATAAAAAATTAAAAAGTAAATATACATATTTGATTAAAATAATATAAATACTTTCGGTACATAAATAATACCTGCAATGATTAGCGATATTATTGCTGCAAATGCAGGAGTACCTGCAGCAATATCTTTAATTCTTCCAATTTTTTCATGAAATTCTGGATGTATAAAATCAGAGACTTCTTCTATTGCAGAATTAGCAGCCTCAGCAACTAAAACTAAACCTATTGCTAGGAATTGTATAGCCCATTCCATAAGTGAAATATCGAATGTTATTCCTAATATAAATGCAATTAGGGAAACAAAAAGCTGCACCTTTATACTATCTTCTGTGGTAACTAAAATCCATAAACCTTTAAAAGCAAATTTTAAACTTTTTAGTCTTCCCATAAAAAAACCATCGTTTGGATCTTTCATACTACATTGCTTTTAATGCTGCTTCATAATTTGGTTCGTTCCCAATTTCAGCAACTTGTTCTGTATATTTAATTTTACCATTCCTATCTATAATAATGATAGCTCTTGCATGTAGTCCTTTAAAATTACTATCTTTTATAGTAACACCATGATCTTCTCCAAAAGAGCCCGTTTTAAAATCGGATAGCATTTCTACATTATCAATTCCTTCTGCACCACAAAAACGTGCTTGCGCAAAAGGAAGATCTTTAGAAATACATAAAACAACACAGTGGTCTATTTCTGAAGCTTTCTTATTAAAAACTCTGACAGATTTAGCACAAACACTAGTGTCTACACTTGGAAAAATATTAAGTAATATCGTTTTACCTAAATAATCGGATAGCGACTTTTCTTTTAACGCAGTTGTTCTTAATGTAAAGTCTACTGCATTATCACCAATATTTGGTAAATTTCCACTAATTTGAATTGGATTTCCACCAAGTGTTATCTTCGCCATTTTTTTAATTTTGTTATTCAAAAGTACTTAATTTTATCGAGAAAATTCTTTATAAAACTGTGAAGTTCTCTTTAATAAAATGTATTTCTAATACGTATATTCGCATTTGAAAATATAAGATAAAATTTGAACCTAACGCAGTATACTTCAGAATTTAAATACAATTGGACATTAGCAGCACCAGTTATTTTAGGAATGTTAGGTCATACTTTTGTAGCGTTTATAGACAATATTATGGTAGGCCAGTTGGGTACTGCTGAGTTAGCTGCTGTTTCTCTAGGAAATAGTTTTATGTTTATTGCGATGTCTATAGGAATTGGTTTTTCTACTGCAATAACGCCATTAATAGCAGAAGCAGATTCTTCTAATAACTTAAAACAAGCTAGAGCAGCTTATAAAAGTGGTTTGTTTCTATGTACGGTTTTAGGAATTCTACTTTTTTTAATGGTCTATTTTGCTAAACCAATTTTATATTTGATGAAACAACCTAAAGAGGTTGTAGAATTGGCGATACCTTACTTAGATTTAGTAGCATTTTCTTTAATTCCTTTAATAATTTTTCAAGCTATTAAACAATTTAGTGATGGTATGTCTATGACTAAATACCCAATGTATGCTACATTACTCGCAAACATTATTAATGTGGTATTAAATTATTTATTGATTTTTGGAAAATTCGGCTTTCCTGAATTAGGAATTGTAGGTGCTGCTTATGGAACTTTGGCATCACGATTTGTGATGGTATTGTATTTATGGATTTTAATGTTTTATAAAGAACGGTCTAAACCTATAGTTAGCAACATTAAGTTCTTTGTATTGGATTTGTTAATGTTAAAAAAGATTATAAATTTAGGGTCATTAAGTGCCATGCAAATGTTTTTTGAGGCAGCTATTTTTACAGCAGCTATTTGGTTGAGTGGTTTATTAGGCAAAAACCCACAAGCAGCAAATCAAATTGCACTAAACCTATCTTCAATGACTTTTATGGTAGCAATGGGATTAAGTGTTGCTTCTATGATTAGAGTTGGTAATCAAAAAGGCCTACAAAATTTTAAAGAATTAAGAAGAATTGCATTTTCTATCTTTTTGTTAGGGATGATTTTTGCCACTATTTTTGCCATACTATTTTTTATTTTTCATGATATAATGCCAATGATTTATGTTGATTTGACAGATGAGTTAAATTATACAGACAATATGGAGGTTATTGCTATTGCGTCAAAACTGTTAATAGCTGCTGCTTTTTTTCAAATATCAGACAGTATTCAAGTTGTTGTTTTAGGCGCTTTACGTGGCTTGCAGGATGTAAAAATACCAACAATCCTTACATTTATCTCTTATTGGTGTATAGGGTTCCCTGTTTCTTATTATTTGGGCTCAGAAGAAATGTATGGTAGTTTTGGTATTTGGTTAGGTTTATTAGCAGGTTTAACAACAGCATCAATTCTTTTATTCATACGTTTTAATAAACTTACCTTACAGCTAATTAAAACAAAAACTGAATTAATTGATTAATGGTTTTTAAAATTTATTCTTTTCTATTTTAAAAAATAACTTAAATAGATTCTTCAATTGCCTCTAAAATAATTTGACACCCTTTTATGAGTTCTTTATCCGAAATTGTTAGGGGTGGCGTTATTCTCATGGCACGCCCTTCAAATAAAAGGAAAAACAGTAGTAAGCCTTTGTCTAAACATTTCAAGATAATTTTTGACGCTAACTCAGAAGATTCTAAAATGGCTGCTAACATTAATCCTTTTCCTCTAATCTCTTTAATAGCAGAATGTTGAAGTTGATTTCGAATAATTTTTTCTTTGCGTAAGCTTTCAGCCACTAAATTATTATTTAAAATAACCTGAATAGTAGCATTTGCAGCTGCTGCAATAACTGGGTGACCAGCAAATGTAGAAATATGTCCAAATTTAGGATGGTGTGTTAAAAGATTCATTCTTTCTTGAGAACTTATGAATGCTCCAATTGGCATGCCTCCACCTAAACCTTTACCTGTAATAATTATATCTGGAATCACATTATA
Organism: uncultured Polaribacter sp.; assembly: GCA_938084845.1. Lineage (GTDB taxonomy): Bacteria > Bacteroidota > Bacteroidia > Flavobacteriales > Flavobacteriaceae > Polaribacter. The sequence continues at coordinate 20,296 of CALKEB010000028.1, read as the reverse complement.
ATTTTCAAATCCCCAAAATTTACCTGTTCTTCCAATTCCGGTTTGTATTTCATCTAAAATTAGTAATGCACCAACTTCATCACATTTCTGTTTAACTTTAGTTAAAAAATTAGCATAAGGTTCTATAAAACCAGCACCACCTTGAATAGTTTCTAAAATTACTGCAGCCGTAGTTTCAGTAATTTTTTGAAGACAAAAATCACAATTAAATGCAATAAATTTTATACCTGGAATTAAAGGTCTAAACGTTGCATTTTGCTTTTCTACACCAGAAACACTCATCGCTCCCTGGGTATTTCCATGATAAGAATTTTTAGCCGCTATAATTTCTGATCTTCCAGTAATTCTTTTTGCTAATTTTAAAGCACCCTCTGTTGCTTCTGTGCCAGAATTAGTTATATAAACCGATTGTAAGGATTTAGGGAGGGTAGTTGCTAGTTGTTTACAAAGAGAGACTTGTGGTTTTTGAATAAATTCACCATACACCATTACATGCGTGTATGAATCTAACTGCTTTTTAATGGCATCGTTTACTACTGGATGATGATGACCTATACTATTTGCAGAAACACCAGCCACAAAATCTAAATACGCTTTATTATCAGTGTCATAAATGTATGAACCTTTGGCATGAGAAACCTCTATAGCTAAGGGGTGAGGAGAGGTTTGTGCTTGATATTTGTAAAAATCTGATTTCAAATTATTGACCAAAGATAGTTGGTTTCGTTTTCTTTTTAGTTTTTTCATCAATAAATAATGAAGGTTTTTCTAAAACTTTCTTTTTTATAGGCGCTTTATTCTTTTGCGTATCTTTTATGAAAATATCGTTTTTATTTTTAGGTTGCTCATCTTCTCTCCAAATAAAACCTTTAATTTTTCGGCCTTCTTCGTCTAATTGAGAAGGAGGGTAGGTTTTGCCATCGGTACTTTTAAGGTATTTAATAGTTTGAATTTCTCCGTTTTCTAGTGTGAATTCAATATTACTAGAAACTTCTTTTGTAATTGTTTCTAGCACTTGTGTTTCTGTATTTCTATTAAAATAAATAGATTCGGCATTCCCTTTAACCAAAAGAAGCTTTAATTTATTATCCATAAACTTACCAAACATATTTCTACCTTTTATTTGGTTGTAATCTTCTTTTGCTAAAGAATCTTTAGCGATAATAAATGCATTATTAAATACCTTTAAAGAGTCTAATTTTTCTGTTTCTATATTAGATTGTAAGAAAATACTATCTCCTGTTATTTGATTTTGATCTGACCAAATTACTGGACTTTTATACATCTTTGTATAGCCAGTTTCTTGGTTGGTGTGAATTGAATCGCACTTTCCTTGTAAATCAGATTTAAAAATTTTTACGTTATGATAGGTTCTTATAATACGTTTTTTAGGTTTACCTGTAACTAGCAAAGTATCTCCATGGATAAACATTGAATCTTTTTCGATGATAGAAATTGCTACTGCTTTTTTGATGATAAATAAGGAGTCTTTCTTTTCAAAAAGTTCTGCATAGTTTCCTTTCGTTATGAAATTCTGAATTGTATCTATAATTCTTATATTATTTGTAGCTGAAGCAAAACCCTTATTTTTATTATAAAATAAACTGTCTCCTTCTACAGTTCTCTCCTTCAAATATAGTTTAGCGTTTTTTGTAAAATGAGAAATATCTGTTTTTGTATTGTAAACACCTTTTTCTGCGTATAATTTATTGTTGTTCTTTGTATTTGTAATAGTAGAAGGTCCATACAAATAGGCAATTCCAGAGTCTGTATAGTAATCTAAATGATTAGATGCTAAATGATGCTCTGGGTTACTAACGGTAACTCTAGTTTTTGCTGTAAACTTCTTATTTTCTAAATAATAATTACCTTTTTTACTTTTTAAGGTATTGGTATTGTCTACAATAGTTGCAAAATCTCTATAAAATAATTTTTGATTAACCCTGTCAAATTGAAGTGTATCTGTGGTTAAGGTCATTGTAGGGTCTTTTAAAATTACATTACCCCATGAAAGTGCTTGTTTTGTATTTGCATTATAATCTGAATAATTACTAGTTTGTGTTATTGAATCACCTTGTTTGATGATTACATTTCCTATTGCTTTAAAAAAATTTTGTTTTTTATAGAGTAGGGCTTGTTGGCAAGTTAGGTTAATCCCTTCATGATTAATACTTACATTACCGATAAGAATCGTAGCTCCAGGAGACTTTTGTTCGTCTGCGTATTGGATGTCTGCATTTTCTATACTAATTTTCTTTTTTTGTTGAGCAAAGAATGAAATAGTAGAGATAATAAAGCATAAAAAAAATATTCTTTTCAAAAGATTTGTTTTGCAACAAAAATAATGAAAAGAATACCTTAAATTCTTAATTTTTAGATAAAACTATCTTTTTATGGTCTGTTTTCTATCTGGACCCACAGAAACAATTTTAACAGGAACTCCTGTTTCTTTCTCTATAAAAGCAACATAGTCCATTAAGTTTTTTGGAAGTTGATCTGCAGCAGTCATTTTTGTTAAATCATCTTTCCAACCTTTGAATTCAGTGTAATTTACTGAAACATTTTCGGGCTCTATATTATAGGGTAAATGAGTGATTTCTTTGCCTTTATAATTGTAAGAAGTACACACTTTTAATGTATCAAAACCAGAGAGTACATCTCCTTTCATCATCATTAGTTGTGTTACTCCATTTACATCTACAGCATATTTTAAAGCAACTAAATCTAACCAACCACATCTTCTTGGTCTTCCTGTAGTCGCACCAAATTCATGACCAACTTTAGCCATGGTAGCACCATCTTTATCAAATAATTCTGTAGGAAAAGGACCAGAACCTACACGTGTTGTATAGGCTTTAAAAATACCAAAAACCTCTCCAATTCTGTTTGGTGCAACACCTAATCCAGTACAAGCCCCTGCAGCTGTAGTATTTGAAGAGGTAACGTAAGGATAGGTTCCAAAGTCAATATCTAACAAAGACCCTTGTGCACCTTCTGCCAAAATTGTCTTTTTGTCTTTGATGGCTTGGTTTAAAAATTCTTCACTATCAATAAATTGTAGTGTTCTTAATTTATCGATTCCTTTACAAAACTCAGCTTCTAACTCATCTAAATTATACTCTATCTGTACATCAAAGAATTTTAACATTTTAATGTGCTTTTCGGTTAAAGCATCATACTTTTCTTTCCAGTTGTCTAATTCTAAGTCTCCAACTCGCATTCCATTTCTTCCAGTTTTGTCCATATACGTTGGACCAATACCTTTTAAGGTAGAACCAATCTTAGCTTTTCCTTTAGAGGTTTCTGAAGCTGCATCTAACAATCTATGCGTTGGTAAAATTAAGTGTGCTTTCTTAGAAATTAATAATTTAGAGGTGTAATCTATTTTGTGTTTGTCTAGGTTTTCTAACTCTTTTTTAAAAATTACTGGATCGATAACTACACCATTACCTACAACATTTAAAGCTGTTTTATGAAAAATTCCAGAAGGTATCGTATGTAAAACATGCTTGTACCCGTCAAAAATTAAAGTATGACCCGCATTTGGGCCACCTTGAAAACGTGCTATAATATCGTAATCCTGTGTTAGTACATCAACAATTTTACCTTTCCCTTCATCTCCCCATTGTAATCCTAATAATAAATCAACTGCCATTTTTAAATTTGTGTAAGTATTAAATTTTAAATTTAATTTTTAAGTTATTTTTGGTCTTTCTTTTTTGTTCCGTAAAAATATAAGGAGTGATTGTGGATATCAATATCAAATATTTCTTCGATTGTTTTTTTGATAATTTGTATTCTAGGATCACAAAATTCTTTTACATCTCCAGAATCTGTAAAAATTACGTGGTCATGATTTTTATCAAAATAACTTTTTTCATATCGAGCCATAGTTTGTCCATCAAATTGATGCTTACGAACTAACCCACAATCTAACAGTAAATCAATAGTATTGTAAAGTGTGGCTCTGCTTACTCTGTAGTTTTTGTTTTTCATTTTTATATAGAGTGATTCTATATCAAAATGCTCTTCTGCATCGTAAATTTCTTGTAAAATTGCATAACGCTCAGGTGTTTTTCTGTGTTTATGCTCTTGTAGGTATGAGGTAAAAACTTTTTTAACTACTTCCTGATTTTCAAGAGAATTATTCATGTACTTAATTTTTACGAAAAAACAAATTTACAGTTATTTCTTAATAAATAGTTGTTTTTATGCAAATGATATTTACATTCTATTAACACGTTCTAATTTTTTAACGCCATCTACCTTTTCAATTCGATTCATTAATTTTTTTAATTGTGCACTATTCTTAACACTTAGTGCAATTTTACCATCAAAAACCCCTTCATCTCCAGAGATATTTATGCTGTGAATAAAAACACCTACGTTACTAGAAATAATTTTAGTTACCTCGTTTACGATTCCAGAAGTGTCTACACCGCTAATATGCAATACAACTTTAAAGTCTTGCTTTGTAGAATCTATCCATTTAGCTTGCATAATTCGATATGCATAATTCGATTGAAGAGAAATAGCGTTAGGGCAATTTTTCTTATGTATTTTTATACCCTCATTAATTGTTAAAAAACCAAAAACTTGATCTCCTGGAATGGGAGTACAACACTTAGATTGCGTATAATTTAGTTTTTCTTCTTCTTTTCCAAAAACCAAAGCATCATACTTAGTCGTAATTTCCTCTTGATTTTCTGCGCTTACTGTATTTCGTCTAAGTTTTGTTTTAAAGAAATTTAGAATTTTACTATTTCTTTGGGTAACAAATCCTTTTAATTGGGTATTGTCTATTGCTCCATTACCAATTCTGTAAAATAGATCAAAACTAGTTCTTAGTTTAAAATAATTGGCCAGCTCATTAATTGTTTTTTCACTAAAAGGGATTTTTAAATGCCTTAGTTTTCGTGCTAAAATTGCTTTTCCTTCCTCTGCAATCCCTTTTTCTTCATCTTTTAATGCTGCTCTAATTTTTGTTTTAGCTCTTGCTGTAATTACAAAATCTAACCATCTAGAATTAGGTTTGTTTGTTGCACTTGTAATCACCTCTATTTGATCGCCACTTTTTAATTTGTAACTAAGTGGGACTAACTTTCCGTTTACTTTTGCGCCTCTACATTTTAAACCAACATCTGTATGAATAGAAAAAGCAAAATCTAAGGCAGAAGCATCTTTTGGTAATGATTTTAAATCGCCTTTAGGTGTAAATACATAGATTTCTTTAGCATAAAGATTAAGTTTAAAATCTTCTACAAAATCTACAGCATTTATACTTTGATTTTCTAGTGTTTCTTTTAATCTGTTTAGCCAAACATCTAAACCACTTTCGTTTTCTGAACCTTGTTTGTATTTAAAATGTGCAGCATATCCTTTTTCTGCAATTTCATTCATTCGTTCAGATCTAATTTGGACTTCTACCCATTGTGCATCCGGACCAACAACAGTTATATGCAATGCTTCATATCCTGTAGATTTTGGCTGAGAAATCCAATCTCTTAATCGGGCAGGGTTGGGTCTAAAATTATCTGTAACTAAAGAATATATTTTCCAAGCATCATGCTTTTCATCTTTTGTAATTGGTTTAAAAATAATTCGGATGGCATACTTGTCAAAGACCTCTTCGAAAGTGACATTTTGTTTTTGCATTTTTTTTCGAATGGAAAAAATCGATTTAAATCGACCTTTTATTTCGTAAGAAAAATGCTCTTTGTCTAATCCGCTTTTTAATGAATTTTCAAAACGTTTTAAATATTCTTGTTGTTCTTCTTTGCTCTCTTTTATTTTAGCTACAATACTTTTAAAAACTTCTGGTTCTGTGTACTTTAAGCCTAAATCTTCTAATTCTGTTTTAATATTATACAAGCCTAATCTATGGGCTAATGGCGCATAAATATATAAAGTTTCTGATGCAATTTTAACTTGCTTGTACCCAGGCATAGCATCCATGGTTTGCATATTGTGTAATCGATCTGCAATTTTTATTAAAATGACTCTTACATCATCATGTAAGGTAAGTAACATTTTTCTAAAATTCTCTGCTTGTATTGAAGCATCTTGCTCTTTGTTTAAACGAGATATTTTGGTAAGACCATTGACTATTCTAGCAATTGTTTCTCCAAACAATTGCTCCATATCATTTAATGTATAATCGGTATCTTCTACAACATCATGAAGTAATGCTGCAGCAATAGAAGTGGCTCCTAAGCCAATTTCCATAGCTACAATTTTAGCTACAGCAATAGGATGATAAATATAAGGTTCTCCTGTTTTTCTGCGTTGTTTTGAGTGTGCGTCAACAGCAATGTCAAACGCTTTTCTTATGAGCTCTTTGTCATCTTTAGATAATACCTTATAGGTACCTTTTAAGAGGTCTTTATAACGATTTGCAATTTCTTTATTTTCTTCTTCTATGGTAGCCGTATATTCCATGAATTTTTCGAGCATTAAATCTAAAGTGAATTTAGCAAATAGAATTAGAATAGCAAAGTAAATTGCATACTAATAAAACTAGTGGTAATTCTTATAAAATGTGATGCTTTTTTTTGAGAGAAAAAAGTTTACTAAGTAGTAAACAGTCTTTGAAACACTTATCTAAAGGTACAAATTTCATTTATTCATTGATATTAAAAAGAAAAATAGGGGAGTAGGTGTTTTATTTCTTGATTTGATTGTGCGCATACATTGCAGCGCCAATAATCCCAGCATTGTTTTTAAATTTTGCTACTTTAATTGGGATATTAGTATTTAAATGGTGTTTAAAATCGTCATATTTTTTACTGATTCCTCCTCCTATAATAATTAAACTAGGTGAAAACACAATTTTAGTATATGCTAATAACTCATCAAAACGAAGTGCCCACTCTTTTAACGAAAGGTTTTCTTTTTTCCTCACAGAATCTGCAGCATAATATTCAATAATTTCTCCATTACTATGCAACAGTTTTCCCAATTCTAAATTCGGAATTAACTTTCCCTTGTGAAACAAACCAGAACCAATTCCCGTTCCTACAGTAATAACAATTACAACCTCTTTTTCATTTTTACCAGCTCCTAAGTTTACTTCAGCCACACCTGCTAAATCAGCATCGTTACTTACATAAAAAGGAAGTGTTGTTTCTTTGTTAAACAGCTCATCAACTTTAATATTTAACCATTTTTCACTTAAATTACCTGTATGTATGCATTTTCCGTTTACTATAGTTGTTGGAAAACTACATCCTACTGGTTTGTCCCAGTTAAAGTAATCGGTCATATTTTTAATTGTTTTTGCAATTGCCTCAGGTGTAGCTGGTTTTGGAGTGGGTATTCTGTGTCTTTCAGAAATTAATTCTCCAGTTTTTGTGTTTACTATAGCAGCTTTAATTCCAGAACCACCAACATCTATACCTAATATTTTCATAATACTTACTTAAATTGTCTTTGTCTTTTAGCTTCAAAAAGAACGATGGCAGCAGCTACTGAAACATTCATAGAGTCTATTTTTCCTTGCATAGGAATGTTAATATTTTGTGTTGCTTCTTCTCTCCAAATTTCAGTTACACCTGTAGCTTCTGTACCAACAACGATGGCGCATGCTTTTTGATAATTTTCTAGGTGATAAAGGTTAGAATTTTGAAGCGTAGTTGTATATATGTCCACTTTGTGCTCTTTTAAGAAAGTGATAATTTCTTGAGAGGTTCCTGAAGCGATTTGATTGGTAAATAAACATCCTACACTAGATCTTATAATATTAGGGTTGTAAAGATCCGATTTTGGATCTGCTATTAAAACAGCATCAATATTTGCAGCATCTGCTGTTCTTAATAACGCTCCAATATTACCAGGTTTTTCAATACCTTCTGCAATTAATAGTAATAGATTTTTACGTTTAAACGTTATGTTTTTAAGAGAAAGCTCTTTAGTTTTACTTACAGCAATAATTCCTTCAGTAGAATTTCTGTAAGCTAACTTTTCATAAATTTCTTTAGATATTTGAATACAATCTATAGCACTACCCACCAAAGATTCTAATTTTTGTAAAGAAATTAAGCTTGGATAAAATAATACTTTTTCTAACTGATAATCAGAGTTTATAGCTAAGGTTAGCTCACGTATACCTTCAATAATGAATACCCCATTTTTTTTTCGTTCTCTAGACTTTTCTTGGAGTTTAATTAGACTTTTAATATACGGGTTTTGTAGGCTATGAATTTCTTTCATTGTTACAAATATATTGATTTAACGATGTTTTTTATACATAAATTAAAAACAACACTGTTTTAAAAACAAAAAACTCGCAATTTGCGAGCTTTTTAGTAAGGTTATTTAATATTATTTAGACTTGTATTTGTTAGCATAGCGTTTCCAAAGCTTTGTTTGATGTGTTTCTAAGCTAATTGCTCTTCCTTGAATAAACGCATTTGTTAGTTGGTTAGATCGCATATCTAAAGCATCTCCTGTAGAGATAAAAAGTGTAGCCTCTTTTCCAACTTCTAAAGTACCCACACTAGTATCTATTCCTAATATTTTTGCACTATTAGCAGTAATCATCTTTAACGCATCTTCTTTTGTTAAACCATGAGCAGCAAAAGTACCCGCATAAAAAGGTAAGTTTCTAGTATTCATTCTTTCCATTTGCCCTTCCATACCGATAGTTACAGTTACGCCACTGTCCATTAATGTTTTTGCAATTGTATAAGTACTATCGTATGCATCGTCTTCAGAATTAGGGTTTCTATGAGGTCTTTGCAATACAACACCTACCTTGTGTTCTACCAGCATTTTAGCAACACTTTCTGCACCTTCTGCATTTGCGATAACCAAATTTTTTATTCCTAAATTTTTAGTAATCGTAATGGCATCTGTAATTTCTTTTTGCCCGTTTACATGTATAAAAAGTCGTTGCGAACCATTAAATAAACCATTCATAGCTTCAAAAGGTAAGTTTTTAGGTTTTCTGTTACTTTCTAAATAACTCTTTGCATTGGTAAAATATGTTTTGATATTTTCTTTGTTTATACCATAGTTTGCATCTGGTTTTAATGCAGGGTCTTCTCCTAACCACCATCTTCCTCTAGTAAAACTACTAGGCCAGTTCATATGAATGGCATCATCTACCTTAATAGCAGCATCCTCCCAGTTCCATGCATCTAATTGCACCACAGAAGAAGTACCAGAAATTGTACCCCCTCTAGGTGTAATTTGAGCCATTAAGACTCCATTTGGTCTCATAGACTCAACCACTTTACTCTCTGCATTATATGCAATTAAGCTTCTAATATGTGGATTGTTGATTCCTATTTCATCTACATCCACACTAGCTTTTACAGCATCAATTTCAGCCAATCCTAAAGTTGCATTAGCAGCTATAAATCCAGGATAAATATGTTTACCAGTTGCCTTTATTAACGTTCCATTTCTTGCTATTTTAGAGGTAGCACTCCCAACAAAAGTAATTTTACCATCATTAAACATAATTAATGAGTTTTCAATAACTTTTCCGTTTCCTAAATGTGCAGTTGCCCCTTCAATAGCAATTGGTGTTGTTTGCTTGTCTGCGGGTGTTTGTTGGGCTATTGTATTTCCAATAAAGAAAAGTGCCAATACACTATATATTATTTTTTTCATTATTTCTTAGTTTTTAAGTTCTTCTAATGTATCACAGTGAAAGTTGATATCACCTCTTTTCATTGGTACTTTTGTTTTACCACCATTCATTTTTTCGTTTAACATCATGTCAATTAACTTGCTTTTTTCTTCTTTAATAGCCAAACGTTTTTTAGCATCTACTTTATAGTCAAAATAGACACGCCCTTCTATGATCGTTTTTTCTACTTTAGCATAGATAGACATTGGATGATTGTTCCATAGAACAACATCTGCATGTTTGCCTACTTTTATGCTACCCACTTTATCGTCTATATGTAATAGTTTAGCCGGATTTATAGTTACAGTTTTCCATGCGTCTAGTTCTGACATGCCTCCATACTTTACCGTTTTTGCTGCTTCTTGATTCAAACGTCTAGACATCTCTCTATCATCTGAATTTATAGCAACAGTTACCCCTGCATTATGCATAATAGAGGCATTGTAGGGTATAGCGTCATTTACTTCGTATTTGTAAGCCCACCAGTCAGAAAAAGTAGAACCACCAACACCATGTTCTGCCATTTTATCAGCAACTTTATATCCTTCTAAGATGTGGGTGAATGTATTAATAGTAAAATCAAATTTATCTGCAACTTTCATTAACATGTTAATTTCTGATTGCACATATGAATGACAAGAGATAAAACGTTCTTTATTTAAAATTTCTGCCAATGTTTCCATTTCTAAATCCTTTCTATAAGGCTGTCCACTTTTCTTTAAAGCATCATATTCTTTTGCTCTTGTAAAATAGTCTGTAATCATTTGTTCTACACCCATTCTAGTTTGTGGAAAACGTGTTCCATTACTACTTCTAGACTGCTTTACATTTTCTCCTAAGGCAAATTTTATGAATTTAGGAGTGTTTTCGTAAATCATATTTTCTGCATTTTCTCCCCATTTTAATTTAATAATTGCAGATTGACCTCCAATTGGATTTGCAGAACCATGTAAAATTTGAGCTGTAGTTGTACCTCCAGAAATATTTCTATAAATATTAATATCTGTGGGGTCTACAACATCTTCTATTGTTACTTCTGCAGAAGAGTTTTGTGCACCTTCGTTTATAGACGATGCTGCAATATGCGAATGTTCATCTACAATTCCAGCAGTTAAGTGTTTACCTGTACCATCGATTACTACTGCTTTTCTTGCTTTTAAATTTTTACCTATTTCTGCAATTTTACCTTCTTTTAAAAGAATATCGGTATTTTCTAAAATCCCTTCTTTTTCGCTTGTCCAGATGGTAACATTTTTAATTAAAATAGTTTCTTGTTCTGGTTGTTTGTAGTTACCAAAACCACTATTAGGATAACTAACAGGCATAACTGGGAAAGCTGTTTTTTTACTCGCTTTACCCTTTTTAGTCTTTTTTTGTTGCTTAGCTACCTGTTTACTAGCAGACCATGAGGATTCATTTCCTTGGGTATCAAAAACAGTACCCTCCATAACATTGGCATCGTTGATTATTTTACCAATCATTCTTGTATAACCTGAATCTTTGTTTAAGGTAATCGAAATCCAATCGTCTTTAAAAGAAAATTTAGATTTTACTTTTTGATCTCCTTGTTTAACACTCCCTTTTGGATTTGATCCAGAACCAGTAACTGATAATTGGTAATTTTGATTATTTACAGACAACATATAATCTCCACTAATATCTTTTACATTCATAGCTGTAATTACATTTTTTGACCCTTGCACCCAGTTTTCATAAATGGTTGTTTTGGCATCAAAAATATTACCAGATGTAATAATAAAATTAGCAATACTTCCTTCTTTAAGATTTCCTATGCTACTGTTTCCTAAAATGGCAGCAGGTATTGTTGTTAAGGCAGCTAACGCTTTTGTTTGATTAAAGCCATAAGAAATTGCTTTTTGTATGTTTTTATGAAAAGATTTTATGGACTTTAATTTGTGAGTTGTTATCGCAAAATTAACATCATTTTTAGCAAGCATTGCTAAATTAGACGGTTCTTGATTCCATTTACGTAAATCTCTTAAAGAAATTTGTTTTGCCAAAAGCGGATTAGACACATCGTAAGCTTTGCTAAAATTTACAGGAATAATAAAGTTTGCATTAGTCGCTTTTATATCTTGTAATCGTTCATACTCATCACCAGATCCTACTAAGGTATATTGTATTCCAAATTCATCTCCTACTTTATCTGCTCTAATGGCATCAAGATGGTTATTGGTCTCAAAAATTTGAGGCAAACTTTGATTTGTATTTAAGGCTTCTAGTGCCAAATCCTTATGATTCATTTTACCCTTAGCATACCAATCTGCATCTAAGTAAGTTTGACGTATTAAAGCCATTGCACCCATTCTAGAAGTAGGGTAAGCTTGTCTGGATTGCACACTTTTAGTAAAAGACAAGTGGTGTGTAGATTTTGTATCTAATATTCGATATGCATTAGTAGCATTCGGGTTTAAGGCTACAAGTAAACCATTACCTCTAATAATTCCATCTTGCTGATGGGTATTGACTACACCAAATCCGGCTTTGATTAATTCTTTTGCTTTTTTGGTGTCAAATGAAAAATCTTTGATAGGGTTGGTATCTGGACGAATGTGATCATTCCAATAATACCCTTCTCTAGAAGCTGTGTACTGTGTGCCTCTAGACCTACTTGCTGTTCTTTTTGGCTTTTGAATCCCAAAATTTGTGTAAGCATCAACAAAAGAAGGGTAGATCGTTTTTCCTTTTACATCTGTTATTATGGCTCCACTTGGTATTTTTACAGATTTACCTATACTTACTACTTTACCCTCTTTAATAAGTAAAGTTCCATTTTTTATAATAGTGGTTGGGGTAACGTAAATTGTAGCATTTTTAAACGCGTACGTACTATTTTTTGTTGTTTTTACTCCACTATCTGTAGGAAAGTACTCTTGTGCAGTAAGCACATGTACTGCAAATACAAAGAGTAATAGAATTCGTTTTTTCATGTAGTTTTGAATTAGTTTATAAAATTTCTAAATTAGAGATTCCCTTTATCTTATAAAGTAAAACAAACTAGTTTAACATAATTTTAAGAAATTTATAGTTGCTTTGTTTCTTTAAAATAAGAAATCATAAGGTCTACAACATAACTGTAAGAAGCGGTTCCGTTTTTTTGTTTGTTTGCTTTTAGGTATTGATCGTATCCTTTTTTTACAATGGGTTCAAAAGGGTTTTTGTACGATTGCCAAAAAGTATAACTACTAGAAAAGTCTTTAATAATACCTGTATTTACTTTTTTCCACAATGCTTTTGCTTTTGTTGGGTCTCTTTTTTGTAATTCAGCAATACTATAGCCAAAAGCCATTCTGTAACTCGCGTATTTAAAATAGTAATTAGAACTATAGTTAGTTGCCAAAAAACCAATAAAATTTGCTTCATTTTCTGCTGCATACCCGATTTGATGGGCCATTTCATGACATGCAGTAGTAGGAAAACTTGTTTTAGGAATGGTTGCATTTACTTGAGCTTCTCCAGTAAAAGGATTAAAATACCCAGAAGTACCATTATAACTTTGTAAATGCCCCATTAAAGAATTTTTTATAGCAGACTTTTTGTAGGTAAATTGCGGAAAATCTGCCGATAAATTTTGATACCCTTGGTAACTTAACGTATACATTTCACTGGTAGAATATGGGTTTGTTATCTGTAAAGAGTCATTAGACACTATTTTTGAATGTACTGTATTTAGTTGTTTTAAAATATAATCGGTGCTTTTTACTAATTCGTCTGTTGTGTATTGATGTTCGGTATAGCCCAAGTTTTTTGACAAAGGTTCTCTGTAGTAATTCAATCCCCAAAACATGTAAAAACAAAAATAAATTTTAGACAAAAATGCAAGTATGGAAATGGTTTGTGGTAAAAAATTACGAACCCTAAAACGCAGGCATAAGATTAAAAATCGAACTAAAAATAAAATGAAAACAAATAATAAAATATCGCCAACTGAATACGGAATCCAGCCAAATACTGTTCTAAAGAAATTAGAAATAATGGGGTATATACCATTAGCATAGTATTTTTCTACAAAAGCAGGATGTTTTTCTAAAATTTGTACTAAAAATAGTTGAATAGGTAGCAATAATGCGAAGACAACATGTTTTTTATTCCATTTCATAAATTTAAAAGTAACAAATTAAATTGAAAGGTTGCTGGTTATTAACAAGATAATAACAATTTTGTTTACAATTTTTGTTTACAAATTATTGTGTTATTTATTTGAGCACAATCAACCTAAAAAAGTACATTTGTCTTGATGGAAAAAACGAATACGATAGCAGGAAAAAAAGCAGATAGGTCTAAAATTATAAGTTTAGAAAAAGGTAAAATACCCCCACAGGCAGTAGAGTTAGAAGAAGCAGTCTTAGGGGCAATGATGATTGATAAGAAAGGAATTGACGATGTTATTGACATTTTACATTCAGATGCTTTTTATGATGCAAAACATCAAGAAATTTATGCTGCCATTTATGAATTATTCCAGAATTCACAGCCTATAGATATTTTAACAGTATCTAACTTGTTGAAAAAGAATGAAAAATTAGAAATGGTAGGAGGAGATTTTTTTCTAATTCGTTTAACACAAAAAGTAGCATCATCGGCACACATAGAATTCCACGCTCGTATTATTTTACAAAAATACATTCAACGAAAATTGATTTCTATTTCATCAGAAATTATTGAAAGTTCTTATGACGAATCTACAGATGTTTTTGATTTACTAGATGAAGCTGAAGGGAAACTATTTGAAGTCACACAAGGAAACTTAAAAAAGAGTTCAGAAGATGCAGGGTCACTGGTAAAACAAGCGTTAAAGAAAATCCAAGAAATTGGAAATCAAGAAGGTATGTCTGGTTTGGCAACTGGTTTTACAAAGCTAGATGCGTTAACTTCTGGTTGGCAACCTTCAGATTTAATAATTATTGCAGCAAGACCAGGTATGGGAAAAACTGCGTTTGTAATTTCTATGGCTAAAAATATGGCCATAGACTTTAACCATGCTGTTGCAGTGTTCTCTTTAGAGATGTCTTCGGTTCAGTTAATCACTAGAATGATTTCTTCAGAAACGGGCTTAACATCAGAAAAACTAAGAAAAGGTAATTTAGAACCGCACGAATGGGAGCAACTTAATGTAAAAGTAAAACGGTTGTCAGATGCCCCAATTTTTATAGATGACACTCCATCATTATCCATCTTTGATTTAAGAGCTAAGGCAAGACGTTTGGTGTCACAACACAATGTAAAAATAATTGTAATTGATTATTTACAATTAATGACAGCTGGTGGGAATGGAAAAGGTGGTGGAAACCGTGAGCAAGAAATCTCTACAATTTCTAGAAATTTAAAAGCATTGGCAAAAGAATTGTCTGTGCCAGTAATTGCATTATCACAATTGTCTAGGGCAGTAGAAACACGTGGTGGATCTAAAAGACCATTACTTTCAGATTTACGTGAATCTGGGGCCATAGAGCAAGATGCAGATATTGTGAGTTTTATTTTTAGACCAGAATACTATGGAATGACAGAATGGGATGATGATGAGCATACCCCATGTGAGGGCCAAGGAGAGTTTATAGTCGCCAAACATAGAAATGGTGGCTTAGATAATATTCGTTTAAAATTTACTGGGCATTTGGCAAAATTCTCTGATTTAGAAGAAGGGTTTAGCTCAGAGTTTCAATCTTCTATGAATACAGATTTTTCAGATGAATACTCTGTGAACCAAAGAATAGAGCCTAAAGATGCTTTTGGTAGCGACGATGACGACGTTCCTTTTTAAGAATTTAAAGTTATAAAATAGATTAGATACACAATTGCTTTCAAGTAATTGTGTATTTTAGTTTTTTGATATGAAAAAAATAAGTCTGCTTATCCTTTTTTTATGCCTTTCTAATGCAAGTTGGGCTTCCTTTATATATGTGCCTATGGATGATGATAATCAAAAAAATCATCTTAAAGCGTATGGTATTGTATATTTTAGTTTAGAGGTGGGGTTAACCTCAAAATGGTTATTAAACTATGATGGTGGCGCTTTTTTAATTGAAAACAATAAGGCTGTAGAAAATGAATGTAAAATTAGAGGCGTAACCTATCAAATTATATCAGATGCTAAAGCACAAATAATACTCCAAGAAATTGCTTCACCCTCTTCCAATCAAGATGCTGTAACCTTAGAAAAAGCGCCTAAAATTGCAGTATATTCTCCTAAAGATAAAATGCCTTGGGATGATGCTGTAACGATGGTATTGACGTATGCCGAAATTCCGTTTGAAGTAATTTATGATCAAGAGGTTTTAGCAGATAAGTTGTTACTTTACGAATGGCTTCACTTACATCATGAAGATTTTACAGGACAATATGGACGTTTTTATGGTTCCTTTAGAACGGCACCTTGGTATATTGAAGGTAAAAAGAACGCTGAAAAAATGGCTTCTGAATTAGGTTTTGCAAAAGTTTCGGAAGAGAAATTGGCTGTCGCTAAAAAAATAAGAGATTATGTTATTGGTGGTGGTTTTATGTTTGCAATGTGCTCTGCAACAGATAGTTTTGATATTGCTTTGGCTGCAGAAGGTATAGACATTGCAGCGTCTATGTTTGATGGTGATGGCACAACTGTAAACTATCAATCAAAAATAAACGATAGAAAAACCTTTGCTTTTAAAAACTTTAAGTTAGAAAGAAACCCTATTGTCTATGAGTTTTCTTCTATAGACATGACCCGTAAAAGAAAAATTCCAAAAACATCGGATTATTTTTCATTACTAGAGTTTTCTGCCAAATGGGATCCAGTACCAACAATGTTAACACAAAATCACACAATACTTGTAAAAGGTTTTATGGGACAAACAACTGCTTTTGATAGAAATACAATAAAATCTAATGTGATTGTTTTAGGTGAAAATAAAACGAATAGAGAAGCAAGGTACATTCATGGTACAAAAGGAAAAGGGATGTTTACTTTTTATGGCGGTCATGACCCCGAAGATTATACGCATCGAGTAGGAGACCCAAAGACGGAGTTAGATTTACACCCAACTTCTCCTGGTTATCGTTTAATATTAAACAATGTATTGTTTCCTGCAGCAAAGAAAAAGAAGCAAAAGACTTAAATAAATAGCTGTTAATAAATTAAGAATAAATAACTAATAATTCGACAAGAAAGTAAATCTCTTTTGTATTTTTGTCTTATCAAAAATTAATCAATAAAAATGCCAACAACACAACAATTACAAGATTTTACGCAACAAGTTCGTAGAGATATTTTAAGAATGGTACACAAAGTAAATTCTGGGCATCCAGGAGGTTCTTTAGGCTGTGCAGAGTTTTTTACATGCTTGTATCAAGAAGTAATGGAGTATTCTACAGACTTTTCTATGGACGGTAAAAACGAAGATTTATTTTTTCTTTCTAATGGCCATATTTCGCCTGTATATTACAGTGTTTTGGCACACAGTGGTTTTTTTCCAGTAGAAGAATTAAATACTTTTCGATTAATTGATTCTCGTTTACAAGGGCATCCAACCACACACGAAGGATTAGAAGGAATTAGAATAGCTTCTGGTTCTTTAGGACAAGGAATGTCTGTGGCAATTGGTGCTGCAGAAGCCAAAAAACTGAACAATGACAACAAATTAATTTACTCTTTACACGGTGATGGAGAGTTGCAAGAAGGTCAGAACTGGGAAGCAATGATGTATGCAGCAGCAAAAAAGGTAGATAATTTAATTGCAACGATAGATTTAAACGGAAAACAAATAGATGGCGCTACAGACGATGTTTTACCAATGGGTAGCATTAAAGCAAAATTTGAAGCTTTTGGCTGGACTGTTATTGAAGTAAAAGAAGGGAATGATATTGAAGCGATTTTAGCTGGTTTAGCAGAAGCAAAATCATTAACTGGGAATGGAAAACCAGTATGTATTTTGTTAGAAACGATGATGGGTAATGGAGTAGATTTTATGATGCATACACATGCTTGGCATGGAAAAGCACCTAATGACGAACAATTAGAAAGTGCTTTACAGCAAAATCCAGTTACTTTAGGAGATTATTAAACAATATTCAATTGTATAAAAAAGAGTTGTATTTTAAAAGATACAACTTTTTTGTTTAGCATTGGTTGTTTGATATTTTTATAAGAGAAATTATAGAGACAGGTAAGAAACCTTTTATCTTTACAATTATAAGAAAGATTAATATAAAAAGTTATGAAAATAGGTATTGTCTGTTATCCTACTTTTGGAGGTAGTGGAGTAGTAGCAACAGAATTAGGAATGGCACTTGCAAAGAAAGGTCATGAGGTTCATTTTATTACCTACAACCATCCAGTTCGATTAGATTTTATATCACATAAATTACATTTTCATCAAGTTGTAATTGAAGAATATCCGCTGTTTCAGTACCAACCTTACGAGTTGGCGTTGTCTAGTAAAATGGTAGATGTTGTAAAAAAATACGAGTTAGAAATTTTACACGTGCATTATGCAATTCCGCATGCATATGCAGCCTATATGGCCAAGCAAATGCTTAAAGAAAAGGGGATAGACATAAAAGTAGTAACTACATTGCATGGTACAGATATTACATTAGTTGGGAGTCATCCTAACTACAAAACAGCGGTAGAATTTAGTATTAATAACTCAGATGTAGTCACTGCAGTATCTAATAATTTAAAAGAAACCACCAACAAACTTTTTTCAATTAAAAAAGACATTTCCGTAATTTATAATTTTATAGATACCGAAAAGTACGA
This sequence comes from uncultured Polaribacter sp., assembly GCA_938084845.1. Classification (GTDB taxonomy): domain Bacteria; phylum Bacteroidota; class Bacteroidia; order Flavobacteriales; family Flavobacteriaceae; genus Polaribacter. The sequence continues at coordinate 1,907 of CALKEB010000028.1, read as the reverse complement.
TAAAGCAGGTGAGCAAGAATGCAAACGTATTGCTTTAGCAAAACCGAACGAAAAGATACTTACGCATATTAGTAATTTTAGACCAGTTAAACGAGTAGAAGACGTAATTAAAATTTTCTATGAAGTACAAAGAGAGATTCCTTCTAAATTATTATTGATAGGAGAGGGGCCAGAGCGTATAAAAGCAGAAGCTTTAACAAAAGCGTTACGTTTAAAAGAAAAGGTGTTTTTTCTAGGAAATAGTACAGAAATCGATAAGATTTTATGTTATTCAGATATTTTTTTACTGCCTTCAAAAACAGAAAGTTTTGGTTTAGTTGCCTTAGAGGCAATGGCTGCAAAAACAGCTGTAATATCTTCTAATACAGGAGGGTTGCCTGAAGTTAACATACATGGTAAAACTGGGTATTTAAGCAATTTAGGTGATGTAGAAGACATGGCAAAAAATGCAATTTCAATCTTAAAAGATGCTAAGACATTAAATGCATTTAAAGAAAATGCCAAAGTGCATGCAAAGCAGTTTTCTTTAGACAATATTTTACCTGTTTATGAAGACATTTATGCTTCTTGTTATAAAACAATACAGTAAGGAATCTTAAAAAAAACACCCTTTATATTTATTTATTTTTCTATATTTCAGCATTCACAAATTATAATTATATGAAGAGACTAGCATTGCATTGGAAGATTTTAATAGGAATGATTTTAGGAATCATTTTTGGTTTTATAATGAATTCAATTGATGGAGGGAAATCTTTTATAACAGATTGGATTAAACCATTTGGCACTATTTTTATAAATTTATTAAAGTTAATAGCAGTACCGTTAATATTAGCCTCGTTAATTAAAGGTATTTCTGATTTAAAAGACATTTCAAAAATTAAATCTATGGGGTTAAGAACCATAGGTTTATACATGTTTACCACTTTAGTTGCCGTTATTATAGGTTTAGGTATTGTAAATATGGTAAAGCCGGGTACTGGAATGCCAGCCTCTACTTTAGAAAAAATAAAGACTAAATATTCAAATGATGCAGGGGTTATAGACAAATTAAATAAGGCCTCTTCTCAGCAAGATTCAGGACCTTTACAAGCATTAGTAGATATTTTTCCGAGTAATATTTTTAAATCCTTAACAGATGCATCTATGCTGCAAGTCATATTTTTTGCATTATTTGTAGGGATCTCTTTATTGCTTATCAATCAAAAGAAAGCAAAACCACTTATCGATTTTTTTGATTCTTTAAATGAGGTGGTCATGAAAATGGTAGATCTTATTATGCTATTTGCACCATTTGCTGTTTTTTCTTTATTGGCAAATGTTATTATTTCTTTTGATGACACAGAAATACTTGTAAAATTATTATGGTATGCTGTTTGTGTTGTGGGTGGGTTACTTTTATTGATTGTATTTTATTTAGTATTGGTATTTCTGTTTACAAAAAAATCGCCAATCTGGTTTTTAAAGCAAATAAGTCCAGCGCAATTATTAGCATTTTCTACAAGTAGTAGTGCTGCAACTTTGCCAGTTACGATGGAGCGTGTAGAAGAGCATTTAGGAGTAGATAAAGAAGTTTCAGGTTTTGTTTTACCTGTAGGAGCAACTGTTAATATGGATGGTACTAGTTTGTATCAAGGAATTGCAGCTGTTTTTATCATGCAAGTACTATGGCCAGAGGGGTTAACTTTTTCTAACCAAATTGTTATTATAGGAACCTCTGTTTTAGCCTCTATAGGAAGTGCTGCAGTACCGAGTGCAGGTATTGTAATGCTTGTTGTAGTTTTAGAAACCATTGGTTTTCCTGCAGATTTATTGCCTTTAGGGATTGCATTAATTTTTGCGGTAGATAGGCCACTAGACATGTGTAGAACCGTTGTAAATGTAACAGGTGATGCTACTGTTTCTAT
>CALKEB010000027.1 GCA_938084845.1 uncultured Polaribacter sp. | reverse complement strand
AACCTGCTTAAAAAAGTGAAGAATAGCGATTATAAGCTTATATAACAACCTATTAACCAACTCAGCATTTTTTAAAAAAGTGATTTCAATTTTCTTAAGACATTGCGCTAAAATGATTAGTTTTGTGCCAGAATTTATTTTTATGAGTAATATTAGAATCACAAAACTATTCACTTTTGAAACTGGGCATGCTTTACATGGATATGATGGTAAGTGTAAAAATGTTCATGGACATTCTTACAAACTTTCTGTTACTGTTTCTGGGAAACCAATAGAAGACCAAACGCATGTAAAATTTGGAATGGTTATCGATTTTGGCGATTTAAAAAAGATTGTAAATGAAGAAATTGTAGATGTTTTTGATCATGCTACCGTATTTAATAAAAATACACCTCATTTAGAATTAGCAAATGAATTGATAACAAGAGGGCACCATGTGATATTAGTAGACTACCAACCTACAAGTGAAATGATGGTAATCGATTTTGCAAAAAAAATCACAAATAGACTACCCGAAAATATAAAGTTACATGCTATAAAATTACAAGAAACCGATTCTAGCTTTGCAGAGTGGTTTGCAAGTGAGAATTAACTTTTTATAGTAATCGTAAAGTTTAATTTAATTTCTTTTAATCTTTTGTCAAATTTATTTTTTCTGTAAGAAAACACAAGTTCTTTTGGCACTTTTAAAACCGTAGACAATTCTAAGGTTAATTCTTTTAAAACACGTTCTCTTCGTTTGTTAATAGTAATATAGTTATCTGTATCTAAATCTTTAGATAAAATTGGGTTCAACTCATTTATTGATAAATACTCCGATTGCCTTTCTATAAAATACACCAATGTTAAAACTGACAAATTGTTTAAAGGAATAGGTGTCTTTTTAAAATAAAATATATTGGTATTTTTAGCATAAGATATCTGTAAGTTATTTTTCTTCTTTTTTAAATACATGTATTTGAATCCAAAAAAAGCGGTCAGTATTGCCAGTACAAGAAGCGTATATTTTATCAAAATCATTAAAAAAGTATCTTCATAAAAGGTGGTTTCTTCTAGTAAATCACCCCTGAATTCTAGATAAGGTTGATTAATTATAGCATCATAATTTTTATTAATTGCATACACATAAGTAACACTTTTAGAGGTCTTATGGTATAAAATATCTTTTACATTTTTATAATTTTTAATTGCATATGTTTTTACCTCATCTTTAAAAATATCAACTTCTGTGATAACTTTTGAGATTGTAATTATTTTGTTATCTATTTGAAATTGACAATCATTACCTTTACTATAATTAATAAATGCAAGGCTCTTATCATATTGTCTGAATTTATGGATGGTAAAATCGTTCAAATCTAATCTCCAAACACCATTAAACTTATTTTCATTATAGTTTACTTCTTCATTATTGGATTTTGTTTTACCACCAAAAAAATAAAGATTGCCATCTTTTAGTAAAGAAAATGAGTAACTTCTTGGTACTACTTGATGTATATTTTCTTGTTTTTTTTCTAACCACTCCCCACCTAAAAAATCATAATAGGTTAAAATATTTTTAGATGTAAATAGTCCATATCCACCCCATAGATACATTGTGTTTTTAAACTGAAAAGGAATTGCCCCAAATTGATTTCTATGTTTAAAACTATTATCTATTCTTTTAAACGTATTGTTTTTAAATTCTAAAACGTAACCACAACCATCATCTACAAAATAATTTGTATTATGTATTTGGTACTTATTATAATTAAAGTCATTAAGATTTAGTTCTTTGGGAAAGTTGACTTTAAAATGATTGCTAAAGTCAGGTCCACTTAATGCTATAGAGTCATTATTTATAAATATGTGTTCTCCTGTAGCAGCATCTTCAAAAAGCAAATAACTTGTATTTCTATTAAAGTTTAGTTGACCAACTACTATTGGGCAAAACAGCAGTAAACTAAAAAATAAAAAACACTTTTTTAAATACTTAAATTTACGAATAGCTTTGGGGGATTTATTTACTATCATAAAAACAAAAATAGCAAAATACATCCTAAAAAAATATGCGAAATTATGATGTCGTATAAATTATTAGTTACTTATTAAAATTATTAAATAATATTGGTGCTTAGAAATAGCAAAATGGACTTGAAAAAATCTGGGAAAAGCGCTATATAAACCGGGAAAGAAAAATAATAAAATCACTATTAAAGTCCATTTTCTATTTTACGCTTATGAGCTAAAACCCATCTTTTAACTAAAGTTTTCGAAAAAACCTGACTTTTAAGTTATTAAATTTTAATAATTGCACTTATCTTTGACAAAAAAACTATGAGACATTTATTTATATTTTTTTGTTTGTGCTTTGCAAGTATATTTATAAGCTGTGGTGATAGTAATGAAAATTCAGAGTTACTGCTTACAAACTCAAATATAGCAGGTACTTTTGCTATAGAAAGTTTAACGGGTGAAGAAAACGAAACTGCTACTTCTACAACAGGTGCAGTCGTAGACTTAGCAACATCATTCCTACTAGGAGATACTTTTCAGGTAAACTTAACTATAAATGCAAATGGTACGTATGCAATAGAAGGGCTGTATAGAGAAGTAAAAACTACAACTCCAAACGGAGGTAGTACCTCAGAAATTACAAGTATTCTAGCAACAGATACTACTGGTAACTATCAGTTAAATGGAATTGAAAATACGATTACTTTTACCGCCAATACTGGTACTTTTTTAGTTGGAACTTATACTGTAAATACATTAAGTCAAAATAGGTTAAGTATTTCTAAGAATAGTGAAGAATCATTAGGCTCTAATACAATAAGGCGTAAAATTATTATCGATTTTATTAGAGATTAATTTCAGCAAGTATGTCAAAAATAAAATAGCTGGTTTTTAAGCTTTTTATTTTCCATTAAATGTGTTCATAGTTTTTGCTAACCCCACTAAACCGAAAGAGGTAATTACTTTTGCTGCTGTTTGCAAACGCGTTATCAACTGACTTGTTTCTTCTTTATCCCAATTGCCCAAAACAAAATCAACTTGACGCCCTTTAGCATAATTTGCCCCTACCCCAAATCTAAATCTTGGGTAGGTATTTGTTCCTAGTTTTTCTTGAATATCTTTTAGGCCATTATGCCCACCATCACTTCCTTTTGCTTTAAGTCGTATGGTTCCGAAATCTATGTTTAAATCATCTGTGACAATCAGCGTATTTTCGATAGCAATTTTTTCTTTATCCATCCAGAACTTAACAGCTTTACCACTTAAATTCATAAAAGTATTTGGTTTTAAAAGGACAAACGTTCTGCCTTTATGCCTAAAACGGGTAATATCGCCAAGCTTCTCTGTTTCAAATTTAACAGCATACTCATTAGCCAATTCATCTAAAATTTTAAACCCAATATTATGACGGGTGTTGGTATATTTTTCTCCAATATTTCCTAAACCAACAATTAAAAATTTCTTCATTACCTCTTCTTTTGATTTTTTGATTTACTATGAATTACTTTTTGGTTCTTAAAATCAGATTCACTCTTCAAAAATAAGAAGAATAATACGGTTTTTTTTTATTTAAAAAATGAATAAAGTTATTGGGTATAAAAAAAGCGCTACAGATTTGTAACGCTTTATATTGTTAATTTAGATACTGTATTTATTCTGTTGTAGCTGGTGCAGCAGCTTCTGCAGCTTCTGCAGTTTCTTCTACAGCTTCGTCTTCATCTACGCTACTTGCGTTTCTTGATGTTCTTACTTGAACAACAACAGTGTTATCTGGGTGCATAAAAGTATAATCATCATTAAATAATGAAGTTATTACTAATTTATGACCTATTTTTAACTTAGAAATATCTGCTTCAATAAAATCTGGAAGGTTAGATGGTAAAGCCTTTACTCTTAATTTACGGTTTGTAAAACGTAAAGAACCCCCATTTAATACCCCAGGAGAAGTCCCTGTTAATTGAACAGGAATGTTCATTGTAATTTCTTTATCCTCAAATAATTGATAAAAATCTACATGTAAGATTTTATCAGTTACAGGGTGAAATTGAATGTCTTGCAAAATTGCAGGAATTTTTTCTCCATCAACATTTAGACTTGCAGTATATACATTTGGAGTATACACCAATTTTTTAAACGCTTTTTCTTCTGCTGAAAAATGTATAGGTGTTTTTCCTCCGTATATAACGCAAGGAACCATACCAGCATTACGTAAGGCTTTGGTAGCTACCTTGCCCACGCTTTCTCTTTTTGATCCTTTAATTGTAATTGATTTCATTACTTTTTTGTTAATTATTTACATTAAAAATTGTCCACTTATCGAGGTGTTATCCTGTACTTTATGCATAACATCAGCGAATAAGGGCGCGCAAGATACAACTTTTATTTTTGATGTCTTCTTTTTTAATGGAATTGTGTCTGAAACAATTAATTCTGTTAATGCTGAGTTTTCTATTTTTTCATAAGCCCCCCCAGAAAGTATTGGATGTGTACAGATTGCACGCACACTTAAGGCACCTCTTTCTTTCATTAAATTGGCTGCATGTGCAAGAGTTCCTCCAGTATCTATCATATCATCTACTAAAATTACATTTTTCCCTTTTACATCTCCTATGAGCTCCATATGCCCAATAACATTGGCTTTCTTTCTTTGCTTGTAACAAATAACTACATCAGACAATAAGTGCTTTGAGTATGCGTATGCTCTTTTAGATCCTCCCATATCTGGTGAAGCTATGGTTAGATTCTCTAATTGTAAGCTTTCTATATAAGGCATAAAAATAGTAGAAGCAAATAAGTGATCTACTGGTTTTTCGAAAAAACCCTGAATTTGATCTGCATGTAAATCCATTGTCATAATTCTAGTAGCCCCTGCTGATTCTAGTAATTTTGCAACTAATTTTGCACCAATTGCAACTCTAGGTTTATCTTTTCTATCCTGTCTAGCCCATCCAAAATACGGCATCACAGCAGTAATATGTCTAGCAGATGCTCTTTTTGCAGCATCGCACATTAATAACATTTCCATTAAATTATCTGCATTCGGAAAAGTAGAGCCAATTATAAATACTCTTCTTCCTCTAACAGATTCTTCAAAGGCTGGCTGAAACTCACCATCACTAAAGTAGGTTGTATTAACGTTACCCAATTCTGTATTGTATTCTTTGGCAATTTTTTCAGCTAAAACAGTACTTTGTCTGCAAGCAAAAAGTTTTGGAGCTAATTGATTATTAATCATTTAAAAAAGATTTTTGTTGTGTTGTTGTCTGCTTACAAAAGTAGAAATTATTTATTGAGTTTGAAATTAAAATTTTGACTTTAAAAACTAAATATATTTAGTAGATTTGTATTCTCTATTTTATTGCTCAAGTGGCGGAATTGGTAGACGCGCTGGATTCAAAATCCAGTTCTTTCGGGAGTGTGGGTTCGATTCCCACCTTGAGTAC
>CALKEB010000026.1 GCA_938084845.1 uncultured Polaribacter sp. | reverse complement strand
CTCTATTCCCCATTTTTCCACCTTTCTCAGGATAAGGCTGTAACCAATCTGCAAAAGAATGTGTATTTGGAACATACTCTTTCGCATTAGATTGGTAGTAACCAATCCATTTTTTGCCCATTTCAAAATTCTCTTCCAATACTGTTTTATCCCCCGTAATGTTATATATGTCCCATGGAATAATTACACAAGCATCACCCCAACCAGAACTGGCATTACCCCTTTGAAGCACGTCTGGTATTATAAAAGGGACTAACCCATTATCATGTTCAGATTGGGTTTCGCGCATACTTTGCAACCATGCTGTCCAAAAGGCATGTGTATCAAAATTAAACATTGCGGTTGGAGAAATAACTTGGGCATCACCGGTCCACCCCAAGCGTTCATCTCTTTGCGGACAATCAGTTGGAATGTCTAAAAGATTGCCCCGCAAACCCCAAGTAATATTGTTTTGTAGTTTATTTAATTTATCGTGCGATGATTTAAAGGAACCCTTTTTTTCAACATTAGAATGTTGCACCAAGCCTTTTACCCAACTTTTATCTGGTTCTACTGAACTATCAAAACCAGATAATTCTATATACTGATAGCCATGAAACGTGAATTTTGGTGTGTACTCGATAACACCGTCTTCTGATGCTATATAATAATCTGTAGATTTTGCTGAACGATAATTAGTGGTATAGAAAGTACCATCATTTAATAACATTTCTGAAAAACGAATGGTTAGTGTGTCGCCTTTTTTCATAGGAACCTTAACTTTTGGCACACCCACCATATTTTGCTTCATATCAAAAATTACCGAAGATGTAGTTTTTGATACAATTTCTGCTTCCTCTAAAGTTGTAGTTGTTTTAACCGTTGCATGACGTTTTGGTTCTAATTTTACCGAATCTGCAATAGCTTCTACTTCTGTGGTTTTCCAAGCAGTGTCATTAAAAGTAGTAGTTGACCAATTAGGTATTTCTAAATTGGCATCATATACTTCACCATCGTACAAACTTGTTAATCTTATTGGTCCGTTTATAGTTCCTTTCCATGATTCATCAGAAACTATTACTTGTTTTGAACCGTCCTGTAATGTTACTTCTAACTGACATAAAACCTTTGGTGATGCAAAGTTTTCGTAAACTGCTGTACCTCTACTAATTCTACCAGAATGCCAACCTGAAGCTAACTCTACAGCTATGACGTTTTCTCCAGAAACTAATAATTCACTCACATCATAAGTTAGTGTTTCAATTCGTTTATTATATGGTGTCCAACCTGGTGTTAAAACATCATCACTCACGTCTTTACCATTTAAATGTACATCAAAAACGCCTTTTGAAGTGATATATAATCTTGCCGATTCGATATCTGAAGATAATTCAAACCCTTTTCGTAAATATTGTGGTCTGTGCATTAAAAATTTCCTAACCCCTTTAATACTATCTTTTGCAGTATCTAAGCCTGTCCATTTTGCTTTCCAATCTGCATTACTTAATAATCCCAATTCAAAAGTATTAATGGCACTCCACTCAGAACTAGTGCCATCTTGATTCCAATAACGCACTTGCCAAAAAACCTTTTGACGCGATTCTAAATTTTTACCTTGATAATTAACAAAAGTAGATTTAGAACTTTCTTGTTTTTCAGAATCCCATAAATCAGGGCTATTTGGTAATAAATCTTTAGAAGAAGCTACAACAATTTGATAAGCAGATTGAGATTTTATATTTTCTGAAATTGATAATTGCCATGAGAAAGTAGGTTTCGGGTTGTAAAATCCTATTGGGTTTTTAAAACCTTCGGAAATGGTTAATTCATTTGGTTTTTGAATATGATGATCTTCACAACAAAATAGAATAACCAAAAGAGACAATAAACAAAACCTTATTGTAAATGAATTTAAACTTATAGTCATGGTAATGTTTTTTGAGTTGATTTACTACAAAGCAATATCTTATTATTTAATAATAATACTATCCTGTTCTATACTGAAAAAAACCAGAAAATTTCTTTTCCAACATATAAACTAGATTTAAATATTTTCACTTTTAATTTTGTTTTTTTTGGGCTTTACAATTTTTTATAAAATATTATAAATGGCAATTTTTGAATTATTTATTTTGGCAACCTCTATTGTAAATTGGTCTTCCATTTTACGTGCAAATTTTTCTATCATAAATTATTTTATTCCTCTTTTAAATATAGGAACGAACCTGGATATCCTTTAGGTACATTTGATAATTTTTTATGAGGTGATTTTTGTATTCTTTTTTTAGAAACAAATGTATGTTCTATATCATATATTTTAAGTCGCTCTTCTATCGATTTTTTAAACCATGTTTTTGCGAATTCAATTTTTCTATTTTCCATTTTCAACAATACTAATTCTTGTTTAAATTTAACTGTATTTTTCACTTCCCAAGTTAGATGAATTGCTATTACAATTAAAGCGTTTACTAGTGTAAAAAAAATCAAACTGTAGTTCGTTTTTCTATTTTTATTTGAAGTCATTCCTAAAATCAAAGGAATTATAGGAATAAACCAAATTTGGGGAGCAAAACGAGCCCACCAAAAATGTTTACTTATAAATAAAGAACTAATAATTGCTCCATAAACACAGAGCACCAATATTCTCTTACTTTTATTTGCCTTTAGAAAAAATAATAGATATAACAAAGACAAAATAAATAATCCACTAAAAAAAGGACCAAAACCTGCAACTCTTGTTTCATGAAATCGATATGCATCCCAACTTGAAAAACTAGAAACAAAAGGTATAGCTAATTCAGCATTATCTTTTTTATCATATGGAGCATTACTTGGAGATCCAAAATGGGCATAAAAAAACCTTATAACAAATGGTTTTTTTTGCATATTTTTTGGTGTTTCATGCTTTTCATTACCATCAAAACCCTGTTTTAATCGACTTGGAAACTCTTTGGTTCCTAAAATAGGATACAATGGATGCCCCCGTTTTTGAAAATTACTTATGTATGGATTAAACCCAAAAATTAGCAGACTAATTACTGCAGTTAAAATATGAATTATTATATACTCTTTAATTAAAGTTCTTTTATTAAAAAGAAGGTAAACAAACCCAAAGGATGAAAAAACAAAAACAAAAACACCTCCAGTAAATTTTACGTTAATTAATCCTATAACAGCCATTACACCTATTAATAAATGGTATAAATCGTATTTTTTAAATAAAGAAAAAATGGCTACGACATAAATTGTTAAATATAAACATAACAACTGATCCACCATATATGTTGCTATTTCACACCAAATAACAGGGTTAAAAACCAATAGAACTGATATTAAAATACTATTTAGTTTATTTAAGTTAAATTTCCGTGAAACATCATAACTAAATAAAGCTAGCACAAATAATACAATAAAATTTAATGCTTTACCTGCCTCAAAAACACCAAAAGCACTAAAAGTAGAAGCAGCAAAATACCAAGATCCTTTTGGAAAATGAAGTATAGATAAATCGTTATTCTTATTAAATTTTCTAATCGGTTCTTTTATCGGGTTCCAACCATCAGTTATGTTATAAATTGCTGATTGATGATACCATTGTCCATCCCAAGAAAAATCCCAAAAAAACGAAGCTATTAATAATGAAATTATAATTAAAAGCAAACCAAATGTTATAGACACTATAATTTGCTTTAAAGGGATCTCTTTAAAACGATCTAAAAAAAATATTGTTAATGTTGATAAAAGTATTGCTAAAGAAAAAGCATATGGTAACAAAGAACTTGTTGTTAAAAAACTTACCATTACTAACAAATGATTGTAACATATAAATAGTAATAAAAAACAACAGATAGATTTTAGAGAGTTATTAACTGGATTATTTTTTAAATTAAACATACCGAAAACTTTATTTTTTAAGCAAAACTCCTAACCTCTCAAGCATTACTTCCTGCATCTTGATTGCAATACCGCACTTGCTAATAAACTCTTTGACGAGATTTTAAATCTACACCTTGATACTTAACAAAAGTAGATTTAGAACTTTTTTGTTTTTTAGAATCCCATAAATCAGGTTTATTTTGCAATACTGCTTTTGATGAGGCTACAATAATTTGATAAGCAGATTGAGATTTTATATTTTCTGAAATTGGTAATTGCCATGAGAAAGTAGGTTTTGAGTTATAAAACCCAATCGGATTTTTAAAACCTTCTGAAACTGTTAGTTCGTTTGGCTTTTGAATGTTTTTTTTAGAACATGAGGTAACTCCTAAAAAAAAGAATAAACAAAAAACTTGATAAAAAAGTGTTTTGAAATGCATTGGGAATTTATTTTTATTTTTAAAATAGCAATATCTTCATTAAAAAAAAAAAAACTGTCCTGATGTATCTTGATTAAAACGATTATTTCAATTTATTGTTATCAAGGAACTTACTTCGTCTATACCTTTAGGAAATTTTAAAAGTAACGGGAATATCTCCATTCCAGGCACTTGATTAAAAATACGTTCTTTTTCTATTTCTTTAATTTTTATAGGAACATTTGAGGTCACTTTTACAATACCTTCCGCTTTATGGATTTCTATGATATTTTCTGAAAATTCCACCACTTTCTCTCCTGTTTTAGAAATAATAGGCAATACCAAGGTGTCTCCGTTTTCTTCTTTACTAGTTCTTTTGGCTTTTATGATTGCTGAAGTTTCATCAAACAAATAATTCAACTGAAATTCTGCATTTTCATCAACTACTTCTTTTTCTCGATTAGTCAAAACCGCATTCACCTCAAAATTAATAACGCCATTGGAGTCTTTAAAATTTACTTTTGCTTTTAAATCATGAATATTTGTGTACCATACACTATTTACAAAGCGCTCAACTCTTGGTGTTATGCAAAAATCAATTCCTGGTTGCAGTTGTTGATTATTAGGCTCTACCATTAAATATTCAGCCATACTTGCTGTAAACAAAGGACCAACTTTTTTATGCCAAAGCATCGATAAAGCACCACCAGTTCCTGCAACCGAATAAGGTTTCTTCCAAATTTGATCGTAAGTAGACACCGTGCTTTTCCATGGCCCGCGTGCTCCTAACCAAACATCTAATTCTGGAAAATATTTAACACCATCATTAACACATCTTGGAACTGGAATTTCTTTATTAACAGATTTTGTAGCT
>CALKEB010000025.1 GCA_938084845.1 uncultured Polaribacter sp. | reverse complement strand
AATAGCATCTGATGTACAAAACACAGCAACTCCTGCTGTAGAGGAAAAACAAGATCCAAAACAATTTTTAGCTGACTTTAACTGGCACAAATACGAACAAGGTATTGAAGCTGTTGACGAAGAAAAATTAAAAGAATTCGAAGAAGCTTTAAAAGGTACTATTGGTTTTGTTAACGAAAGTGATGTAATTGAGGGAACTGTAGTAAGAATTACAGATAGAGACGCAATTATAGACATTAACTCTAAATCTGAAGGTGTAATTTCGTTAAACGAATTTCGTTATAACCAAAACCTTGCAGAAGGAGATAAAGTAGAAGTTTTAGTTGATAAAAGAGAAGATTCTTCTGGGCAATTAGTATTATCTCATAAAAAAGCTAGAGTAATCAAAGCTTGGGAAAGAGTTAATAATGCTCATGAAACAGGTGAAGTAGTTAACGGTTTTGTTAAGTGTAGAACAAGAGGTGGTATGATTGTAGATGTTTTTGGAATAGAAGCATTTTTACCAGGATCTCAAATTGATGTTAAGCCAATTAGAGATTACGATCAGTATGTTGAAAAGACAATGGAATTTAAAGTAGTGAAGATTAATCACGAATTTAAAAATGTTGTAGTTTCTCACAAAGCACTTATTGAAGCTGATATTGAATTACAGAAAAAAGAAATCATTGGGCAATTAGAAAAAGGACAAGTATTAGAAGGTATTGTTAAAAATATTACTTCTTATGGTGTATTTGTTGATTTAGGTGGTGTTGATGGTTTAGTTCATATTACAGATTTATCTTGGTCTAGAATTAATCATCCAAATGAGGTAGTTGAGTTAGATCAGAAATTAAATGTAGTAATTTTAGACTTTGATGATAATAAATCTAGAATCCAATTAGGATTAAAACAATTAACCTCTCACCCATGGGAAGCCTTAAATGACACTTTAAAAGTAGGAGATAAGGTAACTGGTGAAGTTGTTGTTTTAGCTGATTATGGTGCTTTTGTAGAAGTGGAACAAGGAGTAGAAGGGTTAATTCACGTTTCTGAAATGTCTTGGTCTACTCATTTAAGATCTGCTCAAGATTTTGTAAAAGTAGGTGATAAAGTAGAAGCTCAGATTTTAACTTTAGATAGAGAAGACCGTAAAATGTCTCTAGGTATTAAGCAATTACATCCAGATCCTTGGACAGACATTACTACAAAATTACCTGTAGGTTCTAAACATACAGGAACAGTAAGAAATTACACAAATTTTGGAGTTTTTGTTGAGTTAGAAGAAGGTATAGACGGTTTAGTGTATATCTCAGATTTATCTTGGACTAAGAAAATTAAGCACCCGTCAGATTTTGTAACTGTTGGTCAGCAATTAGAAGTTCAAGTATTAGAATTAGATGTTGAGAATAGAAAATTGAATTTAGGTCACAAGCAAACACAAGATAATCCTTGGGATGCTCATGAAGCTAAATATACAATTGGTTCTACTCATGAAGGAACAATTAAAGAGAAAAATGACAAAGGTGCTACAGTAAGTTTTGCTGATGGCGTTGAAGGTTTTGCTCCAACTCGTTTCTTAGAGAAAGAAGATGGTTCTAAATTAGAAAAAGGAGATACAGTGCAATTTATTGTAATGGAATTTTCTAAAGAATATAGAAGAGTTGTAGTTTCTCATACTTCAATCTTTAGAGAAGAAGAAAAGAGAAATATTAAAGCTGCTGCTAAAAAATCTGCTGATGCAGAGAAGACTACTCTAGGTGATATTGGAGGTCTTGCAGACTTAAAAAAGAAAATGGAAGCTGGGTCAAAAAAGAAAAAGTAATTCTTTAAGCTGAATTTGTTTCAGCATTTCAGTAACTATTTACACTATCTAAAAGCCGATGCATTTTGCATCGGCTTTTTTTCTTTTTAACAAAAAACTAAATTATTATATTTTATATTTGTGAAACCAAAAAAAAGACAACCAAATCAATGACATTAATAAAATCAATTTCAGGAATTAGAGGTACTATTGGTGGCAAAACTGCTGATAATCTTACGCCAATAGATGCTGTAAAATTTGCATCTGCTTATGGTGTATTTATCAAAAATAGAAATTCGAATAAAGACAAAATAAAAGTAGTTATAGGAAGAGATGCACGTATTTCTGGAAAAATGATCTCTAGTTTAGTGGCAAATACATTAGTTGGTTTGGGTATAGATGTTGTAGATTTAGGATTATCTACAACACCCACTGTAGAAGTTGCTGTACCTTTAGAAGCAGCAGATGGAGGAATTATTTTAACAGCTTCTCATAACCCGAAACAATGGAATGCATTAAAGTTATTAAATGAAAAAGGAGAGTTTTTAAATGGATCAGAGGGAGAAAAAATTTTAGCTCTTGCAGAAAGTGAAGATTTTGAATTTGCAGATGTAGATGATTTAGGGAACTATACAAAAGACAGCTCTTATTTAGAAAAACATATCAAAGAAGTATTAAATCTTGACTTGGTAGATGTTGATGCAATAAAAAAAGCAAACTTTAAAGTTGTTGTAGATGGTGTAAATTCTACAGGTGGTGTTTTTATACCTGCCTTATTAAAAGAATTAAATGTAGCCTGCGTAGAATTGTATTGTACACCAAATGGTCAGTTTCCCCATAATCCAGAACCTTTAAAAGAACACTTAACTGATATTTCGGAGTTGGTTGTAAAGGAAAAAGCTGATTTGGGTATTGTGGTAGATCCAGATGTAGATAGATTAGCAATTGTTTCTGAAGATGGTTCTATGTTTGGAGAAGAATATACTTTAGTCGCTTGTGCAGATTACGTTTTGGGTAAATTAGGTGGAGGAAATACAGTTTCTAACTTATCTTCTTCTAGGGCGTTAAGAGATGTTACTGAAAAACATGATGGAACATATACAGCTTCTGCAGTTGGAGAAGTAAATGTGGTAATTAAAATGAAGGAAACTAATACTGTAATTGGAGGAGAAGGTAATGGAGGAATCATTTATCCAGCTTCCCATTATGGACGTGATTCTTTAGTTGGTGTTGCTTTGTTTTTATCCCATTTGGCACATCAAAAAGTGTCCTGTAAAACCTTAAGGGATTCGTATCCTAGTTATTTTATGAGTAAAAATAAAATACAATTAACACCTTCAATAGATGTTGATGCTATTCTAAAACAAATGGCTACAACATATGTGAATGAAGATGTAAATACAATAGACGGAGTTAAAATAGATTTTGCAGAAGAGTGGATTCATTTAAGAAAATCGAATACAGAGCCAATTATTAGAATTTATACAGAAGCAAAATCACAAAAGGCAGCAAATGCTTTAGCAGAGAGGTTTATTTCAGAAATTAAGGAGTTAATTGCTTAGACATTCTTAGTGTTGTATTTTAATTTTTTTAAACAGCAGTGTAATAAAGCGCTAAATCTAGTCTATTTTAAATTGATATTATTATGAGTTTAGAACAGTATTTTTCCCAATTTAGAAAACACATAGTTGGTGTAGATCAAACATTTACATCACCTTATGGTGAACAAAATTTGGTGTATTGTGATTGGACTGCAAGTGGAAGATTATACAGGCCAATAGAAAACAAACTCACCAATGATTTTGGCCCGTTTGTAGCAAATACGCATACAGAAACTTCAACTTCTGGTGCAGCTATGACCTTAGCTTATCACGAAGCAAGAAAAATCATTAAAAAGCATGTAAATGCAAATAATAATGATGTGTTAATTACAACAGGTTCTGGAATGACATGTGTTGTGAATAAATTTCAAAGAATTTTAGGCTTAAAAGTAGCAGAACATTTAAAAGAACATACAACTATACCAGAAGATATTAAGCCGATTGTTTTTATTTCTCATATGGAACACCATTCTAATCAAACTTCGTGGCTAGAAACTATTGCAGATGTTGAAGTGGTACCTTGTGATGAAAACGGTTTGTTGTGTTTAAAAGAATTTGAAAAAAGCATTAAAAAATATGAGCACAGAGCAATTAAGATTGCTTCAATAACTTCTTGCTCTAACGTAACAGGTATTAAAACAAACTATCATAAAGTAGCTAAGTTAATTCATAGTTACAATGGTTTATGTTTCGTTGATTTTGCTTGTTGTGCACCTTATGTCGCTATTGATATGCACCCTGAAAATGAAGATGAATATTTGGATGCAATCTTCTTTTCTCCTCATAAATTTCTAGGAGGTCCAGGAAGTGCAGGTGTATTAATTTTTAACAAAAAACTATATAAAAACACAGTGCCAGATAACCCTGGAGGGGGAACTGTAAGTTATACAAATCCTTGGGGTCAGCATGATTATTTTGATGACGTAGAGACTAGAGAAGATGGAGGCACCCCTGCTTTTTTACAAACCATTAGAATAGCACTTTCAATTCAGTTGAAAGAAAAAATGGGAACAGATAAGATTAAAGAAAGAGAAGATGAAATTAATGCCATTGTTTTTGATACTCTAGAGCAACTAGAAGGAGTTAAAATTTTGGCTCCTGAGCATAAGAAAAGGTTAAGTATCTTTTCCTTTTATTTTGAAAAGCACCACTTTAACTTAGTGGTTAAATTGTTAAATGATAGGTTTGGAATACAAACAAGAGGAGGGTGTTCTTGTGCTGGTACGTATGGTCACTTTTTATTAAACGTTAACCAAGAAACATCTAACAAAATAAAGCATCAAATTTTAGAAGGCTGCAATACTGAGAAACCAGGTTGGGTCCGTTTATCACTTCATCCAACAATCACAAATAAAGAGCTGGAATTTGTATGTGATTCCTTAAAAGAATTAGCTAAAAATATAGAAGATTGGGCTAAAGATTATAAGTACGATAGTGCGAAAAATGATTTTATTCATACAACTATTAAACCTTTAGAAAAAAAATTAGTTAGTGCTTGGTTTTCTGTTTAGTTTTTTGCAATTTTCGCCATTCACTAAACCTGTCTTTATGTTTAAATCTATTATGAGACCACAAATAAAATTCAGGCTGATTTGATATATTTTTTTCAGTTAGCTTCGTGTATGCATCTGTTATCTTATAATCTTCAACCTCTTTTGGTTCCGCTGTTATTAATTGAAACTCTGTTTCGTAATAGCCTCTTTTAATTTTTTTAGTTACATAATTGATTACGACTAAATCAAATTTTTTGGCTAACATTTCTGCACCAGTATGAACAGGAACCTTGGTGTTGAAAAAATTTCTCCAGTAATAAGCTTTATGGAATTGAGGAGATTGATCACTTAATAAAATATAAGCGCCCTGTTCTTTGTTAGAAACTCTTTGCTGCATTGCTCTAACCATTTCTGAAGTCTTATAACCAAAAACTCCAAATTTTTCTCTAGAATCTCTTACACATTTTTCAAAATATGCGTTATTTAATTTAGTGTATGCACCGTAAACATTTATATCTAATACTTTAGGTAAACTAGTAGACCATTCCCAATTTGCTTGGTGTGCCCCCACTAAAGCTATACTTTTTCCTTCTTTTGCATATTTGTTAACCAATTCGGGGTTTTTATATGTGTAGCGTTTTAAAATTTCTTTTTCAGAGATAGAAAAAGCTTTAATACTTTCCATCATCAAATCCATTAAATGTTTGAAGAATTTTTTTCTGATAATTAATAATTCTTTCTCTGCTTTGTCCTTAAATACTAATTTTAAATTGTTTAAAACTACTTTTTTCCTATATCCAATTATGTAATAGATAATAAAAAAGGAAATATCTGATTTTAAATATAGTATTCTCATAGGCAACCTAGATAACACCCATATTATCGGATAAATTAAAATAAATAAGATCAACTGCATATTCAAATTTTATTCTTGCAAATATCGCATATATATTTAAAATGAAACCACTAATTACTTATCTGTTTTTAGTAATTTTGTTGTATGATGGAAAATTTGAATACTTTATTATTACTTATTATCATTGCCAATGTCTTGATTTCTAAAAAAGGTTTTGATGATTTCACTTTTTTGAATAAATATAAATTTCAAATTGATGCTGTAAAGAAAGGGGAAAAATTTAGACTATTAACTTCAGGGTTTTTACATGTAGATTGGATGCATCTTATTTTAAACATGTATGTTCTTTATACTTTTGGGTCTATTGTATTTTCCATTTTAGGTATGTTACCAACCTTACTAATTTACTTTGGAAGTTTAATCGCAGGAAGTTTATATACATTATCGTATCATAAAAATGAACCTTTTTATAGTGCTGTAGGTGCTTCTGGAGCTGTTTCTGGTATTGTATATGCTTGTATTTTATTGTACCCTGGTATGAGTATGTATTTATTTTTTATACCTGTTCCAATTCCAGGTTATGTATTTGGAGTAGGGTATTTATTGTATTCTATTTATGGTATAAAAAAACAGTTAGGTAATGTTGGACATGCTGCTCATTTAGGAGGTGCAATAGGTGGTTTTACGCTTACTATTGTTTTACAGCCAATATTAATAGATACCAATAGAATATTTATTATTCTGTTAGCTGTACCTATTTTATTATTGCTTTTGTTTGGTGATAAGTTAAAAAAGTTATAAAAAAAAGACGCTATTGATAACAATAACGTCTTTTGAGCGAAAGACCAGGTTCGAACTGGCGACATTCAGCTTGGAAGGCTGACGCTCTACCAACTGAGCTACTTTCGCATGGTAAAGAGTTACAAATATAGTATCATTTTTTACTTTTACAATGAATTTTTTTGAAATAATTTTAGAGTTATTGTATTTGTTTTTATATCAGTATTATATCTTCATTAAATTTTAGTTACTCAGTATTATTTACTGCTACTTTTAATTAAATAAAACCTTAATTATTTGAAATAGAAAAACGAATTGTAGAAAACAATTCGTTTTAATTAACTTGTAGCGAAGACGGGATTTGAACCCGTGACCTCAGGGTTATGAATCCTGCGCTCTAACCAACTGAGCTACCTCGCCATTGATTTGAGGATGCAAATATAACCGATTTTTGTAGACTGGCAAGTAGTGGTTTTAATTTTTTTTAATCAAATTAATACCTATATTGTGCCACAACTTATTTTTAAAATGGACAAAATAAAATACGAAATAGAAATTCCTGTTCACGCATCCCCTAGTATGTTGTATCAATACATCTCTTCGCCATCTAATTTACAAGAGTGGTTTGCAGATAAAGTAAACTCTAGAGGAAAGATATATACTTTTCATTGGGATGGTACAGAAGAGCAAGCAGAATTAATTACAAAAAAATCTGAGGATAGAATACGTTTTAAATGGCTAGAGAGCGAAGGAGATGAAAGTTTTTTTGAAATAAAAATTCAAGTAGATCCTTTAACAAAAGATGTTTCTTTAATCATAACGGATTTTGCAGATGATGAAGATGAAGTAGAAGAGGCAAAGCAATTATGGGAAAATCAAATAGATGAATTAAAACATACGATTGGTGCATAATCAATTGTAAGAAATGTACTTTTAAAAACTCAACTTGTAAAGGTTGAGTTTTTTTATTTTTTCCTTTTTAAAAACCTTAATTTTGCATTTTAAAAATAGTATTACAATGGTGAATTATAATGGTGATTTGTTATCGATAGAAAATTTAAATATCTCTTTAAATAACAGAGGTTTTAAATATGGAGATTCTATTTTTGAAACAATTAAAATTCAAAATAATAAAGTAATTTTTTGGGAAGATCACTATTTTAGGCTGATGTCTTCTATGAGAATGCTTCGAATGAAAATACCTTTACAATTTACCTTAGAGTTTTTAGAACAAGAAATCATAAGGACTGTAAAAGCAAATGATTTAGAGAAAGGGGCTAGAGTGCGTTTAAATGTTTTTAGGAAAGATGGTGGCTTTTATACGCCATTATCTAATTCAATAAATTATACCATAGAAGTAGCAGCAATTAAAACTGCTACAAAAAATAAATATTCTATAGATGTTTTTAAGGATTTTTATAATTTTTCAGGATTGTTATCTACAGTAAAAACAAACAATAGAATGGTAAATACGTTGGCAAGTATTTATGCCAAGGAAAATGATTTAGATAACTGTGTTTTGGTTAACGAAAGAAAAGGAGTAGTTGAAGTTGCTAATGGAAATATTTTTATTTTAAAAGGAAATACTATAAAAACACCAGCAATTGAAGAAGGATGTATTAAAGGTATTGTTAGAAAAAAAATAATAGATATTATTTCTAAAAATGAAGAGTACACTATAGAGGAAACTAGTATTTCTCCTTTCGAAATCCAAAAAGCAGAGGAAGTGTTTATTACTAATGCAATAATAGGTGTGCAGCCTGTAACAAATTATAAAAAGAAAACATTCTCAATAGATTTTGGAACTAAGATTGCAAAGAGTTTAAAGGTTTTGGAATTTACAGGTAATTAATTTAATGAAATGTCTTTTGGAGCATTAGCCCAAAGTTTATAATTACCCCCTTTTTCAACCATTTTATTTCGCCAAAAAGTAACATTCTCTTCTGAGAAAATATTTTTTGCATTGTTTTCTGTTACAAACCAAGATTTGCTATTAATTTCTTCTTTTAATTGATCTTTACCCCATCCAGAATAGCCTAAGAAAAAACGGATATCATTTTTATTAATTTGGTTTGTTTGCAATGCTCTTTTTAATGATTCGAAATTACCACCCCAAAAAATACCATTACTAATTCTTATACTTTCTGGAATTAATTTAGGTACCCTATGGACAAAGTATAAATTATCCTGCTCTACAGGACCTCCTTCATAGATAGGAAAATCGCAATTAATATCAGTAACTAAATCACTTAAAACATAATCTAAGGGCCTATTTAAAATAAAACCAACCGTATTGTTTTCAGTATATTCTGTAACTAAAATTATGCTTCTACTAAAAGTGCTATCATTTAGTATCGAAGGTTCTGCTATAAGAAGATTGCCTTTGTTTGGTTCTAAAATAGACATACGTAAATGTAGTTAAAAAAGAGCAAAAAAAAACTCTCTTAAAAAAGAGAGTTTTTATGTAATCTATTTTTTGATTAGTTTACTGCATCGCTTAATCCAGCTCCTGCTTTAAACTTTGCTACATTTTTAGCAGCAATTTGGATTGTTTTTCC
The DNA here is from genome assembly GCA_938084845.1 of uncultured Polaribacter sp. Lineage (GTDB taxonomy): Bacteria > Bacteroidota > Bacteroidia > Flavobacteriales > Flavobacteriaceae > Polaribacter. Next base: position 66,433 of record CALKEB010000025.1, on the reverse strand, counting down.
AGTTTGAGGATTTCTTCCGCTTCTTGCAGCTCTATGAGAAACTGAAAAAGTTCCAAAACCTACTAAAGCAACTTTACCACCACCTTTTAAAGCAGAAGTTACGTTGTTTGTAAAAGATTCTAATGCTGCTTTCGCTGCTACTTTAGAGATACCTGCATCTGCAGCCATTGCGTCGATTAAATCTGACTTGTTCATAATAAATAAATTTTTTAAGTTAATTATTGTTTTTTTGCTAATATGCTTAACAAATATATACGTATTAAGGGTTTACACAAATGTGTACCCTTTAAATGTAGGTTTTTGTTGATAAATATTTGTAAATTGTTAATAAAGGAGGTTTTAATTTTTAGAGTACCGATAAACCCTTTAAAATATAGTGTTAAACCATTATTGAATCTTTAGAAAATTCAAATCCATTTAAAAGACTTTTTGCATCTAACTTTTTCTTTCCTGCGATTTTTATTGCATCAATTATAAGAAAGCCTCCATGTACTGCAACTTTAATCTCTTTTTTATTGGTTATTAATTTACCAGGTGTTTCATTATGTGAAGAAATTTCCATTCTAACATCGTATATTTTAGCTTTAATTTCTGCATTATCATTCATAATTAAAGTCCATGCAGCAGGGAAGGGATTAAGCCCTCTGATTTTGTTGTAAATATCATTTATTGGTTTACTCCAGTCTATTTTAGTATTTTCTTGGAATAATTTTGGCGCACTTTTTTCTTCATAATTTGGTTGTTTCTTTGTGTGCAACCTATCTTCAGATATTGCATCTACTGTTTTAGCTACTAACTTTGCTCCTAAATGCATTAATTTATCATGCAAGGTACCAACAGTTTCATTGCTTCCAATTTCAACTTTTTCTTGAAGAATAATTTCTCCAGTATCAATCTTTTCATCAATAAAAAATGTAGTAACTCCTGTTGTTTTTTCTCCATTTATGATTGCCCAATGAATAGGGGCTGCACCTCTGTAGGCTGGTAATAGAGAAGCGTGTAGATTAAATGTACCTAGAGCAGGCATTTTCCAAACTACTTTAGGTAGCATTCTAAAGGCAACAACAATTTGAAGTTGTGCTTGTAGTTCTTTTAGGTTTTTTAGAAAGGTCTCGTCTTTTAAATTGTTAGGTTGTAATAATTTTAAGTTTTCTGACTTCGCATATTTTTTTACTGCAGATTCATTCATTTTTCTTCCTCTTCCTGCATGTTTATCGGGTGCAGTTATTACACCAACTATTGTGTATTTTTTTAAAACTAAATATTTTAAAATGGTAACTGCAAAATCAGGAGTACCCATAAAAACAATGCGCAAGTCTTTCATGTTATTTTAATTGGTATTTGTTTTGATGATTTATTTTAATTTTATCTTCAGAAATTAATGTTCGCAAATGTATTAAAATGTCTTTTTCATTAGCGTTAAGTTTTTGATTAATTTCTTGTGAAGTTAAACTTTCTGTTTTTGAAAGTAGTGCTATAATTTTTAAAGAAATATTAATTTTAACGTCTTTTTTTTCTGAAATACACACATCACAAATAGAACATCTTTGAGTTGATTTTTCTTCAAAATAATCCAAAATTTGAAGTGATCTGCATCTAGTATTATTAGAAATGTATTCTAAAAATTCTTCAGACTTTTTTATTTTTTGTGCTAAAAAAGTAGAAATATTTTTTGAAATTCTATGGATGGTTTTATCATCTTCTCTAGGAACTAAAAATTGAATTTCCATGTCTGTTTCTACTTGTTTATATTCTACTAAATTATCTTTCTCTAATCGTAATAATATTTCTTTTACCGCTAAAGATGTGGTGTTATTTTTTTTTGCGATTAAGAATTCATCTATATCAACCTTTTGTTCAAATAATCCAGAGTAAGTTCTTAGTAATGAGTTTATAAATTTTTTGTCATAGATATTTCTTATGGTGTATGAAATTACATTTTTACTATTGGTTTTAAAAAGTAAGGTAGATTTTTGATGGTAAGTATTTACTAATTCTATAACTCCATTATTGGATAATATCTTTAAAATAAGGACCACTTTTTGAGTAGAAAATTGATATATTTTAGAAAATTCTAAAAGGTTAAAACTAAAGAATTCTTCTCTTTTTTCTCCTAAATAAATTCTGAAGTATTGGTATAATTTACGATGTACCTCTTTGATCTCTTTTATGCTTGGAGTGTTTTTTTTAAGTTGTAATTTATATTGAATAATATCGTGTTCATTTTTTAATAAAACAGCAAATGATTTTTTTTCATCTCTACCAGCCCTGCCAGATTCTTGAATATAATTTTCTATAGAAAAAGGAAGATCAAAATGTATAACAACCCCAACATTAGCTTTATCGATTCCCATACCAAATGCATTTGTAGCAACCATTATTGGAGTAGATTCATTCATCCAGTTTTTAAAGGCAAATTCCTTTTCTTTTGCAGTTAAGCCTCCATGGTAATAACTACTGTAAAATTTGTTTGCATTTAAAAAACTTGCAATTTCTTTTGTTTTTTTTCTTGAGTTTACATAAACAATAGCGGGTGTTTTTGTTTTTGTAACTATTTGCTTAAGTCTTAAAAGTTTATTTTCTACATCATAAATTTGATAAGCCAAATTTTTCTTATAGAACGATTTTCTAAAAATCTGAGGTTCAATTAATTTTAAATTTTCACAAATGTCATTTAGTACCCTTTGATTGGCAGTAGCCGTTAATGCAATAATACTTACATCATTTAAAAATTCTTTAATTTTACTGATTGTTCTATAGGAAGGCCTAAAATCATGACCCCATTCAGAAATACAATGCGCTTCATCTACAGCTACTAAGCTTATTTTTAATTCTTTAATTTTATGTTGTATGAGTTGAGATTGTAATCGTTCTGGAGACAAGTAAAGGAATTTATAATCACCAAACTTTAAAGCATCAAAAAGCCTAACTATTTCATCTCTTGAGCTTCCGGATTTGATGCTAAGCGCTTTAATGTTTTTTTTATTTAGGCTATCTATTTGATCTTCCATTAAAGCAATTAATGGAGAGATGACAATGCAAACTCCATCATTAATTAAAGTAGGAATCTGAAAGCATATGGATTTTCCTCCACCTGTAGGTAGTAATGCAACAACGTCTTTCTGGTTAAGAACAGCATCAATTATCTCTTTTTGGGGTGCTCTAAAGCTGTGGTATCCCCAATATTTTTTTAATATTTCTTCTGGAGTATGTCTCATTCATTAGGGAGTGAATTGATAATGAAATCTACTCGTTGCTTAACATCTCCAAAAGGAACCTCTATTATTTGATAACCTAAAGAGGTATATGTTTGTGTAATAAAGCCATCAATTTTAATTGCTTCATCAAACGATTCATATCTTTCGTTATCAGTAATATGTATTTTTTTCCATGGTTTAAAATGAAAAATAAGATCGTAAGTGAATTCTTTACATTTTTCTGAATAGATAGGTGGGTATTCAGTTTTAAAATAATCTAAGTATGCTTTAACATCTGGAATTCCTCTATCAAAAAACACAATTTTTGAATTTGTTTTTTCAGCTTCTAAAAATTGATTTTCTCTTCCTTCTAATAGTTTTTGACTAAATAGCAAAGGGTTGCTTAAAAACAACTGCGAAATACCCTCTTTTTGAGCTTGTATTGTGACAGCTCTAGATATTTCCTCTAGACAAAAAAAACCTTTACTTTTTAAAGTGTTTAATACCGTTGTTTTTCCCGTACTAGGACCACCAATGAGGATGATTTTTAATTGTTTATTTCCCAAAAAATTATTTTTGAATTATTATTTTTGAATTTAAGAATTTTTCCTGTTCCACAAAAATAAATCATTAGCGCTATAAATCTAATAATTAATGTAATTTTGTGTTTAAATTTAAGGCGTAAATAAGAATAATGAACGATAAGAATCTATTTTATACCAAATTAAAAGGGCAATTAGAAGATACAACCAAGTTTCCTTCAGACTACATGTATAAATTTATTGTTCCAGCAATAGGGAACCAGCAAAAAGAAGTACAACGTGTTTTTGATAATAAAGGAGCAGTAATTAAAACAAAAAAATCAAAAACAGGAAAATATATTAGTATTTCTGTTGTTCTTAAATTAGATAGTGCACAAGAAGTAATTGATTATTACAAAAAAGTTGAAAAGATAGAAGGTATAATATCATTATAAGATTATGAAAAAATATATAGGTTTAGTTTTAGTATTTTTTTCTATTACTATAGTAGCTCAAAAAAAAGACAAAGTTTTAATGACTATTGATGGTGAAGAAATTATGATTTCTGAATTTAAGAGGGTTTATGAAAAAAATTTAGATGCAATAGATAACGAAGAGGCTAAAGATTTGAATAAAAATTTGGATTTGTTTATCAATTATAAGTTAAAAGTAAATGAAGCTTATGCTATTCAGTTAGACACATTACCATCTTACATTAAAGAAATGAAAATGTACAGGAATCAACTTGCAACTCCGTACATACAAGATTCTACTTATGTTAATCGCTTAGTAAAAGAGGCTTATTTTAGAACAAAAAATGAAATAAAAGCAAAACATATTTTAATAAGAACTCCTAAAACACCTACTTCTAAAGACACTTTAGATGCTTTTAAAAAAATTACTGAAATAAGAAATAGAATTATAAATGGAGAAGACTTTGAAGAAGTTGCTGAATCTGTTTCTGAGGATCCATCTGCTAGAACAGATCAAAAATCAGGAAGAAAAGGAAATAGAGGTAATCTAGGTTATTTTTCTGCTTTTAAAATGGTATATCCTTTCGAAAAGGCAGCTTATACAACAAAGGTTGGGGAAGTGTCTATGCCATTTAAAACTAGGTTTGGCTATCATATAGTGAAAGTAGATAGTTTAAGACAGTCAAGAGGCGAAGTAGAAGTTGCCCATATTCTAATTCAAGATAAATCTGCAAAAGAAAAAGAATTGATAGACTCAATTTACATTCGTTTAGAGAATGACGAGCAATTTAAAATGTTAGCCCGAAAATATTCAGATGATAAAGGCTCTAAATCTAAAGGAGGTAAATTAAGAAAATTTGGATCGGGAGTTATGGTGCAACCATTTGATAAGATTGCATTTAGTTTAACTAAAGAGGGGGCATATTCTAAACCATTTAAAACACGCTTTGGCTGGCATATTATACAGTTAATTAAAAAACATCCTGTTCAGTCTTTTCAAGAGTTAAAGGGTGAGTTAACCAATAGAATAAGATCAACTGATCGTTTGCAGTTATCCGAAAAGGCAGTAGTAAATAAATTAAAGAAAACGTATTCAGTTAAAGAATTTGATGATGCTAAATCTATTTTAGATTTAAAAAATATAAGAGAATTATCTACAGATACCTTAAATGTCACTCTTTTTGAAATAAATGAGAAAGAAATTAAACAATCAGACTTTATTACTTTTATAAAAAGAAAAAGGAATACGTCTATTTTTGATCTTTATAAAGAGTTTAAAAATGAAGAAATTTTAAATTATTATAAAGATAATTTAGAAAAAACGGAACCTGAATTTGCTCATTTACTAAAAGAATATGAAGATGGTTTATTGCTTTTTGAGTTAATGCAAAGAAAAATATGGGATAAGGCCTCTAAAGATACTTTAGGCTTGCAAAATTTTTATAAACTTCGTTTGAACAACTACAAGAATAAACCTTTAGATAAAATAAAAGGAGAGGTAATGAATGATTTTCAAAATCATTTAGAAAAAACTTGGATTGAAGAATTAAGAAATAAAAGCGCTGTTGAAATCCGAAAAAAATCACTTAAAAAACTCCAAAAACACTACGCTAAATAGCAATGAAAAAAGGAATCTTTCTTATTGGATTTTTTTCACTTTTGTGGTCTTGTGAATATTTAGAAGTTAAAGAAAAAGATACTTTTACTTCAGATATAATTGCTTCTGTAAACGCAGATAAATTATTTAAAAAAGACTTAACTCGTTTTTTGCCTTCAAATTTAAGTAAAGAAGATAGCGTAATTTTAGTAAAAGGTTTTATCAATGATTGGGCAATACAAAAGCTTTTACTAAAAAATGCAGAAAGTAATATAACACAAGAAGAAATAGAAAGTATTAACGATTTGGTAAAAGATTATAAAGAAAGTCTTCTTATTAATAGTTATAAAGAGCGCTTAATTAAACAACAATTGGATACTGTAATTTTAGACGAAGAAATAGAAGTGTTTTACAGTAATAATAAAGAGAATTTTAGATTAAACGAAGAATTAATAAAAATAAAATACCTACATCTTGCTGAGAATATTTTAAATAAAAAAGAACTTAAAGAACTATTTAAATCAGATAAAATTGAAGATTTAGAAGCTTTGGAAAAACAACAATTAAGTTTTAAATCTTATCATTTTAATGATTCTATCTGGTCCTCTTTAGATAAGGTTATGTTAAAAGTGCCATTTTCTAAAGAAAATCTGTTAAATAAAACAAAATTAATTCAAAAACAAGATTCATTAGGTTTATATTTGGCCACCATAAAAGATGTTTTGATGAGGAATGATATAGCACCAATCGGTTATATAAAACCTACAATAAAACAAATGATTTTACATCGACGTAAAATTGAATTAATTAGAGAAATAGAAAAAATATTAGTACAAGATGCATCAAAAAATAACAATCTTAAAATTTATTAAAACCACATTCTTATTCACTTTATTTGTTTTTTTTAGTGCAGAATTGTCAGCGCAAATTAAAATTGATGGTGTAGCAGTTGTTATAGGGAAAAATATTGTGTTAGATTCTGATATAGAAAAATTTAAACAAGAAATAGAAGTTCGATCTGAAGGTAAAATACAGATCTCTGATTGTGAAATGCTAGAAGAACTTATGCAGCAAAAACTTCTGGCTCACCATGCAGTTATTGACAGTGTTACAGTTTCTGATGAAGAAATTTCTTCTAGAGTAGAGAGAAGTGTCGCTTATTTTACAGAACAATTTGGTTCTGTAGATAAAGTTATTAAAGCCTATGGATTTAATGATTTAGATGATTTAAAGAAAGAATTGTTTACAGTACAGTCAGAAAATGCTTTAATAGAGAAAGAACAATTAAAGATTACAGAAAAAATAGATGTAACACCAGAAGAAGTACGTTTGTATTACGTTGGTTTAAAGGATGCTGGAGAATTACCAGAATTTTCTGCAGAAATTGAATTGGCACAATTAGTTATTAAAGCTAAGCCTTCTGAGGCTGAAAAAGAAAGAATAGTTACTAAATTAAAAGAAATAAAAAAAGAAATAGAAGAGGGGTCAAGTATTAAAATGAAAGCGATCATTAATTCTGATGATCCTGGAGTAGTATCAAATGGTGGTAAATACGAAGTTACTAAAGATTCCCCTTTTATTAAAGAATTTAAAGAGATGGCTTTTTCTCTAGATGTTGGCCAAATCTCTGAACCTTTTGAGTCTGATTTTGGATACCACATAATGCAATTGCATGAAATTAGGGGAAACATGAGAGTTGCTACGCATATACTTATGCAACCTAATGTGCCAGAATCATTATTATTAGAAACGAAGAATAAAGCAGAAAAGGTTGCAAACGAAATTAAATTGGGTGAAATTTCTTTTGAAGAAGCTGTTCAAAAGTATTCTGATGATGAAGATACTAAAAATGATGATGGTTTATTAATAAATCCATACACAGGGGAAACTACTTGGGATTTAACAAGAATGGATCCTGCTTTATATGCTAGGGTAGCAGAACTACAAAAAGGAGACCTTACAGATGTTTATTTTGATGAGAATAAAAGTGGTGAAAAAATGTATAAATTCATCATAATGAGAGATAGAACAAATACACATACTGCAGATTTGGTTAATGATTATGTGAAAGTTCAGGAATTGGCTTTAACAAAAAAGAAAGAAGAAGCAGTTACAAAGTGGGCTAAAGAAAAAATTAAAGATACTTACATTAAATTATCTAAAGATCATAAAAAATGTAAGTTTACTAAAAACTGGAAAAAAGAAACGGGAAGGTAATGTCTGATGTTAACGCTGTTAAAAATCTAGTAGAAAATTATAAAGTATTAAAGTCTGAAATTAGTAAAATAATAGTCGGGCAAGAAGATGCTGTTAATTTTACCTTATTATCTATATTTTGTGGTGGTCATTCTTTGCTAATAGGTGTTCCAGGTTTAGCAAAAACACTTTTAGTAAACACAGTGTCTAATGTTTTAGGCTTGGATTTTAAACGCATACAATTTACACCAGACTTAATGCCATCTGACATTCTTGGAAGTGAGATATTAGATGAAAACAAAAAGTTTAAATTTATAAAAGGGCCGATATTTTCTAATATTATTTTAGCTGATGAAATTAATAGAACTCCTCCTAAAACACAAGCAGCCCTTTTAGAAGCAATGCAAGAGCGTTCAGTTACAATTACTAATAATCATTATAAGTTAGATTTGCCTTTTTTTGTTTTGGCAACGCAAAACCCCATAGAACAAGAAGGTACTTATCCTTTGCCAGAAGCACAATTAGATCGTTTTATGTTTTCTATTCATTTAGAATATCCAACATTTAAAGAAGAAGTTGCTGTTGTAAAAAATACAACAAGTACGACTAACGCAGTTGTGAATGCTATTTTATCTGGTAAAGAAATTTTAGCTATTCAAAATTTAATTCGTAAAATCCCAGTTACCGATCATGTTGTTGAATATGCAGTAGGTTTAGTAGGTAAAACTAGACCAAATTCGAATCAAGCCACAAGTTTGGTCAAAAATTATATAGATTGGGGAGCAGGCCCTAGAGCTTCTCAAAATTTAATTTTAGCTGCTAAAGCTCATGCAGCAGTTCATGGTAAATATTCTCCAGATATTGCAGATGTAAAAGCAGTTGCTGTGCCAATATTATCTCATAGAATTGTAAAAAATTACAAGGCAGAAGCAGAGGGTATTACCATTAAGAATATCATTGAGTCGCTATTTTAACTTTGATCTTCAGAAAGTTCGAAAAAACTAAATACATTACCTCCATATCTTTTGTTATAAGTGTGTTTATGATGCTTTGATAAATCTGTATGTTTCGAGTGTTCAATAATTAATGTTCCACCGTTATTTAGTAATTTATTAGTCATTACTAAATCTATAATCTCTATAAATTTTTCAGATGTAAAATCGTAAGGAGGATCTGCAAAAATAATATCTGCTTTTAAATTTGTTTTTTCTAAAAATTTATAAACATCGCTTTTGTAGGTATTAATCTCCAATTCTAGCTCTTTCGAGGTATTGTATATGTATCGAATACAATTGTAATTAGCATCTATAGCATAAATATTTTTTGTACCTCTAGAAGCAAATTCATAGGCAATATTACCTGTACCAGAAAATAAATCTATCACAGCAATACTATCAAAATAATACGTATTATTTAAAACGTTAAATAAACCTTCTTTAGCCATATCTGTTGTTGGACGAACAGGTAGGTTTTTTGGAGCTTTTAAACGTCTTCCTTTTAATTTTCCAGATATGATTCTCATTATCCTAGTAAAGTATAATTTGTGTGTTGTGGTTCTTTAAGCTCTAATGCAAATGGGTTTTTTGAATGTATAAAGCCAATATTTCTAATGTACTTATAGGTTATTTTATAGATCTCATCAGCTTCAGAAATTAAACCACAGAATTTAAGTAAAAATTGTTCTGTATCTAACTCTAGTTGTTCAGCCGTAAAAAGAACATAATACATAAAGTCTTCTTTAGTATTAAACGAAAAAGAGTTTACGAATAGTAATTCTTGATTTTCTGTTACGATAATATCAAAATGATTTTTTGCAACATTAACATACATGACTTTATTCATGTCTTTTTTCTGTATTATTCTCTCTATTAAAACTGTTTGATGGTGTTTGTATTCAAATTCTCCAAAACTTTGAAATAGGTAGTTGTTTATATTAATGTATGGGATGTAAACATTCTTTGCAGCAATCTTTTCGATGTAGTCAAAGGCTATAAAGTCGTTTTTAAGAGTTTTTACGGTAACATCTAAATAATTTCTTAATATTGAAGTCTCAAAGTATGCATCAGGAACTAATGATGATAAATAGTTTTCATGTATTACTTGTATACTTTTAAAATCTTTTTGAAGTAATTTATCTTCTTCAAAAATTGCTTGTATTTTTTCAAGTAATTTTTCTGGACTTTTTAATGTGTCTTCAAAAGTATAGTTAGAGAAATGTTTTGTCTTATTCGTATCCTTATCATTAATACAAAAAGAAAATCCATCCAAACTAAATTGGATGGATAATGAATTATTTTCTGATATGTTTAAAGATTGTTTATTGATCTTTATTTCCAACTTTTCTGTCATATGATGGTGGCCAATTACCTCCTGTAGTAACCTCTCCTAATGAACCTACAGAAACGTACTCTCCTTTAATTTGATCTGTTTCAATAGCTTCTAGCTCTTGTTTCACTAAAGATTCATTCATGCCTTTTAAAATTCCTCTTTTTGGAGTTCTTGCTCTAAATGTTGGCTGCATTAAACCCTGTACTTTTTCTACTTCTCCTATTTCTAATTCAAACTCAACTCCTTCAACACCAGGTACTTTAAACATCGATTTATAATCTTTGTTCTTAAAATATTTAATAACTGGTTCAAAACCAATTGTATCTGTTACTCTTTTTTCTTCATCTACAATTACCCCACCACCTTTATTTACTTTCTCAACTATAGTTTTAGTTTCTGTTAATGCAAGTTGAGCAGTATCTATGAACTGAATTAATCCAGCTTTGTCATTCGTATATTTCCCATATACTTCATAATATTTAACTTCTGCATCTCTAATAATTTTTAAGCTATTAACAACACTAGCAAATCTTACAACTTTATTTTCATTAAATTTAATTGGCTCCATAATTCCACCATAAATCTTCCAACTTAAAAATCCTGCTAAAATTAATAGTAAAATAGAAGGTAACCATCTTAACTTTAATGGTAAAAATTTAACTATTACGTAAGCTATTAGAACTGCTAATATAACAGCCCCTAAAATCATTAGTATTAAATTCATTATAATTTTGTTTTTTTAATAGTATAATCGCAAATCTACAATTTTTTTTCAATGATAAAAATTTTTCTTTATAAAGAAATGTATCTTTGATACTTTAAGATTTATATGATAAAACAGCCTGCTAATTTTTTTAAAGAATTAAAGAAAAAATTTCCTTATCGCCCAACAGAAAAGCAAAATAAACTTTTAAATTTATTAAGTGAATTTATTTTTAATGATGATAAAAATAAAATTTTCTTATTAAAAGGTTATGCAGGTACAGGGAAGACTACTACCATAAGTACTTTTGTGAATTCATTATGGGCGACTAATAAGAAAGCTGTTTTGTTAGCTCCAACAGGAAGAGCAGCAAAAGTAATTTCTGTTTATTCTAAAAAGCCTGCATACACTATTCATAAAAAAATATATTTCCCTAAAAAACAAGCGAATGGGAGTGTAGATTTTGTTTTACAACAAAACAAACACAGACATACCATTTTTATTGTAGATGAGTCTTCTATGATTCCAGATGCTCGACAAAATCAAAAATTATTTGAAACAGGTTCATTACTAGATGATTTAATTTCTTATGTAGATCGTGGCCATGAGTGTAAATTAATTTTTATTGGAGACACTGCACAACTTCCACCTGTAAAGCTTACCTTAAGTCCTGCTTTAGATGCAGATACATTAACTATAGATTATCATAAAAATGTAATTGAAATTGAGTTGGATGAGGTTATGCGTCAGCATGAAAATTCTGGAATTTTAGCCAATGCTACACAACTTCGTTTTTTAATACAAAATGAGGGGTTAGATTTTAATTTTGATTTAAACTACCCAGATATTGTAAGATTAGAAGATGGTTATGATATAGAGGATGCCTTAGTTTTAGCTTATGAAAATGATGGGGTGGAAGATACTGCTTTTATTGTGCGTTCTAACAAAAGAGCCAACCAGTATAATCAACAAATACGTTTAAACATTAGAGGACAAGAAAATGAAATCTCTGCTGGAGATTTTGTTATGGTTGTTAAAAATAATTATTTTTGGTTAAAGGAATCTTCGGATGCTGGATTTATTGCAAACGGTGATATTTGCCAAGTTTTAAGTATTTTATCTATCAAAGAGTTGTATGGTTTTAAATTTGCTGAGGTATCATTAAGAATGATAGATTACCCACAAATGCCTGCTTTTGAAACGGTTTTATTACTAGATACAATAACAAGTGAAAGTCCCTCTTTAACTTATGAAGAATCTAACAAATTATATCAAGCAGTTCGTGAAGATTATTTAGAAGAAAAATCCAAATACAAACAGTTTTTAGCCATAAAAAAGAATCCCTATTTTAATGCTTTGCAAGTAAAGTTTTCTTATGCAATGACGTGTCATAAATCTCAAGGAGGCCAGTGGAAAACCGTATTTGTAGAGCAACCTTATTTACCAAATGGAGTATCTAAAGAGTATTTTAGATGGTTATATACAGCAGTAACTAGAACCCAAGAAAAATTATATTTGTTAGGCTTTAAAGAAGATTTTTTTTAGATTAATTCCATCTATAACTTAATATTATTCTTCCGAATTCATTTCCATTAACATACCTTAACCCTTTAGATTTATTTGTGTTATAGTTAAAATAATGCCCAAAATTAAATTTTTGAACGGTAAACTTTATACCAAGTTGAAAAGAAAAAACAAATGGAATAATTTCTTTTGTTACTTGACTTGTTTTATTTAAAAAACTTCCTTGGATAGTAGCATCATAAGCGACATATCTAAGCATTGGTTTTATAAAAAAAAATGATTCTGATTCATTAAAATTATTTGTGTTTTTATTGTTTAAGTGCGTATTATAAGCAATTGAATTTATTATTTCTTGCAGCGGTAAAAGCCCTAATCTTATGTTAAGTCCAGAACTTATGTTGGTATAAGAAGTGCCTAGCTGTAAATAATTCTCCCAATTTACATCAAAAGCATTAGTATTACTCATATATAATTGTTTAACAAATGAGGATTTTAGAGAAATGCTAAGCGCGTTCTGAATTTGATATTGCCAGCCCTGTATTTGTTTAAAGTTAAAGTTTTTATGAATAAATTGTTGTAATTCTTGACAAATCATTGTCTGAAATAACACTTATTTCTTTTGAGTATTTTTTTTGAGATAAAATGGAGAGTGATATAAAAAAAAGAACAATAAAAATTGTATTTTTCATAGTACACAAATATAATTTTTAGAATTTAAATTGATAGATTTTTAACATGATTTTTAAAAAAAGGTTTTATTTTTAGGGTTCTTAAAGTAAAATTAAAATTTATGGGAGAATTAACCAAAGAAGATTTTAATAACATATCTAGTCATAAAGAATTATTAGATCTGTTAAAAGAGAAAGATATCTCTTTTGAAAAGGTAGAAGATACGCTCTCATACAATGAAGAGCTACGAATGCTACAAATTGAATTGGTAAAACTTCAAAATCATATTTCTTTGCACAATAAAAGAGTGGCGGTTATCTTTGAAGGACGAGATGCAGCAGGAAAAGGGGGTAATATAAGACGATTTATGGAGCATCTTAACCCAAGATCTTCAAGATTAGTTGCATTAAATAAACCCACAGAAATTGAAAAAGGGCAATGGTATTTTCAAAGATATATTAAAGAACTTCCAAACCCAGGAGAAATTGTTTTTTTTGATAGAAGTTGGTACAATAGAGCAGTTGTAGAACCAGTAATGGGTTTTTGTTCTGAATTACAATACAAACAATTTCTTGTCCAAGTGCCTGAATTTGAACATATGATGTACGAAGATGGAGTAATTATTATTAAATTTTGGTTATCTATTACTAAAGAAGAACAAGGAAAGCGTTTTGAAGGTAGAAAAGAAACTCCTTTAAAAAGATGGAAATTTAGTCCAGTAGATAAACAAGGACAAATACTTTGGGATAAATATACTCATTATAAAGAAGAGATGTTTTCTAAAACACATACTTCATATAGCCCTTGGGTAATTGTAAAAACTAATGATAAAAGAGCAGCTCGATTAGAAGCGATAAGACATGTATTGTCTCAATTTGATTATGAAGGAAAACTTGAATCAAGTACACCTTTAAATCCAGATCCTAATATTGTGATGAGGTATTATAGGTCTGGTATTCACAAAATAGATTAATAGTATGGATAATAATTTATCACCTTCAGATATTAAAAAGTTAAATTCGAATAGAGGGTTATTAGCTCTTTTATCTAAAGAGCCTTTAAGTGTAGAAAAAGCATTAAGGTATGTAAACTATCAAAGAAAGCTAAAAAAACTGCAAGTAGAACTTATTCGATTGCAAACCTGGGCTATTCAGAATGAAGAACGAATTATTGTTGTTTTTCAAGGTAGGGATGCAGCCGGAAAAGGGGGTGCAATCCGAAGAGTTACAGAAAGAATTAATCCTCGTTTTATGAGAATTGTTGCGCTACCAAAACCTACAAAAGATGAACAAAGCCAATGGTATTTTCAACGTTATGTAGAGCAATTACCAAAAGCTGGAGAAATGGTTTTTTTTGATAGAAGTTGGTATAATAGGGCTGTTGTAGAGCCTGTAAATAATTTCTGTACACAAGAAGAGTACAATACATTTATGAATCAGGTAAATGATTTTGAACGTATGATATTAGAATCAGGTATACATTTAGTTAAGATTTATATGTCAATTTCTAAAAAAGAACAAGCAAAGCGTTTTGCAGAAATTAAAAGTGATCCCTTAAAACAATGGAAAATGACCAAGTTAGATGAAAAGGCACAAGACCTTTGGGATCAATATACCGAATATAAGAATGCCATGTTTGCAAAAACAAATACTCTTTTATCGCCCTGGAAAATTATTAGAGCTAATAGAAAGACAGAGGCTAGAATAAATGTAATCAATCATATTTTAAAAAGTATCCCCTACGATAAAGACCTAGAAATCTAAGGTTGATTGTTACTTTAATATTAAACACTCATGAACTTATTTTACAAATAGATATAAATTTAAATAGAAATACAAGATGGCTTATAAATAACAAGTGTTATTTTTAAGAAACTTTACCTTTTATAGTTGAAAATAGAAAGTAAATTTCACTTGCAATCTGTTCGTTAACTGCTGCGTATTTTTGTTCCTGATTAACAGTGCCGTCTATATTTTTTAAATCAAAATAAGGTAAATGGTAGGTATGAGTAGCACCTTGAATACTTGTAAACTGATCATTTAAGTTTTTACTGATATTAATTCCTATAAAAGGTTCTTGATTTGTTGCATCTTCAAAATATTTAGAAAAGCCCAAAAATGTTTTTTTGCCATCATCATAAGAGATATTGTATTTTGGATTTTGATGTGAAAAGTCTTCCAATTGAAAATTAAAACCACATTTCTGTAATACTTTTATGGTGTTTCTATGGAATGAAGTTATTTCAGAACCTCCTGAATATGAATTAATTTGTAAATTAAATGTTAGTGAGGCTAAAAAAGACCAGGCTTGGCACAGTTGACTAGATCTGGCATTATGCTTACAGATAAAGTTAAGATTTACAAATTTTTTACTTTTAGATTCTTCTGCAACTGCATTTGCTATATCTAATAAAACTTCTTTTCTTTCTTTAAAAATTGTATTTTTTTTTGCTGTGTTTGTAAAAAAGAATTTTGCAGAAATATTAGAAGTGTTCAAGATCATTAGTTATTTTTACTGCAAAAGTAAAGCTTACTATAATTTCTCAAAATTAAGATACAGTTAAGAATGCGTTTAGAAATTGGAAACAAAGTTGCTGTTTTAGATGATGTTATTAAAGGCATAGTAACTGCGATATCAGGAGATGATATTTCAGTGAAAACTAACGACGGAATGATTTTTACCTTTGCTAGTAGTGAATTAGTAAAAATAGAAAAAGATCAAAAAGAACTTTCTAAGTTTTCTGACATCAATAATTCGATACTTAAAGAAAAAATTAGCAACCAGCCAGTAAAAAAAAGTTTATTTTCTAAAACTAAAAAAGAAATTATTTTAGAGGTAGATTTACACATCAATCAGTTAGTGCGTTCAACAAGAGGTTTGGATAATTACGATATGTTAAACCTGCAACTAACTACAGCCAAGAATAAAATTGAATTTGCAATATCAAAAAGAATTTCAAAACTTGTATTTATTCATGGAGTAGGAGAAGGGGTATTAAAATCAGAACTGCAAAGTTTATTAAATAGATATCCTGTAAAGTATTATGATGCCTCCTATAAAAAGTATGGCCTTGGTGCTACCGAAGTTTATATTTACCAGAATTCGAATTAATTGTATTTTTGTATTATGAATGCGATATATTTAGATAATGCTGCAACTACAAAAATAGACAATGACGTTTTAGAAACGATGTATAAAAGTATGCAAGAAGTTTCTGGTAACCCTTCTTCTACACATCAATTTGGGAGAAAGGCAAAATCTGCTGTAGAGACTGCAAGAAAAAATATTGCAAAACAATTTAATGTAACTGCCCAAGAAATTGTTTTTACTGCTGGAGGTACAGAGGCAGACAACTTAATCCTTAAAAATGCTGTTTTACACTTGGGGGTAAAAAGAATAATTACCTCTAAATTAGAACATCATGCTGTATTGCATACGTGCCAGTTTTTAGAAAAAAAACAAAACATCATAGTAAATTATGTAGCAACAGATACTAATGGAGTTATTAACTTAAGCCATTTAGAGGAGCTATTAAAAAATGATACCAAAAAGACGCTTGTAAGTTTAATGCATATTAATAACGAGGTTGGTACAATTTTACCCTTAGAAAAAGTGAGTAACTTATGTAAAGATAATGCTGCACTTTTTCATTCAGATACGGTACAGACTATAGGTCATTATCCATTGGATTTATCTAAATTTAAGATAGATTTTATAGCGTGTAGCGCTCATAAATTTCATGGACCAAAAGGGGTAGGGTTTGCATACTTTAGAAAAGGTTTTGGTATTTTACCAATGATACATGGTGGAGATCAAGAAAGAGGAGCTAGATCTAGTACAGAAAATGTTCATGGTATTTTAGGAATGGAAAAGGCTTTAGAGAATGCGTATGCGCATTTAACTAAAGATAAGTTACACATAGAATATGTAAAAAAGCATTTTATCAAAAAATTATTAAAAATAAATCCCTCTATAGCATTTAATGGTAGCTCTAATGATTTTACAAAAAGTACTTATACTATTGTAAATGTAAGATTTCCAATACAAAACGACATGTTATTATTTAGTTTAGATATGGCAGATATAGCTGTTTCTGGAGGGTCTGCATGTCAAAGTGGTAGTAATAAAGGGTCGCATGTTTTAGAAGAATTACAAACAGAAGAGCAAACTAATACAACTTCAGTCCGATTTTCATTCTCTAAATATACCACCTTAGAGGAAATAGATAGAACATTACACAAAATAAAAGAGCTACTATAAAGTAGCTCTTTTTTTATGATTACTCTTTTTTTATTGAACTATTAATTTGTTTAAGGATTTTCCTTTGGTTGTTTTTGTGACCACTAGGTAAACACCCTTTTTTAAATCAGTTATTGAGAATAGATGATTTTTTTCGAAACTTCCTTTAAACTCTTTTATTTTTTTTCCATTACTATCATAGATAATAATATTAGAGGTGTTTGTAGAAATTTTAAAAGCATCTTCAGTGGGGTTTGGATACAAATAAATTGTATTTTCTAAAAATAATTCATCTGTACTTAAACTAGCTGGTTTATTACCATACACTTTAAACTCACCTGGGTCTAAATTAATTAGATTATTAGTATTGGTAACCTCTAACTCTTCATTATCATTTAGTAAGTCATACCAGGTGCCAGTTTCTTGAAAAACTGGATTTATATTTTGATTGCTGAGACTAAAATTACCAACAATGGTAACGTATTGCAAATCTGATGCAGAGGTGTCAGAAAGTTGAATCTTTTTTAATCCGTTTGAATTAGAAGCATCAATATTAAAATTCTCTGTTTTAAATATTGCGTAATCTAACTTTAATTGAATGAGTTTACTCCAGGTATTGTAAACTGATTTTCTGTCAGGGTTGTCAAAATAATTCCATAAAATGGGTTTATTTCCTGTTCTTCCGTTTTCATTTATTGAAATATCATACCCTAACTCGCCGAATTGCCATATCATTTTTGGTCCAGGAATGGTAAAATAAAACGCACCAGATAACTCCATTCTATCTAATGCAGTAGAGGTATTTTTAATATTATAAGAAGTATTGGAGTTGCCTTGTGTAAGTGCGGAATACATTTGCCTCTCTTCATCATGGCTTTCCATATAACTTACATTAGCAGGTACTGTCCAACCTCTATTTTTATAGGAAATCCAATCAAAGTTAGATGCACCATTTGCATTATTACCAATAGTTGCATTGGTATAACTGCCATGTTGATTACCCCACAACATAATTCCTTTTCCATCAATAAGTTTATAGTTTACCCATTCTGTTTCTTCAGTATTAGACCCTAAATGCTCAAAAATTACATAAAAGTCTGGATCTATTTCCCATTGATAATCTGCATATTCTTTTAATACTTCAATTCGATCAGTCTGAAGATTATTCGTACAGCCTTCGTCATTTAAACAATTTTGTGTAAAGCCTTTTGTTAAATCCCATCTAAAACCATCAATCTTATATTCTTCTATTAAATATTGTGTAGTTCTTTTTACATATTCTTTTACTCCTTGTTTTTGATGGTTAAAATCATTAAAAACACTATAAGAATGTCTAGCCTCTTCATTAAAGAAAGGGCTGTTAGTAGTTGCTTTACCTCCATAACCACCATTATCTGTGTTGTACATTCTGTAAAATGGATGTTGACCCGTTCCATGATTATACACAACATCTAAAATGACAGCGATACCTCTTCTATGGCATTCGTCTACAAGTTGCTTAAAAGCTTTTTTAGTTCCGTAATATTTATCTACAGCCATATGAAAAGAGGGGTTGTACCCCCATGATAAGTTTCCATCAAATTCATTTATTGGCATAAATTCTATTGCATTGATGCCCAAATCCTGTAAATAATCTAATCTTGCTTTTACTGCATTAAAGCTGTGAAGTTCATCAAAATCTCTGATAAGCAATTCGTAAATAACTAAATCTGTTTTTGCTGGTTTAGAAAAATTGGTATTTTCCCACACATATTCTTCTTCACCTGTTTTAAAAAATGTAACTGCATGAGAAGTAAAATCAGATGGATATTCAGGTAAGTTTGGGAAGGTAGCATCATCTATATAAATATCTTCGTACGGATCTAAAATTTGAGTAGAATATGGATCTGCAACTCTTATTTTTGCATCAATTAGATATTGATACATGTGGTTTGTATCTGGATCTAAATTAGTAAGTTCTATCCAAAAACGATCTTTTGAGCTATCTTTTTTTAAAAGGTAATTATTATTTATTTCCCAATTGTTAAAATCACCAATTACATGAACAAATTCTTTATTTGGTGCATGTAATACTAAGGTTGCTTTTGTTTTATCGCTTGCATTAATTGTTAAGCCATCTTTTAAGTTTAATGGAAGACTAGCTTCTGTAACTGTTGGTTTTACCACAACATTAAATTCCTTTGTTTGTATATTTCCGTTATTATTAGCCTCAAGCGAAAATGAAGTATTTTCTGTTATTGACGTTGTAAAATTGTATTCTAGTAAGTTAGTTTGTTGATCAATAGAAGTTCCATTTGCTTTTAAATTAAAATTAGCAAACAAGGATGCTTCTGCAGCTATACTAAAGTTATCTCCAGAATTTATAATTGTTATTGTTTCTGTAGGAGAATTTAACGTTATTTGAAATTTACCAACATCATACAACTGGTCTTGTGATTTTTTATCACCATCTCCATTCTTTGCTTTTACTAAAAAACCTATTCTTCCAATAGTAGTTCTATTAAAGAAAGTTGTTGGTGTAAGCGTGATGCTATAGGTATTATTTCCGTTATTGATTAATTTTTGAGCTTCATTAGAGTTTGTCCAGCTTCCATTTGTTGGAGAATCTTGAAGGTTTTCATAATTTGAATCAAAAGACCATGCCCATAAATAAATGTCTGTAACGCCCCATGCAGAAACATCTACATTAGATGCAGTTATGGTAATTTCTTCATCTTCATCAAATGTTGATGGGTTTATAGAAAAAGTAACGGTTTGTTGTTGACTAAATATAAACGAAGAAATTAATACAATGAAAGAGAAAATATTTTTTTTCATAAAAAACTGTAGTAAAAAAATAAGAGCTATCTGTTAAGATAGCTCTTATGTAAATTATAAAGAAAATTAATTCTTAGTATAAGTTGGTGCATCTGGGTTAGAGAAATCTAACACAAAAGAATACGTACCAGCAGTAGTGTTTAAATTACCACCATTCAGTTCCAATATTCCATCACCATCAGAGTCTCCATAGTTAGTACCCCAATCATTGTTAGCTCTAAATTTATATTCTCCATCGATTAACGTAACGTTTTCTAATATCCAAACATCATTAAATGGTTTAGACCAATCTCTTTTAAACTGAGCATCAGCTGTTGCACCCCAATCGTTATATGCGCCACCAACTAGCCCCCAAACATTCTGTACAGGTTCTAGAGTATAGGTTAAATCATTCATATTTACAGTTGCAAAATAGGTTCCAGCAGATACTACAATATTTGCACCACCTGGATCTAAAGTGCCATCTGTGCCATCATCGCCCCAGTTTGTACCCCAGTCGTTATTTAGTCTAAACTTCATTTCACCATCTATTAATGTAACTAGACCTCTAAAAACATCTGAATATGGGTCATATTCTAGCATAAAATCTGGAGTTGCTCCCCAGTTATTGTAAGCACCACCAACAATACCTAAAGAGAATGATTCAATGGTATAGGTTAGGTTGTTTAAGTCCATTACGATTTTATAAGAACCTGCAGTTACAGTAAGGTTTCCACCACCAGATACTAAGGCTCCACCTGTAGAACTATCACTACCATAATTATTGTCCCAAGCGTTATTTTCTCTAAATTTAATTTCACCATCGATTAGATTAACATATGCAACTAAAACACCGTCTACATCTGTTTTAAAGAAAGGTAAATCTGGAGTAGCTCCCCAATCATTTGCTGCAGAACCTACAACTCCCCAAGTAGTAGAAAGATCTAATACTGTTAAGTAAGTAGTTACATTAATAGTTACAGTTTCAGTAATTCTTTCTAAAACAGTACCAGATGCAGCGTCAGTTATTGTAGAAATTAATCTCATCTCAACGTCTCCAGCTGTATCGACCTCAATTCCTGTTTGAATTGCAACAGCATTTAATTGAGCGTTTGTTAATGAAATTGAATTTGTGTTATTAACTGAACCAACTTCTATAGGACTTGCAAAAGAAGTATTAGGAGTGGCAGCTTCTAATACATAGTTTATTTCAATAGGTAGCGTTGAGTCTAAAATTGGATCATTCCAAGTTACGTTAACAGCTTCTAAATCATTATTATCTAAACTTAATACAAAGGCATCTCCATTATCAATACTTGTAAAAGTTGGAGCATCTACTGGATAAGTAGTTACTAACATTAAGATAGTGTTTGTTGTATTACCACCAGAGTTAACTCTCATATATACTGCAATATCTCTAAAGTTTGATACACCAGTATTTTGTATTGCAGTATTAAAGTTCTCTACAGAAATAGAAAAGTTACTATTTGTAGTAGTTCCTAAAGTCAAAGGACTTGTGAATTCTGCATCCGTTGCCATTTCCACTGTGTAATCTGAACCTGCGTTTAGTTCATCTTTCCAAGAAATTGTAAATGCAGGATTTGTTGGTAATGCAAAATTTAAATATACACTACTAATACCAGGAGTGTCTAAAGTAAAAGCTGCATCTGGGCTTGTTAAAGTTAAGCTATCTTCTACTTCACAAGAACCTAATAAAAGGCTTAATGAAAGTAGTAGGTAACTAGCTCTTTTTAAATATTTTTTCATTTTTTAAAGTTTTATTAATTATAAATTTAAAGGAATTAATATGTAACGCCCTGTTAAGTCATTAAACCAAACGTCGTAATCATCTTCTACAATTACAGGTATTGCACTACCTCCATTTGTAGCCACTCCAGAAAATGAAGATTCGCTTCCCCAATTTGCACCACCATCGGTTACAAAAGAAACTTCTCCAGGGGTTAATCTAACACTATTAGCAAACCATAAATGTCCATCAAAAGACAATTGATTCATAGTTATATTACTAGTACTAGATCCTTGTAAAGTTAAAGAATTAGGACTCGTACTTCCTGATGCATCAAATTTTTCGAAAGTAAATGTATTACTGGCAAAATTTATTTTAAATGTATAGAAACCTTCAGGGATACCATCACCACCAGCATATGGAAAACGCTCTGGGTCTGAACCTGATCCTAAATTTACGCCAACTTCACCAGATGAGGTTCCGTCAGAGTTTCTAGAAGCATTATCCGTTCCATATTGAGGTTGCCATAATCCTTTTGTAGAAAGAACTTTAAAGTGTCCGTTTCCTCCAAACTTTCCTGTGTAATAAAACAAATTACTGTCGTTTTCATCTCTAAAAAGAGCAGGGTTGTTATCGTTGTTATTCCAACCTGGAGCAGTTGCATCGCCTACTAAGTAATAATCATTAAAAGTATAGTTAAAATAAGGATATACATTAAACTGTATGGCATTAGAAACTGATTGTTCTGAATTTTGACTTCCTAATGAAGATACTATTCTTACATATAGTGAAGCCCACTCAAAAGGGTTTAAACCAGCATTACCAGCTGCAGTATTTATTTCACTAACAGATAATGTTATGGCTGTAATACCTGTTACAGTAGCAGAAACAACAGGTGTTGTAAAAGCTTCATCGCTAGCAAACTCAATAGCATAATTTATAGACGCTTGTTGCCCATAATCTGCTTCCATCCAATTTAAGTTAATTGCTGGATTGTTTGTGTTTACAGCATCTAATTCAATATCTGTAAAACCTAGCTCTGCTAATACAGGAGGCGTAGGATTTGTTATTGTAAATAATTCAGAATTATCATCACAAGAATTGAAAATTAACATGAATAATCCAATAAATGAAATTGCTGAAAATCTTTTTATATTTTTCATCATTTGTAATTTATTTAAAAATTAATACCCAGGGTTCTGAGTTAAATTTGGGTTAGAAGCTAAACTTGCAGAAGGAACTGGATAAAGGTTAAAATGATTTGGCAACGCAATTCCATTTGTTCCATTACCTTTCCATACCCAATTATAAGCTCCACCTGTAAACAATCCAAATCTTACTAAATCTTGTCTTCTATGAGCTTCCCAATGTAACTCTCTAGATCTTTCATCTAAAATAAAATCTAAAGTAATATTAGACATTGTTAAGTTATTTTGTGGGTTATTTGCTCTACTTCTTAACGAATTAATATACGCTGTAACATTAGCTTCAGTTGCACCAGCACCTCCTCTTAAATGAGCTTCTGCATACATTAAATATACATCTGCCAATCGAAATAAAGGAAAATCTGTATCAACAAAAGTTTGATCTACTCCAAAACTTCCTGTAGAGGTTGCATTAGAGTATTTCTCTAGAATATATCCTTGATCTCTATCAGAGATATCAGTTATATCTATTCCTCTTTCATTAGAGATAATTGTATTTCTGGTATCTCCATTAAAAATACTTTCTTCGAATAATAAAGCCAATTGCTTTCTAATTCTTAGGGCACCACCCCATCCACCAGCGCCAACACCTAAAGCAGCACCATTAGACTCTATACTTCCTACAGAACCATTGATCATTACAGTTGTAGGACCATAGTTTTGAGTAAATGTTCCATCAGAAATTAATGGGAATATTATTTCATTTGCTGCAGAATTGGTGTTATTATCTGCCATAAAGTTATGCAAATAGTTATTGGCTAACGTATATCCACCGTTTATGATTTTATTACAGTAGTCAATACATTCTGTGTACTTACTCTGACCTGTATATACTTCTGCATTTAAATAAATTTTAGCTAAAATCATCCAAGCAACACCTTTACTAGCTCTTCCATGCTCTACAACCATTGGTTCTGCTAAATCAGATTCTATATCTATTAATTCTTGTTCTATAAAATCGAACAATTGAGCTCTGTTATATACTTCAGGTTGCTCGTTAATAGCGTTATTTTCTGTTGAAAAATTTGCTTGACCAAAAAGATCCATCATATAGTAATAAGACATAGCTCTTAACAATCTAGCTTCTGCTCTATATCCTATTATATCTGCTCTAGTTGCTGCAGAAACATTTCTTTCGTCTAATTTAGCAGCTGAAGTTTCTCTTAGAAAATTATTTGCAAAAGCAATAGTAACATGGCTTCTACCAAACATTCCTAAAATTATTGGATCATCTGCGTTCCAAATATTTCTCTGAATTTCTCTTGTACCAGGGTCATTTTCATAAGACCAAATCATTTGATCTGCAGAAAGTGTTTGTAAATACAATAATACTCTACCAAACTGACTAGTACCTGCATCTAAACCATCTATGTTGGAATCACCTGGACCGTCAATACCAGTCAGAGAAAGATTTGCATAAACACCTGCAATTAATTCTTTATAGGATGTTTCATTTGCAAAAAATTCTTCACCTAATAAATCTTGATCATCTTTTGGAGTAATGTCTAAATCACTCGTACAAGAAGAAAGCGCAATTATTAACACCATAATTAGGGTGGTAATCTTGTCTATTTTAAAAACTCTTTTCATCATTAATTCTTTATTAATTAAAATTTAATATTTGCACCTACCAAAAATGTTCTTGGTCTTGGGTAATTTGTGTTATCTATACCATTACTAGATAATTCTGGATCTAAACCAGAATAGTTTGTAATTGTAAATAAATTTTGCATACCAGCCCATAAACGTATACTGTTTGATGCAAATTTTTTGACAGGTCTGTCAAAAGTATATCCTAAAGTTATATTATCCATTCTTAAAAAAGAAGCATTCTCTAAATAATAGTCAGAAATAATAACATCAGAAGTACTATTAAAGTTTGTATCTAGTACTGATGTAGGTATATTTCCTAATACAGCATTATCTTGTAATAAATCGTATTGTGCAGAGCTAGAGTTTACGTTATTGTAAACATAATTACCTACACTTGCTCTTAAGTTAAATGCTAAATCAAAATTCTTGTAGTTAAAATTAGATTGGAAACCAAAAGTAAAATCTCCTTGAGGATTACCTTTTAAATATCTATCTTGAGTATTTATTATACCATCTCCATTTAAATCTGCATAAGCACCTTCTATTGGTTGACCTGCAGTGTTGTAAAGTTGTTTAAATACATAAAATGAATTTGGCGCAAAACCTTCTCTAAATAATTGTATGAAGTTTCCTGTTCCTCCAGAAATACCACCAACTGTAATATCTTGACCTAAGGCTAACTCTTTAATTTCTCTATCTAAATACGTAGCGTTAAAGTTAAAGTTCCAATTTACATCTTCACTTCTAATCACATCCGTATTAATAGAAAACTCTAAACCGTTTACTTGTAAATCTCCAATGTTCTGTAATACTCTGTTGGTAAAATTAGAACCATCAGCAACAGGAGCATCTGAAATTAAGTTTGTAGAGTTTTTCTGAAAAGCATTTATAGAACCTGTTATTTTATTGTCAAATAAGCCAAAATCAACTCCGACTTCTATAGTAGCTACATCTTCCCATCTTAAATTACTTCTTTCAGATGGAATAGTAGATGCTATAGGATTACCGCCAAAAATATATCCAGAACCTTGATTCCCAAAACGGTATCTATCTAAATACAAGTCACCACTAATTCCTTCTTGTTGCCCATTTAAACCATAACTAGCTCTTAGTTTAAGGTCAGAGAACAACTTGTTGTCTTTCATAAAATCTTCATCACTAATTCTCCATGCTAAAGCAGCACCACCAAAGTCTCCCCATCTATTTTCTGGCCCAAAACGAGAAGTTCCATCACGTCTATAGTTTAATGTTAATAGGTATTTTTCGTTAAATGTAAAGTTTGTTCTTCCAATAAAACCGACCAATACAACTGGAGTATTAACGTAGCTTGTGTAACCAGCGTCGTTAGGATTTCTTAAGTTACCTGTACTATTTCCAGAACTATTAAAAGACTGGTAGTTGTACCCAACCATTGCATCTACTTTTACCTTTCCAAAAGTTTTGTTGTAGTTTAAGTAAGCATCTAAATTTTCATTGTTGTACTCGTTTAAAAACTGACCTTCACCACCTACAAATAAATCTGTATAATTAGCAGGACTGTTTAAAGGGTTAAAGAATGAACCTTCTTGAGAAGATTTATCAAAACCAACTAAAAAGGTAGCTGTAACTTCTGGTAAAAAGTGTAGTTTATAATCTATTTTAAAATTACCAAATTGTCTAAACGTGTTTGAAGAATTGTTACTTTGTAATAAAGCAGCAACTGGGTTTCTAGTTCCATTTTGAACTAAAATACCTCCTGGAGTTCTATTAATATGTTGATAGAAACCACCAAAAGGAGAAGTTGCATCATAAACAGGTTGGGTAGGGTCGTATCTTAAAGCAGCGTTTAACTGGCCTGCATCTGCAGATCTGTCATTTACAAATGCTCTATTATAATTCAAGCTTACTTTTAAATGATCATCAAAAAATGAAGGATTCATTGATAATGAAACATTAGCTCTATCAAATTTAGAGGTTAAGATGTTTCCTTCAATTTCAGAAAAATTAACCGATAATCGAGTAGGTATTGTTTTAAAAATTTGTCCTCTAACAGTTAAGTTATGTTGTGTTGAGACAGATTTTTGTAATACTTCATCTTGCCAATTTGTATTTGCAGCACCAAGTAACCCTAAATCTTGTGGTCTTTGTTGTGCGATCAGACTTCTAAACTCATCTCCATCAAATACACTAATTCTATCTTTAATTTCTCCAAAAGCAACTTGAAAATCATAATCCATAGAATATTCGCTTCTACCTTTTTTTGTGGTTATAATAATAACCCCATTTGCACCTCTAGAACCGTAAATTGCAGTTGCAGAAGCATCTTTTAAAACAGAAAAAGATTCTATATCATTTGGGTTAATACTTGATAAGTTAATGCCTGATAGTGGTAATCCATCAATAACTATTAAAGGATCGTTAGATGCATTAAGAGATGAACCTCCACGTATTCTAATTTGAGACCCAGAACCTGGAGCACCACTTGTAGTTATATTTACCCCTGCAACTCTACCACTCAAAAGATTTTCTGGGGTTACTATATTCCCTTTAGTAAATTCTTTTGCCGTAATTGCTTCTACAGATCCAGTAGCATCTTTAACGGTGGTTGTTCCATAGCCGACTACAACAATTTCATCCAATTGTTGAGAAGATTCTTCTAAAAATACTGTTAGGTTAAAATTAAGACCAATAGTTACTTCTTTATTGGCATAGCCTAAATATCTAAAAACAAGTACATCTCCAGTAGCAACTTTAGGCAAACTAAAATTTCCATTAAAATCAGTATCTGTACCTCTCGTTGTACCTTTAATTACAACACTTACACCAGGTAAAACTTCTCCTGATGTTTGTTCTTTTACGACACCTTTTACTGTTTGCTGCGCAAACGTTGCAAAAGATGAGGATAAAAGAATTCCAATTAACAATAATTTAAATTTTCTCATGTATAATTTGTTAAATAATAACTGTAAATTTTATTTTGATTTACGATAAATTTACATTCCACCCAGTAAATATAGGATTTATCATTGTAAATTTTAGTTTCAAACCTTACGAAAACGGTTTCGTGTTCATAACTTTTTTAAATTTAAAAACACTAATTTAGCAATAATTAAAATGATATATTGTCTTATTAATAAATAATGAAGCAAAAAATTACTATAAAAACAATTGCTAAAGAGTTAGGAGTTAGTTCATCTACCGTATCAAAGGCCTTAAAAGATAGTCATGAAATTAGTAAGGAAACTAAAGAAAGGATCCAAGCATATGCAGATCATTACAATTATAAACCAAATCATTTAGCTTTACAGTTAAGAAACCAAAAGACTAAAGTAATTGGGGTAATATTACCTAAAATTGTTCATCATTTTTTTTCTACTGTAATTAGTGGTATTGAAGATGGGGCAAATAAAAAGGGTTATAATATTATGGTTTGCTTCTCTAACGAATCGTATAAAAAAGAAGTAGAAACATTAAAAGTTTTATCTAACGGAAGTGTCGATGGTATTATTATGTCTATTGCTAGAGAAACACTCCATAACAAAGACTATGATCATTTTAAAGGAATTGTCTCTGAAGAGATTCCTTTTGTTTTGTTTGATAGGGTAGTTGATGAAATATTATGTGATAAAGTTGTAGTAGATGATGTTGGTGCGGGTTACAAAGCCACTAAGCACTTATTAGAAAATGGACGTAAAAAAATAGCTTTAATCACTACTCCAAATCATGTAAATGTGGGGGCTTTAAGAAGGCAAGGTTATGAAAAAGCACTTATTGAACAATATATAAACATAAATACGGGATTGATTGTAGAAATCGATGAAACAAAATCTATAAAACCACAGATAGAAAAAGTGTTCGAAAATGATATTGATGGCGTATTTGCCGTTAATGAAATTTATGCGGCAAATGCAATGAGAATTGCAAAAGAACTAGGAAAAAGTGTTCCTAATGATATTTCTATTATCGGGTTTACAGATGGCTTAATCTCAGAATATTCATCTCCTTCGATTACTACTATTGCTCAGCATGGTTTTACAATGGGACAACAAGCCGTAGATTTACTGATACAAAGAATTGAAAATGATGCGATAGATTTTAGGCCTAAAAAAATTGTAATTTCTAGCGATTTAAAACTTAGAGAATCTACAAAATCTATGTAAATTGTCTATTTTGTTTACGAAAACGTCGTCGTAAATTAATCATTTGTAAAATTCAGATCTAATAAAAAAAAATATATATTTGTTTTATTAAACGATTTATCAATAAATTTCATTCCACATTTTAATTTTTTGATAAGTTTAAAAACTTATCGTAACTAAATCAATAATTACGATAATGCAAAAGCAGAAACTAAGCTTCTGGCAAATTTGGAACATGAGTTTCGGATTTCTCGGTATTCAATTTGGGTTCGCCTTACAAGGCGGATTTATGTCAAGAATTTTTCAAACATTAGGAGCAGGTAAAGAAGATATACCATTACTTTGGATAGCTGCCCCTTTAACAGGTCTTCTAGTGCAGCCAATTGTTGGCTATATGAGTGACAGAACCTGGAGTGTAAAATGGGGAAGACGAAAACCTTATTTTTTAGTTGGAGCAATTTTAAGTTCTTTAGCATTATTCTTTGTGCCTAATTCACCAACATTATGGATTGCAGCAAGTTTTTTATGGATTTTAGATGCGTGCATTAATATTTCTATGGAACCTTTTAGAGCATTAGTGGCAGATAAATTACCACAATCTCAAAGGTCGTATGGATTTGTAGTGCAAACTTTAATTATAGGGATAGGAACTTGGGTTGCTAGTAATTTACCATGGATGGTATCTCAACTTGGTGTTAGTAATGAAGCACCATCAGGGGTTATACCAATGTCTGTAAAAGTTGCTTTTGCCATTGGGGCGTTTGTTTTTTTAGCAAGTATTTTATATACCGTTTTTACGACAGATGAATATCCTCCAGAAGATATGGAAGCTTTTGAGACAGAGAAAGCAAAAAAAAACAATTTTGTTAAAGACATCTTAGATAATATTGGTAGTATGCCAACCACTATGAAAAAACTTGGAGTTATTCAGTTTTTTTCGTGGTTTGCTTTTTTTACAATGTGGTCTTTGGCAAATCCATCATTAACAGAGCATGTTTTTAAAACACCAGCACCAGTTGAAGCGTCTTATAATATGAATGTTATTTCTGAAGCAGCTCAATTTAAAATTGCGAATACAAAGTTTCAAGAATCTTCAAATTCGGTAGGATCAGCAATGGGTATTTATGGATTGTCTTCAATGGCTTTTGCATTGCTTTTAACATTCTATACTTCTAAAAGAAAAATTAATAGAAAATTTGTTCACCTAACCTCATTATTATTAGGAGGTATTGGTTTTTTAGCAATGAATTATGCATCACCAGAAAGTTTAAAATATTGTTTTGTACTTATTGGTTTTGCATGGGGTAGTATTTTGTCTATGCCTTATGCTATGCTATCTAGTTCTGTAGATCCAAAAAAAATGGGCGTAATTATGGGTATATTTAATATGTTTATTGTTATCCCTCAAATTATAGCAGCTTTAGGAGGTATAAATTTTATTTCTGGGTTATTAGGAGAAGAGGCAATACACGCTATGACTATTGCAGGATTAAGTTTGTTAATTGCAGCATTTAGTAACTTATTAATAACCAATAAAAAAGCAATAAGTTACCAAGAAGAAATTTAAAAAAAAATATGAAAAAAGGATTTATTTTCGATTTAGACGGAGTAATCGTAGACACTGCTAAATACCATTATTTGGCTTGGAAAAAATTAGCCAACGATTTAGGCTTTGAATTTACCAAAGAACAAAATGAACTGTTTAAGGGGGTTAGTAGAAAGCGCTGTTTAGAAATTTTATTAGAAATTGGAAATCGAGAAGCTACTCAAGAAGAATTTGATACTTGGATGGTTGAAAAAAATATAGACTATTTAAAGTATATAGAACATATGGATGCATCAGAAATTTTACCAGATGTACCAAAAGTATTAAACTACTTAAAAGAAAATAACATACCAATTGCCTTAGGTTCTGCAAGTAAAAATGCACGTCCTATTTTAGAAAAAGTAGGTTTATTATCTTACTTTAATGTTATCGTGGATGGTAATAACGTTACCAAAGCTAAACCAGATCCAGAAGTTTTTCTTATAGCAGCCAAACAATTAGGTGTTTTTGCAGAAAACTGCGTAGTTTTTGAAGATGCAGTTGCTGGTATAGAAGCAGCAAATACTGCAAAAATGGCAAGCATAGGAATTGGAGATGCAAGTGTTTTAGATAAAGCAAAACACAATTTTAATGACTTTACAGAAATTAGTACTGATTTTATTAGTCAATTAATACATAAATAAAAATACAAAAGAGAAAAAGACATCTTTTCTCTATAAAAATATAGAAATGAATCAAGATTATATACAACCAAACGAATGGTCTATTCTTGAAGAGGGATTTAATGCAGAAAGAGTAAAATCTTCAGAAAGCTTATTCAGTATAGGTAATGGAGCAATGGGGCAACGTGCCAATTTTGAAGAAAAATACACAGGTGCTTCTTTTCAAGGAAATTATATTGCGGGTGTTTATTACCCAGACAAAACAAGAGTAGGATGGTGGAAAAATGGCTATCCAGAATATTTTGCAAAAGTGCTAAATGCACCTAACTGGATTGGAATTCATGTAAAGATAAATGACGAAGTATTGGATTTGCATACCTGTAAATCTGTCTCAAAATTTAGAAGAGAGTTAAACATGAAAGAAGGTTGGCTATCTAGAAGTTTTGAAGCTGAATTACAAAACACGATTAAAATTAGAGTTGAAAGTAAACGTTTTTTGAGTTTAGAATTGGATGAAATAGGCGTAATAAACTATAAAGTTACACTTTTAAACACAGATGCTTCAATTACCTTCACTCCTTATTTAGATGCAAGTATCACAAACGAAGATACAAATTGGGATGATCAATTTTGGGATATTTTAAATGTTTCAGCGCAAAAAGAGCAGTCTTTTATTGAGGCTAAAACCATGAAAACCAATTTTCATACCTGTACCTTCATGCAATCTAAATTGTTTTTAAATGCTACAGAGCTTAACTTAACTCCTACATGCTTAAAACAAGACAAAATAATTTCTAATACGTATACTCAGCGAGTAAAGAAAAATGAAACCTTTTCAATTCAAAAATTTGGTGGTTATGTGGTAGATAGAAATCATCCTAAAGATAAATTAGTTACAGCAGCTAAAAATGTTTTAAACAAAGCAGTACAATTAGGTTATGAAGAGTTATTGCAAATGCAAAAAGAGTCATGGTCTAAAATTTGGCATACATCAGACATTACGATAGAAGGAGATGTTAAAGCACAACAAGGAATCCGTTTTAATATTTTTCATCTTAACCAAACTTATTTAGGAAAAGACGCTACATTAAACATTGGGCCAAAAGGTTTTACAGGAGAAAAGTATGGTGGTAGTACCTATTGGGATACAGAAGCCTATTGTATTCCTTTTTATATGGCTACTAAAGACCAATCTGTTGCAAGAGCTTTATTAGAATACAGATACAATCATTTACATAAAGCGATAGAAAATGCTGAAAAATTAGGATTTACAAATGGAGCAGCTTTGTATCCTATGGTTACCATGAATGGAGAAGAATGCCATAATGAATGGGAAATTACATTTGAAGAGATTCATAGAAATGGAGCTATAGCATTTGCAATTTATAATTATTATAGGTACACTAACGATTATTCATACCTGCCAGAAAAAGGCCTTGAAGTTCTTATAGGAATAGCCCGTTTTTGGCACCAAAGGGTAAACTTTTCTAATGAAAAAAATAAATATGTTATGTTAGGGGTTACTGGCCCTAATGAATATGAAAATAATGTAAATAATAACTGGTATACAAATTATATTGCCAAATGGTGTATAGAGTATGCTTTAGAAAACATAGAAACGGTAAAAGTTGATCACATTTCTGATTACATCCGAATTAAAGAAAAAACAAATTTTACAGAAGAAGAACTTACTTCTTGGAAAGAAGTTGCTTGTAATATGTACTTCCCGTATTCTGAAAAACATAATATTTTTCTTCAACAAGATGGTTTTTTAGACAAAGAACTAATTACAGTTGCAGATTTAGATACTTCTCAAAGACCTATCAATCAAAAATGGAGTTGGGATCGAATCCTAAGGTCGCCGTATATTAAACAAGCAGACACTCTTCAAGGATTTTATTTATTTGAAGATCACTTTTCTTTAGAAGAGTTAAAGCGTCATTTTGATTTTTATGAGCCATTTACGGTTCATGAAAGCTCATTATCGCCATGCGTTCATAGTATTCAAGCAGCAAAACTAGATCAAATGGACCAAGCGTATACCTTTTACCTAAGAACATCTCGTTTAGATTTAGATGATTACAATCATGAAGTAGAAGAAGGTTTACACATAACCTCTATGGCTGGAACCTGGATGAGTATTGTAGAAGGTTTTGGAGGGATGAGAATTGTAGACAATATGCTTTCTTTTTCGCCTAAAATACCAAAACAATGGAAATCATTTTCGTTTAAGGTAAATTTTAGAAATCAGGTAATTACGGTAAATGTTTCCCAAAAGGAGAATAACTTTTTAGTAGAAGGGAATAGCGAAATGAATATTTTAGTTAATGGAGAATTGGTAAACGTTTCTCCAAATAATTTGGTGTCAGTATAAAATAATAAGGAATATGAAACGTAACAGAAGCATTTTTTTACTTGTTTTCATCGCATTTTTTTATGCTTGTACTAAAGTGAAAACAAAGAAAAATGCTTCTGAAGTTTTAAACGCAACATCACAAAAAACAAACTTTTTATTTATTACAACAGATGACCACGCTTATCAAGCGATAAGTGCTTACGATTCTAAATTAATTCATACCCCAAACATAGACAGAATAGCTAAAGAGGGCATGCTATTTAAGAAAGCATTTGTTACAAACTCAATTTGTTCGCCAAGTAGAGCAGTGGCTTTAACAGGAAAATTCAGTCATTTAAATAGTGTAAGAGATAATTTAGATGTTTTTGATACATTGCAAGTTACCTTTCCAAAATTGTTACAAGAAAATGGTTATGAAACCGCGATTTATGGCAAATGGCATTTAAAGTCTAAGCCAAAAGGTTTTGATTTTTGGGAAGTATTACCTGATCAAGGACACTATTATAATCCTACTTTTCTTTCATCGGATGGAGCTTTTAAAACCAAAGGTTATGTAACTGATATCATTACAGAAAAAACTTTAGGATACTTAGATTCCTTAAGAAATAAAGAAAAGCCTTTTATGTTAATGTATAATCATAAAGCACCACATAGACAATGGTGGCCTTCTTTAAATGATTTAGAAGAGTTTAAAAACCGTAAAATACCAGTACCAGAAACCCTTTTTGATGAATACAAAACAAAATCAAAAGCTTCTTTTGATGCTGAAATGAGAATTTCAGACCATTTGGCTTTAAGTGCAGATAACAAAATAGATCCTAAAATTTTAGAAAAATTAAATTATAAGGAATTTTTAGATTGGTATGCATCAAGCTACACAGAACGATTTAATAGATTAAGTACTATAGATCAAGAAAAGTGGATGAATGTTTATGGTCCAATAAATAAACAATTCGAACATCTTCACCCAAAAGGTAAGGCGTTAACCCTATGGAAATATCAACGGTATTTAG
This sequence comes from uncultured Polaribacter sp., assembly GCA_938084845.1. Taxonomy (GTDB): domain Bacteria; phylum Bacteroidota; class Bacteroidia; order Flavobacteriales; family Flavobacteriaceae; genus Polaribacter. Next base: position 31,950 of record CALKEB010000025.1, on the reverse strand, counting down.
AAGATTATCTTGGAGTTATTAAAAGTGTTGACAGAAATATTGGAAGAATCCTAGATTATTTAGATGAACATGATTTGGTAAAAAACACAATGGTTATCTACACTTCAGACCAAGGTTTTTTTCTTGGAGAACATGGTTGGTTTGATAAGCGTTTTATGTATGAGGAATCTTTTAGAACACCGCTTTTAATTAGATATCCAGAAAAGATTACGCCAAAATCTATAAATTCAGACTTGGTCCAAAATATAGACTTTGCACCCACTATTATTGATCTTGCAGGCGTAACTATTCCCAAAGAAATGCAAGGAAAGAGCTTACTGCCTTTATTTTATAACAATAATGAAAATTGGAGGGATGCTTTGTACTACCACTACTATGAATTTCCAGGAATTCATATGGTAAAAAGACATTATGGTATTAGAACTAAACGCTATAAATTAATTCGTTTTTATTATGACATAGAAGCTTGGGAATTTTACGATTTAGAAAAAGATCCTCAAGAATTAAATAATTTATATGGCAATTCTGCTTATAAAGAAGTTCAATTAAAGCTCCATAAGAAATTAGAACAATTAAGAATTAACTACAAAGATTCCGACAGTTTAAATCAAGAGTTTATTAAAAGTGATTTAATTCGGTTGGAAAAACTACAAATTTAAACACCCACAGATATGAAAAAAATAGTTTTTTTATTAGGAGTAATTTTATTTATTTCTTGTAATTCGAATGAAACTACTAATCAGCAATTAAAAGCTGCAGTTTCAGATCAATTTTTAGATAGAGTAGAGCCAACAAATTGGTGGGTTGGTATGAAGAATCCTAACCTTCAATTATTAGTCCATCATCCAAACATATCAAAATATAACGTAAGTATAAATTACTCTGGTGTCTCGATAGTAAAGGTAACTCCATCTACAAAAAGTAAAAACTATCTTTTTGTAGATTTAACAATACATAAAACGGCTAAGGCAGGTAAATTTGATCTTCTTTTTAAGAATGAAGGTTCAGAAGATTTAATGCATACATACGAATTAAAACAAAGAGAAAAACCTTCAGATCAATATAAAGGGTTTGATAGTTCTGATGCCATTTATTTAATTACTCCAGACCGTTTTTCGAATGCAGACGTTACTAATGATAATGGTTCTGTAAATTCAAAAACAAATGATACAGGTACATCTGTTTATTTTTTAAAAGAAACAACAATAAATAGAGCAGATGATTATGCAAGGCATGGAGGAGATATAAAAGGAATCACAAATCATATAGATTACATTTATGATATGGGGTTTACAGCAATTTGGTCAACACCACTTTTAACCAACAATATGCCAAGATCTTCTTATCATGGTTATGCAATTACTGATTTATATGAAATAGATCCTCGTTTTGGAAATTTAGCAGATTATAGAGCGCTAGCAGATAAGTTAAGAGAAAAAGGAATGAAACTTATCATGGATCAAGTTGCGAACCATTGTGGAAGTGAACATTGGTGGATGAAAGATTTACCTTTTAATGATTGGTTAAATTATCAAGAAAATTACGAAGAAAAAGGTGATTTAGTGAGATCTAATCATAGAAGAACTTCTAATCAGGATATTTATGCTTCAAACATCGATAAAATGGGAATGCAAGATGGTTGGTTTGTACCCACTATGCCAGATTTAAATCAAAGAAATCCGTTTATGGCAAATTATATTATTCAAAATTCTATTTGGTGGATAGAAACTATCGGTCTAGGTGGTATTAGACAAGATACTTATCCTTATCCAAATAAAAATTTTATGTCTAATTGGGCAGGCGCAATAATGAATGAGTATCCAAATTTTTCAATTGTTGGAGAGGAATGGAGTTACAATCCATTACTAGTTGGGTATTGGCAAAGAGGGGCAAAAAATAAAGATGGATATGAGTCAAATTTAAAATCTACTATGGATTTTCCAATGCAAAAAGCGATTATAGAAGGTATTAAGGAGGAAGAGTCTTGGGGTACAGGATTGGTAAAAATCTATGAAGGTTTGGCAAATGATTTTCATTACACAACTCCAAAAGATATCATGGTTTTTTTAGACAATCATGATGAGGGTAGAATGTTTACAGCTTTAGAGGAAGACATTTCAAAAGCAAAAATAGCACTTAGTTATATGCTTATGTTGCCAAGAATTCCACAAATGTATTATGGAACAGAAATTTTAATGGATGATACTGCAAATCATGGAGATCATGGTTTAATTCGTACAGATTTTCCTGGAGGATGGAGTGGCGATTCAATGAATGCATTTACAGGTAAAGGGTTGTCTTCAGAAAAGTTAGAGATGCAATCTTTTGTAAAAACGATGTTAAATTTTAGAAAAAATAGTAAAGCAATACATGCAGGAAAAACATTACATTTTGCTCCTTTAAATGGAACTTACTTTTTATTTAGAATAGCAGATAATGAAACTGTGGTTCATATTATAAACAAAAATGAGAACCCTCTTAGTATTGATTTAAAGCGTTATAAAGAGGTTGGTTTAACAGGAAAAACGCTAAGAAATGTTCTTACTGGAGAAGAATTTGTTTGGGGAGATGTAATTAGCTTTAAAGAAAAAGGAAGTATCATTTTAACTACAAAATTAGATTAATCTTTTTTAGAGTGCACTTGAAAAAAAATAATTACAAAGTTGTCAGTTAAAGTGATTTTTTAAAGGAAGAATTATTTATATCGTTAATACATTAAATTATGAAAAATATACTATTCTTATTATTTGTAGCAATTTTTTTTTCTTGTAATACAACAGAAAAAATAAAAAAACAAGAAGAATCGAAGCCAAGAGTAAATGCGTATGAGTTAACATCAGCAAATTTAGCAGCAGGGAAATTAATTAGGGTAGATAGTTTTCCATCAAAAAATATAAAGCCAAGACCAGTTGATATCTGGTTGCCAGCAAACTACTCAAATGATAAAAAATATGCAGTTTTATACATGCATGATGGTCAAAATTTATTTGATGAAACCACTACTTGGAACAAACAAGAATGGAAAATAGATGAGGTTGCCACAGAATTAATGCAAAAAAAAATAACGAGAGATTTTATTGTAGTAGGCATTCATAATATACCTCAAATTCGTTGGTTAGATTTATTTCCAGAGAAAGCGATGCAAAATTTATCTGACAAAGAAATAAAAGAAGCGCAAAGCATTTCGAATACCAAAGTAGATTTAAAAGATCTTAAGGGAGATGAGTATTTGCAATTTTTAGTAAAAGAATTAAAACCATATGTAGACAAAACGTATTCTGTACACAGCAATAAACAAAATACGTTTATAATGGGATCTTCTATGGGAGGGTTAATGAGTATGTATGCAATAGCAGAATACCCAAACGTATTTAAAGGTGCTGCATGTGTTTCTACCCATTGGGTTGGAGCAACACCAAGTAAAAATAATCCACTACCAAAGGCAATATTTAATTATTTAGAAAATACGATCCCAAATTCAAAAGACCATATCATGTATTTTGATTATGGTAATAAAACGTTAGATCAATTTTATCCGAAGTATGCGCCAAGAGTAGATTCAATTTTCTTAAAAAATGGCTATACAGCTCAAAATTTTAAAAACCTATTTTTTGAGGGTACAGATCATTCCGAAAAATCTTGGCAACAAAGAGTTGATATTCCGTTAACATTTTTATTGAAAAAATAATAGTATTAGACAATCAAAAATTTTAAAAAAATACTGTTATATATTTAAATTAGTTAAAGATTTATGAAAAACGCTATCTTATTCTCCATTCTTTTTTTAGTTTCATTCTTTTCATTTTCTCAAAATCCTAATAGGATTTATAAATCTCATAATGAGAGTAATGGTGTGTTTTCTGTACAAACAAATGATGGCGAATATCATTTTAAATTTTATTCAAAAGATATTTTAGAAACAACTTTTATACCTCAAGACGAAAATGAAATCATAGGGAGTCATGCAGTTGTCTTAAAACCAAAAAATATAAAAACGGTTTACAAATATAGGGGAGATACCATTTCTTTTTCTAGCGAATCTATAAAGATTTTTGTGACTACTAAACCCTTCCAAATTGTATATAAAGATCAAAATAATGAAGTAATTACCTCAGAGAAAAAAGGGTATTACAATTCAAAACATATTCCTTTAGGTTTAGTAAAAGATAATATTGTTTATGATAAAACAGAAAAAATTGAATTCAATTTAACCTCAGATGAGGTATTATTTGGTGCAGGAGCAAGAGCTTTAGGAATGAACAGACGAGGTTATCGTTTGCCTTTATACAATAGAGCACATTATGGTTATCAAACACATTCTGAGTTGATGAATTTTACAATTCCTTTGGTGATTTCATCAAAAAAATATATGATTCATTTTGATAATCCATCGATTGGATATTTAGATTTGGACAGTAAAAATGACAACTCATTAACTTATGAAACAATTTCTGGACGTAAAACTTATCAAGTTATAGTTGGTGATTCTTGGGAAGATTTAATAGATAATTATACAGACTTAACAGGAAAACAACCATTACCTCCAAGATGGGTGTTAGGTAATTTTGCAAGTAGATTTGGATACCATTCTCAACGAGAAACAGAAAAAACAATAGCTGATTTTAAAAAAGAAGACATTCCTTTAGATGCAGTAATATTAGATTTATATTGGTTTGGAAAAACGGTAAAAGGGACTATGGGAAATTTAGAGGTTTTTAAAGACTCATTTCCCTCGATGAAAAAAATGATTTCCAATTTTAAAAAACAGGGAGTAAAAACCGTTTTAATCACAGAACCTTTTGTTTTATCTACTTCAAAAAAATGGGAAGAAGCCAATCAAAAAGAAGTTCTGGCAAAAGATACCCTTGGAAATTCCGCTAAATATGATTTTTATTTTGGAAATACATCAATAGTAGATATTTATAAAAAAGAGGGTAGGGCTTGGTTTTGGAATATCTATAAAAATATTCATGATTTAGGGGTAAAAGGTTTTTGGGGAGATTTAGGTGAGCCAGAAGTATTACCCACATGGGTTTCTTTTGGAAAGGACAAAAAAGCAGACGAACTTCATAATGTTTATGGGCATGATTGGGCAAAATTAATCTTTGAAAATTATAAATACCATTTTCCCAATGAAAGATCTTTTATATTAATGAGGGCTGGATATTCTGGATCACAACGTTTTGGAATGATTCCTTGGTCTGGAGATGTTAGTAGAAGTTGGGGAGGTTTACAATCACAACCTGAAATAGCTTTACAAATGGGAATGCAAGGTTTGGGCTATATGCATTCAGACTTAGGTGGATTTGCTGGAGCAAACTTAGACGACGATCTTTACGTACGTTGGCTGCAATATGGTGTTTTTCAGCCTATTTATAGACCTCATGCACAAGAAGATGTACCTAGTGAACCTGTTTTTAGAAGTGATTTTGCTAAAAAACATGCTAAAAAAGCTATCGAATTACGCTACAAAATGTTGCCTTATAACTACAATTTAGCTTTTGAAAACAATCAAAAAGGATTGCCTTTAATGCGTCCTGTTTTCTTTGAAGAAGATGATAAAATGTTAATGACAAACTCATCAACCTATTTATGGGGAAAAGATTTTTTAATCACTCCAATTTTAAATGATTCTGTAAAAACCAAGGAAGTTTATTTCCCAAAAACTTCGAATTGGTTTAATTTTTATAATGATGAGTTGGTGCAAGGTGGTAAAACTAAAATTGTAAAACTAAAAATGAATTCAATTCCAACTTATGTAAGAGGTGGGGTAATTATACCATTAACAAAAACTAAGCAGACCACAGATGCTTATAAAGGCAACCAATTAGAACTACATTATTGGTATGACAATTCAGTTAAAGAATCAGAGCGAATTTTATATAATGATGATGGCGTTACTGCAAATGCTTTTGAGAAAGGTGCGTATGAGCTTTTAGAGTTTGAAGTAGAGCAATTAAAAAGATATCTTGAAATTGACTTTGAAGCGGAGTTTGGTAAACTTTGGAAACCTCAAAGTAAGCAACTAGAGTTGGTTATTCATAATATGCCAGTAAGACCAAAAAAAATTAAAGTTAATGGTAAGAAAATATCGTTTTCAAATCCAAAAAATAAAAATACGTTAACTATTTCTTTGTTATGGAAAACGGGAAAAGAAATGAAAGTAAAAATATATCTTAAATAGAATATGTTATGAAGAAAATACCTTTTTTATTGAGTATTGGTCTCCTGTTATTTCAATTTGGTTGCAAAAAAACAACTGAAATAGAAACCTTAGAAACGCAACAACAGTTTAAAGGTAAAGCTGTCGTTTATCAAGTTTTTACACGATTGTTTGGCAATACAAATACAACAAACAAACCTTGGGGTACTATTGAAGAAAATGGAGTAGGTAAGTTTAATGATTTTACAGACAAAGCACTTTCAGAAATAGAGGCGCTTGGAGTAACCCATATTTGGTACACTGGTGTTCCACATCACGGTTTAATTACAGATTATTCCGAATACGGAATTTCTAATGATGATCCAGATGTTATAAAAGGTAGAGCAGGCTCTCCTTATGCTATAAAAGACTATTACAATGTAAATCCAGATTTAGCCGTAGATGTCACAAAAAGATTAGAGGAATTTAAAGCATTAATAGATCGTAGTCATTCAGCAAATTTAAAAGTACTAATAGATATTGTACCAAATCATGTTGCCCGTAATTACCAAAGTTTAACAAAACCAGAATGGGTAAAAGATTTTGGAGTTGATGATGATACAACAGTGGAGTATAAAAAAAATAATAATTTTTATTATGTTGTAAATCAAGATTTTGAGGTTCCAGACTTTATAAATAACTACACCCCTTTAGGAGGAGATACAAATCCCCTTGCCGATGGTAAATTTTTAGAAAGTCCTGCAAAATGGACAGGAAATGGTTCGCGTTCTCCAAAACCAAATATTTACGACTGGTATGAGACTGTAAAAGTAAATTATGGAGTTTCACCAGAGGGTAAAAAAGATTTTGATGAATTACCAGATGGTTTTGAGAACAAAGACTATGTTGCACATTTTAATTTTTGGAAAGATAAAGATGTTCCAGATTCTTGGATTAAGTTTAAAGATATAGCCTTGTATTGGTTAGATAAAGGAGTAGATGGGTTCCGTTTTGATATGGCAGAAATGGTTCCTGTATCATTTTGGAGTTTTATGAATTCTGCCATTAAAATGAAAAATCCCAATGCTTTTTTATTAGCAGAAGTGTATCAACCCCATTTGTATAGAGAATATATTAAAAAAGGAAAGATGGATTATTTGTATGACAAAGTACAGTTGTATGATACAATTAAGCACATTATGCAAGGAAAAGGTCTAACAGATAATATACCTCCAATAATAGAAGATTTAAAAGATATAGAGCATCATATGTTGCATTTTTTAGAAAATCATGATGAGCAAAGAATCGCTAGCCCAGAGTTTGCAGGCAATGCTTTAAACGGAAAGCCAGCTATGGTGGTTTCTGCAACCATATCATCATCACCAACAATGCTTTATTTTGGGCAAGAATTTGGCGAAGATGGTTCTGAAGATGCTGGTTTTGGAAAACCATCAAGAACCTCAATTTTTGATTATGTTGGGGTACCTAGTTTACAAAGATGGGTAAATAATAAGCAATTTGATGGTGGTAAATCTTTAGAAAAAGAGTTAACGCTCAGAGATTTTTACAAAAGACTTTTAAATTTTACAATAAGTAGTCCTGCTTTAATGGGAGGTTATTTAGACATTCACAACTTTAATAGGCAGCATACAGATAATTATACACAAAAGGTTTTATCTTTTGTTCGTTATAATGGTCAAGAAAAATTAATTATCATATCAAACTTTAGTGTAGATAATACGTATGATTTTGAGTTGCAACTTCCAGAAAATGTTATAAAATCGCTTAACTTAAATGAAGGTGTATATCAATTGGAAGATCAATTGTATGATACCTACACTACATCTTTACATGTTCTAAAAAATAAAGCTACTGTTCAAATTCACTTAAAACCTCTAGAATCTTTAGTGTTAAAGATTAAAAATTAAATAAATAAAAATGAAAAAAACTCTTTACCTTCTTGTCTTAATTATTAGCCTCAGTTGTCAAAAAAACACCCCTAAAGAAAATATAGCCTCACATCAACACAATAATGAATTTTTGTGGGAAGCTGCTAATATTTATTTTCTTTTAACAGATCGCTTTAATAATGGGGATCCAACAAATGATATGAATTTTAGTAGAACTGAAAAAACAGGAAAATTAAGAGGTTTTGAAGGAGGTGATTTGAAAGGAATTACCCAAAAAATTAAAGAAGGGTATTTTACAGATTTAGGAATTAATGCCATTTGGATGTCACCAATTGTAGAACAAATTCATGGATCTACAGATGAGGGTACTGGAAATACTTACGGTTTTCATGGGTATTGGACAAAAGATTGGACAAAAATTGATCCTAATTTTGGAAGCACTGATGATTTAAAAGAATTAGTAGAAGTAGCTCATAAAAATAATATTAGAATTTTATTAGATGCTGTAATTAACCATACTGGGCCTGTCACAGAACAAGATCCAGTTTGGCCAGAAAGTTGGGTAAGAACAGCTCCACAATGTAAATACAATACTTACAAAAACACGGTTACCTGTACTTTAGTAGAGAACTTACCAGATATTAGAACCGATAGTAATGAAGATGTAGAATTACCTGCACATTTAATTAAAAAATGGAAAAGTGAAGGAAGGTATGACCAAGAAATAAGTGAATTAAATGCTTATTTTAAAAGAACAGGTAATCCCAGAGCACCTCGTTTTTATATCATGAAATGGCTTACTGATTATATTACTGAATTTGGAATAGATGGGTATAGAGTAGATACAGTAAAGCATACAGAAGAGTATGTTTGGCAAGAATTTAAAGAGGATTGTGACTTTGCTTTTAAGACGTTTAAAAAAAACAATCCAACTAAGGTGTTAGATGATAAAAATTTTTATCTAGTAGGAGAAGTTTATAATTATGCAATTTCTCACGGAAAAGCATTTGATTTTGGAGATAAAAAAGTAAATTATTTTGATAATGCTTTTAATAGTCTTATCAACTTTGAAATAAAATGGAATGCAAAACAGATGAAAGCAAATTCTGTTTTTGAAATGTACGATTCATTATTAAATACAAATTTAAAAGGCTATGGAATTTTAAATTACATGACTTCTCATGATGATGGACAACCTTTTGATAAAGAGAGAGCAAAGCCATATCAAACAGCTAACATGCTTTTACTAACTCCTGGAACTTCTCAAGTTTATTATGGAGATGAATCTGCAAGATCTTTGCGCATTGAAGGTACTATTGGCGATGCTACTTTGCGTTCTAAAATGAACTGGAATGCTATACAGTCAAATGAGAAAACACAGAAAATAGTAGCTCATTGGAAAAAATTAGGGCAGTTTCGAGCTAACCATCCAGCAGTTGGTGCAGGAAGGCATCATTTAATATCCAATACCAATGGTTTAGTATTTTCTAGAACTAGACCATTAGATAAAATAGTTGCAGGGATTAATTTACCTAAAGGGCTTAAAGAAATTAGTGTAGCTTCGATTTTTGAAAATGGACAAAAATTAAGAGATTTTTATTCAAAGCAAATGGTAGAAGTTAAAGAAGGTAAAGTTAGATTTAGTTCTGACTTTGATATTGTTTTATTAGAAAAAAAATAAGTTTTGAAAACACGAATACTATTAATTTTCCTTTGTGTAAGCCTTTGTTCTTGTTGGTCAGAACCTATAACCAATTTAGATTCTCCTGATGAGAAAATTTTAGTAGAATTTTCTTTAGACGAAAAAGGAAAACCAATGTATGAGGTTTTTTTTAAAAAGAACGCTATCATTAAAAAGTCAGCTTTGGGTTTTAATTTTAAAAATACAAACCCTTTTTATGATAATTTTAAAATTCTAAATTCATCTTTTACAGAGTTTAATGAGACTTGGCAATTGCCTTGGGGAGAACAATTAGATGTTGTAAATCATTTTAATGAATTACGAATAGAACTTCAAGAAAAATCAGATTTAAAAAGAAAATTAAATATAGTTTTTAAAGTTTATAATGATGGTGTAGGTTTTAGATATGAATTTCCAGAACAAAAAAATATAAATGAAGTATTAATATCTGAAGAAAATACTGAATTTAATTTAACAGAAGATTATAAAGCCTTTTGGATTCCAGGAGATTGGGATATTTATGAGCATTTGTATAGTACCACAAAACTTTCAGAAATAGAGGCAACAACCAAAAGGAACCACCCTAGTTTAGGGCAAACTTATATACCAAAAAATGCAGTAAACACGCCAGTAACTTTAGTCGGTAAAAATGGAATTCACTTAAGTTTTCATGAAGCAGCTTTGGTTGATTATTCTGGCATGACTTTACAAGTTGATACGATCAATTTATCATTTAAAAGTAATTTAGTTGGTTCTAAAAATAACGACTATAAGGTAAAAAGAAAACTTCCTTTTCATACCCCTTGGAGAACCATTCAAATTACAGATAATGCACCAGATCTTATTGCTTCTAAATTAATCCTTAATCTAAATGAGCCAAATAAATTAGGTGATGTTTCTTGGTTTACACCAATGAAATATACAGGAGTTTGGTGGGAAATGCACTTAGGTAAATCCTCTTGGGATTATGGAATGGGAATGTTAAATGGGGAATGGAAAGACACTGGAAAACGAAATGTAAATCATGGAGCAACAACAGAAAATGTAAAACGTTTTATAGATTTTTCTGCTAAAAATAATATTGGCGGTGTTTTAGTAGAAGGTTGGAACACTGGTTGGGAGCGTTGGATTGGTTTTGAAGAAAGAGAAGGTGTTTTTGATTTTATTACACCTTACCCAGATTATAATTTGGATGAAGTAACAAATTATGCAAAAGAAAAAGGGGTACAAATTATTATGCATCATGAAACTTCTGCAGCAACAGAAACTTATCATAAACAACAAGATACTGCATATGCTTTAATGCAAAAATACAGCATGCACGTTGTAAAATCTGGCTATGTTGGAAACATTCTACCAAAAGGGGAATACCATCATGGACAATATATGGTAAACCAATACAATAATGCAGCTATAAATGCTGCAAAATACCAAGTAGCGGTTAATGCTCATGAACCAATTAAAGCAACGGGTTTACGAAGAACGTATCCCAATATTATTTCTAGAGAAGGTTTGCGTGGTCAAGAATTTAATGCTTGGTCTAGTGATGGAGGAAATCCGCCAGAGCATTTATCTATAGTTGCATTTACAAGAATGTTAGCTGGCCCTATAGACTATACTCCAGGAATATTTAACATAAAGTTTAACGAGTTTAAAAAAGAGAATCAAGTAAACACAACTCTGGCCCATCAATTGGCCTTATATGTCGTTATTTATAGCCCTATTCAAATGGCTGCTGATCTTGTAGAGCATTATGAGGCCAATTTAAAAGCTTTAGAATTTATAAAAGAAGTTGCTGTAGATTGGTCAGAGACTATAACTTTAAATGGTGAAGTTGGCGATTTTGTAACTATCGCAAGAAAACAAAGAAATTCTGATAATTGGTTTTTAGGAAGTATTACAGATGAAAACGCAAGAGATTTAGAAATAGATTTTAGTTTTTTAGACTCTAATTCAACTTACGAAGCAAAAATCTATAAAGATGGAACAGGTGCACACTGGGATGTAAACCCTCTTGCCATAGAGTTTGAAACTATAAAAATAACTAAGGATGCTAAACTAAAATTTCATTTGGCAGCTGGTGGAGGTTTTTCTATGAGTATACAAAAACTTCATGTAATGTAATTTAACACGCTAATTATGTAAAGACTATAGACGAGATAAAATTAGTTTTTTTTTGCTTTATCAAACTCTCTTATCATAAAATAAGCCCATAGAATTACACAAACACCTACAAAAACTGAAAAGTAAAGAACAATATTATTTGCGGTCATTACTTATAAGTTTAATGAAAATTAAAACTCCTAATAGGGTAGGGGCCCAAAGCCCTAAGAAAATACCATGTAGCTTCTCACCTGTTAAAAACAAATATTCTGCTACAATAATAATAAGTAGACATAGTGCTAACATTAAAAAGTTAGCTGTTCCTAATTTTTTTAATAAATTCATTGTACTATAACTAGATTATAAAATTAATTAAATTAATTAAGAATTCTAATTTAATTACAATAAATATATCTTTATTTTTAGTCTAGGCATTGTTTTTTTATAGCATTATACCATACTTATTAATTTTAAACCTATACATTGTATTAATTTTATTAATTTCGTAACCAAACATTTTACATTATGGTTCGAATTTTTGGTTGTTTTTTAGCAATTTCTCTTTTATTACAATCGCCTATACATGCACAAGATATTCCATTAATTAATACATTTTCTTCTGAAATATATAAGGCAGAGAATCAAAATTGGGCAATTTCACAAAATACCAATAAGTTTATTTATGTGGCTAACAATAAGGGGTTGTTAGAATATAATGGAGAGAACTGGCAGCTTTATAGCACTCCAAATGAAACTATAATGCGATCTGTAAAGTGTTATAATGAACTTGTTTTTACAGGCTTTTATATGGACTTTGGCTTTTGGAAAAAAGACAGTTTTGGTAATTTAGAATTTACTTCAATTGTAAAAGAGAATAAAATTACCATGTTAGAAGACGAACAAATTTGGGAGATTTACGAATTAGATGGTTGGATTATTTTTAAATCACTACAAAGAATATACCTATACAATATAAAATCTAAAAATATCAAAATTATAAATGCAGCTAACAATTTAGTAAAGTTGTCTAAAGTTGAGAATAGAATTTATTATCAAGATTTTGGAAAGGGAATTTTTGTCATCGAAAACGGACAACCTAAATTAATTACCGACAATGATATTTTAAAAAATAATCGCGTTGTTCAAATTTTTAAGAAAGAAGAAAATCTTTTTTTTATTACTCAAAAAAATGGATTTTTTATCCTAAAAAATAATCAAGTAATTAAATGGAAAACAAATTTTGAATCACTTTTATTATCAAAAACAATATATAGTGCTTCAAAGATAAATGGCGGATCTATATTATTAGGTACCATTTCAAGTGGTTTGTTTAAACTTGATGCTATTGGAAATTTAGAGTATCATATTACACAAGATAAAGGGTTGTATAACAATACCATACTTTCAATTTTTGAAGATACTGACAATAGTATTTGGCTAGGTTTAGACAACGGAATTAATACAATTAATTTAAATTCACCGTTTAAACAATTTATAAAAACAGATTCCTTTTGGGGTACCATATATGCTACTATCTTACATAAAGACATATTGTATATAGGAACAAACCAGGGATTATATTATAAGAAGTATAAAACAAATGACGACTTTAAGTTAATACAAAAAACCGAAGGCCAAGTATGGAAACTTCAAATTATTGACGACACTTTATTTTGTAATCATGATTCTGGAACTTTTTTGATTTTTAAAAATGAAGCCCAACTCATTAAAGGAACAATGGGCTCTTGGCAATTGAAAAAAATTAGTAAAAACACTTTAATTTCTGGAAATTATGATGGTCTCTATGTTATTAAAAAAGAAAATTCTAAATGGATACTTAAAAATAAATTAAAAGGATTTTCTAATTCTAGTAGGTATTTTGTGTTTACTAAAGACCAAAGAATTTTTGTAAATCATGAATATAAAGGTGTTTTTAAATTAGATGTAGATGCAAACTTAAAGTCAATTATAAAAATTGAAAAAGAAAAATCTTTAAATAAAGGAATATACTCTAGTATTATAAATTACAACGATAAAATTATTTATGCTTCAAAAAAAGGAGTGTATTTATTTAATGAAAAAGAAGATCTCTTTAAAAGAGATTCTGTTTACAGTCAACTTATTCCAAAAGAAAAATACTTATCCGCAAAACTAATTCATGATAAAGTAAATAATAAATTATGGGCCTTTACAAAAGAGGATATTCGTTATTTAAATCCAGGAAAATTCAGTAATAAACCTGATTTAGAGATTATTCCTGTGAATGAAACTCTTTTTAAAGGAGCTTCAGGTTTTGAAAATATATTATACCTAGAAGATGAAAAATATTTAATTGGAACTTCAAAAGGTTATTTAATTGTAGACTTAGATAAAATAAAAGAGCCTTTAGATTTTTCTGTTACTATAAATAAGGTTTTAAATAATCAAATTGATCTTTTTCCAAATACAATAGATTTAAAGAAACAGCAAGAGTTTAATAATAAAGAAAGTAGTTTTCAATTCTTTTACAGCGTTCCAAATTACAATAAATCTTCTATAACAAAATATGCTTATATGCTAGAAGGCTTAAATACAAAATGGAGTGTATTTTCAGAAAAAAATACATTTTTATTCGAAAATTTAAGTCCAGGAAGTTACATATTTAAAGTAAAGGCATCTATTGATGGAAAATTAAGTAAGAATATAGCATCATTTAGTTTTAAAATTTTGAAACCCTGGTATTTGTCTAATGTATTGATTGTTCTTTATATAGTATTGTTTGTTCTTTTTTTGTATAGTTCTCATTTGTTTTCACAAAGATATTATAAGAAGCAAAAAGAAGAGCTAATAGAGAAGTCTAGAATTGAATTAGAATTAAAAGAATTAGAGTCTAATCAAAAGATTATTAAATTAAATAATGATAAATTAAGGAGTGATATTGAAAGTAAAAATAGAGAGCTGGCAACATCTACGATGAGTTTAATAAAGAAAAATGAATTTTTAAACAGTATTAAACAAGAGCTTACGGCTAACGGAACTATAGGAATTACAAGAGTTATAAAGATTATTGATAAAGATTTAAACAATACAGATGATTGGAAAATGTTTCAAGAGGCATTTAATAACGCAGATAAAAAATTCTTAAAGAAAATAAAGTCTAAACATCCAGAATTGACACCAAATGATTTAAGATTATGTGCTTATCTTAGGTTAAACCTTTCCTCTAAAGAGATTGCACCCTTGTTAAACATCTCGCCTAGAAGTGTTGAAGTTAAACGTTATAGACTAAGAAAAAAAATAGATTTGTCACATGATGCTAACTTAACAAACTATATTTTAGAAATATAGCACCTATATTTATTGTGAATTAATTACAACATTACCACAACATTTAAATTTTTTTATAGAGTTTTTTGTTTTTTTTAGATCATTATTCATAAGTAAATATAGGATGTTTGAGGTATCTTCTTATTTGTTGCGTTTTTTTTTATCAAATTAATATAATAATAACCTTAAATTTACAAGAAACATAATTACAAATAATTAAACTTTATTTTATGAGTAAAAAAATAATGATATTACTCCTTTTCTTATCACCGTTTTTGATGAACTCTCAAACAACGAATGTAAAAGGTGTTGTAAAAGATGCTACAAATGGTGACGTATTACCAGGGGTAAGTATAAGTATTAAAGGTACAACTATTGGAACGCAAACAGATTTTGATGGAATGTACACTTTATCGAATATTGATAAAGGGGCTATTTTAGTTTTTAATTATTTGGGATACAAAACCAAAGAGGTTTTGGTTAACCAAGCAACTATAAATGTTTCTTTAGAACAAGCTACAGAGTCATTAAATGAAGTAGTCGTTATTGGATATGGAACGCAAAGTAAAAAAGAAGTAACAGGAGCAGTTTCTGTTGTTTCTAGTGCTACTATAGAAGATTTAAAACCTACAAGAATAGAACAGGCACTTCAAGGTCAAGTAGCAGGTGTGAATATTACCCAGTCATCAGGTTCTCCTGGAGCTGGATCTAATATTAGAATTCGTGGTGTCTCTACAAATGGAGATAGTAGACCGTTAATTTTATTGGATGGTAGGGTTATTGAAGAACTAAGTGTAGTAAATCCATCAGATATAGAGTCTATAAATATCCTTAAAGATGCTTCTGCTGGTATTTATGGTGTTCGTGCTGCAAACGGTGTCATCTTAGTTACTACAAAGTCAGGAAGAAAAAATACTGATTTTCAATCGATTTTAAATGTTTCTACTGGTTTTCAAAACACAACAAGAGAAATACCACTTCTAAACGCAACTGAATACGCATTGCTAGCAAATGAAGCTTTTGCTTCAAACGGAGAGGATTTACCTTTTCCAAATGTTAGTGGTTTAGGCCAAGGGACAAATTGGCAAGGTTCAGTTTTTGAAACAGCACCTATTTATAGTATAGACTATACTTTAAATAAAGGGACTAAAAAATCTACTTATTCTTTAGGATTGTCTGTAACAAGTCAAGATGGAATTGTGGGAGGTGCTAAAGCAAACTTTAATAGAAGAAACATTCGTTTTAATTTTGATACAGAAATTGCTAAAAATTTAAAATTTACATCTTCTACAATTTACACCAATACAAATAAGAAAAATTTAATTGAGAATGCGTTAGGTTCAATTTTATTCAATGCTTTAAATATGCCTTCTACTACACCAGTTTATGACAGTGAAGGTAATTTTTCTTTACCCCCTGCAATTGGTACAGGTATTGAAGTAGCAAACCCTTTAGCGCAAATAGATAATGCACATAATAGAACTTGGGTGAATAAGATTTCTGGAAGTTACGGTTTAAAGTATGATTTTCTTGATTACTTTTCTGCAGAAACAAGATTTCAAGCAAATTTTGCAAACAGTACTTCAAATACCTATAATAAAGTGGCCAATTTTGGAAACAATAATGTATTTAATATAGATCTAGGAACTTTTACAGATTTTAGTCAAAACTTTTTTGATTACACATTTGATGCATTCATTAATTATGAAAGAGTTTATAATGATGTTCATAGTGTAAAAGCAATGCTTGGTACATCTGTGTTCAAAACAACAGGAAGATTTCAAACCATTTTAACAAGTAATGCATCAGGAGAAGATTTAAATGGTGTACTAATTGGAACTCCAGTATTAAATGGAGATGGCTTAGAAATCTTTAGAAACAATAACAATGGAGATAACTTAGTCTATGATAGTAGGCTTTTATCGTATTTTACAAGAATCCAATATGCTTATGATGGTAAATATTTATTATCAGCAGTATTAAGAAGAGATGGTTCTACAAACTTTGGACCTAAAAATAAATTTGGTTTCTTTCCAACAGCCTCTGTGGGATGGATTGCTTCTGAAGAAGATTTCTTGCAGAATTCAAATGCAATTAGTTTCTTAAAGCTTAGAGCTAGTTATGGAATTATTGGTAATGATAGAATTCCTGGATTTAGATTTGTATCTGTATTAAATGGTGAGGCTGAATATGTTTTTGATAATCAATTAGCACAAGGTATCGCTTTAGGTCCGGTTGCAAATCCAGAAATCAAATGGGAAGAGCAGAAACCTTTAGACATTGGTGTAGATTTAGAACTTTTTGATAAAGTAAATATTACAATGGATTACTTTAAGAAAACTACAGAAGATTTATTAGTATCTGCACAAACTTCTGGTATAATTGGTGTTTCAGCACCAGGTTCTTCAGTTCCTGTTGTAAATGCAGGTACCGTTGTGAATTCTGGATTTGAATTTGCTATAGGATATAGAGAATCTATTTCTGAAGATTTTGATTTTAATATTAATTACAACTTTACAACTTTAGATAATAATGTAACCTTTGTTGGTAACGCTACAGGTATTATAGAAGGAGGCGCTTTTGGTGTGGGGCAAGAACCACCATCAAGAATGGAAGCTGGGTTCCCAATTGGGTATTTTTACGGATACCAAACAGATGGTTTATTTCAAACTCAAGCAGACGTAGATGCTCATGCATCTCAAGTAAATGCTGCTCCTGGTGATTTAAAATTTGTAGATACAAATGGAGATGGAGTTATAGATTTAGACGATAGAACTTATATCGGAGATCCAATAGCAGATGTTACTATGGGAATGAATTTTTCATTTAACTATAAAAACTTTGATTTCAATGCTTATGCGTTTGCCTCTATTGGAAATGAGATTGTTAGAAATTACGAAAGAACACTTCCTTTAACAAATAGAGCTACTTATTTCTTAGACAGATGGACAGGACCAGGAACAAGTAATACAGTACCAAGAGTAACTACTGGGGCGACAGGAAATAATTTATTTTCAGACTTTTTTGTAGAAGACGGTTCTTTTTTAAGACTACAAAGTATACAATTAGGGTATAGTTTTGGTGATGCAGCTTTAGAAAAACTGAAATTTAATAAATTAAGGTTTTATGTATCGGCGAGTAATTTATTTACCCTTACTAAATATAAAGGATATGACCCTACTACTTCAAATGGTGCACCAATTGGAGGAGGTATAGATCAAGGTTTTTACCCATCGCCTAAAACATTTTTGTTTGGTATGAATGTTAAATTTTAATAGAAAATAAGATGAAAACAATAAACATAAAAAAATATCTAGTAGTAATTTTATTTCTAGTAATATCAATTTCATGTAGTGATGATTTTGTAGACGTAAAACCAACTGGAGATAATTCAGAAGATTTTTTCAACTCAGAAGAAGATTATCAAAATGCCTTAATTGGTGCTTATGATATGTTACAATCTTCATATATTAACGTAATGTTGGGCGAGATTGCCTCTGACAATACTTTAGCTGGAGGTGAAAGTGCAACAGATGTGTTGGGTATTCAAGAAATAGATGACATGGTACACACTCCACAAAATGCTCAATTAAGAGACATTTGGGGTTGGATGTATTCTGGGGTAAACAGAGCTAATTATATTCTAGAATTTAAAGACAAAACAGATTTTGTTGGTAAAGAGAAGGTGTTAGCTGAAGCTACTTTTTTAAGAACATATTATTATTTTGAATTGGTAAAATGGTTTGGAGATGTTCCTTTTGTTGTAGACAAAAGAATTCAGTTTGGTGAGCAATTCAACTTAGATAGAACGCCAAAATCAGAAATATATACTCAGTTAGAGGCGGATTTAATTTTTGCAGCTGATAACTTACCTTATATTCAAGAAACTAAAGGTAGAGTTACAAAAGGTGCTGCACAAGCGCTTTTGGGTAAAATCTATTTATTTCAACAAAAATACGATGAAGCAGCAGCTGTTTTAGATGATTTAATTCAAAATGGTCCTCACGATTTAGTAACGGATTACAATTCAATTTTTGAAGAAGCTGGTGAAAATAATATCGAATCTGTTTTTGAAATTCAATATTTCGAAGATCAAGGAGCAGGGTTTGGATGTTTACAGTGTTCAGAAGGAAATGTAGCTGTAGGGTTTAGTGGTATTAGAAACTATTCAGGTCCAGAATTCTCTTCAGGTTTTAGTTTTAATGTACCCGTTCAAGAAGCCTATGACGCTTTTGAAGATGGAGATTTAAGAAGAGACGTAGCAATTTTAGACATCAATGCATGGGCTGCAACTACAGGAGCAACTTTTGGAGAAGGTTATGAGCATACGGGTTACTTTAATAGAAAGTATTTGCCAAGAGTTAGAGGTGCTAATGCCCAAGGAGATCGAAATTTAACCAATCCTAATAATTATAGAGCAATTCGTTTTGCAGATGTTCTATTAATGGCTGCAGAAGCTTTTAATAGAAGTTCATCTCCAAATGATACCAAAGCTCAGGCTTACTTAAATAGAGTGAGAGAAAGAGCTTTTGGAAATGCAACTAGAAATATTGTTGCAACTGGAGATAATTTATACAATAATATTTTAGAAGAAAGAAGAACGGAACTTGTTGGTGAAGGACATCGATTTTTTGACTTAGTTAGAACAGGTAGAGCTGCACAGTCAATTAATGGGTTTGTAGCCGGTAAACACGAACTTTTTCCTATTCCAGCAATAGAAATTCAATTGGCTGGAAACCGTTGGTCACAGAATCCTAACTATTAAAAAAATACAACAATGAAAAAAATTAAAAATTTATATAAATTCTTTTTCCTACTATTGGTTGTTGTTGCCTGTGAAGAAGATTTAAGAGATACATCTTTTGTAGACGGAATAGCACCACCTTCAGAAGTGTCAGCAACCTATGCAATTACACAAGATAATACTGGAGCTGTTACTATTACGCCAACTGCACAAGGAGCGAATAGTTTTGAAATATCTTTTGGAGATAATTCAGAAGCAGCAAATTTAAACCAAGGTGAAAGTGTAGCACATATTTATGAAGAAGGTACCTATCAAGTTACTATAGCTGCCTCTAACCTAGTAGGTGATGTTGTAGAAACAGTACAACAATTAGTTGTTTCTTTTCAAGCTCCACAAAATTTAGTAGTGGTTTTAGAAAACGACGCAGCTGTATCTAAGCAAGTTAATGTTACTGCATCTGCAGACTTTGCGACAATGTTTGAATTTAATTCAGGAGAAACTGGTGTTTCTCAGCCTGTTGTATCAGGAAATATTGGGGAGACCGTTTCTTATGTGTATGCAAATCCAGGAACATATTCTATTTTGGTTACTGCCAAAGGAGCTGCAATTGAAACAACAGACTTTACAGTAGATTTTGAAGTAACAGAAATTTTATCGCCAACAGAAGTAGCACCTGCTGCGCCTGCTAGAAACGCTAATAATGTAGTTTCTATATTTAGCGACGCCTATGCTAATGTTACACTAAACGAATTACCTACGACATGGTCTGCCACTAATTTTGAGGCAACTACCGTAAATTCTGATAATGTATGGAAGCTTACAAGTTTAGACTTTTTAGGAATGGTTACTAATTACGATACAGGAATAGATCTTTCTGGAATGGAAATGATGCATATTGATTATTGGGTGCCAGATGGAACTACAAATGAATTACTTGTAAAGATTGTAAACACTGTTGATGGTGGAGAAGATATTGAATCTTTAGGAACAACAGTTGGTGGTTCTTGGCAGAGCATTGATATCGAAATGACTGGTTTTGACGGAGGAAACCTTGCAAATAAAGAAAAAATTACTCAAATTTTAATTGATTCTGATGGGTTAGCAGGTGTAGTTTATATAGATAACTTCTATTTTTATAAAGTAAGTGCAGCATCAACTTTTAATGATGGCCTTCTATCTAATGGAGATTTTTCTTCCGGGAGTGATTCTTGGATCGTTGGTGTAGATGACAACACTTCAGCACCGGTTGTTAGTGCAAGTGGTAATTCTTATTACTCAGTTAGTGTACCTAATGCAGGTAATCCTTGGGAAGTTAACGTAAGCCAAAAAGTAGAAATAATTGATGGTAATACTTATACCTTAACTTTTGATGCTTGGTCTAACGCAAATAGATCTATGATAGCAGGTATTGGTCTAAGTGCTGATCCTTGGAGTAGTGAGACAGAAACTATAAATATTACTTCAACTAAAACTACCTATACGATAACCAAATCTGTCAATGGTTGGGGCGCACCAGATGCTAGAGTTTTATTTGATTTAGGAGCAGATTCAGGAGATGTATATATAGATAATGTATCATTATTTATTGGTAATGGTAACTTAGTATCAAACGGTAATTTCGAAAATGGAGCAACTCCATGGATCGTTGGTGTTGATGATAATGCTACTGCTCCAGTTGTAAATACAAATGGTAACAATCATTATTATGCAAACGTTACTACTGCTGGTAATCCTTGGGAAGTTAATCTTAGTCAAAAATTAGAAATTATTGATGGAGAAACGTATACTTTGACTTTTGATGCATGGTCAGATGTTAATAGATCTATGATTGCAGGAATTGGTTTAAGCGCAGACCCTTGGAGTAGTGAAGTAGAAACAATTAATATAACTGCTACTAGAACCACTTATTCAATAACAAAAAGTGTTGCTGGGTGGGGTGCTACAGATGCTAGAGTGCTTTTTGATTTAGGTGCTGCAGCTGGTGAAGTATATATAGATAATGTTTCTTTATCTAAACTTTAATCTTTGGTTATAAATTTTAATTAAATTACAAATGATGAAAATAAATAAATATATAAAAATCATATTATTTTCTTTGGTAACCTTGTTTTATGGCTGTCAAGAAGATGAATATTCTTTTGGAGAGGTTATTGCCCCATCAAACATTCAGATTACTAAAGAAATAGTAGGTGCTGACGCAGACAATCCTAATGGAGATGGAAGTGGAGTAGTTAATTTTTTGGTATCAGCAGATAATGCAGTTTCTTATAAGTTTTCTTATGATGGAACTGAAATTCTAGCACTTTCAGGGAAAGCTTCTATAAGTTTTAGCAATTTAGGTTTAAATACCTATACTGTAACTGTTGTTGCTACTGGTACTGGAGGTGTTGCAACTTCTAAATCTATAGATGTTGAGGTTTTATCTACCTATTCTCCACCACAAGAATTAATAACAAAGCTATTTGGCTTTGATCCTGCCAACCCAGATGCTGTAACTTCTAGAACTTGGAAAGTTCACGATACTAAAAATAAACACTTTGGTTTAGGACCAGTTGCTGGCACTACTGTTGCAGAATGGTATGGTGCAGGTCCTGGAGAAAAAGTTGGTGTTGGTATGTACGATGATAGATTTACATTCTCTTCAGATGGTACATTCTCTCATGTAACTAATGGAACTATATTTGGAAGAGATCCCTATATTGTTAATGATCTTGGACCAAATATTTCTGGAGTTCCAAATGGTGCGGATATAGAAAATTATGCTTTTGCAGATTATCAAGAAACGTATACGTTAACTGCACCTGGGGGCATTGAAAGAATTAGCTTATCAGGCACAGCTTTTATTGGTTATTATACAGGAGGTGATCATTCTTATGAAATTTACGATAGAGGAACACCTAATGAACTCGTATTACGAACTACAGACGAAAACGCAGAGTTTGACTGGTGGTTTGTTATTACTTTAGAATAATAAAAAACTTCATAAAAGTTTAAAACCAGTAAATTAAATTTTTACTGGTTTTATTTTTTGTTTTTTCAAAACCGAAAGTTAAACCATTATCATGTCTTTTAATTTAAAACCCTTTTTTAATTTCTTTTTTTGTTTGTGCTTTTTTACAAGTATTGCACAAACAGCTACAAAGGTAACTTTGGCTTCAGATGCTAACGGAACTCAATTATTAGTCAACAACCAGTTTATGATGATTAATGGGGTTAATTGGGATTATATTCCTATTGGTACAAACTATTCTTTTAATTTATGGCAGCAACCAGATGATTTTATAAAAAAAGCCTTACAAAGCGAAATGTCCTTACTAAAAGATATGGGAGTCAATGCCATTAGAGTCTATACTGGCATTCAACCCCAATGGATAACTTACATTTATAAAACTTATGGAATTTACACCATGCTTAATCATTCTTTTGGAAGGTATGGGGTAACCTTATATGATAGATACATACAAGTTACAGACTATAGAAACCCAAACGTTAGAAAACAGCTTTTAAAAGAAGTTTCTGAGTTAGCTAATGAATTTAAAGACACAGAAGGACTCTTACTATACCTATTAGGTAACGAGAATAATTATGGTCTTTTTTGGGCAGGTTCAGAGACAGAGGACTTTCCTAGTGATGATAAAATGAAAAAGGCGATGGGTGAAAAAAGAGGTAGACCAATGTATACACTCTTTAATGAAGCCGCACTTTTAATTAAATCAATAGATAAAAATCATCCAATTGCAATCTGTAATGGAGACCTTATGTTTATAGATATTATTGCAGAAGAATGTAAAGATGTAGATATATATGGAACAAATATGTATAGAGGTGCTTCTTTTGGAAATGCTTTTAAAGAGGTTAAAAATAAATTGAATAAACCCATTTTATTCACAGAATTTGGCGTAGACGCTTTTAATGCACTAGAAAATAAAGAAGATCAAAAAATGCAAGCTTCTTTTTTAATTTCAAATTGGAAAGAAATTTATAAAAATGCCTACGCTCTGGGTACCTCTGGAAATTCAATAGGTGGATTTACATTTCAGTTTGGTGATGGTTGGTGGAAAGTTGGTCAAACTAAGAATTTAGATATTCATGATACAGATGCTACTTGGACTAATAATGGATATGATGTAGATACAAAAAATAACAGTCCTAACATGAATGAAGAATGGTTTGGAATTACTGCTAAAGGATACGCTAATAAAGCTGGTTTGTATGAATCTTATCCAAGAGCTTCTTATTATGTTTTACAACAGCTTCATAAAGCCATTGATTTTAAAAAAAATAAAACAGAACAACATATAGAAGAAATATTTCTAAATCTAAATTTAGAGCAAGCTTTGCAAAAAGGCTTAGAAAATAAAAAACGTTTAGAAATAAATCAAAAGCACAATAAAAAATAAAAAAAACACATCAAATAATTACATGAATTCAGATTTAAACCAAAAAGTAAAGGGTGAATTGGTAACGATAGGTAACGAATCGTATTATAAAATTTCTAATAGTCATACAATGCGTCCTTTTTTTATGACCATTGTGTCAGATTCTAATCACTGGATGTTTATTTCTAGTAATGGAGGTCTTACAGCCGGAAGGAAAAATGCGGAATATGCTCTTTTTCCTTATTATACAGATGATAAAATTACAGATTTAGCAGAAACTACAGGTTGTAAAAGTATTTTTCGAATAACTAAAAACGAAAAAACAATACTTTGGGAACCATTTTCTGAAAGACAAGCAGGTTTATTCACGATTACTAGAAATATATATAAAAATATTTATGGTAATAAAATCATTTTCGAAGAAATTAATGAAGATTTACAAACGGCTTTTTCTTACCAATGGAATTCCAGTGATGATTTTGGTTTTGTAAGAGAAGCTTCTTTTAAAAACCTTTCTGATAAAAGTATACTGGTTTCGGTTTTAGATGGTATTCAAGATATTATACCTCATGGTGTAGGGTCCGATTTACAAGGAATAAGAAGTAATTTAGTAGATGCTTATAAGAAAAGTGAACTAGAAACCGATTCTGGTTTAGGGATATTTAGTTTAAGTGCAATTATTGTAGATAAAGCGGAACCAAGCGAGGCTTTAAAAGCAAATTTAGCTTGGTCTATAGGTTTAGAAAACCCCTCATATTTATTGTCATCGCTACAATTAAACAATTTTAGAAGAGGTTTACCAATAACTCAAGAAACTGATGTAAGAGCAGAAAAAGGTGCTTATTTAATTCATTCAGAGTTTGATTTAGCCGCAAAATCTACAAAAAATTGGACGCTAGTTGCGAATGTAAACCAAAATGTATCTGATGTTGTTCGAATTTCAGAATTAATAAAATCGGATAATGATGTACGTAAAGTGCTATCTGAAAGTATACACCAAGGAACAGAAAATTTGATAAAATTAGCTGCAGCATCTGATGGTTTACAATTGTCTAATGATGCTTTAGTAAATACAAGACATTTTTCAAATACTCTTTTTAATATTATGAGAGGTGGTATTTTTGATGATAATTATACCATTGAGAAAGAAGATTTTACAACTTATTTATCAAAAGCCAACAAAGTATTATACAAAGAAAAACAATTATTTATAGCTCAATTACCAGATACTTTTTCATTACTCTACATTAAAGAATTAGTAGAGAATGAATCAAATAAAGATTTTAAGAGACTTTGTATAGAATATTTACCTTTAAAGTTTAGTAGAAGACATGGGGACCCAAGTAGACCTTGGAATCGTTTTTCGATTAATACAAAAAGTGAGGTTGATGGTTCTAAAGTATTGGATTACGAAGGGAATTGGAGAGATATTTTTCAAAACTGGGAAGCGTTAGCACATGGGTATCCTCAGTTTATAGAAAGTATGATTCATAAATTTTTAAACGCAACCACTTTTGAAGGATACAATCCTTATAGAGTTACGAAAGATGGTTTTGATTGGGAGGTTATAGAAGAAAACGATCCTTGGTCTTACATTGGTTATTGGGGTGATCATCAGATCATATATTTACTTAAGTTCTTAGAATTTATAGAAAAACATTATCCGTCTAAATTAGCTGCATTATTTAACGATAATATTTTTGTGTATGCAAATGTTCCTTATAAAATAAAGCCTTATGAGGAAATTGTAAAGAACCCAAAAGATACTATTGATTTTGATCACCGTTTAAACGAAAAAATTGAAGAAAGAAGACTTCAAATTGGTGCTGACGGTTCTCTTTTAAGAGGTAGTAATGATGCACCTTATAAAGTAAATTTAATAGAAAAAATTCTGGTAACACTTCTAGCTAAAGTTTCTAATTTTATTCCTGAAGGTGGTATTTGGTTAAACACGCAAAGGCCAGAATGGAATGATGCTAATAATGCATTAGTAGGAAATGGTGTATCTATGGTTACACTTTATTACTTGAGAAGATTTATTAAGTTTTTTGAAAATATTTTAGAAGATTCCGCTACAGAAGCAATGGCTATTTCTGAAGAAGTATTAACGTTATTTAAAGAAATAACAGCAACTTTAGCTAATAATGAATCAATTTTAAAAGGAAAGATTTCAGATAAAGATCGAAAATCAATATTAGATGGTTTAGGCCAGCCAGCAAGTAATTATAGAGTTAAAATTTATGCAAGTGGTTTTTCTACCCATAAATCATCGGTTACTAAAGAAGATTTACAGCAGTTTTTAGCAATAACAAATCGATTTTTAGAGCACAGTATCAAAGCCAATAAAAGGCAAGATAATATGTATCACGCCTATAATTTAATGACGGTAGAGAATGATAGTGAAGTATCAATATCTTACCTCTCTGAAATGCTAGAAGGGCAAGTTTCGATATTAAGCTCTGGTTATCTATCTCCAAAACAGGCACTAGATTTATTAGATGGTTTAAAAGCTTCAGCATTATTTAGACCAGACCAGTATAGTTACATCCTATATCCAAATAAAAATTTACCAAGATTTGTTGCTAAGAACAATATTGATACCTCTAAGGTGGTTAATTCGAAATTACTATCCAAGTTAGTTAGCGATTCTAATAAGCAGATTATTGAAAAAGATGTATTGGGGAACTATCATTTTAATGGAAACTTTAACAATGCAAATAGTGTTAAAACTGCTTTAGAAAATTTACCATCGTCTTATAAAGATCTTGTTGAAAAAGAAACTACGCAGGTATTGGCCATTTTTGAAGAAATTTTTGATCACAAAAGTTTTACAGGAAGATCTGGTACTTTTTTCGGGTATGAAGGTTTAGGTTCTATCTATTGGCATATGGTGTCTAAATTATTATTGGCAGTACAAGAAAACTGTTTATTAGCAGTAAATACCAAGGAAGATGAAAAAATAATTGGTAGACTATTAGATCATTATTATGAAATTAATGCTGGTGTTGGTGTTCATAAATCACCAGAATTATATGGTGCATTTCCAACTGATGCATATTCTCATACCCCTGCAAATAAAGGGGCGCAACAACCAGGAATGACAGGTCAGGTTAAAGAAGATCTAATGAGTAGGTTTGGAGAACTTGGCGTGTTTGTTCATAAAGGTATTATTTTATTTAAGCCAAGGTTATTAAAAACTACTGAGTTTTTAACTACTGACAAAGTTTTTGAATATATTACTGTAAACAACACAAAACAGACGGTTAGTATTGGAAAAAATCAAATGTGTTTTACCTACTGTCAGGTACCAATTATTTATACAATATCGGAAACGGATAATGTAAAAGTAACTCTGAATTCAGGTGATACAGTTGTTTTTGATAAACTTCAATTAGATGTATCCATTAGTAACGAATTGTTTAATAGATCTAATAAGGTAAAACAAATAGAAGTTTTTATTAAAAAATAATATTTATGGGCATCCGTTGGTTTTATAATTGTATTGCAACCTTAGTTATAGTACTGTGCTTTTCTTGTAAAAAAGAGATGCATAGTACTGTAAAAGAAAAACAAGGAGAATTTAAACCAACAGCTGCAAGTCTATTAGGTAATACTAATTACTTGGCCATATCTTATGGAGGTTACAGAGCTAGCTCCAGACAAATACAACCCACAAACCAGCAGTTAAAAGAAGATCTAAAGATTTTACATGCTATGGGTATTCGAATATTGAGAACTTATAATGTGCAAGCAGATTTACCCCATGCTGCTAATGTTCTTCAAGCAATAGAAGAACTTAAAAAAGAAGATTCTTCTTTTACAATGTACGTAATGCTTGGTGCTTGGATAGATTGTTTAAATGCTTGGTCCAAAGAAAAACCAAATCATGAGTTAGAAAGCCCAAATAATAAAGCTGAAATAGATAGAGCTGTAGCATTGGCAAACAAATACCCAGAAATTGTAAAAATAATTGCAGTGGGAAATGAAGCAATGGTAAAATGGGCAACCAATTATTATGTTGCTCCTAAAGTAATCTTAAACTGGGTAAATTATTTACAGCAATTAAAAAATGATAAAAAATTACCTAAAGATCTTTGGATTACATCTTCTGATGATTTTTCTTCATGGGGTGGTGGAGAAGACCAGTATAAAACAAAAGATTTAGAACGTTTAATAAAAGCTGTAGATTATGTCTCTATGCATACCTACCCATTTCATAATACCCATTAT
This sequence comes from uncultured Polaribacter sp., assembly GCA_938084845.1. Classification (GTDB taxonomy): domain Bacteria; phylum Bacteroidota; class Bacteroidia; order Flavobacteriales; family Flavobacteriaceae; genus Polaribacter. The sequence goes on along the minus strand of CALKEB010000025.1, from coordinate 3,455 downwards.
AATTCAGATTTTTGGACCATTCCAAAGAATGAAAAAGAGTTGGCTCCTAAAGATATTGTAGAAAAATCGATGGATAGAGCACTAGCCTTTGCAAAAAAACAATATGATGATGTAGCACAGTATGTTAAAAGTATAGATAGTACTAAGGTAATTCATATTGGAGAAACTGGATGGGCTTCAGTGTCTAACGGTTTTTATGGTAGTACTGGGTCTAGAGCTGCAGACGAATATAAACAAGGATTGTATTATAAAAAAATAAGAAAATGGACAGACTCTATGGAGATTTCTTGTTTTTATTTTGAAGGCTTTAATGAGCAATGGAAGGACGCAAAAAACAGTAATGAATCAGAAAATCATTTTGGTTTATTCACCATAAATGGAGAGGCAAAATACCCAATCTGGGATTTGGTAGATAAAGGGATTTTTGCAGGATTAAAAAGAGGTGGTAATACCATTAAAAAAACATATAATGGAGATTTAAGTGTATTGCTATCAAAAGTAAAATTACCTAATACAGATTATAAAAAATAAAGATTCATGAAGTTTGTTAAAATAATAGCTATTTCCTTTTTCATATTCTGTGCAGTAAGTTGTTCTAATCAGTCTAAAACACTTAATGTGACTGTTTATGAAACTTCTGCGATTGGGAATAACTTACTTCAATTAAAAATACTTTCGTTAGATAATGATAAAGATCGAAAAGAAATTAAATTAAAAATAGCTGAAAAAAAACAAACTATTATTGGCTTTGGGGGTTCTTTTACGGAAGCTTCTGCCTACTTACTAAACAAGTTAAGTAAAAAAAACAGAGATACTATTATTGAAGCATATTTTGGAGAAAGTGGAGCTAAATATTCATTGACAAGAACACATATGAATTCTTCTGATTTTTCTCTTGACCATTATTCATATGCTCCTAAAGTTGGAGATAAATTATTAAAACATTTTTCTATTAAAGAAGATTTAGATGATATCATACCCATGATTAAAGATGCTAAAAAAGTATCTAAAGACGGTTTTAAAATTTTAGCTTCACCTTGGACAGCACCACCTTGGATGAAAACGAATAACAACTGGGTTGGAGGTGAATTATTACCTAAGTATTACAAAACTTGGGCCTTATTTTTTTCTAAATATATTTTGGCATACGAAAAAATTGGGATTGATATTTGGGGGGTTACTGTCGAGAATGAACCATTAGGTAATGGAAATAATTGGGAAAGTATGCATTACACTCCTGAGAGCATGACACAATTTGTTACCAACTATCTTGGGCCTCAGTTAGAAGCCGATTTTAATAAAAATATTGTGCTTTTGGGTTACGATCAAAATAGACAGGAACTTAAGGAGTGGGTGGATGAAATGTATAAAGACTCTATAAGCAGTTCTTATTTCAACGGAACTGCAATTCATTGGTATGAGAGCACCTATGATTATTTTCCTAAGGCATTACAATATGCACACGATAAAGCACCAAATAAATACCTTATTCAAACTGAGGCTTGTGTTGACTCCGAGGTTCCAGTTTGGAATAATGATAATTGGTATTGGGAAAAATATGCAACAGATTGGGGATATGACTGGAGAGAACCAGAAAAAAAGTATTTACATCCTAAATATGCTCCAGTAAATAGATATGCTAGAGATATTATTGGTTGTTTGAATAATTGGGTTGATGGATGGGTTGATTGGAATATGGTTTTAGACAAACAAGGTGGTCCTAACTGGTTTAAGAATTGGTGTGTAGCTCCAGTTATTGTAGAGCCAGAAACAGACAGTGTTTACTATACGCCGCTATACTATGTAATGAGTCATTTTAGTAAGTTTATATTACCAGGGGCTAAAGTTATTAAAGTTTATACTGAAAACCCGGAAATTCAGGTAACCGCGGCTTTAAATTTAGATGGTAGTATGGTATTTGTTGCTTTTAATGAATACCATAAGTCATATACATACGAAATAGTAATAGATGGTGTTAGAGAAACCCTTTCTATTGGCCCTCAGTCTTTGCAGACTGTTGTAATAACTAACTAACTAATAATTATTATGAATGAAATATCAAAAGAAATGACATCCTCTGTTGGGATGGATCAAAAAATAGCTTTTGGAATTGGAATGTTTGCCAACCAGATGTTTCCAGCTATACTGGGAATTTTTATGGTTGTTTTAGTTGAAGATTTGGGATTTACAGGTTGGATGTGGTCTGCTGTTTTTCTTTTTCCTAGAATTTTTGATGCCATAACAGATCCCCTAATGGGATTCATTTCAGACAATACAAAATCTAAGTGGGGTAGGAGACGACAATATGTTTTGGTGGGTGGTTTTATTATGGGTATTGCCTATGTTTTTATGTGGCAGTTATTTAAAGAGGACACCCTAGAATATAACTTTTGGTACTTCTTTTTATGGTCTTTAGTTTTTTATCTAGGACTTACAATTTTTAGTGTACCATACGTTGCTATGGGATATGAAATGAGTGATGATTTTCACGAGCGAACCAATATTATGGCTATTGCGCAATGGATAGGTCAATGGGCATGGGTTATTGCACCGCTATTTTGGATAATAATGTACGATCCAGAATGGTTTCCTTCGGCAGATGTTGCGGTTCGTGAATTAGCAATATGGGTTGCAATACCTTGTGCTTTTTGTGCCATAGTACCTGCACTTTTCATTAAAAGTAAATCAACATTAAATGAAGATTACGACCCCTTAAATTCATCCAATATTGGTAATAGTTTGGTGAAAATTATTAAAAGTTTTGTTGAGGCTTTTAAAATTAAAGAATTTAGAAAGCTATGTGGTGCAACATTCCTCATATTTAATGCTTTTAATACGGTAGCTGCACTTACTTTTTTTGTAATTGTTTACAAATTATTTAACGGTGATGCTGGTGCAAGTGGAATATGGGTATCAATGTTTGGTTGTGTGGGAGCTCTTGGGACCACTTTTATTGTGATTCCATCTGTAGCATGGATGTCCAAAACTTTTGGAAAGAAAAAAGCGTTCATGTTGTCCCAATCAATCTCTTTGATTGGCTACATCATGCTATATTTTTTATTTGTTCCTGGTAAACCTTGGATGTATATGATAGCGTTACCTTTTTTCTCTTTTGGTATTGGGAGTTTATTTACTATTATGATGTCTATGACTGCTGACGTAATTGATATAGATGAAGTAAATTCTGGGAAACGTAGAGAAGGTATTTTTGGTGCGATTTATTGGTGGATGGTTAAAGTGGGTTATGGTATTGCAGGTGCATTAAGTGGTGTGATTATAACTGTAGTTGGTTTTAACCCAGATTTGACAACTATTGATCAACAAGCTGCGGTAGACGGATTACATGCGTTCTTTTGCTTTTTTCCAATGGGTGGAACAGTTCTGGCAATGTTAGTAATGAAAGATTATGATGTTACTGAAGAACGCGCTAAAGCTATTAGAAAAGAATTAGGTAA
>CALKEB010000024.1 GCA_938084845.1 uncultured Polaribacter sp. | reverse complement strand
AAAAAAGAAAAAAATTTCAAAAAATAAATTTGCTCATTCAGATTTTATTTTACAATTAAAAGGAAGAGAAGTTAATGAAAATGGAATTGTTTTGATTGAAGAAAATGAAGTTTTTGGCTATGGTTTTACAAATTTATCTTTCCAAGAAACAGAGATTTCAATTTTAAAAACCATTTTAACACCCATAGAAAATAAAAATTTAGCTAAATCTATTGTGAAAAATTATTTGAATAATAATAGTGTCAATAAAATTGTAAGATTATAATTTTTTAACTTCAAAATATTGCAAAAAACCCATTGTAACATGAAAAACACCCTCCTTAGTATCTGCCTATTTCTTTGTACTTTTTTATATGCTCAAAAGGAAAGATCTGCAAAAATGGGACAAACAAGTCTTGAAGAACTTCAAATGACTTATTATGACAAAGATTCTACTGCTAATGCACTGGTTTTATATGAGCAAGGGAATTATTACAGGAGTAAACTTAAAGATTTTCGATTTACAACAGATTATTACCACAGGGTAAAAATTTTCAATAGAGAGGGTGTAAAAAATGCAACCATAACCCTATACACAAGTAATAAAAAAAACGAAATAGTTTCCGACATCAAAGCTATTAGCTATAATATAAATGGTAAACAATTAATTGAAACTACATCTTTAAATGATGAACAGATATATAAGTCAGATATTACTGAAAAATTTACAAAAACTACTTTTACACTACCAAATGTAAAACCCGGAACAGTCATAGAATATTCCTATTCCATTTCTTCCTATTCAATACAAATTAGAGATTGGTATTTTCAATCTCATATTCCAAAGTTAATGAGTGAATTTGATTTGGCTATTTTGGGTAATTATAAGTATAATGTAAGATTTATAGGTCCTTATTCTCTTGGAAAAGAAGACTCGGTTATAAATAAATCATGCATTGAAATGCCTGGAGGACAAATTGCACCTTGTGCTGCTTACTATTATGGTATGAAAGATATCCCTGGTTTTAAATCTGAAGACTACATGCTAAGTAAACAAAATTATCTATCAAGAATTATTTTTGATTTAGAGTCTGTTTCAGAACTGGTAAAATACACTATTGGTGGTAAAGGAGAAATTATTAAAGACAAGGTAACTAATTATACAAAAACCTGGAAAGATGCAGATAAAACTTTAAAAAATGATTTTTTAAATTATCAAAGTAGTAAAGAGAAATATTTTAAAAAGAAAATACCTTCAGATATTTTTAATGAAATAAATCAGATGACTAAAGCAAAAAAAATTTATTCATTTATTCAAAACCATTACACTTGGAATGAAAAAAACTGGATTTCATCAGATATTAAACTTAAAGAAAGTTTTGATAGAAAAGTAGGGAGTGTCGATGAAATTAATCTTTCTTTATATAATAGTTTACAAGCAGCAGATATTGAAAGTTATATTACTTTAGTTACTACAAGAGATCGAAAACAACCAACAACACTTTTCCCGGCTTTAAATGATTTTAATTATATTATTGTTAAGGTTGTAATTAATGGTAATGATTATTTTTTAGATGCTACAGACATTTACTTGCCTTTTGGAACAGTACCATTTAGATGTTTAAATGGTGTAGCAAGAGTTTTTGATTTTAAAAAAGGAAGCTATTGGCAACCCATCCCACCTAATAATAAAAATAATTCTAGTATTTCTTCTACCATTTTAATGAATACAGATGGAAATATAGAGGTAACCTCTAATGTTTTAAGTTCAGGTTATTTTGCAAATGAAATTAGGCATAAGTATAACTTATCTGGAGAAGAAGACTATAAAAATGATATAGAGATAAAACTTGTAGATTTTGAGATTGAAGACTATTCAATTAAGTATAACTCTAATCTAGAAAAACCGATTAACGAATCTTTTACCCTATTAAGTGATGATGATTTCTCAACTCAAAACAAAATTTCTTTAAAACCATTTTTAATATCAAGGGTGTCTAGTAATCCTTTTAAACTAAAAGAACGATTATATCCCGTAGATTTTGGTTACAAAAGATCTGTTACACAAAGAATTAATATTGAGGTTCCTGAAGGTTATGAAGTAATAAGTCTACCTGATGAAACTGTCATAAAACTCCCAAATAATGGAGGTTCCTTCGTGTACAAGATACAGCATGCAAATAATACTATAAAAATTTACTCAAAACTTCTTATCTCCAAGAAAATTTATAATCCTGAGGAATATAATAATTTAAAAGATTTTTTTAAACAAATCATCTTTGCAGAAAATGCTGTTATTGTCTTTGAAAAAATATAACTGGTTTATAAAATTATCACTTTTTTAATTTTTCGTGTATCAGTATAAATTATAGTATATTGTCATATAAATATATTCTTAATGAGCATATCAGAAAATAAACCATCTTTAAAACACAGACTTCATGAAATTATTTATGAGGCAGACACAAGGGGTGGTAAACTGTTTGATGTCATTTTATTAATTGCAATTCTGGCAAGTATTCTTTTTGTAATGCTTGAAAGTGTTCAAAGTATTGATGAAAAATACGGTCCTTTTTTGGATGTTGCAGAATGGGTAATCACCATCTTATTTTCTTTAGAATATGTGTTAAGAATTGTAACTGTAAAAAAACCTTGGAAATATATTTTTAGCTTCTATGGTATTATAGATTTATTGTCAACCATTCCAAAATATGTTTCTTTAATATTAATAGACAGTCACAATCTTGCAGTCTTAAGAGCCTTAAGATTGTTGCGAATATTTAGAATATTAAAGATAGCACGCTACATAGGAGCCTCAAACAGATTATTGTTAGCGCTTAGATCTAGTAGAGCAAAAATTGCAGTCTTCTTATTGTTTGTATTAATTCTTTGCATCATTTTAGGCACTATTATGTACATGATTGAAGGAGCAGAAAACGGATTTACAAGTATTCCGAGAAGTGTGTATTGGGCTATTGTAACACTAACAACTGTTGGATACGGAGATATTGCTCCAGTAACAGCTTTAGGACAGTTAATAGCTAGTGCTATTATGATTCTGGGGTATGCTATCATTGCCATACCTACTGGAATTGTTGGTTCTGAAATGATGAATACTAAAATTCATACCAACACACAGAGTTGTCCAAATTGCATGCGAGATTCTCACCAAGATGATGCCATATTTTGTTATCATTGTGGTGATAAATTAAATGAATAATGGGTAGCTCTAAGAAGACACTAATCACTATAGTAGGCCCCACAGCTATTGGCAAAACCTCTTTAAGTATTTTAATTGCGTCTTATTTTGATACAGAAATAATTTCATGCGATTCTAGACAATTTTACAAGGAAATGACCTTAGGAACTGCAGTACCTGAAAAAGAAGAGCTTGCTGCTGTCCCTCATCATTTTATTCAAAATAAAAGTGTTTTTGAAGACTATAACGTAGGTGCCTTTGAA
>CALKEB010000023.1 GCA_938084845.1 uncultured Polaribacter sp. | reverse complement strand
AATAAAAAAATCCTGATGTAAACATCAGGATTTAATTGTCTAAAATACATTATCGTATTACAAACTTTTCTACTTCTCCTTCTGGATTTATAAGCTCTAGAAATAAAGGATTAATACTTCCTAACTTACGGTTTGATATTGCCTTTTTAGCTTCTGCTGCGTTCAAAACTGCTTTCTTGTTGACCTTGGTAATTATATATCCCTCAGTAACTCCGTAATAATCTAAGGTTCTATTAAAGTTTTGAATTATTTTAGCGCCTCCCTTAATATTGAACTTCTTTTTTTCTTTTTCTGAAACATCTTTGAATGAAATTCCAAGAGACCTTGAGATGTAGGTATTTTTCTTATTTAATATTATTTTTTTTGTAATTAATTTACCATCTCTCTCTAAGGTAACATCTACAAAATCGCCAGGTCTTTTTGCTGTTAGTTGCCCTTTTAATTCAGAAAATTTAGAAATTTTTACATTATTGATACTTTTTATAACATCTCCTTCCTTAAACTGGTTATTATTTGCCCCTTCGTCATAAAACACCTTTCCTACTTTAACCCCTTCATCTTCAAAATCATCATCTATACCAATGCCTAAAATAGCTTCTTGTACTGCTCCAAACTCTAATAAATCATCGATAATTTTTTTTGCTATATTAGAGGGTACTGCAAAAGAATACCCAACAAAAGAACCTGTTCTAGAAGAAATTGCTGTATTAATTCCTACCAACTCTCCCCTTGTATTTACAAGTGCTCCTCCACTATTTCCGGGATTTACAGCTGCATCTGTCTGTATAAAAGATTCAATATTACCATTCCCTTCTAAATCTCTTCCTTTTGCACTAACAATTCCTGCTGTTACCGTAGATGTTAAATTATAAGGATTACCCACTGCTAAAACCCACTCTCCTATTTTTACAATATCTGAATTAGAAAATGTAGTGAAAGGTAATGCTGTTTCCGCATTAATTTTTAGTAATGCAATATCATTTGTAGCGTCAGCTCCAATTAATTCCGCTTCATACTTTTTCTTATTATTTAACGTAACTTCAATTGTACTAGCATTGTCTATCACGTGGTTATTGGTAACAATATAACCATCAGAAGAAATTATTACACCACTTCCTGTTCCTATTTGCTCAAATTTTCTAGTTCCACTTCCAGTACCAAAAAATATATCAAATGGATTTTGCTGAGTTCTAATTGCTGTATTTTTTACGTGAACAACAGCATTTACTGTTTTTTCTGCAGCAAAAGTAAAATCTATCGTTTCTTTTGCAATGGCTGTATTGTTTGCTTGAACTGTTTGACTATAATTTGTTTGTATGGGAGGTAAAGTTGTATTCGCTGTATACCTTTTTTCTGTGTCTACTTGTTTATCAAAAAGTGTTTTATACCCAATTAACGTTAACACTCCTCCTAAAAAAGCTATGCTTAAATAACTAAAATATTTCTTCATAATTCTAAAATTTTAATCAATCAAATATACAATTTTAACAATTTCAAAAAATCTGTTTAACTTAGTTTTAACTGATTTTAACCGTGTTTTAACAGAACTTAATTTATATGTAAATCATTACCTTTGCTTTATGAATTTACCTTTTTTTAAATATCAAGGAACTGGAAATGATTTTGTAATGATTGACAATAGAGCAAAAATCTTTCCAAAAGAAAAAACTGACAAAATTTCACAAATCTGTGACAGACATTTTGGGATTGGTGCAGACGGTATTATTCTTATTGAAGAAGATGACGAGTATGATTTTAAAATGATCTATTACAATGCAGACGGAAGTGAAACCTTTTGCGGAAATGGAGCAAGATGTGCAGTTGCCTTTGCCATAAAACTTGATATCATTAATGATACAACCAATTTTATTGCTGTAGACGGCCCTCATTATGCCGAAGTAAAAAAAGGGATGATATCTCTACAGATGATAAATGTAAATGAAATAAAAGTAAATAAAGACTCTGTTTTTATGTATACTGGAACACAACATCATGTAGAATTAGTGAATAGTTTAGATAATTATTCTGTTTTTGAAAATGGTAGAAAAATCAGATATTCTTATGATGAGCCTGGGAGTAATGTGAATTTTGTAGAGCAAATAGATACAAATTCCTTTAGAGTTAGAACTTATGAAAAGGGTGTAGAAAATGAAACTTTAGCATGTGGAACAGGAGTTACTGCAGTTGCTATTGCAATGCATAAAATAGGTAAAACCAAAAGTAATAGCATTTCTTTGCCTGTAGAAGGTGGTAATTTAGAGGTTTCTTTTACTGAAAAAAAAGGTGTTTATTCTAATGTTTTTTTAACTGGGCCAGCAGTTTTTGTTTTTAAAGGAACTATTAAAATTTAATTTGATTTTAAATTATAATCTACCTTAATTTCTTGTCTATTTTTATGCAATCTAAAGTCTTTAAAAAGATTGTTAACATCTAACTTTACAATATTAGAGTGATCTTTAATATTAATTAAAAAGTTGTTTTTAACTGTAATTGTTTTAATATTTTTTTTCGAATTAGATAAAAAACAGATTACTTTAGCATGTTCTCTTTCTAACTTTATAGTTAAAACCTGTGGTATTAACTTTTCACCATCAATCTGCCAACTTGTAGTTTTATTTAGGTATTTGCTAAATTCTGGCTTTGTAATTTTATGATTATCTATTTCCTCTAATTTTAAATAATCAAACATATCAAACTCAATTTCTAACATTAATACGTGCCCTTTTTCAATAACATTAAACGATGCAGAAATAGCATCGTGCGTTTTAGAAATTGTGCATACATTTAAAAAAGCAAGTAGGGTTATTATTAAAATTCTCATTTTACAATTACTTTAATTGTTCCTAATAGTTCCCTTTCTTTTGCTATTCTTAAAAGATAAATTCCGGAAGCGTTTATATTTTTAAATTCTACAACACCAACACCAGATTTTTTATCAATCAATTTTCCTGTTACCGTGAATAAACCAACTTGATATTTTTCAACATTTGTAGAAATTATAGAAAAAACTCCATTATTAGGGTTTGCGTTTAGATAGTAACCTAATTCTTTTAAATCAACTTCACGAGTCCCTAAAGTAGCTCCACAACTTTCATCAATTGCTGTTGCTGGATTATCTGTTGCAAAAGGATTGATATTTGCATTAGTATCATCACAATCAAAAGCACTTACAAATCCATCAGAATCGTTATCAACATCATTTAAAGATCCTGCATTGCTTGCAAAACTATCATTAAAATTCCCTTTCATGCATCTAGATATTTGAGGAAAATCTTGTGTAACTACATAATAATATTCAAAAGTTTCTTCACCTTGGGCTGTTTTTAAAGTAATAGATGCTGGTATACCATTACATTCATCTAAATCTCCTTTTCCTGCTATAAATTCAAAATCATTGGTATATTTTCCAGAATAGGAACCACAAGGTGCACTAATGCCATCTCCAGGTCTTAAGCCACTTTTTAATTGAAAACTTGGAAACATTTCTTTTACATTTCCATCTTTATCGGGTCCAAATCTATATACAATAGGAAAACCATCTGCTGCCCAACCTACTTGTAAAAAATTCTCTGGTGCAACATTTGTTGTAGAAATTCCAGCTTGTAATTGTTCTACATATTCAAACATATTTCCATGATAATGATATCCCGAATTTGGGTTTACATGAGCAGAAGCGCAGTCTAAAGCTACAAAATCTCTTCCTGCTCCAATATTTGTAGTGGGTTCAAAAACCCAATCCCAATTATATTGACCCGTATTTTTATCTTCAAAAATAAATGGAGTTGCTGGTGCTGGCATAATATAAACACCATTTAAACTAATCCCAAAAAAATTTACAGGCCTTCCATTTGCTCTTGTTAAACTTGTTGTAATTCCAGATAATTTTGGTTTTAAATCAAATTTATAGACTCTGTAATATGGTTCTGGTATTCTAGGTGAAACAAAAGAAAAATTATGATTTGGATAATTGTTAGAATATACAATTCTTTTGTTATCTTCTATATATTCGTAATAAATACTGGGGCTTGTTGGTTCATCTGTACAAGTAATATTATCAAAACTTAATACATCTGTTACTCCACAAGTATTATTACAATCGTCTATTGTAGTTTCATTTCCATTTTTTATGCCATCATTACAAGACCAATCTGTTCTAATTGTTTGCGCCTCTTGTTTTAGCATTGTTTTTATGGTTTCCTGCTCAGTTGTTAAATTACCAATTAAGTTGTTTTCTTCTTTAATATCGGCTAAAATATTGTAAAACTCCTCGTTTCCATTTTCATCTTCTATTAATTTATAAGTAGCATTTCTTGTTGCCCAAGACTCTACTCCTCCACTTTCATAATCAGAATACAAAATTTGCCTTTTAATTTGATTTTCTGCTGTTAAAGCCGGTTTTAAACTTAAACTATTTTCTGTACCTCCCAATAATTGTACACCCGCTAATTCTAAAATTGTGGCATGTAAATCTGTTGCTTGTACCAAACTAGATTCCACTTCATTTACCCTTTCTACAGATTTTCCTGTAATAATCATGGGTACTCTAATTCCACCTTCATAAAGTGAAGATTTAGCATGCCCATTTAGCCAATAATTGTTTGTTCTTCCTGGAGTTCCATTATCCCCAATAAAAATAATAACTGTATTTTCTAGTGTTTTTTCATCCATACTTTCCAAAAGTCTATTGGTTTCAAAATCTAAATTTTCTATCATAGATAAATACGTTGTTCTATAATTAGTTGGTGTGGTTGTATGAGTACCAGATGGTGGTGTTTGAAAAGGCGTATGTGGTGCAATATGAGACAACCATAAAAACCAAGGTTTGGTTTGATTGTTTACCCAAGAAATGGCGCTATTGGTTAAGTGCGTAGTAATATATTCATTTACTTCTTCTTCTTCTTGTGCTGTGTTTAATTTTGTCCAGTTATAATAATCTGAAACTTGTGCAGTAAAAACACCTTCGTAATATGGAACTCCAGAATTTACAGGATGGTTAAAATTAGCACTACTATTGCCTCCAATATGCCATTTACCAATTACAGCCATACTATAATCTGTTGTACTTTGTTCTTTTATTTTGGTAAACAAAGATGTGTGGCTTGGATCTAAAATTAGTGGTGGCCTCATTACACCAGTTTTAACTCCGTATTTACCACTCATAATTGCTGCACGAGTTGGAGAACATTGTGGAGTTGCCCAAGTATTTGTAAAAGTGACTCCTTTTTCTCTAAAGGAATCTAGTGTTGGAGTTACAGGTAAATCGTTTTCAATGCCAAAACCTGGAGTAGAATCTATGCCTAAATCATCTGCTATTATTAGCAATATGTTTGGTGTTTGTTGCTGACTTAAAATGGTTAATGTATAGAAAAAGAAAAATAATACTATTTTTAATTGTTTCATAAAGAGTATGCTAAAAATGGTAATTTGTTAGTTAATTTTTCTAAATAATTAAGAAAAGTGTGGTTTAGAAAGTAGTTAGACTGATATTTTTACAAAAAGTTTAATTATAAACTAAAAATAATAGGATATTTACCATCTAAATATAAATGTGTACGTTTAAATATGACAACTAATTTATTAAATGGAAATAAAATAAACCTAAGAGCCTTAGAACCAGAAGATTTAAATTTCTTATATCAAATAGAAAATAATGAATCTTTTTGGGAAGTAAGTCACACTCAAACGCCGTTTTCTAAATTTATATTGAAACAATATTTAGAAAATGCACATTTAGACATTTTTGAAGCCAAACAATTACGCCTAATTATTGAAAAAAATAGCACTAAAAACCCCATTGGAATGATTGATATTTTTGATTTTAATCCACAACATAAAAGAGCAGGAATTGGTATTTTAATTCATCCAGATTATCAACAAAAAGGTTTTGCAAATGAAGCTTTAAAACTATTAATTCAATATTGTTTTTTACGTTTAAATCTACATCAGTTATATGCAAATATTACAAATACAAATAGTCAAAGCATTCGTTTATTCGAACAAAAAAAGTTTAAAAAAATAGGCGTAAAAACAGACTGGATATTTACAAACGGTGTTTTTAAAGATGAAATTTTATATCAATTGATAAATGATTAATTTTGCTGAAATTTAAGTAGATATTATTTTGAAAAATAAATTAAGCATAGTCGCAGGTATTGTACTTGTTATTTTATCGGTAATCTCATACACATACTATCAAAATATTTTTGGGTCAGCAATTAAAGAGGACACTATTTTATTTGTTTACGCAGACAATGATCTAAATGATATTAATAAAAAAATAACTCAATATTCCAATAAACCAGATTACTTTCTTTGGGTAGTATCAAAAAAAAATATAAAAAAAATTAAACCGGGAAGGTATATTTTAAAAAAAGGCATGTCGAATAATGATATTGTGAACATGTTTAGAATTGGAGACCAAACAGCTTTAACTATCTCTTTTAACAATCAGGATACTTTAGAAAAATTTGCTGGTAGAATTGCTAAACAAATTGCCACAGATTCAATTACCATTCTAACTTCTTTTAAAGATAAAAAATTTCTTCAAGAAAATAATTTAACAGCAAAATCTGTATTACAAATTTGCATACCTAATAGTTATCAATTTTATTGGACAGTTTCTGGAGATCAATTTAGAGATAAATTATTGCAAGAGTATAAGCGCTTTTGGAATAAAGATAGATTAGAAAAAGCTGAGGTTTTGGGCATGTCAATATCTGAAGTTATTACTTTAGCTTCAATTGTACAAAAAGAAACTGCTAAAAATATTGAAAGGCCAATTGTTGCTGGTTTGTACCTAAATCGCTTAAAAAACGGATGGCCTTTACAAGCAGATCCTACAGTAATTTATGCAATTAAGGAACTAAAAGGCCAAAATTATGTAGTAAAAAGAGTTTTAAATAAAGATTTAGAAATTGATTCACCTTACAACACTTATAAATATAGAGGTCTGCCACCTTCTTTAATAAGTATGCCAGATATTAACGCTATTGATGCTGTTTTAAACTATACAAAACACAATTATTATTACATGTGTGTAGATCTTACAAATTTTGGATATCATAAATTTGCAAGTAAGTTATCTGAACACAATAAAAATGCAAGAGAATATCAAAGGTGGTTATCTAAAAATGGGGTAAATCGATAAAATATTATATTTCCTTTAATCTACTCAATTTATTATACATCTTTAAAAGTCTACTCATAAATTAAAGGAATATATGAATTAAAAGGCTTTTTTGATTGTTTATATTTAATTTTTAGATAATTTAAACCTCTGACAATCAGTTTATTTAAAAATAGTTCTACTTTTGCGAATCAAAAAAAACAAAATGATGATAATCAGAAAGTTTTTATTTTTAGTTGCATTATTAATTTTTTTCATCTCAGCTAAAAAAATAGATAGTGGTAAAGGTTTACCTAAAAACTATTCAAATCCTGTTTACAAAGAATACAACATTCCTTATTTACAAAAAAACTATGTTGCCTTTTAAGAAGCAATTGCATTTAAAGAATCACAAGGAAAATACAAGGCAGTAAACACTTTAAGATATTTAGGAAAGTATCAATTGGGTAAAAACACACTGAAACGTTTTCATATTTTTGATACAAATGCTTTTTTAAATAATCCAGAACTACAAGAAAAAGCATTTTTAGCACTTTGTAAAGTTAATAAGTGGATAATAAGAAAAGACATTAAACGATCCGTAGGAAAGACCATCAATAGAATAAAAATTACTGAATCTGGAATACTTGCTGCAGCACATTTAAGTGGGGCAGGAAATGTAAAAAAGTTTTTAAGAAGTAATGGTCTTTTAAGTTTTAAAGATGCTTATGGTGCGTCGATACAACTATATATGAAAAAGTTTGCTGACTATAATGTAAGCAGAATTAAAGCAAACAGAAATGCTAGAATTTAACTTACTTTTGAATAATAAAAATAGCTGGTTTTTTGTGTAAATCTGGCTTTTGATGTTTCCAATCTTTTATCGTATAAGTTTTGATGTATTCTGTGGGTAAAGTAATATCTGCTGCAATACACAGAGACGTATTTGAAGATAGTGTAGATTTTAAATCTAAAAACATCTTTTCATTTCTATAAGGAGTCTCTATAAATATTTGCGACTGATTCTTATCTAAAGATAATTTTTCTAAATTCTTTAATGCTTTTTTTCGTTCTCCTTTATCAATAGGTAAATAGCCATTAAAGGCAAAGTTTTGTCCATTCATTCCAGAACTCATCATTGCCATTAAAATAGAACTTGGACCAACCAAAGGAACAACTTTAATATTTTTTTGATGTGCTAACTTTACAATATTAGCTCCTGGATCTGCGATTGCTGGCACACCCGCTTCAGATAATAAACCAACATGAATACCTTCTTTACAAACATCTAAATACGTTTGTGTCTCCGTTTCTATTGCGTATTTATCTAAAAGTTTTAAAATTAGTTTAGGTTGTTGTTTTTTTGGTGCAATTTTTTTTATAAACCTTCGGGCTGATTTTTCGTTTTCGACAATAAAGTAATCTATTTGTTCTATTACCTTTTTTACAGATAATGGCATCACTTCTAAAGGTTCAGTTTCTCCTAGTGTAGTTGGAATTAAATAAAGATTACCAATCATAATAAAAAAATGAATTTTATAATTTAGATGCAATTTCAGCACAAGCTTTGTTTAACATTTGATACACGTTTTCAAATCCGTCATCTCCTCCATAATAGGGGTCTGGAACAGAATTGTTTTGAAAAGGACGCACCTCATTTAAAATTAGAAGAACTTTTTTTTTATCTTCTTTATTTCTGGATAATTTTAATATGTCATCAAAATTATTTTGATCCATTGCATAAATAAAATCAAAACTATCAAAATCTTTTACTGTAAATTTTCTAGCTCTTTGTGTAGTAATGTCTATTCCATGTTTTTTAGCTACAGCGATTGATCTTGGATCTGGCAAGTTCCCAACATGATAAGCTGCAGTGCCTGCAGAATCGATAGTTACTTCATTTAAATTCACCTTAGATTTTAAGATACCTTCTGCTAATGGTGAACGACAAATGTTACCTAAGCAAACCATAAGTACCTTAACCATAGTTTAGTAATTTAGAAAGTTAGCTTCTTGGTAAGATCATCTACATACTTTTTAAACTGCTTATCGGTTTCTGTAAGATTATCTACAGTTTTACATGCATGAAGTACAGTCGCATGATCTCTTTGCCCTATTTGATTACCAATACTAGCCAAAGAAGTTTTTGTTAATCTTTTTGCAAAAAACATAGCCAATTGACGTGCTTGTACAATATGACGTTTTCTTGTTTTAGATTGTAAAGTAGCAACATCCATATCAAAATACTTAGAAACTTCTTTCTGAATGTAATCTATAGAAACTTCTTTCTTTGTATTTTTTACAAACTTATCTACAATTTGTTTTGCTAATTCTATAGAGAATTCTCTTCTATTAAAAGAAGCTTGCGCAATCATAGAGATAATTACTCCTTCTAATTCTCTTACATTAGACTTTATGTTTTTAGCAATATATTCTATGATCTCTTCTGGCATTTCTACACCGTCCCTAAATAACTTATTCTGAAGGATAGAGATTCTGGTTTCATAATCTGGTGCTTGTAACTCTGCTGAAAGCCCCCATTTAAAACGAGATAACAAACGCTGTTCTATGTCTTGCATATCTACTGGCGCTTTGTCTGAAGTTAAAATAACTTGTTTTCCGTTTTGATGTAAATGGTTAAATATATGAAAGAATACATCTTGAGTTCCTGCTTTTCCTGATAAAAACTGTACATCATCTATAATTAATACATCTATCATTTGATAAAAATGAATAAAATCATTTCTTGTATTTGATTTTACAGAATCTATAAATTGTTGAGTAAATTTCTCTGAAGAAATATATAAAACAGTCTTGTCTGGATATTTATCTTTAATATCAACACCAATAGAATGAGATAAATGCGTTTTCCCTAATCCTACACCCCCATAAATAAGCAAAGGATTAAATGAAGTACCCCCTGGTTTGTTAGCAACAGCCATTCCTGCAGAACGAGCTAACCTGTTAGAATCTCCTTCTACAAAATTAGCAAAACTATAGTTTGGATTTAACTGAGATTCAATCTTTACCTTTTGTAATCCAGGAATTATAAATGGATTTCTTAATTCTCTTTTACTAGATTCTAGGGGAACTGTAACTTTTTGAGGTTTAAGGGGGTCTCTGTTAGAACTCGGTATTTTAACAGTTTGCGGTCTATTACTACTGTAATTATTTTCCATTTTTACATCGTAAATCAATTTGGCATCATTTCCCAATTGTCTTACTAAGGCAACTCTTAACAACTTTATGTAATGTTCCTCTAACCATTCATAAAAAAACTTACTAGGCACTTGTATAGTAAGTGCTTCTCCAGAAAGTTTTACAGGTTTAATAGGCTCGAACCAAGTTTTATATGCTTGCGGTTTAATATTATCTTTAATAAAAGATAAGCAGTCATTCCAAACGGATTCAGGGGAATTACTCATTGGTTAATTGTAATTTTCTAAGTTAAAAGTTTTTTTGGATAATCTTATTCAATAGCCCTACAAAAATGTGAATAAAAAACAGTAAAAAAAAATATATTTACTATTGATTATTAATTTTTTTTTACGTAAGATAGGTAAAATAAATTTTAAAATTTGAAAAAATCATCATCAATAACAAGAGTACGATATTCAGAAACTGATCAAATGGGAGTTGTTTATCATGGTAATTACGCTCAGTATTTTGAGCTTGGTAGAACTGAATGGCTTAGAGAACTTGGTATCACTTATAAAAGCATGGAAAAAAAAGGAATTATATTACCTGTAATTTCGCTTAACTGTACTTTTATAAAATCTGCACTTTATGATGATCTACTAAAAATTACTACCACATTGGTTAAAAAACCTATGGTAAAAATTGAATTTTCTTACGAGATTAGAAATGAAAATGAAGATCTAATTTGTACTGGAACTTCTATTTTAGCATTTATAAGTAGCAAAACAGGAAAACCTATTAAATGCCCTGAAGATCTTCTAGAAAAACTAAGTTTCTAAGCTCTTAATATCCACTTTATACAAATTATGAAAACAATCAAAAACATCTTGTGAGTTTTTCTTTCGAATAGCAATAACAAATTCACAATCCAATTCCATTTTTTGATGTTCTAATTTAATATTTTTTTCTTTGATAATCCTCATTACTTTGTTCATCATATCGTACTCAAAATTCAATTTAAAGAACACATCAATCGTTTTTTGTATAATCTCTGAAGACTCTAGAGTACGTTGAGCTGTGCTTTTGTAAGCACTTATTAGACCTCCAACACCTAATTTTATTCCACCAAAATAACGGACAACCACAATTAAAATATTGGTTACTTCATAAGATTGAATTTGACCAAAAATAGGCATTCCTGCACTATGACTTGGTTCTCCATCATCATTAACCCTATACTTAAAAGTGGCTTCTCCAAGTTGATAAGCGTAACAGAAATGACGAGCTGTGTGGTGTATTTTTTTTACTCCTTCTAGATGAACTTTTACATCTTCTTCATTTGCAATAGGAAAAGAAAAACCAAAGAATTTGCTATTCTTTTCTTTAAAAAGAACGTTTTCTGTTGGGGTACAAATTGTTTTGTAACTATCTAAATCCATTATGCAATTGCCACTAATAAAATTCCTAATACAGATAGTACTACTCCAATCTTATTTTTTAAACTAAACTTTTCTTTAAAAAGCAAGATTCCAACTAAAGTAGAAACTAAAACAATACCTACATTGTTAATTGTAAATAATGTAGAACTCTCAAAACCTTCAGTTTGTAATGCCTTAATTAAAAAAATAATTGAAAAATAATTAGGGACACCTAATATAAAACCAGCAATACAGTTTTGTATTCCGAATTGTTTTTTTTGTTTTATCGATTTTACTAACAATATAATCCCTGAAAAACATGCTGCTATTGCAAATAAACTTCCTGAAAAAAGAGATACATCTTCTCTTTGAACAAAATTAGTTTCTAAATATTTTAACAGCGTATCTATAGTACCAGAACCTAAAAAAAGTAAAATTGGAAACAATAAACCTGCTTTTTTAACTCCTTTCGTTGAATCTTTTACAGAGGAGAGGTACACAGCAACAAGCGCAATTAAAATTCCAACTATTTTTAAAGTAGTTACGGTTTCATCATACAAGAATACACCAAAAAAAACAGGGATAACAACAGACATTTTTCCTGCAACAGATGCTACAGAAACTCCATTTCTCTGAGCGGTTAATGCCATCACAAAAAATATAGAAACAAATAAAGCACCTAAAAATAACGCGCCTTTAAACCAGGATTGTTCGGGTATCTCTAATATTGAAAATTGTTTTTCTGAAAGAGAAAACCCCAATATAAATGCTACTATATAATTGATGAAAATTGCTTTTAAGACATCTATTTTATAAATACCAAAGTATTTAAAAATAACAAATAGCCCTGTAGAGATTATAATACTTAAAAATAAATAGATCAAAAGATACTGTTTTTAGTGAACAACTCTGTAACATCATCATTCAAGGGATTTAAATTCCAAACATGAATACCCAATTTACTTGCAGCATCTGTATTTTCTTTTAGGTCATCTACAAATAAAGTTTCATTAGCTACTAAATTGTTTTGCTGCAAAACAAACTCATATATTTCTTGATCTGGCTTTCTTAAATGTATTTCGTGAGATAAATAAAATTGTTCAAAAGAGTTTTTAAAAGTAGCAAAAAAGTCCTCTCCTATAGTTCTTTTTATCCAAGAAATATGTAATTCATTTGTATTACTCAATAAAAAAAGGCTAAAGTTTTTTTTCTGAGCTAAGTCTGTAATAAAATGTAGTCTTTTTTGAGGGAAATCTTGTAAAATAGCATTCCAAGCTGTAATTAAGTCCTCTTTTCTTACTTGTTCTTTTTTCTCATAAAAATCGATAAATTCAGAAGTAGAAATCTGCCCTTTTTCATATTTATGATAAACATCTATCATGGCTTTAGTAATTTCTTTGATTCCTAAATTAACCAATGCCAGATGGGTTGCTTTTTTATCTAGATTTATAAAAATATCTCCAAAATCAAAAATTATATTTTTAATCATTTTTATACTTTTTTAATTCATCTCCAAGAATACCATGCTTATAGATTGGTTCTTTTTGTAAAATTGGAGCTTTGACTCCATCTTTAAATCTATTTTTCCCAATAAATACAAGAGCTTCATCCCAAAGATTTGCATCTATAAAAGTTTGAAGTGTTTTTGTACCTCCTTCTATAATTATTGATTGTATGTTATGTTTTTGCAATACTTGGATAATTTGAGTCGCTACACTTGAAGTAAAGTCAACTTGCTCATAAATAATATTTTCACTTTTATAGCCAAGGTGAGTAGTTATATCTACTATAAAAATTGTTTTTTGATTTGAATCGTAAACATGAGAGGATAATGGTATTTTTAGGTTGCGATCTAAAACAACACGAACTGGTGAGTTTCCAGACCAAGTTCTAACATTTAATTTAGGATTGTCTGCAAAAACTGTAGTTGTACCTACTAAGATAGCATGTTCTTTACTTCTTAGTTTGTGTACTATTTGTTGTGAATACGTATTGGAAATCCAAACAGGCTTTTGACTATTTTTTTTAGTGGGAGCTATATAACCATTCTTTGTTTCTGCCCACTTTAAAACTATATAAGGTCTTTGTTTGTTTTGACAAGTAAAAAAACGTTTATGGTGTTTTTTACATGCTTCTTCTAACACCCCAACAACAACATCTATACCTGCATTTATTAAACGTTTAACTCCTTTACCAGACACTAAACTATTTGTATCTAAACAACCTATTACAACTTTCTTAAAGTTGTATTTTATTATAAGATCTGTACAAGGAGGCGTTTTCCCAAAATGGGAGCATGGCTCTAGAGTTACATAAATTGTAGCTTCTTTTAAAACTTTTTTATCTTTTACTGCATGTATTGCGTTTACTTCAGCATGACTTCCCCCATATTTAGAGGTAAAACCCTCTGCAATAATTTTATCTTTATATACAATTAAAGCTCCAACACTTGGGTTTGGCCTTGTAGTTCCTAGACCATTTTTGGCTATTTGTAAGCAACGTTTTATGTATTGATTATGATTGATAAGATTACCTTTAAAATTATGACTCTAAATTTGTAATACAAACATATAATATAGCTTCGTATTAATATACTATTTATGAAAAAAAAGCTAACTTGCTTTGGCAAAAATACAGTATTAAATGACAAGTGAAGATTTTATCATCAGAGAAATTAAACCAGAGGATAATAAAGCTATAGCTAAAGTTATACGAAATGTTATTGAAGAAATGGGTGCACCAAAAATTGGAACTGCCTATGAAGATAGAGCAACAGACTTTATGTTTGAACAATATCAAAAACAAAAAAGCATTTATTATGTAGTAACTTATCATGATAACGTAGTTGGTGGTGCTGGCGTTGCTCAGTTAGATAGTTTTAACGGAGCTACTTGCGAACTACAAAAAATGTATTTTTTACCTTTAGCAAGAGGCAAAGGCTTAGGTTCAACATTAATTGACCAGTGCTTAGATAAAGCAAAAGAGTTTGGTTTCAACAATTGTTATCTAGAAACGTTACCTTACATGAAAGCCGCAGTAAAATTATACAAACGCAATAATTTTAAACACTTAGAAAAACCACTTGGTAACACCTCCCATTACAACTGTACAGTATGGATGCTTAGAGACATATAGCATCTAAAAATTATAAAAAAAATAGAATATATTTATTACCCTACAGTTTATTTAAACAAAAATGACATTAACAGAATATAGAACTTATTTTACTGAATCTTTAGTGACTATTTATCCAAAAACTGAAATAACCTCCTTTTTATACTTGCTGATTGAAGAATATTTAGGTTTACAACGTATAGAGTTTGTAATGCAACCCAACTTTATAATTCAAAAAGAAAAATTAAACCTTTTAAATAAAGCACTCAATAAGTTACAAAAAGAAGAACCAATTCAATATATCATAGGTCATACTGAGTTTTTTGGACTTACATTTATTGTAAATAAAAATACACTTATTCCAAGACCCGAAACTGAAGAATTAGTTGCTTGGGTTGTAGATGAAATTAAACATAGAGAACTAAAACAGATAAAAGATATCTATGTCTTAGATATTGGCACAGGCAGTGGTTGCATCCCTATTTCAATAGCAAAAAGATGTAAAAACACTACAATTACTGCCATAGATATTTCTAAAAAGGCTTTACAAATTGCCAAAAAAAATGCCGAAAATAATTCAGTTAAAATTAAATGTATTGCTTCAGACATTTTAAACACTACTTCATTAGAAAAAAGGTACGATATTATTATCTCTAATCCACCATACGTTCGCAACTCCGAAAAAAAAGAGATTGAAAATAATGTCTTACAAAACGAACCACACATCGCTTTGTTTGTAGAAGATAGCAATCCACTTATTTTTTATGATAAGATTGCAACGTTAAGCAAACAGCATTTAACTAAAGAAGGACTATTGTTTTTTGAGATTAATCAATATTTGGGTGAAGAAACGAAACAAATGCTACATAAAAAAGGGTTTAAAAATATTGAGATAAGAAAAGATATATTTAGAAATAATCGTATGATCAAAGCATCATTGTAAAACTAAAAAAAAAGCCAATGAACAACTCATTGGCTTTTTTGTATACTTAATTTAAATACTATTTATTTAAATACATTTTACGTCTTGAATACAAATCGTAAAAATCATCATCTTTTAAACTATCTATAAATAGAATACTTTCTCCAGTAGATTTCATCTCTGGGCCTAGTTTCTTATTCACATTTGGAAACTTGTTGAAAGAGAATACTGGTTGCTTAATTGCAAAACCATCTAATTGAGGGTTAAAATCAAAATCTGTTACTTTCTTAGCACCTAACATTACTTTGGTTGCATAATTCACATAAGGCTCTTTGTATGCTTTTGCTATAAAAGGTACTGTTCTAGAAGCTCTAGGATTTGCTTCAATAATATATACAGTATCATCTTTTATGGCAAACTGAATGTTTATTAAACCAACCGTTTTTAGAGCTCTAGCAATTGTATGGGTATGATCTTTAATTTGTTGCATCACAAACTCACCTAAATTAAATGCTGGTAAAGTTGCATTAGAATCTCCTGAATGAATACCACAAGGTTCTATGTGCTCCATAATTCCTATAATATAAACATTACCATCAGCATCACAAATTGCATCTGCTTCTGCTTCTATAGCTCCATCTAAATAATGGTCTAACAATAGTTTGTTATTTGGCATTCTACCTAATAAATCTACTACATGCTCTACCAACTCTTCTTTATTGATAACAATCTTCATTCCTTGTCCACCCAATACATAAGAAGGTCTCACTAGAATAGGAAAGTCTAATTCATCTGCTAGCATTAAAGCTTCGTCTGCAGTTTCAGCAATTCCAAATTGTGGATAAGGAATACTATTCTCTTTTAACATTGATGAAAAACGCCCTCTGTCTTCTGCAATATCTAAGGCTTCAAAAGATGTTCCAATAATTTTAATTCCGTATTTTGTAAGCTTCTCAGCTAACTTTAAGGCAGTTTGCCCTCCTAACTGAACAATAACACCTTCTGGTTTTTCATGACGAATAATATCATAAATATGCTCCCAAAAAACAGGTTCAAAGTATAATTTATCTGCAGTATCAAAATCTGTAGAAACTGTTTCTGGGTTACAATTAATCATAATTGTTTCATAACCACATTCTGCAGCTGCTAAAACTCCATGCACACAACAGTAATCAAACTCAATACCTTGACCAATTCGGTTTGGCCCTGAACCTAAAACAATTACCTTTTTTTTGTTGGTAACAGTACTTTCATTGGCAATGGTTATATTACCTTCTGCAGTTTCAATTTCATTTTCGAAGGTTGAATAATAGTAAGGTGTTTTTGCAGTAAATTCAGCAGCACAAGTATCTACTAACTTATAAACTCTTTGAACTTTAAGTTCTTCTCTTTTGCTATACACTTCACTTTCTAGACATTCTAGCATATGTGCTATTTGCCTATCTCCATACCCTTTTTGCTTCGCTTCTAATAATAAATCTCTTTCTATAGTATCTATAGTATAGGTAGAAATTTCTTTTTGCAATTGAAATAACTCTTCGTATTGTTTTAAATACCACATGTCTATTTTAGTGATATCGTAAATTTTACTTAGCGGAATTCCCATTGCAATTGCATCGTAAATTGCAAAAACTCGATCCCAACTTGCGTAGGTTAATTTTTCTATAATTTGGTTGTAATTGGTATACCCTTTTCCATCTGCTCCTAAACCGTTTCTCTTTATTTCTAAAGATTGCGTGGCTTTGTGCAATGCTTCTTGAAAAGAACGTCCAATACCCATAACTTCACCTACAGCTTTCATCTGCAAACCTAAAGTTCTGTCTGAACCTTCAAATTTATCAAAGTTCCAACGTGGAATTTTTACGATTACATAATCTAGCGTAGGCTCAAATAATGCTGATGTAGATTTAGTAATTCCGTTTTCTAGTTCATCTAAAGTATACCCAATCGCTAATTTTGTAGCTACTTTTGCAATAGGGTAACCTGTTGCTTTAGAGGCTAATGCGGATGAACGAGAAACTCTAGGATTAATTTCGATAGCTATAATTTCTTCTTTTTCATCTGGAGAAACTGCAAACTGTACATTACAACCGCCTTCAAAATCTCCGATAGAACGCATCATATGGATTGCCATATCACGCATTTTTTGATAAGTTTTGTCAGATAAAGTCATTGCAGGAGCTACTGTGATTGAATCACCTGTATGAATACCCATAGGGTCCATATTTTCAATAGAACAAATAATAACCACATTATCATTCTTATCCCTTAATAACTCTAGCTCATATTCTTTCCAACCCATCATGGCTTTATCTATCATCACCTCATGAATTGGTGACGCCTCTAAACCTCTACTTAACAACTCATCGAAATCTTTTGGGTCATACACAATAGATGCACCTGCACCTCCTAAAGTGTATGAAGAACGTATAACTAACGGAAAGCCAAATCGTTGTGCAATTTCTTTTCCTTTTAAGAAAGATGTTGCAGTTTCTTGAGGAGCCATTGCTACTCCAATTTTACCCATCAACTCTCTAAACTGCTCTCTATCTTCTGTAACGTTAATTGCATTAATATCAACACCAATCATTTTTACGTTAAAATCTGACCAAATACCTTTATCATCTGCTTCAATACATAGGTTTAATGCTGTTTGTCCACCCATTGTTGGTAATACAGCATCAATTTGAGGATGCTCTTTTAAAATTTGGATAATAGACTTAGTAGTTAGTGGCAACAAATACACATGATCAGCCATAGATGGGTCTGTCATAATTGTTGCAGGATTCGAGTTAATTAAAATGGTTTCTATTCCATCTTCTCTTAAAGAACGTAAAGATTGTGAACCAGAATAATCGAATTCACAAGCTTGACCAATAACAATAGGTCCAGATCCTATAATTAAAATTGATTTGAGGTCTTTTCTTTTTGGCATGGTAAGTTATTGTATTTATTAGTTTTACAAAAATAGTTATGGTTTGGGTATAAAAAAAGGTGTTACTTAAAAAAGTAACACCTAATATATTAACAATTGTTAATCATTTATCTTTTTGGTCTAGCTTCAGATGAAACAGATAATTTCTTTCTTCCTTTAGCTCTTCTACGTGCTAACACCTTTCTACCATTAGCAGAAGCCATTCTTTCCATGAAACCGTGTTTGTTTCTTCTCTTTCTCTTTGATGGTTGATACGTTCTTTTTGGCATTATCTGTATTTTTAAAAATCTTCTTAATTATTTTCTTTTCGCTATAAGATTATCACCTTATTAAAAGCGTGTGCAAATATACAACTGTTTTTATTTTTGACAAATACTAATTGAAAAAAAATAGAAAATTATTTAATCCTTCTAAAAATTCTTTTAGAACACTTCTTTATTAACTGTTCTTCATTTGTATAGAGAGCTATTTTATTATCATCTTCATAAGAATTTGTGTTAAAATTAAATTTTGGATTATCATAAACAGCACTTTTACAACGTAACTCAATTACTTTCCTGTTGTTTATGATATCAATTATTTTAAAAAAAACAACAGAACCGGCCAATACATTACTTTTATATTTTAAATTATTATATTGAAGATCATTTGAATTATTTATTTGATTCGCATTCAATATTTTTGTTAAAACGATATAATCTAAATCTGTAATTTGCTTTAAATTATTGATATATTCTTGAGATAATTCATAGTCAAGTGTAAATGGAATTAAAGTTTTACCGTTATTATCTTTATAATTTACTTTTGAATAAGATTGATTTTTAAACTCATCCCTAAAAAAATTCAAAACATATTCATTGTAAAAATCAGTATGGTTTGCAACATAATTTTCTTGAGTGGTATTTACAAGATATTTTACATTATCATTATAATCTAAGGTTGCTGCAACCCAAAGGTCTTGTAATTCGTAGTTTGCAGATTTCCTTTCAAAATGGTTATGAAACAAAATAGAGCAACTGCTACACAATAGTATAATGGTTAAAAGTAGTCTTTTTTTCATGTAACTGGTGTATCAAAAGTTATTCCAAATTATTTTTTACAATTATGCATCTTTTTATTTGAGATAAAAATCAGAGTTAGTACTTTTGTCCAAACCTAAAAGAACCATGCACAATACTAAATACGTTTTTGTAACAGGAGGCGTTACTTCATCACTTGGAAAAGGAATTATAGCTGCTTCATTAGCAAAACTCTTACAAGAAAGAGGTTTTTCTGTGACCATCCAAAAATTAGACCCTTATATCAATATAGACCCTGGAACGTTGAATCCATATGAACATGGAGAATGTTATGTTACTGATGATGGTGCTGAAACTGACTTAGATCTAGGTCATTACGAGCGTTATTTAAACATCCCTACTTCTCAAGCCAATAATGTTACAACAGGTAGAATTTATCAATCTGTTATAGATAAAGAACGTAAGGGAGAATTCTTAGGAAAAACAGTACAGGTAATTCCTCATATTACTGATGAAATTAAACGTAGAATTCAACTTTTAGGAGAAACTGGAGAGTATGACATTGTTATTACAGAAATTGGTGGAACTGTAGGAGATATAGAATCTTTACCTTACGTAGAGTCTGTAAGACAAATGCTTTGGGAAAAAGGGGAAAACAATGCCATTGTAATACACCTAACATTAATTCCATTTTTAGCGGCAGCTGGTGAGTTAAAAACAAAACCTACACAGCACTCTGTTAAGAATTTAATGCAAAGTGGAGTTAGCCCAAATATTTTAGTGTGTAGAACAGAACATGAAATTTCTGACGATATAAAACGTAAATTGGCTTTATTCTGTAATGTAAAAAAAGAAGATGTTATACAGTCTATAGACGCAGAGACTATTTACGATGTACCTAATTTAATGTTGGATGAAGGTTTAGACGAAGTGGTTTTAAATAAACTACAGTTAGTGTCTAAAAACAAACCTGTTTTAAAAACTTGGAATAATTTTTTACAAAAACATAAAAATCCAACTTCTGAGGTAGAAATTGGTTTAATTGGAAAATATATAGAACTACAAGATTCTTACAAATCTATTACAGAAGCTTTTATACATGCAGGTTCTTCTAACGAAACTAAAGTAAAGGTAAGGTGGATACACTCCGAAAGTTTATCGCCAAAATCTGTTGAAAAGAAATTAGCAGGTTTAAACGGAATTTTAGTGGCTCCTGGTTTCGGAGATAGAGGAATTGAAGGTAAAATTAAAGCAGTTAAATACGCTAGAGAAAATAATATTCCGTTTTTTGGTATCTGTTTAGGCATGCAAATGTCCGTAATTGAATTTGCAAGAAATGTACTTCATCTAGAAGGAGCTAGTTCTTCTGAAATGAATAAAAGTGCAAAACACCCCGTTATTAATTTAATGGACAGCCAAAAAAATGTAACCAATAAAGGAGGTACTATGCGTTTGGGAGCTTGGGATTGTGAGATTAAGAAAGGATCTAAAGTTTACGATGCTTATCAATCTAAACTAATAAGCGAAAGACACAGGCATAGATATGAATTTAACAACACCTATTTAGAACAAATTGAAGCAGCTGGCTTAAAAGCAACGGGTATTAATCCTAAAACTGGATTAGTAGAAGTGGTGGAGCTAGAAAATCATCCTTGGTTTGTTGGGGTTCAGTACCATCCTGAATATAAGAGTACTGTTTTAAAACCTCATCCTTTATTTGTAGACTTTATAAAAGCTGCCCTAAAACAATCTAAAAAAGAAATACAATAAACCTTCTGTTAATTTGGAACATTAATTGAACTATTAAACAGTATAAAATTTAAAACCCTAAAAAAGCAATAAAAAGTGCTTTTTAACTACATTTGTCTGGTTTAGTTTTTAAATAAAACAAAAATTGTGACAAACTGACATTTTAGAGAACATGGAACAAAAAAAATTCGATTATAATTCTTTTATAGGAATGATTCTTTTAGCAGGAATCATGTTATGGTATTTTAACACAAATAAACCTGAAGATTTAGAAAATCAGGCCTCTACAGAAGTTGTAGAAACTGAATTAAATACTGCAACAGCAGAAACAAAAGCACCCCCACCCCCACCTGTTTTTAAAAATGATTCTTTACAACAAGTCGCTTTTCAAAATAAATTAGGCGCTTTTGCTGAAAGTGCAATAAATGGTTTTGAAGGAACTACAGTTATCGAAAACAATTTAGTTCTTTTAACGATTGATAATAAAGGTGGACAAATTATAAAGGCATTAGTAAAAAACTATAAAACCCATGATTCACTTCCATTATATATGATAAAAGATAACAATGCTTCTTTTAACATTAACTTTGGAACTACCGATAATAGAATTTTAAATACTAAAGATTTATTTTTTGAACCTACATTAACTAATAGTGGAGAAAATCAGGTACTATCTATGAAATTAAAAGTTTCTGATAGTCAGTATTTAGAATATAGGTATGAAATTAAACCCGCAGATTATTTTGTAGACTTTTCTATCAGATCTCAAGGTTTAGATGGAGTATTTAACTCATCTAATCCTATACGTTTAGATTGGACTTTAAATGGTTTTAGACACGAAAAAAGTTTAAAAACAGAAAATTCCATGTATTCTTACTATTATTACAAGAGTAATGATGAAGTAGAATACTTAAATGCAGGTAACACAGAAATAGCAAATGATTTAGATTGGGTAGCTTACAAGCAACATTTTTTTATGTCTAACCTATTAACAGATACACCTTTTAACAATGCTACTGTTACCTCTACAGATTTAGTAGAAGATGAAAAGATTGACACTGTTTTTACTAAAAAATATGAGCTAAAAACACCATTACAACTAATAGGTGGGGAGTTAAACTACAACTTGAAATGGTTTTATGGCCCTAGTGATTACAAATTATTAAAAGAGTATGATGGTACAGATTTAGATGAAACTGCAGATTTAGGTTGGGGAATTTTTGGATTCTTAAATAGAACTGTTTTTTATCCTGTTTTTAATTTCTTAGAAGGATTTTTAGGCAACTATGGACTAATTATAATCTTAATGACAATTGTAGTTCGTATTTTAATGTCTCCTTTGGTATATAAATCTTACCTCTCTAGTGCCAAAATGAAAGTAATTCGACCAGAATTACAAGAATTAAACAAAAAGTTTCCTGGTAAAGAGAATGCTATGAAGCGTCAACAAGAGACAATGGCTATTCAAAGAAAAGCAGGAGTAAATATGATGTCTGGTTGTATACCTGCTTTATTACAAATGCCAATTTTCTTTGCATTATTTAAGTTTTTTCCCACCAATATTGCACTTCGACAAGAAAGTTTTTTATGGGCACCTGATTTATCTTCTTACGATGTAATTTATAATTTACCTTTTGAAATTCCTCTTTATGGAAATCATATCAGTTTATTTCCAATTTTAGCTTCTATTGCGATTTTCTTTTACATGAAAATGAATCAAAGTCAGCAAGCAAATATGCAAGCACCTCCTCAAGAAGGAATGCCTGACATGGGTAAAATGATGAAGTATATGATTTACTTCTCTCCATTAATGATGTTATTCTTCTTTAACAACTATGCAAGTTCTTTAAGTTTATACTATTTTATATCTAACTTATTAACCATTTCTATTATGTTAGTAATTAAGAATTATGTAATCGATGAAGAAAAAATTCATGCTCAAATAGAGGAGAATAAAAAAAGACCTGAAAAAGCAAAAAGCAAATTCAGACAACGAATTGATGCTGCCATGAAACAAGCACAAGATCAACAAGCAAGACAGCAGAAAAAATAGCAAGTAGCACTTAGTACTTGCAAGCAAATTTAAAACCCAAAACAATTACGTTTTGGGTTTTTCTTATTATATTTTAACATGAACAATAAAATCTTCACCTTATTGCCATTTGTGCTTTTAGGAATATACTATTTTATAATGCCTTTAATTAGTTTTAATCAACGAATGATTTATCTATTTCTTTCAGTTTTAGTTAGTATTTGTATTTTATCTAAAAAAATAAATTTAAAGAAATCTAGAGTTATTATGTTATTTATAGCTTTAATTGCAACTGCATGTATCACTTTTTTAAATTTTTAATAATTAAGAATTTACAATCATTTTTTTACTTTTAAATCTACCATAAAACACTATATAAGCATAACAGATAATGGCTAGTAAAAATGCTAATTTAAAACCATAGTTATCTATTAAACTGCCAAATGCAAAGGGTATAATTGCACCACCTACAATTGCCATGCATAATAATCCTGAGGCTTGCGCTTTTAAATCTCCTAAGCCTTCTAAACTTAGGGTAAATATAGTTGGAAACATTATCGAATTAAATAACCCAACAACTAAAATAGACCACATAGAGAGTAAACCAAAAGTACTTATTGAAATCAAAATCATCAAAATTGCAAGGCTTGCGAAAATGGCTAATACTTTTCCTGGAGCTAAGATTTTAGTTAAATAAGCCCCTATAAATCTACCAATCATTGCTCCTCCCCAATAAAAAATCACAAAAATTCCCAATAAAGATTTAGCATCAGCTTCTGAAAAAGATTTATTAAATATACTTGCAATAGTATTTGCAATACGCATCATGATTTCATTATTAGAAACTACTGTAGCTAAATTCATAGCATCAAAATAATTAACTAGGAATGTACCAATAGCAACCTCTGCACCAACATAAACAAATATACCTAAAGCTCCCATTAACATCAACTTGTTTTTTAAAAGTGAAATATAACCACCCTTTGGTACTTGCTGCATTACTTTTGGTAGTTTTATAAAAACAAATACAATAGCAAGTATTAATATTAATAAGGAGATAATTAGAAATGGTATTTGTACAGTTTCAGCTTCAGCAATGTAATAATTTGTCTTTTCGGAATCACTTAATATTTCTATTTCTGCTGAAGATTTTACTGAATTACTTAATAAAAATAAAGCACCAATAATTGGTGCAATTGTAGTTCCTAAAGAGTTAAATGCTTGCGATAAATTTAATCTACTACTTGCATCTTCTTCCTTACCTAACAACGCAACATAAGGATTAGCTGCCACTTGTAATACTGTAATACCACCCGCTAGTGTGAAATAGCCAATTAAAAAAATCGTAAAATTTCTATATTCTGATGCAGGATAAAACATTAGGCAACCTAAAGCAATTGTTAGTAAACCCAGTACAATTCCCTTCTTGTACCCAATTTTTGATAGTATAAAACCTGCAGGTAAAGAAAAGACAAAGAAAGCAGTAAAAAATGCAAATTGGATTAATACTGTTTTTGCATAAGAAATTTCAAAAACATCTTTTAATCTTGGAACTAAACTATCTACAAGAACAGTAATAAATCCCCAAAGAAAAAATAAGGTAGTTAAAAAAACAAATGCACTTTTATATGATTTTGTTGTAGTTGACATAAATTGGTTTTAAACTTTATTAAAAAAATCTGATTGTATATGCGTGTTCACTTTATCTACATATTTGTTATAACTAAACCATTGATGTATGGAGTAAGCTCCTGTTTCACCTTGTTTATTCACTGCAATATAACCAACTTGAAAATCTTTATAGTTTTTACCTGGTTTATTTACAATTCTACCTATAGCTTCTTCACAAGCTTCTTGTGGTGTTTTACCTTGCCTCATTAGTTCCACAATTAAAAAACTACCCACTGTTTTTAAAACCTCTTCTCCTAAACCAGTTGCTGCAGCTCCTCCAATTTCATTATCTACAAATAAACCTCCTCCTATAATAGGGGAATCTCCTACTCTGCCTGGCATTTTATAAGCGAGACCACTAGTAGTACAAGCGCCAGAAATATTTCCTTTTTTATCAATAGCTAGCATACCAATAGTGTCATGATTTTCAATATTAATAATGGGTTTATACATAGAAGTCTCTTTCCATTTTAACCATGCCTTTTTTGACGCTTTAGTTAGTAAATTCTCTTGTTTAAAACCTTCCGAAATAGCAAATTTTTTAGCTCCTTCTCCTACAAGCATAACATGTGGGGTTTTCTCCATAACTTTTCTTGCCAATGAAATTACATGTTTAATATTTTTAACTCCTAAAACTGCTCCGTAATTTCCTTTATGGTCAATAATACAGGCATCTAAAGTAACTTCACCATCTCTATCTGGTAAACCTCCTTTACCCACAGATTGTCCTTTTTCGTTTGCTTCTTCAACTCTACAACCTTGTTCAACAGCTTTTAGTGCAGAACCTCCCTGCTCTAAAACTTTAGCTGCAGTTTCTACAGCTAAATCTGTTTTCCAAGTAGCAATTACTAAAGGTCTTATTAGGTTGTTTGATTTTATAATATTCTCTATTTTATCTTTCTTAGATTCCTGACAACTAATTAGTGAAGATGCTGCTATTAATCCTAAACTACTAGCAGAAGCTTTTTTTATAAAATTTCTTCTTTTCATTCTATTTTATTTAGTTAAGTTAATTAGCCAAAAACTAATTATTTAATCTGAATTTCGTCTACAAAAATCCAAGACCTACCATCGTGTTCATTGCCAAGATGCCATGTTGGAAGTTCCCCTAATTTTTTAGCTACAATTTTAACAAATCTTGCTTTTTCCTCTTTAAACATAGTTTGTGTTTTTTTTACCTCTACTTTCTCAGATTGAATTGTTTTATTTAAAGAGTAATAAACAGTTTTAAAATTTTTATTGTCTTTAGATATTAAAATACGAACTTCTTTTGGCAAAAAAATCCAACTTCGTTGATCTTTTAAAAAGTTTACATTTATTGTAGAAAATGATTTTACTTTTCCTAAATCTACAGTCACAATCACATCTTCATCCCAGTACCCTTGCCAGGTTCCTGTTCTAAAATCTTGCGTTCCTAAAACCCCATCTATCAATGCATTATCTCCTCCTGCATTATATTGATTAGCGTATTTTGTTTCTAGATTAATTTTTACACTAGGATCTATTTTAAAGAATTCTGTTTTAATGATCTCACTTTTTTTACTATCTTTTTGTGCAAACACTCGAAGAGTAGACTTTTTTGAAATTGTAAAAGGAGTATTATATTTATTAAAGGTAGTATCTAAAGAATAATATATATCAGTATCCTTATCAACATTATCTAATACTACAGTAGTCTTACCTTTAAAAGCAATATTACCTTCTGCAATAAATGGTGCTGGTACTATTAAATTTTCTTTTATTTCTGTTACAGGTTCCTGCCCGTTTTTAATACCCCATTTTGATGGGCTATCCGTCATCTCAAAAGTTAAAACCCCTCCATCTAAAATTTCTTTATGCGTAATATAGGTTCTATCTAATTTTAAACCATTTAAGTAGGCACTTTTAATATAGATGTTTGTGTTGCTTAAATTATTAGCAATTATGGTAAATTGATTTAAATTTTCTAGATTAATCGTCACTTTTGCAAAAAGTGGTGTTCCAATTATATATTGATTACTCCCAGGAGTTACTGGATAAAACCCTAAACTTGAAAAAATATACCAAGCACTCATTTGCCCACAA
The DNA here is from genome assembly GCA_938084845.1 of uncultured Polaribacter sp. GTDB lineage: Bacteria > Bacteroidota > Bacteroidia > Flavobacteriales > Flavobacteriaceae > Polaribacter. The sequence goes on along the minus strand of CALKEB010000023.1, from coordinate 111,926 downwards.
TCTTCGTTTCCTGATATTCCATTAGGAGCATTGGTGTATAATTTTGTTAAAATTTGATGAATTTTATCTTGAGATTTATAAGGTTTATTTACAAAATTATATAAGTATGCCATATGATGACTTGGTTCATTTCCATGAGCATATTGACCGATTAATCCTGTAATATCTGCCTGACTTCTTCCTGAAGTTTCATTTTTAGCTGTAAATAACTTATCTAAATTATTTTCTAAAACTGTTTTTCCACCCAAAAGCTCTATAAAACCAGAAATATCTTGTGGTACGTAAAAACTATACTGCCAAGCATTAGCCTCTGTATAATTAAAGTTTACTTCGTATGGATCAAAAGGTGCAAACCAAGTATTTCTAAATCTACCTCTCATAAATTGAGTTTTTGGATCATAAACATTTTTATAAAACTGAGCTCTTTTAATATATTTTTGATAGGCATTTTGCTTATTCATTGCTTTTGCCATTTGTGCAATAGTCCAATCATCATAAGCATATTCTAAAGTCTTAGAAACAGACTCGCTCTCTTCCTCTACAGGAATAAATCCTAAATTTTTATAACTTTTTAATCCTAATTTATTTCTAGTTGCAGAATAAATCATAGCTTGTAAAGCCTTATCCGCATCGTATTTTTGGATTCCTTTTAAATAGGCATCAGCAATCACAGAAACTGAATGATACCCTATCATACAACCGGTATAATTTGACGCCAAATCCCAAATGGGCATAATGCCACCTTCATCATACTTTGCAAGAAATGTATTTATAAAATCATTAGTTTTATCTTGCTCTATAATAGTATATAAAGGATGTGCTGCTCTATAAGTATCCCAAAGTGAAAACACAGTATAATAATCAAATTCTTTTGATTGATGGATTTTTAAATCCATTCCTCTATAACGTCCATCAACATCTTGATACAAATTGGGCGCTATCATTACATGATACATGGAAGAATAAAAATTAGTTTTATAATCTGTATTATTACTCTCAATAACTATTTTTTCTAATTGCTTTTCCCAGTTGTATTGAGCTTCTTTCTTAACTTCTTCAAAGGTTTTATCTCCTATTTCAGTTTGTAAATTATTTTTTGCACCATTTATATCCACAGCAGATATCCCAATTTTTACAAAAACTGGATCATTATTAGGATTATGAATACTCATTGCAGCTTTGGTTGGGTTTTTAGACAATGGATATTGAATTTGAAATTCATGAGAAAACTCCATATAAAAAAATAATTTTTGATGAGTTGCCCAAGCTTTAGAATGTCTAAAACCTTGAATTATGTTTGGAGAAACTTGATGTATTTTATGTTCTATTAATTGATCTCTGTGTTCTAAATCTAAAATAATATATTTTTGATTTGTTGAGCTAAAATCATATTTATGCATACCACTTCGTTTAGAAACAGTCAATTCTACATTAATATCAGTATCTTCTAAATATACTTTATAGTAACCCGGTTTTGCTTCTTCTTTTTGATGTGAAAATTTAGATTTGTATCCCTCTGTTCCGTCTGCGCCATTATTAAATATAGCTTTATTTGTAGGCATTAATAAAATATCTCCGTAATCAGAAACTCCTGTCCCACTTAAGTGTGTATGAGTAAAACCATAAATCTCATCATCAGAATAATGATACCCAGAACAACCATCCCAACCCTCTAACCTAGTGTCTGGAGAAAGTTGCATCATTCCAAAAGGCATTGTTGCACCTGGATATGTATGCCCATGACCACCTGTCCCAATAAATGGATTAACATAAGAGATTAACAAACGATCTTTGTTTGCAGAAGAAATAACCTCTTTTTTTTGACAAGACCAGCATAAAAATAAAAAAAGAGTGAATACTATTTTTTGTAGATTCATTTATTTTACTTTTAAATTAATAAGCAAAATAGTAAAATAAATTCAACTTTACTGTCTAGAGAAAATGTATGATTTTAAAAAACCTAATCCATACCCTATAAACTGAGTTAACGAGGTAAATACAGCTAAAAAACCAACTATAAATCCGTTTTTAGAGGTAGCATCTAGCAATAGCGCAATACTATATAAATAATAAAAACTAAATAAATACAGATTTCCAAATAAGACTAAAATAATACTTGCAGCAAAGCCTAAAATAAAAAGGCTAGGAAACCAATAAGTGATTTTTGCTGTTGATGGGTATTTTTTGTTTAATATAGGTCTTGCAGTTCCAAATCCAAAGGTTTGCTTGTAAAATTGTTGAATAGAACTTCTTCTTTTATGATATACGTAGGCACTTTCTATAAGTTGTGTTTTAAAATCATTTTCCCACAACCTAAATGTTAGGTTTATATCTTCTCCATTTTTCATTTTAGAAAAACCAGCTGTTTTAGTGAATGCTAGTTTTGATATACCAAAATTAAAACTTCTGGGTTGGAATTTACCAATTGCTATTTTTTTTCCTCTAATACCCCCTGTAGTAAGCAAAGATGTCATGGAATAATTAATTGCCTTTTGTAAATAAGTGAATTTTTTATGTGCTGCGTCTGGTCCACCAAAAGCATCTGTGTAATTTTTAGATAAAGCTATATGAACTTGAGTTAGATATTGTTTGGGTAAAATAACATCTGAATCTAAAATGATAAAATAGTTACCTGATGCTTTTTGCATACCAAAGTTTCTACTAGCTCCTGCCCCACTATTTTGTTTAAAAAAATATGCAATATTTAGTTTTGATGTATAACTTTTAACTACAATGTCACTTTTATTAACAGAACCATCTTCAATGACCAAAACCTCAAAATCATGTGTAAAATTTTGTCCGACAATACTAGCTAACAATTCATCTAATTCTTTTGGACGATTGTAAACTGGAATAATTATAGAAAAGTGAATTATAGCGTTTTGCAATATAAACTAGTGTTACTTTATACTTCTCGTAAAAATACAAAAAATGCAAACCTAAAGAAGATTTGCATTTTAATATTTTGCAAGTATCATGAAACTTGTAAATCTCTAATTGAAAAGTTATTTTAATTTTTAAAACTTTAAAATAAAAGTCAGAAAAAATTATCGCAACTAAAATACTTATTCCTCTCCAACAAATTTATCCATCACTGGATCGCTTACTCCCATATTTGAAAAACCTCCATCATGAAATAAATTCTGTAGTGTTACTTTTTTAGTTAAATCTGAGAACATTGAAATGGTGTAATCTGCACATTCTAAAGCAGTAGCATTACCTAATGGACTCATTTTTTCTGCATATTCTATAAAACCATCAAAACCTTTAACACCACTTCCTGCTGTTGTTGGAGTTGGTGACTGAGAAATGGTATTTACACGAACTTTATGATCTCTTCCAAAAAAATATCCAAAACTACGCGCAATACTTTCTAGGTAAGCTTTATTGTCTGCCATATCATTATAATCTGGAAAAACTCTCTGTGCTGCCATATAAGTTAACGCAACAATAGAACCCCATTCACTCATGGCATTTTTATTGTATAATACATTCATTACCTTATGAAAAGAGACTGCAGAAATATCCCACCCTTTTGTGGTAAAATCATATTTTGGATCTGTATAGTGTTTTCCTTTACGAACGTTAACTGACATTCCTATTGAATGTAAAACAAAATCTATTTTACCACCTAAAATTTCCATAGATTTTTCAACAAGATTTGTTAAGTCATCCATAGAAGTTGCATCAGCTCCAATTACTTGAGAACCCGTTTTTTCTGCAAGAGCATTTAATTCTCCCATTCTAAGTGCAATTGGTGCATTTGTTAGCACAAAAGAAGCACCTTCTTCATGTGCTCTTTCTGCTACTTTCCATGCTATAGACTGCTCATTCAAAGCACCAAAAATTATTCCTCTTTTTCCTTTTAATAAATTATACATATCTGTAAATATTCGTTTCTTACTCGTTTAGTTGATGTGGCAAATATAAATTAATTTAACAATTCTTTTGCATGTGTTAAAGCCGAATCTGAAATGTTCTTACCACTCAACATTTCTGCAATTTCTATAACACGTTCTTTAGTGGTAAGTTCTTTTAAATTTGTGGTTGTACTGCCATTAATCTCTTTTTTAAAAACTTTGTAATGTTTTTTTCCTTTTGCAGCAATCTGTGGTAAATGTGTAATAGCAATAACTTGCATATTAGTACCCATTTGCTGCATAATAGCTGCTATTTTATTTGAAACTTCTCCAGAAACCCCAGTGTCAATTTCATCAAATATAATAGTTGGGCGTTTTGTATGTTCAGAGAGTACTTTTTTTACAGATAACATAATTCTGGATAATTCACCACCAGATGCAACCTTTTTTAAATCACCAAAACTACCTCCTTTATTAGCAGAAAACAAAAAAGAAAGTTCATCTTTACCATTCGAAAAATAGTTATTTGAAGTGTTTATTTTAATTGAAAAACGAGAGTTCTTCATTCCTAAATCTGCTAAAAGTATTTCTAATTTTTTGGTAAGTTTAGGTATTGCATTTACCCTATTTTTAGAGATAATTGCTGCTAATACATCTAGTTTTTTAGCAACTAGTTCAATTTCTTTCTGTTTAAGATTTAGAGTTTCTTCAGCATTTTCTACCTGATCAACTTTATCTGCCAACTCTTTTAGAATAGTTAATAATTCTTGATTTGTTTGGACATAGTGCTTTTTCTGTAAATTATAAATTAATTGTAATCTATCATTTAAAAGGTCAATATCATTTGAATTAAAATTTACATTTTCATTTGCATTTTCTAATTCTGCAACAATATCATCAAACTCAATTTTCACAGAAGTTATTCGTTCTGATAAATTTTGATAGTCTTTAGAAAAATGCGCAATTTTAGCTACTCTGTTTTCTAAAGTATTCAGTAAATTTTGAAGGCCAACTTCCTCATGTATAGAAATTTCTAAAGCTTCAGAGATTGTAAGTTTTATGTCTTCTATATTATTCAGTCTTTCTAATTTCTCTTCTAATTCTTCTTGTTCGTCAACTTGTAATTTTGCTTTATCTAGCTCGTTAAATAAATGCAAATTATAATCATGTTTTTGATTGGCTTCTCTTTGTAATTGTTCTAAATCTTGGAACTCTTTTTTTAATTGATTCAGTTTTTTGTAATGTACAGCATAACTTTCTAATTCTTTTTGATGCTCTGCAAGTGCATCTAAAATTTTAAACTGAAAATCATTATCTGACAACTGCATGGTTTGATGCTGTGAGTGAACATCAATCAATTTAAGTCTTAAATTATTTAAAACACTTAACTTAACGGGGGTGTCATTAACAAAAGCACGAGATTTACCAGAAGGTAAAATTTCTCTTCTAATAATTGTTTCGATTTCGTAATCTAAATCTACAGTATTAAAATATTCTTTTAAGTTATAGTTTTCTACAGTAACTTTAGCTTCAACCACACATTTTTTAGTGGTATCTTTTAAGGTAGATAAGTCTGCTCTGTTTCCCAATACTAACCCTAACGCACCTAATAAAATAGATTTACCAGCACCTGTTTCTCCAGTGATTATTGATAATCCAGAAGAAAAATCAATAGACAATTGATCAATTAAAGCATAGTTATGTATGGATAGTTGTGTAAGCAAATTGACTAATTTTTTATTAGATAAAATTAGTGAAATAATATTAGAAAATTAAAAGAATTAATTATTCAATATCTCTCCACTTAGCGTTATTATTTGGAGAAATTCTTTTTAAAGTATTTTTTAAATTACTACTATTTTTGGTCTTAGGACCGTCTGAATAAACATTTACAATCTCGCCAGCTTTTGCATCAAAAAAAAGACGAATTAAATAATTACCAACAGTTTTATTATAAATTTGTTCCATTGCTAAGACGCTTGTTTCAATAGCTTGTTTGGCGTAATCTTTATTTGCTGCAAAATTATCCATTCCCTTAATATGATAATCATACATTACCTCTCTATATTTTTTTAATTTAGTTGATAATAAATTATCAATTAATAAGTATCTATTTTGTTTCCCTACAACGTTTTGCCAAGAGGCTAAACCACTTTGCTGTGCTTGTAACATTACATTTTGGGCTTCTTTTAATTCCTTATCTCCACCAAATTTAGAAAAGGTATCTGCATCTACCCCTAATATGGTATATACATAAAACACGATGGTAGAGATTAAATTACTATCAAAATTATTTCTGTTATAATTTAATGGATCAAACTCATTGTAACGAAAAGTAAAATCGTTGTCTTTAATATTTAATATAGGTGTTAAATAACTTGAACCGTAAGTAGGCCTCGAAGATTGTACTTGTAGTGTCGCCGAAAATGTATTGCCATCTCTAGATGAGATAATAATATTCATTGCACAATCTACTCTTTCTTCTACTTCAAAAATTCTATCTGTCCATTTTGTCTTATTTATAAACTCGGACAATGCATTTTCTAGCGTCACAAAAACCTGTCGATTAGAACCTGCAATTTGCTCATAATTTATGTTTACTAAACAGTTCAATTCTTGCGCATTAAGCGATTTGAAAACAAATAATAAACTGACAAAAAGAACTATTTTACGCATCTAATTTAACAATAATTTCATTCATAATATCTTTGGCAACCTCATCTTTAGACTTTAACTCAAATAGTTTTTGACTAAAGTATTTATCAATAATAGTAATTTTATTTGTGTTTGTTGCAAAACCAGCACCTTTGTCTTGTAAAGAATTTAACACAATGACATCTAAATTTTTTCGTTTTAGCTTACGTTGTGCATTCTCTACCTCATTATTGGTTTCTAAAGCAAAACCAACTAAAAACTGGTGTTTTTTAATAGCTCCTAAAGATGCCAAAATATCTTTTGTAGGTGCTAACTCTATGGTTAACGTTGCATCTTTCTTTTTTATTTTCTGGCTTGCAACATTTTTGGGTTTATAGTCTGCAACTGCTGCAGAAAGTATTGCAATATCAACTTTATCAAAATGCTTATGTGCTTCTTGATACATCTCTTGAGCTGTAGTTACATCTATTCTATGTATAAGAGAATGCTTTATTTGTTGATGACTTGGACCTGAGATTAAAATAACCTCAGCACCTAAGTTTGCTGCTTCTTTAGCCAAAGCAAACCCCATTTTTCCAGAAGAATGATTGCCAATAAAACGTACAGGATCTATAGCTTCATAGGTTGGTCCTGCAGTGATTAATACTTTCTTTTGCTTCAATGGGAGTTTAGACAAAATATCAGATTCTATAAAAGTAATAATATCTTTTGGCTCTGCCATTCTACCTTCTCCTACTAAACCACTTGCTAACTCTCCTGACGTTGCAGGAATCATTACATTACTATATTCTTGTAACTTAGATAAATTGTCTAAGGTAGATGTATGTTTGTACATATCTAAATCCATAGCAGGTGCAAAATATACTGGACATTTTGCAGACAAATAAGTGGCTAACAATAAATTATCACAAACACCATTTGCCATTTTTGACAACGTATTTGCAGTAGCTGGAGCAATTAAAAAATAATCTGCCCAAAGACCAAGTTCTACATGATTGTTCCAAACTTCGTTTTCTTCTTCTTTATTGTAGAAAGTTGAATGTACTTGTCTTTTTGAGAGTGTAGAAAGGGTAAGAGGTGTTATAAAATCTTTAGACGCAGGAGTCATTATAACTTGGACCTCTGCGTCTAATTTTATGAGTAAGCGAACTAAACTGGCTGTTTTATAAGCAGCAATTCCTGCAGTAATACCTAAAAGAATTTTTTTACCACTTAGAACAGACATGGTTTATTCTGCTTCTGGAGTTCTATAATATACTTTATCATTTAACCACTCTTCCAAAGCAATTGCTGTTGGTTTTGGCAAACGCTCATAGAATTTAGAAACTTCTATTTGTTCTTTATTTTCAAAAACTTCTTCTAAACTATCATTATAAGTAGCAAACTCATCTAATTTATCTACCAATTCTTTTTTTAAGTCAGAATTGATTTGATTTGCTCTCTTTGCAATAATAGAGATTGCCTCATAAATATTTTCAGTAGGAGATTCTATCTCGTCTTTGTTATAAGTAATTGTGCTTAAAGCTGCTTTTGTATCTTTATAATCCATAATACTAATTATTATTTTAAAACTTTTGTTTTCTCAATTTCTTTAACTTTTTCTAAAATAGCCAGAACTCTTACCTCTTCCTTTTGAAGCGTCGATAACATTGAATTTGCGTCTTCTAAAAATTGAGATTTTGGGTAATTTCTTACCAATTTATTATATGCTTCTATCGCATCTTTAATTCTTTCTGGTCTTCTTCTTTCTGTACTTTTTAACACAAAGTCGTGTGCCGCTTTTAGCCTATAGAATAAAGCCTCTTCTTTAAATTCAGAACCTAAATAATCTGACAATAAATTATCAAAAGCCTGTATAGATGCTTTATAATTTCTCATATCATAATCAGCTGTCGTATAATAGACTTTTGCAATATCAAAATATTTTTTTTGAAGTTTATATCGAAGCTCTTTATAATGTGTATTAGCTTCTTCTAATTTTCCTGAATCTGGATAATTATTTATAAACATTTGAAAAGCTTCTAAAGCTTTTTTAGTATCTGTAGGGTCTTTACTAGAAACAGGAGAAGCTAATTTATAGCTATATGCAGATAAAAATGCTGCTTCCTCCATTTTTGAACTGTTGGGATAATTTTTTGTAAAACGATCGAAATAGTATCCTGCAGTAGTATAACTTTTTACATTAAAATTAGACTGTGCAACCATAAACTGAATTCGCTCCATTTGTGGTTTTCCTCTGTAAGCAGGAGTAATTTTCTCGAACAAACGCAATGCCTTGCTATACTTGTTTGTTTCATACAATTTTACAGCCATTTTGTACTGTTCTTCTACACTACCTTTATTCAATACTTTTTGATATTCTCCACAAGAGAATAATAAAAGACTAAAGGTCAGTAAATACGCTAAATTTTTAATTTTTTGCATCTTGCAAAATTATGAATTAATTATGGATAATAAAAGTATTTATTTTTTTCGAAAAAACTTTAAAAAACAAAAACTCCTGTTACTTTTAAAATTTGAATAGCAATACGTATAATCTACATTGCAATATTGCATCATAAAAACTTAAAATTATAATAAGAGGATACTAAAAGTTTGTTAAGAATTAAAATTTGTAATATAGTTTGATATCTTTTGTTCTAGTTCTTTACTTGCTTTTACTAGTGGTAAACGTACTTGATTCTTACAGATATTAAGTTCCTGTAAAACTGTTTTAATTCCTGCAGGATTATTTTCTTCAAAAATATAATCAATAATATCCATAAGTTTAAAATGAATAGCATATGCAGATTTGTTATTCCCTGCTAATCCTATCTGTATCATTTTAGAAAACTCTGAAGGGTAGGCTTGTCCAATTACAGAAATAACACCTGCCCCTCCTGCTAAGGTTACCCCTAATGCTAAATCATCATCACCAGAAATAATTAAAAAATCTTCTGGTTTATTTTTTATCAACTTGTTGTATTGTTGAATGTTATTACCTGCTTCTTTAACACCTACAATATTTTTAAAATCTTTTGCCAACCTTAAAATAGTTTCTGGATCCATGTTTTTAGCAGTTCTTCCAGGCACGTTGTATAAAATAATTGGCAAATCTGTAGCCTCTGCAAGCAGTTTATAATGCTGATAAAATCCTTCTTGCGTTGGCTTACTATAATAAGGTGCTACAGATAGAATACCATCTATACCTGTAAAATCTCTTGATCTAATTTCATTTGCTACGGCTATAGAATTATTTCCTCCAACACCCAATACTAAAGGAACTCTACTATTATTTTCTTTGACAATAACATCTATAATAAGTTTTTTTTCGTCTTCTGTTATTGTGGCGCTTTCTCCTGTAGTACCATTAATAACTAGATAATTTGTGCCATTTTCTATATTAAAATTTACCAATTTTTTTAGGGCTTCTAAATCTATAGATAAATCTTCTTTAAAGGGTGTAATTAAAGCAACACCCATACCAATAAATTTTTGCATTATTTATAATTTTTACGGTGTAAAATTACAATTTTAAAAAATATGAAAATAAATATTTGAAGAAGAATGTAAAGAATACACAACTTTAAGATTGAAGTTTAATTTTTTAGTTTATTTAAAATTCCCAAATATTTTTTCAACTCTATAAAAAACAATTTTGTCCCATTTTTAGATGACGAAATTTCAAGATCATATAATTGTTGATTCACATTTGAAATACCAGCCTTAAATTTTGCATTTGAACGTAAAATAGCATTTTCTATGTACATATTTTCAGTATCAAACAGGCCTATTAGTAAATCAAATGGTTCATCTACAAATACTTTAAAACTTGGTTGCTTAATTTTACCACTCCATGTAAAATCTTTTTCTGTAAAGTGCTTAAATGAAACTTCTTGTTTTCTCTTATAAGGCCTAAAGCTATAAATTTTTGTGTTTTTAACTTCTAAAATTTCTTCTAGCTCTTGTTTTATTTTGATTAAATTATCAAAAGAATCCTCTGTTATAATGCCAACTGTATTTATAAAACCTTGGCCTATTTCTCTACTTTGTCCTTTTTCTAAAAGTAGTTTTTGAAAATTTCTATTTATAAATCTTTTTTTCAATGGTATTGTATTCAATTTCAAATTAGCTTTTCATACTACTTATTGCTAAAAAAACAGTAGATGTTAATTTTTTTTTATTGTTGATCGATTTTGTATCAATTAATTTATTTGTATAGATCTATACCAACAATTATCAATTGCTTTTACTCTTTTTTTGTTGATTTTTGTTAAGTAATGTATGTTTAATTTCATGCTATGTTGGTTGGTTATAATTCTCTTTTTATTGTAATTCTAGAAGATTTTTTAACACCAGCTTCTTCATTCTCATTTTCGAAGATAATAATTACATAATGATAATTATCTATATTAAGTAAATACTTATTCACCTGTATTGCTATAAAATTTGCTTTTTTATTTGCTTCATTAGTACTATAAACTTCCTGTTTAGCATTTTTAAAAGTTAAATTTAAACCTTTTTCTTCTGTAATATTATTCTTTTTAGTGTAATAAGTTCCAATTGACAAATCATCAAAATCCATCTCCTTTTTAAGTTCTTTTTTAAATCAGCTTTTGGCTATTTTAAAATCAGGATAAAAATCTGATGAACTCTCAATTTTGGTTGAACAATTTGTTATCAAAAATAATAAAACAAGCACTAAAGTAGTTTTAAAAAATTTCATGTTTTTACAGTTTGATTTTAGATTCTGTTATTAGAGAAATTATTAGGTATATTGTTACAATATTTAAGATAAAAATTTGAGATTAGTTAAAAAAATCGTTTTATTTTTACGAAAAAGAAAAGATATTATGTCAGATAAGTCAATACTAAACGAAAAATCATTAAAATTTTTAGAAAAATATTTAAATAATGCATCTCCAACAGGTTATGAATGGGAAGGTCAAAAGATATGGATGGATTATTTAAGACCTTATGTAGATGAATTTATTACAGATACATACGGATCTGCTGTAGGTGTTATCAACCCTGATGCAAAATATAAAGTTGTTATAGAAGGACATGCAGATGAAATTTCTTGGTATGTAAATTATATTACAGACAACGGTTTAATCTATGTAATCAGAAACGGAGGATCAGATCATCAGATAGCACCAAGTAAAATTGTAAATATTCACACTAAAAAAGGCATTGTAAAAGGTGTTTTTGGTTGGCCAGCTATACATACTAGAGATAAAGCAAGCGAACAAGCACCAAAACCAGATAATATTACAATAGATGTGGGGTGTAGTAATAAAGAAGAGGTTTTAGCATTAGGAATCCATGTTGGCTGTGTAATTACCTATCCAGATGAATTTCATGTTTTAAATGGAGATAAATTTGTTTGTAGAGCACTAGACAATAGAATGGGTGGTTTTATGATTGCAGAAGTTGGACGGTTATTAAAAGAAAATAATATTGATTTACCTTTTGGTTTATACATTACAAACTCTGTACAAGAGGAGATTGGTTTAAGAGGAGCAGAGATGATTACCCAAACAATACAACCAAATGTTGCTATTGTTACAGATGTGACTCATGATACTACAACCCCAATGATAGAAATGAAAAAAGCAGGTCATTTAGAGTTAGGAAAAGGACCCGTAATTGCGTATGCCCCGGCTGTTCAGCAAAAATTAAGAGATTTAATTATAGAAACTGCAGAGGTTAAAAACATCCCTTTTCAACGTTCTGCTTTATCTAGAGCTACAGGTACAGATACAGACGCTTTTGCCTATAGCAATGGAGGTGTAGCATCTGCATTGATTTCTTTACCCTTACGTTACATGCATACTACTGTTGAAATGGTACACAGAAATGATGTAGAAAATGTTATTAAAATGATTTATGAGTCATTACTGCAAATTAAGAACGGTGACACATTTTCTTATTTTGATTAACGAATGAAACGTAAACAAAATCATTAAAATTATAAGTAATATATGAAATGTATCGAGAATTTATAAATATGAATTCTCGATACATTTTTATTTTGTTCCAAATAAAATACTCCTTTAATAGCGCTTTAAGAATTTATTATGGATGAAGTCATAGATATATTAACTCCTGAAGGAAAACCAACAGGGAAAACTGCTTTAAAATCTGAAGCCCATAAAAAAGGTTGGTATCATGCAACTGTACATATTTGGCTTTTTACTACTAGTAAAAAAATTCTGCTTCAAAAAAGAGCATTGACTAAGAAAATATTTCCAGGCCTTTGGGATATTTCTGTTGCAGGACATATTGGTGCTGGAGAATCAGTTCTAAACGCTGCAAAACGAGAAGTTTTTGAAGAAATTGGATTGGAATTATCTGAAGAAGATCTTATAAAAATAGGTACTAGAGTTCATCAAGTTTCGCATTCCAATGGTATTATAGATAATGAACACCATCATGTGTTTATTGCAGAATTAAAAAAACCGCTATCAGAATTAAAAATCCAAAAGGAAGAAGTAGCCGCTATTCAATTGTTTGATTTAGCTATTTTAAAACAAACAAAAAATCTAGAAAATGTATTATTATCAAGGTTTCATGAGTATTATACTATGGTTTATGATAAGATTATCAACTACCTGTAAATAAATCATTGTTTTTAAATTTTTGATTGATAGGTATACAAATCAAAATACCTCCCTTTTGCATCAATTAAATCGTTATGAGTACCTCTTTCTGCTATTTTACCAGCTTCAATTACCAGAATTTGATCCGCTTTTTTTATGGTGCTTAATCTATGGGCAATTACAATAGTGGTTCTATCTTTTACCAATTCTGATAAACTTTTTTGGATTAAAGACTCACTTTCAGTATCTAAACTTGAAGTTGCTTCGTCTAAAATTAAAATTTTAGGATTTGCTAGAATAGCTCTAGCTATGGCCAATCTTTGTCTTTGACCACCTGATAGCTTTACACCTCTTTCACCTATTAAAGTATCTAAACCTTTATCAAATCTATCTGTAAATTCATTTACATACGCAGCTTTTACAGCATTTTGTAATTCTTCTTCAGAGGCATTGGGTCTTGGAAAAAGAATATTTTCTCTAATCGTACCCTCAAATAAAAATTCGTCTTGTAAAACAACACCTAAATTCTTTCGATAAGTTGCTAATTTAACTTTTGAAATATCTTTATTGTCTATTGTAATTAATCCAGATTTTGGATTTAAGAATGTTGCTGATAAGCCTGCAATAGTAGATTTACCAGAGCCTGAACTACCAACTAGAGCAGTAACAGATCCAGCAGGTACTTGAAAATTGATATTGTGTAAAACTTGCTTCCCTTCTTCATAAGAAAAAGAAACATCATTAAATATTATTTCACCTTTAATGGCATTTAATTCAATCGTTCTATCTTCATTATCATCTTCTGCAGCCTTATTCATTAGCTCTTCTGTTCTATCTAAACCTGCCAAAGCCTCAGTGAGTTGACTCCCTATATTACTCATCTGAACAATAGGTGCTATCATAAACCCAAGAATTAAGGTAAAAAATAAAAAATCTCCTGTCGTCATTTCTCCTTGCATCATATAATAACCTCCAATTCCCATAATTCCTGTAGTAGCTACTCCTATTAAAAAAGTAGATGAACTAGTCATTAAAGCTGTTGCTGTTAAACTCTTTTTTACATTCTGATAAAGTTTATCTACTCCTTTCTCAAATACTATATTTTCTTGACTTTCTGCATTAAATGCTTTAATAACTCTAACACCAGCTAATGTTTCTGTTAATCTACCTTTAACTTCTGCATTTATTTTACCTCTTACTCTAAAAATAGGACGAATAAACTTAAACGCTTTTAAAGCCACAAAACCAAAAATTGAAATTGGCAAAAAGACAAATAAAGTCATCCAAGGATTTAAATTTATCAGAATGATTAAAGAGATTAACGCTGTAATTGTTCCTCCAACTAATTGTACTAAACCAGTACCAATTAAATTCCGTACGCCTTCTACATCACTCATAATCCTAGAGACCAATGCTCCTGATTTTGTATTATCAAAAAAAGAAATGGGTAGAGACAATACTTTTTTCTGTACTTGAGCTCTTAATTCTGAAATTAAATATTGTGCTTGTACGCTTAAAATTCTTGTTAATAAAAAGGAGGTAATTGCTTGAACTAAAATTGCACTTAAAACAATTATGATCACCATTTTTAGTTGTTCAAAGTTATTATTAGGTACAACATTATCTAATAATATTTTACTTTGCCAAGGCAAAATTAAACCTGCTAAACTTCTTATTACAATTAAAATTAGTCCCACAAATACTAAATTTCTTCTTGGCCAAATAATAGTTTTAAAAGCTTTACCTATAGAAACTTTACCTTTTTTATTTTTTGTTTGTACGTTTTTTGATGGGCTCATATAGATTATTATTGCTTTTGTTGGGCTTTAAGTTAAAAAGAAGACTATTGTATAATTTATAAACAAAGGTAACTAAAAGACCTGTCAAAATTTAAAACTTAACAGGTCTTAATTTTAGAATAGCTTCAATTTAAAATAATTTTACAAATTGAATTTAATTACAGTATTTAGTTGATACTATTTTAAAAAATTACAATCGGTTATCTATAATATTTTGAACAACTTCTGGATTTAAAAGTGTACTCGTATCCCCTAAATTACCCATATCATTAGAGGCTATTTTACGTAAAATACGTCTCATAATTTTTCCAGATCTTGTTTTTGGTAATCCTTCAGAAAACTGAATTTTATCTAATTTGGCAATGGGCCCAATTCGATCAGATATTAATTGATTTATTTCTTTTCTTAAGTTATCATGCTTTCTATTTTCTCCAGTATCTTTTAAGGTTATATAGCCATACAATGCACTTCCTTTAATATCATGAGGAAAACCAACAATGGCAGACTCTGCAATGGCAGGGTGTTCATTAATTGCATCTTCAATAGGTGCTGTTCCTAAGTTATGACCAGAAACTATAATTACATCATCTACTCTACCTGTAATTCTGTAATATCCAACTTCATCTCTTAAAGCTCCATCTCCTGTAAAGTACATATTATTATAAGCTGAAAAATAAGTTTCTTTATAACGTTGATGATTACCCCAAATAGTACGTGCAATACTTGGCCATGGATATTTTATACATAACCTACCTTCTACTTGATTTCCTTTTAATTCTTCACCGTTTTCGCCCATTAAACAAGGCTGAATCCCAATAAATGGTAGCGTTGCATAAGTTGGTTTTGTTGGAGTAACGTATGGTATTGGAGTAATCATCATACCACCTGTTTCTGTTTGCCACCAAGTATCTATAATTGGGCTTTTCTTTTTACCCACATTATCATTATACCAATGCCAGGCTTCTTCATTAATTGGCTCACCTACAGAACCTAAAACTTTTAGAGAAGTTAAATCGTATTTATCTACTAATTCTGAACCATGTTTTGCCAAAGCTCTAATGGCAGTTGGAGCTGTATAAAATTGACTTACTTTATGTTTTTCTACAATTTCCCAAAAACGCCCAAAGTCAGGGTAACTTGGCACTCCTTCAAACATTACTGTTGTTGCACCGTTAGCTAAAGGTCCGTATACAATATATGAATGACCAGTAATCCAACCGATATCTGCTGTACACCAATACACATCATTTTCTTTGTATTGAAAAGCATTTTTAAACGTATACGCAGTATAAACCATATAACCTGCTGTTGTATGTACCATTCCTTTTGGTTTACCTGTAGAGCCAGATGTGTATAAAATAAACAAAGGATCTTCTGCATCCATAATTTCTGCGTCACATTCACTAGAAGCATCATCTAATAAAGGTTGCAACCATTGGTCTCTACCTTCAACCATTTTTATATCACTATTAATTCTTTTAGCAACTAAAACAGTTTCTACCCCTTTACAACTCTCTAAGGCTTCATCTACAATTCCCTTTAAATCAATTTTTTTATTACCTCTGTAAGAACCGTCTGATGTGATAACCATTTTACAATCACAATCATTAATACGTGTTGCCAATGCAGTAGATGAAAATCCTGCAAAAACTACAGAATGTATTGCACCAATTCTTGCACAGGCTAAAGTCGCTATTGCTAATTCAGGAATCATTGGAACATAAATACAAACTCGATCTCCTTTTTGAACCCCCTGTTCTTTAAGAACATTCGCAAATTTATTTACTCTAGCATGCAATTGATTGTAGGTAATATGCTCAGCATTATCTTTAGGATCATTTGGCTCAAATAGAATGGCTGTTTTGTCTCCTCTTGTAGCCAAATGCCTATCGATACAATTTTCTGTAATATTTAATTTTGCACCTTCAAACCATTTAATTTCTGGTTTAGAAAAATCCCAGTCTAATACTTTATCCCACCTTTTTTGCCATCTAAAATGTTCTTCGGCTATTTCTTCCCAAAATAATTCTGGGTTTCGAATTGAATTACGATATACTTGATAATATTCCGCAAAGTTTTTTATATGATAATTACTCATAATTTTAATTTTTAATACTAATTATTTTTTTGCTTAATTAATATACTAATCTTTAAATCGCTCCCATTTTATAAGCATAAATTTATCTCCTAACTCTGTAATTACCACTCCAGCTCCTTTAAGATTTTCTGGGTTTTTAAAATAAACACTTAACTCTTTTGCGTTTAATATTTTATAGGTTGGATGATAGTTGGAGTTATTGGGTCT
The DNA here is from genome assembly GCA_938084845.1 of uncultured Polaribacter sp. Taxonomy (GTDB): domain Bacteria; phylum Bacteroidota; class Bacteroidia; order Flavobacteriales; family Flavobacteriaceae; genus Polaribacter. Next base: position 94,726 of record CALKEB010000023.1, on the reverse strand, counting down.
TTTAATATTATATTTTTTAACCCAATTCATTATGCTTACATGAGAAACCCCTAAAATTCTTTCAATCTCTCTATATGTCAACCCCTCTAAATACAACTGGAGTGATTTATTAACATAGTAATCATCTATTTTTTTTCCGATCTTATTTACAGTAAAAAAATAACCACAAGATTTACATTTATAACGCTGTCTTTTACCAACAACTCCACTTTTAATTCGGTCTTCAGAATTACAATTTGGACAGTTTTTTATCATTATGTATATTAATTTAGCATAAATATATCATTTTAGCATTAATTAATCAAATTTACACAAGAATTATATAATTTTTTATGTGTATTTTTAAAAAATAAAACATAAAAATGATTCAACTACTATTTGACTATTCTCTTGTATTTTTTTTATTTTTTACGGTATCAATAGTGTACTCATCTATTGGTTTTGGAGGTGGATCTAGCTATTTAGCCATTTTGGCTTTGACTACTATAACCTTTACTCAAATAAGAACAACTTCGCTTTTATGCAATCTATTTGTTGTTTCAGGCAATGTTCTTTATTACTACAGACATAATCAATTGGATCTAAAAAAGACAATTCCTATAGTTAGCTTAAGTATTCCGTTTGCTTTTCTTGGTGGTTACCTAAAAATTAATGAAACTATTTTTTTTATTTTATTAGGTACTTTATTAATTCTAGCCAGTATAATGATGTGGTATTCTAAAAAAAATAAAACAGATTACTCTAAAAACAATAGAATAAAGAATAGTTTTATAGGAGGGATAATTGGTTTTTTTTCTGGTATAGTTGGAATTGGAGGGGGTATTTTTTTAGCACCTACTTTACACCTTAGCAATTGGGATACTACAAAGAAAATTGCTTCAACTTCAAGTCTGTTTATACTTTTAAATTCTTTGGCAGGTTTATTAGGTCAATTCTATAACCCTAATTTTACTATTAATTGGACACTAACTTTAATATTATTGCTCACCGTTTTAATTGGTGGTCAGATAGGAAGAAGTATCAGTCAAAAGAAACTAACATCAAATCAAATAAAGAAAATCACCTCTCTTTTGATTGGATATGTGGGTATAAAGATTTTAGTGGGACTATTTTAACCTACCATTTAGTATTTGGTAAGTTTTTAGCTGCAGACGTTATTAAAGCTATAAACGATAATGAAGGGAAGTTCGTCATAAAAACGGTACAAGGAAATAATATAACTGCCTCATTAAATGAAGGAAATGTTATTTTAACTGACGAAAAAGGAGGTACTTCTACAGTAATAATTACCGATGTAGATGCTTCTAACGGAGTAATATACACGCTATTGACAGCGTAGTTATGCCAAATTAATTACAAATTATTATTTTGTTTACATATTTTAACATTTTATTAAACAAAATATATGTATATTTGTAATGTATTGTTTTGGTAAACATATAAAATACTTCTCAAGTTAATTTGTAACTTAAACGAGCAATTAATAATAGAAGTTTTTGGTTGATTGATTGAAACCGCTACTTTATCAAGTAGCGGTTTTTATTTTTTATAACTCCAAGACACTATCTTGTAGTCTTTTGGTAACAATAGTTATAATCCTTCTATTGTATTCAGCGTCATTTTTTTTGAAAAGATTAAACTCTTCTAATGTAAAGTGCCCTATAATACTACCTAAAAGCATTTTTTTAAAACTTATATCTTTTTGTAAACTTGTCGCTATCACAGAATTCTTTTTTTCAGGGGTTAGTGAGCTGAAATTTGTTTTTCTCTTTTCAAGGTTCAATTTAAATAAAGCGACTATAAGCGTATGTTGCATTTTTATAATTGGTCTGATTACGCTATTTTGAAATTCTTCTACGACAGTTATATTTGGTTTTAGTAAACCAGGTAATTCAGGTCTTTTCTTAGTCATTAGCTAATACATTTTCTAATTGTTCTTGAAAATCGAATTGAAGATCTTCATGTAATTTTAAGATAGCTTTTTCTGCCATTCTAATTTGAGTCTGGAAAATACTTTGTAAACGATTACTCCTCTTATAAAAAGGGTTGTAGTTTTTTAAATTTTCACAGAAATACAAAAGCAACTCTGCTTCTGTCTCTTTCTTTTTAGAGAAGCGAATAAGCTTTTTAGTAGAAGTTAAAATTTTACGTATTTTCTTTCTAACATAATAAGCATTCTTTGTATCAATTTCACTAAATAATTCATTTATAAAACTCTTACAATTTAAAACGTATTGATCTTCATCTGAGGCTTCAAATAAAAGATAAGTCAATAGCTCTTTATTTTCTACTTTAAATCTTGCTAGTTGCAGACAGAGTTCTTTTAATTCTAAGGCAGATTTATTAGTTAATTCGTCTTTTAGTTGTTTTATAGTACTTGCCTTCATCTAAGAAAGAAAATCTATGACATTTTTTTCAATCCTACCTAAAACGTTTGTAGTCTCTGCTTTTACAAACTGCTCTCCTGTAATTTGCTCAAATAGTTCTATATATCTATTAGAAATTTCAGCTATTTTTTGATCGGACATTTCAGGTACCTGCTGTCCATCTTTACCTTGGAAATTATTTTCGATTAACCATTGACGAACAAACTCTTTTGACAATTGTTTTTGTGGAACTGCTTTATCTTGCCTTTCTTGATATCCTTCTGCATAAAAGTAGCGAGAAGAATCTGGAGTATGAATCTCATCTATCAACACAATTTTACCCTCTTTAGTTTTACCAAATTCGTATTTAGTATCAACTAAAATCAAACCTCTTTTTGCTGCTATTTCAGATCCTCTTTTAAATAATTTTCTTGTATACTCCTCTAAAATAAGGTAATCCTTTTCTGACACTATATTGTTTGCAATAATAGCTTCTCTAGAAATATCTTCATCATGTTCGCCATTTTCTGCTTTTGTTGATGGCGTTATTATTGGAACAGGAAACTGATCATTCTCTTTTAAACCATCAGGCATTGGTACTCCACATAAAAGTCTTTTTCCTAATTTATATTCACGTGCAGCATGCCCAGATAAATAACCACGTATAACCATCTCTACCTTAAAAGGCTCACACAAATGACCAACAGCAACATTTTCATCAGGATTTGCTATCAACCAGTTTGGAACAATATCTGCTGTATCTTTCATCATCTTTGTAGCAATCTGATTTAATATTTGCCCTTTAAAAGGAATTTGCTTTGGCAAAATCACATCAAAAGCAGACAATCTATCTGTAGCTATCATTACCAAAAGGTCGTCATTAACAGTATAAACCTCTCTTACTTTACCTTTATATACTGATTTCTGTCCTGGAAACTGGAAGTTAGTTTCGTTAATTGTATTCATAAATTATGTTGTTATTTTCACAAAAATAAGTTTAATTTTTAGGATATCATTTTCTTAGTAAAGAAAAATTACCCCGATATACCTCTCCTACCTCAGTAACTACTTTAAACCAGTAATTAGAAGACTCTAGTGCCTTTCCATTTTGATTTCCATCCCAAAAACCAGTAGTACTTTTAATTTCTTTTAAAAGTGTGCCAAATCTTGAATAAATGTAAATTGTATAATTGATTGGCGGAAAATTTTGCAGCCTCCAAAAATCATTAACTCCATCATTATTTGGAGTAAAAAAAGAGGGATATGTTTTTACAAATACCTCTTTCTTATAAAATTCACAGCCATCTACACCTCTTACATAAACTTTTTGATATCCTCCAGAGATTTGATTGAAAATGGGGTTTTCTTGATAATTAATTCCGTCTAAAGAATACTCATAAGCTCTTTTTGAAAAAACAACTACTTCTATAAAATTATTTGTAGCTGAAAAATCATTTACATTAATGGTAACATTTGTTAACTCAGAATTTCTAACCACCTCTACACTAACATTAGAGGAGGCTACACCACAAACACCATAATCAATAGTATACGTATAAATTCCAGAAGCCTCAGCGCTAGGATCAAAAACACCATTTAACAAAGCAGGTGTCCAAACACCACCTTCATCTGGAGTTCCTTCTAAATAATCGAACAACGAAACACTATCTGCAAATTCACAGATTTGTAAAGTGCCATCTACCCCACTATTTGGCTCTACTGATTTTACTATTGAAACTTTTGATTGTAGAGTTCCACACTCTCTATCAATAAGTACATAATTATACTCTAATGCAGTATCTAGATTTTTATTATAAATATTTGTACCACTGGCTAGTTCTGGAGACCAAAAACCATTTGGTGTTGGATTACCTTTAAGTGATTCAAAAAGATTAACCTTTACAATTCCGTCACAAACTACAACCTCTGTGTCTAAACCTGGATCTAATTCTGATAAGAAGACAACTTTAACCTCCGCACTTAAATCACCACATACTGGATCTGTATGTGTATAGGTATAAACACCAGCACTATCTTCTTTTACATTAAATATACCCGTCCCAGAAGTTAACTCAGGAAACCAAGTACCCCCAGGATCTGGATTACCCAAAAGAACATCAAAAAGATCTATGTTTGCTGAGTTTCTACAAAGCTCAATAATATTATTCTCACCTGGATTTGGAATATTTAATTCTTGAAAATCATATATTGAATTGTTATTCCTATCTGAAGGTGTTGTATAACCTGATGTTTCGTTAGTTATTAAACCATTAAAATCTACAGTATCTGGCAAATCTCCTAAAACACCATCATTATTTGAATCTTCAAAACCTGCTTCTAAAACATCAAAACAACCATCATTATCACTATCAAGATCCATAGAATCTGGATATCCGTCTCTATCTGTGTCTCTAGAACCATTCCCCTCTAGTGTATCTAAAATGCCATCATTATCATCATCTAAATCTACAGCATTCGCAATAGTATCGTCGTCAAAATCAATATCACAAATTAAAATTACTGCAAGGCTGTTTATGCAATCACCGAGATTGTTTTGAATTGTTAAATCTCCTGTTATTTCTCCGTTATTTAATAAGTTACACAACCAAGAGCAATCATTTAAAAGTGGATTATTTTGCACCTCTACATTTCCTTCAACTTTTTTAAACTGACCAAAACCTAATACACTAGTTAGTCCTCTATTTTCATTAACAATAAACCAATCCTCTAAAAAATAGTTTTCACCAACGCTTAAGAGTGAATTAAATCCTTCTATGCTAACAATGTTTGTGTTTTCAATTCGAAATGCAGCACCCACAGTTTCTAATGAAGGAAAGCTAGGTACTTCTTCTACTCCTTTTCCTTTAATATCAAAAAAGCGTTCAATAGTTTTTAATTTATTAAAGCCTTTAATAAATTTTATATTTTCTATATTTAAGTCATTGCCAATAGACTCTAGTTTATTAAAACCAATAGCTTCCTCTAAAATTGGGTTTAGTGTTAGGTTTAAATCATCACCAATACTTTCTAAGTTATTAAAAGCAGGCATGGTTTTTAAAACAGGATTTTTACTTATATTTAATTCACCTCCTATAAGTTGTAGATTTTCAAAACCAGTAATTATTTGTATCCCTGGACTATCTCCTATTTCTAAACTTTGAAAAACTCTATTTAAATTTCTGAAACCACCTACCTCTGTCAACACTGGATTTAGAGCAATTGTTACACTTCTTGCATTAATTAGGTTGTTAAAACCACTTATTTTTAAAAGTGAGTTAGAGCTAGTAATTACAAAATCTCCATTTACATCAGTTAAATTATTGAAACCATCTAACTCTTCTACATCAACAGATATTCTAAAATCTCCGTTAATTACTTTTAAGAAATATAAACCTGTAATATCAGTAATTGGCGTTTGTATTTCTCCTGTATCTCCAGTACCTACCAGTCCAGCAACAATATCAATATTCCCTTCTATTCGCTCACACCCACTATAGGCATCTACAAAAGCATCTATTCTTTCTTGTGAAGATAAATAATGGTCTTGTCCTGCAGCTGGGCATTGTGCTTTAGAAAAAAAGCAACAGAAAAACATAAGAAAAAGTAAAACTCCCTTCATAAAGACAAACTTGTAGTAAAAATAAACTATCTGTTTATCTAAATCAAAAATTATACAGAGAAAATAGATGGCGACTTTAGTTGCTATTTAATGTTAAAAAAAACATTTACCTATTATTGAGTGTTAATTATTCTGTTTCTATACTTTTATATGCCTTAATGATTCTTTTTACCAATCGATGTCTAACAACATCTTTATCGTCTAAATACACGTGAGCAATTCCATCTATACTTTTTAAAGCCAATAAAGACTCTTTTAATCCAGAAACTTGTTTTCTAGGTAAATCTATTTGTCCAGGATCTCCTGTTATAATAAACTTTGCACTTTTACCCATTCTAGTTAAAAACATTTTCATTTGATTATGGGTGGTATTTTGAGCCTCATCTAAAATTACAAATGCATTGTCTAACGTTCTACCTCTCATAAAAGCCAATGGAGCAATTTGAATGATTCCTTTTTCTAGATAAGATTCTAATTTTTCGTGGGGAATCATATCTCTTAAACCATCATACAAAGGTTGCATATATGGATCTAATTTTTCTTTTAAATCCCCTGGTAAAAACCCTAGATTTTCACCAGACTCTACTGCTGGTCTGGTTAGAATAATTCTACGTACTTCCTTATCTTTTAAAGCTTTTACAGCTAAAGCAACTGCGGTATAAGTTTTCCCAGTACCTGCAGGACCTACTGCAAAAAGCATATCATTTTTTTGCATTAAAGAAACCATTTTTCTTTGATTCTCTGTTTGAGCTTTAATCAATTTTCCATTTACACCATGTACTAAAACATCTTTTGTATTTTTAGCTGTAGTGTTTTTTTCCTCATTCCCTGTAGAGGTTAAAATTCTTTCTATACTATTTTCGTCTAGTTTATTATATCTATTAAAGTACTTTACCAAACGTTCAAAACGAATTTCAAACTCATCTAAAATATCAGGTTCGCCATAAATTTTTAATTTTGATCCTCTAGCTACAATCTTAATTTTTGGAAAATATCTTTTTAACTGTTCTACTGTACTGTTTTGAGTTCCAAAAAAATCTTTTGGATCTATTTCTGTCAACTCTATGATGCGTTCGTTCAAATGTTTAAATTTTATAGAATATTAGTAAGAATTATTAAACTAAAAGTAGTAATTTAAAGTACTAAATTTATTAGATTTGCGTCAAGTAATTAAGAACTTTTACACATTTAATTAACACTTATAATTAATGTCTTTTATCACATTAACAACTGATTTTGGAACTAAAGACCACTTTGTAGGCGCAGTTAAAGGAGCTATTTATTCAGAGTTAGCAGATGCAAAAATTGTGGATATAACGCATAAAATCACCCCTTTTAACATTACCGAAACTGCATATATTTTAAAAAATGCTTACAAAAGTTTTCCTGAGGGCACTATCCATATTGTTGGGGTTGACTCTGAATTAAGTGAGAACAATAAACACATAGCAATAGCACTAGATAATCATTATTTTGTATGCCCAGATAATGGAATTATTTCTATGATTGCCTCTGAAATACAACCAACAAAAATAGTAGAAATAAATATTCATGATAGAGTAGAGAGTAGTTTTCCTGTTTTGGATGTATTTGTACAAGTAGCTTGCTTTATTGCTAGAGGAGGTAATTTAACAGTTATTGGAAAAGAGATTAGAAACTATAAAAAATTAACTGAAATACAACCAAAAGTAAACCAATCTCAAACACAAATTATTGGTGGCGTATTGTATGTAGACAATTATGGCAATGTAATTTCTAACATTAGTAAAAAAATGTTTACTGATATTGGTAAAGGAAGATCTTTTAAAGTAAGTGCCTCTAGCTATACTTTTGATAAAATATACAATAAGTACAATGAAACTGTAGAACACAATACAAAAAACGCCAAACAATATGATGGTAATAAATTAATCTTGTTCAATTCTGCAGGCCTTTTAGAAATTGCTATTTATAAAAGTAATTTAAATTCAGTTGGTGGCGCCTCCACACTATTAGGATTAGCCTATAGAGATGCTGTTATTATTGATTTTTTTAATGAAAACAAATCCGAATACACCACTTTATCTTAAACTATGTTTGTTAGAATAGTAAAAATGAGTTTACATTTGAACTTTATTGAAGATTTTGAAAAAATGTTCGATGAAAAAAAAACAACAATTAGAGGTTTTAAAGGATGTGAATTTTTAGAGTTATATCAAGATAAAAATAATCCAGGGCTCTTCTTTACCTATTCGTATTGGAAAAACGAAAGTGATTTAATACGTTATAAAAACTCTGATTTTTTTAAAGCTACTTGGAAACAAACCAAAAGTTATTTTAATGATAAACCAGAAGCCTGGAGTGTTCATAAAAAAGTAAGTTTACCTTAATATTAAATCGATTTATGATTGCCATCTTAAAAAAAGAAATCAATTTATTTTTCTCTAGCCCAATTGCATATTTGGTAATTGGTGTTTTTCTCTTGATTAATGGATTATTTTTATTTGTTTTTAATGACAATTTTAATATTTTAAATGCTGGTTTTGCAGATATTAAACTTTTTTTTTTCTTAGCTCCATGGGTATTTCTCTTTCTTATACCTGCAATTACCATGAAAAGTTTTTCAGAGGAATACGATACTGGAACTATAGAACTATTAAAAACAAATCCAATAAGTAATTGGCAAATTACAATTGGCAAATTTATTGCTACTTTACTCCTAATTTTAATTACAATTATACCCACAATAAGCTATGCATATACCGTTTATAAATTAGGAAGTCCTGAAGGAAATATTGATTTCGGAAGTACAATGGGGTCCTTTTTAGGTCTTTTATTTTTAGGAGCAACGTATAGCGCTATAGGGCTTTTTACCTCTTCATTCTCCAAGAATCAAGTTGTTTCGTTTATAGCCAGTGTATGTATTACTTTTTTTCTTTTTTATGGGTTTGATGCGTTAGCGCTGTCTTTCAATAACAATACCATTTCTTTTGCCCAACTAGGCATTAACGAGCATTATAAAAGTATTTCTAGAGGTGTTATTGATACTAGAGACATTACTTATTTTTTAAGTAGTATTTTTTTCTTTTTATTCATCACTAAAACACGATTAGATAATGAATAAAAACAGTAAATATATTTTTCTTGCATTTGTTGGCTTAGTTTTTCTAAACTACATCAATCAATTTGTTTACAAACGTTTTGACTTGACTGAAGACCAAAGGTATACACTCTCTGAAACTACAAATTCTATGTTATCTAAAGTTGATAAAACAACACACATAACAGTGTATCTTGAAGGAGAATTCCCCTCTGAATTTAAACGACTTCAAATTGAAACCAAAGATTTTTTGGAAGAACTAAGAGCAAAAAATAAGTATATTAAAATTCATTTTGAAAATCCTGATAATCAAAGAGAAAGATTAATAAAAAAAGGAATGATGCCGAGTCAACTTACTGTAGAAGAAAATGGTAAGGTGTCTGAAGCTATTATTTTTCCTTGGGCAGAAATCCGTTTTAAAAATAAAACGAGTATTGTTTCCTTACTACCAAATTCTATGATGTCTTCTCAAGAACAACAACTTCAAAAAGCTATAGAAAATTTGGAATACAGTTTTATGAATGGATTTCAGAAAATCATCAAAAAATCTAAGAAAAAAATTGCTTTACTAACTGGTAAAAAAGGATTGCAGGATATACAATTATATAGTTTTTTAAGTAAACTATCTGATAAATATTCACTCTCTAAGTTCACATTAAACTCTGTAAAAACAAATCCACAACAAACACTAGAAGATTTAACAACTATTGATTTAGCTATTATTGCTAAGCCTACCGAAAAATTTACGGAAAAAGAAAAATTTACCTTAGACCAATATGTTATGAATGGGGGAAAAATAGTGTGGATGTTAGATAATGTTCAGGCAGATCAAGATAGCTTAATGGCTACAGGAAAAATGTTAGCCTACCCCAGAGACCTCAATTTAACAGATTTACTTTTTTCTTATGGCGTAAGAGTCAGTACATCAATAATAAAAGACCTTTATGCATCAAAAATTGCACTAGCAACTGGTAATATTGGCAACCAAACTCAGTTTCAAAATTTAGATTGGTTCTACCACCCTTTAGTTGCTGGCAACCCAAATCACCCAATAACAAAAAACATTGCAAACATACGCTTACAATTTGCAAATCAAATAGATACTTTAAAAAATAGTATTAAAAAAACCCCATTATTGATAAGTTCACCTTTAACAAAAAAAGTAGGTACACCAACAATTGTGGAACTACAATCTATTGCAGAAACACCAAAAGAGGAAAATTATACGTCGGGAAGTCAGCTTTTTTCTGTTTTATTAGAGGGTAATTTCAAATCAGCCTATAAAAACAGGATAAAACCTTTTAAAAGCAACCTATTTAAAGCATCTAGTTTTCAAAATAAGATGATTGTAATTGCCGATGGTGATATTGGAAAAAATCAAATATTAAAAGGCAACCCTACAGACTTAGCCATAGATAAATGGACCAAACAGAGCTTTGGTAATAAAGATTTTTTGGTAAACGCTGTAGATTATTTATTAGATGATACAGGGTTAATTAAGCTTAGAAATAAACAGTTAAAAATAAATATGTTAGACAAGAAAAAAGCATTTAAAGAAAGGGTTTATTGGCAAATTTTAAATGTTATTTTTCCACTAGTTTTACTTACACTATTTGGAATAGTATTCCATTATTTTAGAAAGAAAAAATACGCTTAAATATTCAGTAAATCTTGGTGAATAAAGTCGTAATTTAAAGTATTTATAATCTTTTTTGAAGAAATTATTTTCCATTTATAGCTTTCATTTCGCTCAAATTCAGGTATTTTTAATCCTTTTGCTAAAGAAGCTAAACTATAAAACTCTCTGCGTGTTGGATGATGATCTACACAAGCGTTAAACGTTTGATTCCAGCAGTTTTGATTAATGATTTCATGAATGATTTCGATACAATCATCTCTATGAATCATATTAACAAATCCTTTTGGTTGTGGTATTTTACGACCATCTTTAAACCAGTTTGAAGGATGTCTTCCATCACCAAATAAACCTGCGAAACGCAATATAGTAGTTTCAAAAAAAGTATTTTCTCTAAATAAATGTTCTATCGCTACTAAAGGGTTATTTGAATTTACTTCATCTTCTTCTGTCATAATTTTATTATGGCTTGGATATACAGAGGTACTACTAATAAATAGTACTTTTTGAATGGTAGAATCTTGGATTTGATGCATTAGATTTTCAAAACCATCAATATCTTTTGATGTAATCGAAACAATTAAAATGTCTGAATCTAAAAAGGCATCAAATTCCTCATTTTCTGAAATATCAACTCTATAAGCATCTATACCCAAGGATTCTAATTCTGGAATTTTAATCTCTGATGTCGTAGATCCTTTCACAGAAAAACCATCCTCTAATAATGAAACTGAAATCTCTTTACCCAACCACCCACATCCTAAAACACTAATGTCTTTCATAATTAACTTTAAGTTCTAATTACAAAGATACAATCCTCTTTTATAGTTTTATTAACAGTAAGCATTATTTGAAATTGTAATTTTGAATAAACAAAAATGAATCATTATGAAAAAAACAATATTAATTTTATTTGTAACACTTTTAACTTCTTCGATCAATGCTCAAATTGAAACTCCAGCACCCAGTCCTTTTCAGAAAATTGAACAAAAAGTAGGGTTAACTTCGGTAATTGTAGAGTACTCAAGACCAAGCATGAAAGGAAGAAAAATATTTGGAGGTATAGAAGCATACGGAAAAGTATGGCGAACTGGGGCTAATGAAAACACCAAAATAACTTTTTCTACAGATTTTATGTTGAATGGTAAATCGTTACAGAAAGGAACTTACGCACTATATACAATACCTAACAAAACTACTTGGGATGTAATTTTGTATACAGACACAAATAATTGGGGGATACCTGCCAAATGGGATGAGAATAAAGTGGCAGCAAAAATTACAGTAACTCCAATTAACATGCCTATGGATGTTGAAACATTTACCATAACTTTTGATGATTTAACAAACAACTCTGCTGTTTTAGGTATCTTATGGGAAAACGTATATGTTCCTTTAAAGTTTGAAACTCCAACAGATAAAATGGTTTCTAAAAGTATAGAAAAGATTATGGCTGGGCCATCTGCAAATGATATGTACGCAGCAGCAGTGTATTATTTAGAGGCTAACAAAGACATACAAATTGCTAAAACCTGGATTGATAAAGCTGTAGTACTGACAGCAAAACAACCTAAATTTTGGTATTTACGCCAACAATCACTTATTCATGCTAAAGCAGGAAATAAAAACACAGCAATAGAAGCTGCAAAGAAATCATTAGAACTTGCAAAACAAGCTGGGAATTCTGGATATGTAAAAATGAATAAAGCCTCTTTAAAAGAATGGGGTGCATTGTAAAAAAGAAAAAATATAAAAAAATCTCAAGTTAATCTTGAGATTTTTTTATTCAAATGCTTTTTTAAAATTTTGTAGCAACTGCTGTACTTTTACATTTTCGAAAACGGTCGGATACAATTCATTCAAAATTATATGGTAGTCATAGTCTATTTGTAAACCGTTTTTTAAGTGATCAAATCCAAAACTATTTTTATTTAAAACAAAAAATAGGCAAGCTAGCCTATATTCTATTTCGGCAAAATTTTTGTAAAATTTTTGTGCTTTATAAAGCGTATGAATTGCAGTATTAAATTCCCCTAAAAACGTTAAAACATCTGTTAAAGCAATATAAACTTCGATAGCATTATCGTTTAATGACAAACATTTATCGAACCCAGTAACTGCTTCTTCAAAAAAGTTGAGTTTTATTTTTATTTCAGAATAACGTCTCCAATACAAAGGATTTTGATCATCTATTTTTAAGGCTTTAGAGATATGATAAGTCGCTTTATCATATTGCTCCTCTTTGTAAAATAAGTTAGTTAATAAAATCCAGCCTTTATCTAATAAGGGGTCCTCATGAACAGCCTTTTTATAGTAAGAAATGGCAGCTTCGTGGTTTTTTAATCGTTCGTAACATTCCCCAATTCTTACATAGGCAAAAGCAGTTGGATCGTCTAATTCTAAAGTAATCAAATAATTCTCTATAGCCTCTTTAAAATTACCTAACTCTTCAAGGGTTTTTGCTTTTTCTAAATAACCTCCAATAAACGACTCATCTATTAAAACTGAATAATCAAATGCTTTTAAAGCTTCCTTAAATTGATCTAGCACAAAATGTTGTCTTCCCAATTGATGCCAAGCTACTTCACAGTATGGGTTTTTGTCTATATAACTGCTTAAATAAATAATCGCTTGTTCATGTTGCTTTTCCATATCAAAACAATACACAACGTTATAAAGTGCTGCATAATCCTCAAGATCTATATCAATACATTTTTCAAAATTAAGCCTAGCATTGATATAATCGTCTAAATACAAAAATTCCATCCCCAATAAATTCCAAATATCTACTTTCTCTTCAGTGAAAATAAGTGCTTTATTTAAAGTATTTATCGCTTCTAAATGTTTTCCTAACTTTGAGTTTATGGTTGCTTTTTGAATAAATACTTCGTCATTATTAGGTTCTAAAAGTTCTATTTTTTTCAATAATTGAGAAGCATTCTCCAAATCATTATCAAAAATGAATAATTCTACTTTTAACAATTTTAAGTCTACTGATTCTGGATGCTGTTCTAAACCTAATTTTACAGCTTTTTTAGCTAAAGAATGTTTTCCTGTTTCTAAATAATGAATGATAATTTCCTCAAATTCAACCAAATCAAAGAAGTAAATATTATTGGTTTTGAGCATCGATTCAAATTTTACTAAAGACATCGCTATGAGATTTGAATTATTACTTAAATGTACTATAAGTCTTTAATCACAATTAGAAAACATTGTTTTGTTTTCAACAATTTAATTAACAACTCTAAGACTAGATTTACGCTTCATAAATTTTGTGCAACCATTTATTTACATTAATTTTGATTTTCAATAACTATCAACTAAAATTTGATAGCTTTCTTTATGAGCAAAAAAACGCTACTTAACTCAAAAGATATTGAAATTATTCTGCATAGATTGGCTTGTCAGCTAATTGAAAATCATAATGATTTTTCTGATACTGTTTTAATTGGTTTGCAACCAAGAGGATCTTACTTATCTGAGAGACTTGCCCAATTATTAGCGAAAGACTACGCTATAAAAGATTTAAAGTCTGGAGTACTAGACATCACCTTTTTTAGAGATGATTTTAGAAGAAGAGACGCGCCTTTAGCTGCAACCTCTACTGAAATTGACTTTTTAATAGAAGATAAAAAAGTAATTATTATAGATGATGTTTTGTATTCTGGAAGGAGTGTTCGTGCTGCATTAACCGCTTTACAATCTTATGGTAGACCCAAAAACATAGAGTTATTAGTGCTTATAGATAGACGTTTTAGCAGACATTTACCTATTCAGCCTAATTACAGAGGAAGACAAGTAGATGCTATAAACAAAGAAAAAGTATTGGTTACTTGGAAAGAAACACACAAAAAAGACGCAGTTTATATAGAACAAAGGTAATATGGATCAATTAAGTGTAGAACATCTTTTAGGAATTAAATATTTAAATGCAAATGATATTGATTTAATTTTTAAAACTGCAGATCATTTTAAAGAAGTAATTAATAGACCAATTAAAAAGGTTCCTTCATTAAGAGATATTACCATTGCTAACTTATTTTTTGAAAATAGCACACGTACAAAACTCTCTTTTGAGCTTGCTGAAAAAAGACTTTCTGCAGATGTAATCAATTTTTCTGCAGGACAATCTTCTGTAAAAAAAGGGGAAACATTAATTGACACCGTTAACAATATTTTATCTATGAAAGTAGATATAGTTGTGATGCGTCATGGAAATGTTGGTGCAGGTGTATTTTTATCAAAACATGTTAATGCAAAAATAATTAATGCAGGAGATGGCACCCACGAACACCCAACACAAGCTTTATTAGATTCTTACTCTATAAGAGAAAAATTAGGGACAGTAAAAGGTAAAAAAATTGTAATTATCGGAGATATCCTACACTCTAGAGTTGCACTATCTAATATATTTGCTTTACAACTGCAAGGAGCCGAAGTTAAAGTCTGTGGTCCTACAACACTAATACCAAAATATATTTCTAGTCTAGGGGTAACTGTCGAAACTAATTTGCAAAAAGCACTAGAATGGTGTGATGTCGCAAACGTTTTAAGAGTTCAACATGAGCGAATGGATATTAACTACTTTCCCTCTACCAGAGAATACACTCAACTTTTCGGAATTAATAAAGAAATCTTAGACAATCTTGGAAAGAAAATTGTTATAATGCACCCTGGTCCTATAAATAGAGGTGTAGAAATTACAAGTGATGTTGCAGATTCTGATCAATCCATTATATTAAATCAAGTAGAAAATGGAGTTGCTGTAAGAATGGCTGTCATCTATTTATTAGCACAACAAATAAAAAGATAGTTTTATGAATATTGATAAAACATCAAAATATACTCGTATTCATTGTACTGAAAAGCGTATTCAAGATTTTATCATAAAGCTTGATTCTGAAATTAAAAAATTCGAAAAAGAGCACCTCATTATTACTTTTTCTGAAGAAATTAATAGCTCTACAAGAGATTATTTACTATTTTTGAATATTGCATCTAAAAAAAGATTGCAAAAAACTTCATTTATAATTGTTCAAAAAATAGATAACACAGACGATTTTCCTGAAGATTTTAATATTGTTCCGACCTTAACCGAGGCAGAAGATATAATCGATATGGAATCAATGGAAAGAGAGTTGGGGTTTTAAAAAAAGCAGGATGATAAAAAAAATACTTTTTCTTTTTTGTCTTACATTTTCTACAATAGGCTTTTCTCAAAAAAAGTCCCTAGAGAAGCTATCTGCTGCTCCAAATCCATTTGTTACTGCAACAACAATTTCTTTCACAACCTTAAAAGACTCTAAAATTACACTTAGTGTTAAAAATGTACTTGGTAAAATTGTATACAAAAAAGAGCACACAATAAAAAAAGGTAAAAATAGTATTCCTTTTTACAAAAATAATTTAGCATCAGGAATCTATATTTATAGTATTAGAGATACTAAAAATATAATTTCTAAACGTTTTGTTATTAGATGAGTCTTAGCCTAACGATATTAGGATGCCACTCTGCAACTCCAAGGGTAAACGCATATCCAACTTCTCAATATTTAGAAATTAATAATCGCCATTTTTTAATTGATTGTGGAGAAGGAACACAGCGTCAAATGAGAAAATATAAAGTAGGGTTTTCTAAAATAAATCATATTTTTATTTCTCACTTACATGGGGATCATTTTTATGGTTTAGTCGGTTTGTTATCTACTTATGGTATTTTAAGTAGAGAAAAAGACTTGCATGTCTATGGGCCTGAAGGAATTAAAGAAGTTACTTTATTACAATTAAAAATCTCTCAATCACATGCCAAATACAAAATTATTTTTCATGAATTAACATCCAATAAAAGTGAAATAATTTTTGAAGACGATCATGTATCTGTAAAAACAATACCACTTCATCATAGAGTATATACGAATGGCTATTTGTTTGAAGAAAAAGAAAAGTCTAAAAAACTTCATATTCAAAATATTTCGAATTATAAAGAAATTGGTAAAGCAGATTATTTAAATATAAAAGCTGGTAAAGATATTACGCTAAGTACAGGAGAGGTTATTTTGAATGATGAATTAACTTTACCGCCAAAAAAGCCACTTCGTTTTGCATTCTGTAGTGATACCATTTATAAACCAGACATTGTTCCTATAATTAAAAATGTAGACCTTCTATATCATGAAACCACATTTTTAGCGGATAGAGAAGATTTAGCAAAAAAAACAAAACATAGCACATCCAAACAAGCTGCACAAATAGCTAAAAGTGCCAATGTGGGTCAACTAATAGTAGGGCATTATTCAGGGAGGTATAAAGACATCTCTTTATTTGAAGATGAAGCTAAAGAAGTTTTTAAAAACATAAAGCTTGCAAACCCAGGGACTATATTTAAATTACAATAAACTTAGTATTGATTTGTTGCTAGTAATACCAAAGTACAGGCTTCTTCAGAATTTATATGATGCGATTTTAATAACTTCACAAACTCTACGTTTTCAGTACCAGGATTAAAAATAACGCGTTTAGGTTTTAAGCTTACTATATATTCATAATATTCCTTCTGCCTTTTCGGGTTTAAATATAAAGTGACTGTATCAATTTCTTTATAGCTTTTCTTTTCTGAGTCTATGGTCACTCCAAAAACAACACCATTTTTTAAACCAAAAGCCCTAGTAGGTATCTTATTCTCAGTTAATTTTTGTAGCGCTTTAAAAGAGTAACGTTCTGGATTTAGGGAAGCACCAAGCACTAATGTTTTTTTGTTTTTCAAGTCAAATAAATTTAAAACCGATATTACCTACCTCTCCTTCTACCCATTCTGTTATTTCGCATTTCCACCATTTTTTCTCTTATGGTTGATGTGTATGCTGTTTTTGTAATTTCAGTTCCATTATCTGGAGTATCAATTTGTAATTTACTTTCTTTAGTTAAAGCAACTTCTGTACACAGTAAAGTAGTATTTTGTGCACTTACTTCTAAAATTAAACCTGGTAATCCCCAAAATTCAGCTGGTCCTTGCGCCATTGGAATCTGTGGTGTATACCAAGCCTCTACAATGATTAAATTTTCTTCATCATTACCTTCTTTGTTTTCAGTACTTCTTAAATCACTCCAAGAAAAATTATACCAATTTAACTCATTATAAGGTACAAAAGCCTTTGCTTTATAACAGGTGTAATTTCCAATTTTCTTTGACTCAGTGCTTATAGACCAATCAATTTTGTATAGAGTATCTTTTATTAAAAAACGTTTACCATAAAATTCTTGACTTTGCACTAATTTGTTGCTAGAAATATTTTTATAGTGATCGCCTCTAGTAAAATAAGCCCCCCAAGAATCTGTAGCACCAGAAATAGCATCAATCTTTTCTTCTTCTTTAAATGAAGATTCAGTGGTATTAAATGTTAACCCGTATGTTTTTTCTAACCTGTTTTTTAATCTATTGGCAACTTGCTTTTTTTGCGCTTCACTCATTCGTGCTCCCCAATTTCCTAATTCCATTTTAGTTTTTGAAATGTAAGTTGCTTTACCGCTTAATTTCTGAGCATGAGCAGAAAAAGTAACTAGAAAAACAAAAAAGAAAAATCGGAATAATAAGTGTAAAGATTTCATAAAAATAGATTGTTTATCAAATTTAATTAAATAATAAACAAAATAAAGGGGTTTTTTGAATTATTAACAATATTTTAAGGGAAGAGCATCCATTTATAAATTAAAAAAAAACCTTTTTAACACAAGCCTTTAATTTCTAAAAATAGTATAAATACTTTTTATCAGCTACCATCTAATTACAACAGAACCCCATGTAAAACCACTACCAAAAGCAGCTAAAACAACCAAATCATTATCTTTAATTTTTCCTTGCTCCCATGCTTCTGTCAAAGCAATGATTACAGATGCAGCTGTTGTATTACCATACTTCTGAATATTGTTGTATACATTATCATCTGCTAAGTTAAATTTCTTTTGAATAAACTGAGCTATTCTAAGGTTTGCCTGATGTGGTATTAACATGTCTATATCTTCCTTTTGTAGGTTATTGGCTTGTAATCCTTCTACAATTGCCTCAGAAAACCGAACAACAGCGTGTTTAAAAACAAATTGACCGTTCATATAAGGAAAATAAGATTGATCTTCAGGATCGTTTTCCTCCATAATTTCTGGCACCCATCTTCCTGTAGATGGGCCATCTAGCATTAACTCTCTTGCATGCTTCCCCTCAGAGTGTAAATGAGAAGACAAAATCCCTTTACCTTCTTGTTCACATCTAGACAAAACTGCAGCTCCTGCTCCATCTCCAAAAATTACGGTAACACCTCTTCCTCTTGTAGACTTCTCTAGACCTCCTGAATGATTTTCTGCACCAATTACTAATATATTCTTATACATGCCTGTTTTGATGAATTGATCAGCTACAGACATTGAATATATAAAGCCTGAACACTGATTACGTACATCTAACGCACCTATTGTAGGCATATCTAGCATATCTTGAACACGAACACCACCTCCAGGAAAATACATATCTGGACTTAAAGTTGCAAATACTATAAAATCGATATCATCTTTTGTTAATCCTGCTCTTTCTATGGCAATTTTAGCTGCTTTCACTCCCATAGAAGATGTATTTTCTCCAGTCTTAGGGTCTATCCATCTGCGTTCTTTAATTCCCGTTCTTTCTTGTATCCATTCATCAGAGGTATCCATAAACTCTTTAAGATCATCATTGGTCACTACATTTTCTGGAACATAATATCCTAAGCCTGTTATTTTTGAATTATACATATTTTTAATGCTAATTTTTATTAATTATAAAATAAGTGTATAAAAATAGTAATTTTTGATTTTATAAACTGCTTTCAAGAAATAGACTATTATTTTATGTCATCTTGTCAGAATTTATTGTTTGGTATTTTTTTTGACTATTTGTTAAAAAGAAAAAAATATGTTGTCAATTCGAATCAATTAAACAAATAGTATTCGATTAAACACTTTAATAATTAAAATAAACACAAATTATGAGTAAAGGAAACATTAATGTATCTGTAGAAAATATTTTTCCACTGATTAAAAAATTCTTGTATTCTGATCATGAAATCTTTTTAAGAGAATTGATTTCTAACGGAACTGACGCTACTACTAAATTAAAACACCTTATTTCTATTGGTGAAGCTGAAACAGAACTAGGTGATGCTAAAATTGAAATCAGTATTGATAAAGATGCTAAAACCTTAACGATAAAAGATCAAGGTTTAGGTATGACTGCTGATGAAGTTGAAAAATACATTAACCAGATTGCATTTTCTGGTGCCGAAGAGTTTTTAGATAAATACAAAGACGATAAAAATGAAACTGGAGTAATAGGTCACTTCGGACTCGGTTTTTATTCTGCATTTATGGTTGCAGATAAAGTAGAGATTTTCACAAAATCGTTTAAAGATGCTCCTGCAGCTCATTGGACTTGTGATGGTTCTCCTGAATATACTATAGAAGCACATGACAAATCTGACAGAGGAACTGAAATAGTTCTACATATTGCTGAGGATTCTACAGAATTTTTAGAAGAAGGTAAAATCAGAGGGTTATTAACCAAATACAATCGTTTTAACCAAGTACCAATTAAATTTGGAACAAAAAAAGTAAACGATCCTACGCACGAACCAAAAACTACAAAGGACAAAGATGGTAAAGAAACTACTGAGCCTCACAGACAGATAGAAGTAGACGATATTATCAATAATACAGAACCTGCATGGACAAAAAAACCTGCTGATTTAGAAAAAGAGGATTACACAAACTTTTATAGAGAATTGTATCCTATGCAGTTTGAAGAGTCTTTGTTTCATATTCACTTAAATGTAGATTATCCTTTTAATTTAACCGGTATTTTGTTTTTCCCTAAGTTATCTCAAAACTTAGACATGCAGAAAGATAAAATTCAACTGTACCAAAATCAGGTTTTTGTAACGGATAATGTAGAAGGAATTGTTCCGGACTTTTTACAAATGTTAAAAGGAGTTATCGATTCTCCAGACATACCTTTAAATGTATCTCGTTCTTATTTACAAGCAGATGGTGCAGTAAAAAAGATTTCTGGTTATATTACTAAAAAAGTAGGCGATAAATTATCTTCTTTATTTAAAAAAGACCGTGAAGACTTTGAAAAGAAATGGAACGATATCAAAGTAATTATTGAGTATGGAATGTTATCTGAAGATAAGTTTTTTGACAAAGCTAAAAAATTCGCTCTTTACCCAACTGTTGCAGACAAGTACTTTACGTTTGATGAGCTACTAGAAAAAACAAAAGATACTCAAACCGATAAAGATGGTAATCATGTAATTTTATATGCTGCCAATAAAGATGCACAGCATAGTTACATTCAAGAAGCTACTGCAAAAGGATATGAGGTATTAGTATTAGACTCTCCTATTATTGCACATTTAATGCAAAAATTAGAAGGTGGTGATGCTAAAGTTAAATTCTCTAGAGTAGATGCAGACCATGTTGATAATTTAATTAAGAAAGACGATAACATTATTTCTAAATTATCTGATGAAGAAAAAGAAAAGTTAAAACCTATTATCGAAGCTGCTGTCCCAAAAGAAACCTATACAGTGCAGTTAGAGGCTATGGACTCTAGTTCTTCTCCATTTATTATTACTGTTCCAGAATTTATGCGTAGAATGAAAGAAATGCAAGCATCTGGTGGAGGTGGAATGATGGGTATGGGTAATTTTCCAGACATGTACAATTTGGTAGTAAACACAAATAGTCCATTAGTATCAGAAATTTTAAATACAAAAACAGCGAAAAAACAAACGCGACTAATTTCTCAAGCTTTTGACTTGGCAAAACTATCTCAAAACCTTTTGCATGGAGAAGAGTTAACTAACTTTATTAAAAGAAGCTACGAATTAATTAAATAGTGGCGATACTTAAAATAATTAAGCCTCTATGAAATAACATAGAGGCTTTTTTTTCATCAAAAAAGACTTTAATCATTAGAATTGAGTTTCCTAATTATTGGAGTTTTTTTAGTCTCAAATCAAATTACTACAAAAACTAAATTGCATTAAACTACCTTTGCAAAAAAAGCAAGTATGCAATTCAAAGAATTACCATTACATCAAAAAATTTTAAAAGCGGTAGCTGAAGCTCGTTTTCACAAACCAACTTTAGTCCAAAGAAGAGCAATACCTGAAATATTAAATAAAAAAAATGTAATTGTATCTGCACAAACAGGTACAGGAAAAACAGCTGCTTTTGCTTTACCCATTATAAATTTGTTATTTGATAAACAAGATGTAGAAAAAGACGAAAAAAAAATAAAAGCCCTGGTAATTACACCAACTCGTGAATTAGCCATTCAAATACTAGCGAACTTTAAATCTTACAGTAAATATTCTAATTTAAGAAGTACTGCCGTTTTTGGTGGTGTGTCTTTAGAGCCCCAAAAAGAAATTTTGGCAAAAGGTGTAGATATTTTAATAGCAACACCAGGAAGGTTGATTGATTTGCATATGCAAGGAAACATTGATTTAAGCCAATTAGAAATCTTTGTATTAGACGAAGCAGATTTAATGCTTGACATGGGGTTTATTAATGATATCAAAAAGATTGAAAAGCACTGCCCTAGAAAAAAACAAACCCTTTTATTTTCAGCAACGATTCCAGAAAAGATAGATGAACTTGCAAAAACGTTACTTAAAAACGCTGTAAAAGTTGACATAAATCCTGAAGAAACTACAGCAAAAAATATTGGTCAGCTATTGTATTATTTACCAAAAAAAAATAAAACAGATTTATGTTTACATTTGCTAAGAAATACAATCAATGGTAAAATTATAATTTTTAGACGCACCAAATTTGGGGTTGATAAACTAGAACAAACACTTCTAAAAAATGGCTATACTGTGGCCAGTATTCATGGAGATAAATCTCAGGGGGTTAGAAACAAAGCCATAGAAGATTTTAAAAGTAAAAAAGCCTCAATTTTAATAGCTACAGATGTTGCTGCAAGAGGTATAGATATTACTAATGTAGATGCTATTATCAATTTTGACATTCCAAATGTGCCAGAAACTTACGTACATAGAATTGGTAGAACTGGTAGAGCAGGTAAATCTGGAATTGCGTTTTCTTTCTGTTCGCCAGATGAAAACAATTACATTAAAGATATCGAAACATTAATTGAAAAACCAATAAAAGTTATTGATGAGCATCCTTATCCTATTAACAAACCAAAACACACAAAAAAACAATCAAATACGGTAAGTAAACATAAAAAAAGTAGAAAATCTGCAGCTTCAAAAAAGAAGAAAAAACGTTGGTATTAGTTTTTATATCGCTTTAAAACTTAAACAAAAGCAATTTAAAATAACCTAATTAATACAAAAATGGAAAATAACTTAAAAATTCAAAAAGTAATCATTGCTAGTATATTTCTTGTATTCTTAGCTTCATGTAACTCAGCTATAAATTTAAAAAAGCAAAAAGAAGACCCATTGCAGGGTGTTTGGCAACTAAATGCTTTCTACACATTAGCCAATACAGACACTATTGTTAAAGACTTCCATAAGGTGCAACATAAAATTTATTTAAATGGTTATGTTTTGTGGAATACAGACACAGATATAAATGGTATTGATTGGAGTGATTATGGTACCTATACTTTTAAAAATGATACCATTACAGAAACACTTACCTCTACTTCTAAGTCTATGAAAAGCGATGTAAATACGTACGTAATTCCTATTGATTTCTATAAAGATTCTTACAAGCAAGTAAATACGTATTATAGAAATGATACGGTATTTAAAAATATCGAAATTTTTACCAAGATTGATTAATTGAAATTAAAAACAATTTTTAGATGCAAATCAATGGAGGTGCTTTTAATCCAATAATTTTATTTTTAGTACAATGATTTCTATTAGAAAAGCTACAGTAAATGATGTAAAACAACTGGCAATAGTGTCAAAAAAAGCTTTTTTTATTCCTCATCAGCATGCCATTCCTGAGGAAATTATGGATAAATATCTTAAGGAAAGTTTTAATGAAGAAACCCTAACTAAAGAAGTTACTCAACAACATTATGAATACCATCTAATTTTCTACAAAGAGAAATTGGCTGGTTTTTCTAAAATAATTTTAAATACAGAAAACGAGCACATTCTAGCTAAAAACATCACCAAAATGGAGCGCTTGTATTTGCTAAAAGAGTTTTATGGATTAGGTTTAGGCAAAAAATTATTTGATTTTAATGTAGGTCTTATTAAAAAAAATAATCAAAAAGGAATTTGGCTCTACGTATGGATTAAAAATTATAGAGCACTCAATTTTTATGAAAAAGTTGCTTTCAAAAGAATTGGAAATTATGATTTTCCTATTTCAAAAACAGAAACTAGACCAAATTATATTCTTTTTTTGAATTTAGAAACTAAAAACTAAGCAGATAAAAAGAAAATGAGAATAGTTTCTTATTTTAGTGTCGAATTAAAAAAAATCAATCCCAATGAAAAAAATCTATATTGCATTTTTGTTATTTACTACTATCATTTCTGCACAAACCGATTTAAAGATTTATGATATTATCAATCAGATTTCTGAAGATCGAATTAAAGCAGATGTAAAGACATTAACAGAATTTGGAACAAGAAATACTTTTTCAGATACGCTATCCAATACAAGAGGAATTGGTGCAGCAAGAAGGTGGATAAAATCAGAATTTGAAAACATATCTTCAGCGTGTAACAATTGTTTAAACGTATTTTATCAAAAAGATTTGGTTACTACAGCAATGAGTAATAGAGTACCTCATGATGCCTATGTTGTAAATGTTGTTGCCATACAAAAAGGCACAAAGTATCCGAACAGATATATTATAATGAGTGGAGACATTGATTCTAGAAACAGTAATGGCTCTAATTTTACCAAAGATGCACCAGGGGCAAACGATAATGCATCAGGTATGGCTGGTACAATGGAAGCCGCTAGAGTTTTAAGTAAATATAAATTTGAAAGCAGTATAATATATGTAGGTTTATCTGGAGAAGAGCAAGGGCTTTTTGGTGGTGCTGGACTTGCAAAGTATGCCAAAGAAAAAGGTTGGGATATTATTGGTATACTTAACAATGATATGATTGGAAATATTACAGGTGTAGATGGTGTCACAGACAATAGAGCGTTTCGTATTTTTTCTGAGCCAGTCCCTGCGAACGAAACTGAAAGACAAAGAAGAATGCGTAGGTTTTATGGTGGTGAAGTAGATGGTATTTCTCGTCAATTGGCAAGATATGTTCATAAAACAACAAAAACGTATATGCCAGAGATGAACCCTATGATGATTTATAGGTTAGATAGATTTGGGAGAGGTGGCCATCACAGACCTTTTAATGATTTAGGATTTGCAGGAATTCGCATAATGGAAGCGCATGAAAATTATACCCAGCAACATCAAGACCTAAGAACGGAAAATGGGATTAAGTATGGAGATACTTTTGAACATGTAAACTTTCCGTATGCAAAAAAATTAACGGCTGTAAACGCAATCAACTTGGCTAGCTTGGCTTGGGCACCTGCTGCTCCTAAAGTTGTTGGTATTGGTGGTATAGTTGAGGCTTCTGCTAAACTAAAATGGTCTCCAGTAGAAGGCGCAAAAGGATATAAAATTTATTGGAGAGATACTACCTCTCCTACTTGGGATAATGATAGGTATGTAGAAGCTACGGAATTTACTTTAGAAGGAATTGTGATTGATAATTTCTTTTTTGGAGTGGCCGCTGTTGGTGAAAATGGTCATGAGAGTGTGGTTGTTTTTCCAAATAAGATAATGAGATAAATAGATTCTTTGCTAATAAAAACCTATTTCTAGCATTCTTAGCTCTATTTAAAAACTTATATTTCATAAAAAAAGAAAGCTGTTAGGCTTTCTTTTTTTCTTTACAATCCATTAATAAAATTTCCATAAGGATCTTTAAACTGAGTTCTTTCTGCGAAACGATACTTACTTAATTTCTTAAATTCTACCAAAGCCCACAACACAAACTCTTTCACAAAATAAGCATCTGCTTTATTCATATTTGGTTGATGTTCTTTTAGAAAAACATCTAAAGGCTTTATTTTATCTAATTCGTTTTTGTAAGCCTCTTCTGCATAGTCATCTAACAATTCAAAATCTTCTTTTGAATTAAAGAACCAAGAAATAATATCATCATAAGGAGTCTCTGCATCTTGTTTTTCTAATTTTTTAATTTCTGGAAAATACGTAGGGAATAATGTTTTGATTGCTCTTCGAATTAATGTTTCTGCTACTACCTGAGCACCTTCTTGTTCTCCTTCATAAACCAATTCTACTTTACCAGTAATTGCAGGAATTATCCCATCAAAATCATTTAAACGGATCATAGTTTCTGAATCCCCAGACAAGATTGCTCTTCTTTCTGCGGTACTTAACAGATTTTCAAATGCAGAAATGCTTAATCGTGCACTTACTCCACTTTTAGCATCAATATATTCACTATCTCTTGCTTCGAAAACAATTTGTTCTAATAAATCTTTGGCTAGCTCTGGTACTTTTATAAACTCTTTCTGAGAAGCTACTTTATTAGCTTCTTGTTGTGTAATGGTCTTAGCCGTTTCAATATCCTCAGGATAATGCGTTAATATTTGTGAGCCAATTCTGTCTTTTAACGGAGTAACAATGCTACCTCTATTGGTATAATCTTCAGGGTTAGCTGTAAATACAAATTGCATATCTAAAGGCAATCTTAATTTAAATCCACGAATTTGAATATCACCTTCTTGTAGAATATTAAACAATGCTACCTGAATTCTTGCTTGTAAATCTGGCAATTCATTAATAACAAAAATACACCTGTTGGCTCTAGGAATCATTCCATAATGAATTACCCTATCATCTGCATAACTCAATTTCAAATTTGCAGCTTTTATAGGATCTACATCACCAATAATATCTGCTACAGTTACATCTGGAGTTGCTAATTTCTCTGCAAAACGATCATTTCTATGCAACCAATAAATTGGTGTGTCATCACCCTTTTCCTTAATTAATTCTTCTGCAAATCTCGATATGGGCTGAAGTGGATCATCATTAACTTCAGAACCCTCTACTACTGGAATATATTCGTCTAACAAATCTACCATTAACCTTGCCAAACGAGTTTTAGCCTGACCTCTTAACCCTAGTAAATTAATATTGTGTTTGCTTAAAATGGCTCTTTCTAATTCTGGAATAACTGTATTTTCATATCCATGGATACCTTTAAAGACCGTTTCCTTATTCAACATCTTACTAATAAGATTTTCTCTTAACTCCTCTTTAATTGATTTTGGATCGTACCCTGTTTTTTTTAGTTCTCCTAATGTTTTTATATTTTCTAAATTCATCTATCCTTTAATTCTTTTTTTTCTATTTGTTTCATAATCTTCAAAAATCATCTCTCCTAAACCTTTTAATCCAGTATAAAATGCTTTTCCTTGATTTGCTTGTGTAAAAGCTTTTACAAATTGCATCAAATAAGAATCTTGCGCAATCATAAAAGTTGTAATTGGTATGTGTAATTTTCTGGCCTGTTGTGCCATTGCATAACATTTATTTACAATGTATTTGTCTAAGCCATTACTATTTTTATAGTATTGACCATCAGGTAAACGCAAACAACTAGGCTTACCGTCAGTTATCATAAAAATCTGTTTATTCGTATTTTTCTTTCTCCGTAATAAATCCATAGCTAATTGTAGACCAGCAACTGTATTCGTATGGTAAGGACCAACTTGTAAATAAGGTAAATCTTTTATTTTAATAGTCCAGGCGTCGTTTCCAAAAACCAAAATGTCTATCGTATCTTTTGGATATCTAGTAGTAATTAGTTCGGCCAAAGCCATAGCTACTTTTTTGGCTGGTGTAATTCTATCTTCTCCATATAAAATCATAGAATGACTAATATCAATCATTAACACTGTACTCATTTGGCTTTTATGCAGCGTATCTTCTACGACCAAATCATTCTCTGACAACGTGAAATCTCCTATACCATTATTGATTTGTGCATTTCTTATACTTTCTGTCATAGAAACCTTGTCTAAGTTGTCTCCAAATTGATATGCCCTAAAATCTCCTGTATGTTCATCTCCTATACCTGGTGATTTACTTTTATGATTACCAGATCCACTTCTTTTTATTTTTCCAAAAATATGATTTAATGCTTGTTGTCTTATAGCTCTTTCTGTTTTTGAAGTTATGGCTGTACCACCTGTTCCGTCTGCTTTTATTTCTTCTCTTATGTACCCTTTTTTCTTTAAATCTTCAATAAAATCATCTATTGTATACTGTTCATCTGTAAGATTATATTCTTTATCTAAAGATCTTAACCAATCTATAGCTTCATCAAAATCACCAGAAGTATGAGTAATTAATTCTTTAAAAATTTCAAACAGCTTTTCGAAAGGCGATTGCTTTTCTGCCTCATAAGTTTTAAAAATAAATCCTTTCCTTTTTGTACTTTTTTTCATCACTATAAAAATACGCTATTATTTAAGGCTTTTAAAAAAATTAACATTGCTTTAGTATATGTACTAATTGTTTTCATTGATACTTATACCTAAAATAAAAAAGGAAGTAAAAACCATATAATAAATCGTTAATTCATTAAAATCGTTCACAAAATAACATAAGGTTTTTTATCTTTACATATGGCAAATATTTTAATTACTGGAGGTACTGGATTAATAGGTGCAAGACTTACAGAAGTTCTTGAACAAAAAGGACATATCGTTAAAATTCTAACGAGGTCTCCAAAAAAGAAGAACGAATTTAAATGGGATTTAGCTAAAGGATATATAGCTGAAGATGCCATAAAAAATACCGATTATATCATTCATCTTGCAGGAGCAGGAATTGCAGATAAAAGATGGTCTAAATCACGAAAAACAGAAATTATACATAGTAGAGTAAATTCCGCAAATTTACTTTTTAACAAAATAAAACAATTAAATACTTCATTGAAAGGCTTTATTTCTGCCTCAGGAACTGGATATTATGGCGCAATAACATCTAAAGCAATTTTAATTGAAGAAAACCCTGTTGGTGAAGATTTTTTAGGAGATGTATGTAATAAATGGGAAGCTGCAGCATTGCAATTTAAAACAATAGATATCCCTGTTTCTATATTAAGAACCGGTATTGTGTTATCTAATAAAGGAGGTGCTTTAAAAAAAATGCAAACACCTGTTATTGCAGGTTTGGGTAAAGGCAGTCAATACATACCTTGGATTCATATAGAAGACCTTTGTAATTTATACGTAAAAGCTATTGATAATGAATTAGAAGGAACCTATAATGCTGTAGCTCCAGAATACCATACTAGTATTTCTTTTTCAAAAACCTTAGCTAAATCCGTTTCTAGACCCTTCACAAGCCTATGTGTTCCTGGTTTTTTATTACATTTAGTTTTTGGAGAAATGGCTTTAATTCTTTTGGAGGGAAGTAGAATTTCTAGTGAAAAAATTAAAAACAAAAATTTTAATTTTAAGTATCCTAAACTTTCAGATGCTTTAAACGATTTATTTTAAGGGATATAAAAGTTGCTAACTATTTTTATTCTGTTTAAGAATTTTATCTGCTAACTCAATATATTTTAGCTTAGCTTCTTGAGAAGACATACCTTTTAATTGCATCCAAGCGTTTAATTTAAAACCGCTTCTTACATCTAAACCTCTTTTTAAAGAACGATTATTACCAAAGTTTGCTTGTTTATGAAAAGCATAAAGCTTTAACATTAAATCGGGAGTAATCGTTTTTTTAAGTTTAGATAACTTCAGAAAAGCATCTTCAAATTTGTAATCTATATTTTTAATAACAATTATCTTTCTGCAATAACTTGCGTTCCTCCTTTAACTTTATCACCCAAATTCACCTTCAACTTTGTTCCTAATGGAAAATACAAATCTACACGTGAACCAAACTTTATAAAACCAGCATCAGAACCTTGTATAACCTGACTTCCTTCTTCTGCATAATTTACGATTCTTTTTGCCAAAGCTCCTGCAATTTGTCTATACAAAACATCTCCAAAAGTTTCATTTTGCAACACAATGGTTGTTCTTTCATTATCTGTAGATGCTTTTGGATGCCATGCAACTAAGTATTTACCTGGATGATATTTGCTATATTTGACTAAACCACTCATTGCATATCTTGTAACATGAACATTAATTGGAGACATAAAAATAGAAACTTGTAGTCTTTTATCTTTAAAATATTCTGGTTCTTCGACTTCTTCAATAACTACTACCTTTCCATCTACAGGAGCAACAATAGTTTTATCGTTAAGTTCAGTAATTCTTTTTGGATTTCTAAAAAATTGAAGTACAATTATTAATAGAAATAAGGCTAAAACTTGTACTGCCTTTGTAAGCCATAGTATATTAATAAATTCCTCAGCCAATAAAACACTTGCTATTGCTAAAACAAAAGTAATTGCGATAATTGTATAACCTTCTTTATGAAAACGTATCATTTTTTATATAATATAATTAATAAACAAATATACAAAGGGCGCAGCAAAAAGTAAGCTATCTAACCTATCTAAAATTCCACCATGTCCTGGTAATATATTACCACTATCCTTAATATTAGCTTTTCTTTTAAATTTAGATTCTACCAAATCTCCTAAAGTTCCTAAAACAGAGATTAAAAACCCGATAATTATCCAATGTAGTGCAGTAAAATCTGAATTAAAATAACTAATTGCATACGCTGTTATAACTGAAAAAAATAAACCTCCAAAAAAACCTTCTACTGTTTTTTTTGGGGAAACAGAGGCAAACAATTTACGTTTTCCTATATTTTTACCTACTAAAAAAGCAAAAGAATCATTCACCCAAATTAAAGATACCAACGCTAACATTAAGTAAGGATGATATTCATTTTGATAAAAAGGTAAAAGAACAAGAAAACACATAGAAAAAATAATATACCTAATAGATAGTCCTAATTTTTGCCTGTGATCTTCATAAGGAATGTCCTTTTTAAAAATTAGTTGAAATCCCAATAATAAAGATGAAAATACGGTTATCCCTAAAAGTCCTAAAGTTGCAAAACTATACTGTCTTTGTAATATTAAAAAAAGTGTAACAGGAAAGATAAAATAAGAAGCGTAATTTTTTATGGCAATCATTTTTGAAAATTCCCAAATAGATATGAATCCAAAAAGGGTAATTAATACAACGTAAGACTCTTTAGAAAAAAGAGTGGCAGAAATAAAAATTATAACGTATATAATCCCAGAAAAACTCCTTTTTAAAAGGTTATGCATATTATAAATCTTCAAATAGCAGCAAATATAAGTTTTTTGAGTTATTGTTGCCATAGTTTAAAAAATTATCATCAGTATTATTGATATTATAATTTTTTATTGAAGAAATATTTGTGGGTAAGTTATTTGCATATTTAGCTTTAATCCCTGTAAGTGCCTGTCCAGTGTCTTTAACTAACTGACTGGTTGTAGCATATACAATAAAATTATCTGTAAATTCTTTTAACTTTGTACTCCCAAGTTGATTCGATGAAAATAAAATATCTCCTTTGTCTGCTACTAAATGTTCACATTTAGAAAATATAGGGGCTTCTGCATTACTTTTTTGAGCAATTTTTACAGAATCCTTATTAATAATACTCTCCAAATTATGATCTAAAAGCTGAACTGTAGTCCATTTATTTTCGTCAAAAATTTTTTCAAAGCTAGTTTTTAATTCATTTTTGGTCGTACAATAAAGAAACTTACCTTCTTTCCCTGTAAAATTATGCACAAACAAGTCATCGAGAGAAAGATTTACCTCTTGCTCTTCTATTTGTGTATCCTCTTTAATAGGGATATTAAAAAGTTTCTTTAAAAAATCCATAAACTTTTAGGATTCTGTGACATTACCTTCTGCTGGTAATTCTTCAATTGCTTCTTCTTGATTTACTTCTGTATCTAATTCTTCAAAAGGTCTTTTCCCAAAGATTTTTTGAAGATCGTCTTTAAAAATCACTTCTTTTTCTAAAAGTAATTCAGCAAGAACCGTTAGTTTTTCTTTATTATTAGACAATAGATCAATGGCTCTTTGGTATTGAATCTCTATCATTTTAGAAATTTCTTTGTCTATTTTTTTACCAGTTTCTTCACTATAAGGCTTTACAAAAGCATCATTTCCAGAGGAATCGTAGTAGGTAATATTTCCTACCTCATCATTTAAACCGTAAACGGTAACCATAGCTCTTGCTTGTTTGGTTACTTTTTCTAAATCGCTTAAGGCTCCTGTAGATATTTTATTGAAAATAATCTTTTCTGCAGCTCTACCTCCTAATGTTGCACACATTTCATCTAACATTTGTTCTGTTTGAACTATTAAGCGTTCTGCAGGCAAATACCAGGCTGCTCCTAAAGATTGCCCTCTAGGAACAATCGTTACTTTTACCAATGGAGCTGCATGCTCTAACATCCAACTTACGGTAGCATGGCCAGCCTCATGAAAAGCAATTACTTTCTTTTCTTTTGGAGTAATACGTTTCTTTTTCTTTTCTAAACCACCGACAATACGATCTACAGCATCTAAAAAATCTTGATGATGAATCGCTTTTTTTCCTTGCCTTGCAGCAATTAAAGCAGCTTCATTACACATGTTTGCAATATCTGCACCTGAAAAACCAGGAGTCTGCTGAGCAAGAAACTCAACATTTACATCATCTGATAATTTTAAAGGCTTTATATGCACTTCAAAAATTTCTTGTCTTTCTCTGATATCTGGTAAATCAACATAAATTTGTCTATCAAAACGTCCTGCACGCATTAACGCTTTATCTAAAACGTCTGCTCTGTTCGTTGCAGCAATTACAATAACGTTAGTATCTGTGCCAAAACCATCCATTTCTGTCAATAATTGGTTTAACGTATTTTCACGTTCATCATTACCTCCAGTCATAGAGTTTTTACCACGTGCTCTTCCAATAGCATCAATTTCATCAATAAAAATAATTGAAGGAGATTTTTGCTGAGCTTGTTTAAATAAATCACGAACTCTCGAAGCACCAACTCCAACAAACATCTCTACAAAATCTGAACCTGATAGAGAGAAAAATGGCACACCTGCTTCACCAGCAACTGCTTTTGCTAATAATGTTTTTCCTGTACCTGGAGGACCAACTAATAAAGCTCCTTTAGGAATTTTACCTCCTAAAGAGGTATATTTTTCTGGACTTTTTAAGAAATCTACAATTTCTTGAACTTCTTCTTTAGCTCCTTCTAAACCAGCTACATTCTCAAAAGTTGTTTTTACTTTAGTGTCTTTGTCAAATAGCTTGGCTTTAGATTTACCAATACTAAAAATTTGACCTCCACCACCAGAGCCTGCACCTCCACCTGACATTCTTTTCATAAAAAATAACCAGATGGCTATTAAGATGATAAATGGTAAAATTCCAAGAATCGCATCAAAAATACTAGTCTGCTCTCTATTGTCAATATCTACAATGAGCTTTCTTTTTTCTTTTGCATCAGTTACACTTTGTTCAAAAGTTCTTTGATCCCCAAAATTATATTCATAAACAGGAGATCCTGGTCTATAAAAAGTAGATGAAGTAAATTTTTTGTGTTTTTGCTTTTTTAAAGCATCTTTAGTTAAATAAATCTGGGCTACATCTCTATTTATAACTACAATTTCTTTAATGTCGTTGTCTAGTAAAATTTCATCAAATTTATTCTTTGAAATACTTTTTGAAGCTAAATCTCCACTACTAAAAAACTGGATTGCAAAAATTGCTAAAATAACACCTCCATAAATCCAGTAAGAACTGAATTTAAATTTAGGCATATTTGGTTTTTTATCTTTATTTGAATTATTCATTTTTTTAAATCAATAGTATTAAACTGGGTTAATTTCAGTGATTTTTGCGTCACCCCAAAGGCTTTCTATATCGTAATAATCTCTTACATGCTTTTGAAAAATATGTACAACTACGTTTACATAATCCATTAAAACCCATTCAGAGTTACCCTGGCCTTCTACATGCCATGGCTTATCTTTAACCTCTTTACTTACAATTTTTTGAACTGAACCTGAAATAGCGTTTACTTGGGTGTTTGAAGTACCTGAGCAAATTACAAAGTAGTCACAGACCGTATTTTCTATATCTCTTAAATCTAGCAATTGAATGTCTTCTCCTTTAACATCATCAATTCCCTTAATAATTACAGCGATTAAATCATCTGTACTTACTTGTTTTTTTATCATTAATGTATTTTATAAATTAAGGCAAAGTTATTATTTTTTTGCGACTATTTTGTGTAATATTGAACTTGTTTATACAATATTTAACAATTGAATTTAATCAAACTTAATGCCATTGATTCTACCAGTACTTTTTTAAAGGAAATGGCTAAGAAATCTAATCTGGAAAACTACACTATAGTGGTTACCAAATCACAAACTAAAGGACGTGGCCAAAGAGAGAGTAGTTGGATTTCTGAACCGAATAAAAACTTAACATTTAGTGTGTTTATTAAAGATTTTGAACTTCTAGTTTTGAATCAAAAATATTTAAATTTTGCTGTTTGTCTTGCCGTTTTTGATGTAATTAAAAAACATTTAAACACAAATATTTTTATTAAATGGCCAAACGACATTATGTCAGCTAATCAAAAAATTTGTGGAATTTTAATAGAAAATAAAATCGCTGATGCCAAAATTAACCAAACAATACTCGGTATTGGTTTAAATGTGAATCAAGACATTTTTCCAATGCAGTTTAAAAACATAAGTTCTTTAAAAAAAATAACTGGTAAATTGTATGATTTAGACCAACTTTTAAATGAAATTATTAGCGTTTTAAAAAAAAGAACACAAGCATTAACTACTGATAAATTTCTTAAATTAGAACAAGAATATTTAAATGTACTCTATAAAAAAAACATTCCTAGCATGTTTAAAACCGCTGATAATGTTTTATTTATGGGTAAAATTGTTGGAGTTTCTAAAACTGGAAAACTAAAGATTGAACTCGAAAATAAAACCATTAAAAAATTTCAAATTAAAGAAATTTCCTTTGCTTAAACTTTACTCAGATTAGCCGTTAATGTTTCTATAAAACTAGTTAATGGTTTTTTAACCATCATTTCCATCATTTTGTTAAATTCACCATCAAATACAATTTCTACTTCACTAGAAGCGTCTGTTAAAGCAGCAATATCTGCAACTAATTGAAAAGATAATTTACTACTAGCGGCACCTAAAACAACTTTAGAAAAAGGAGTTTTATCTTTAAGAACTAATCGTATTTCTGGCATTCCTTTTAAACCAAAAACAAAAGAATCTCCATCAACTTCAAATTTTTGAATAGAGTCTGGCATAAGTTGCTCAAAATTTTTTAATTCAGATAAAAAATTAAATGTTTCCTCTTGAGTTTTTTGTACGGTAATTTTATTTCCTTTAATATTCATTTGTATCTTTTATTGATTCCACTCACTAGGATTATTTCTCCATTCTTGAAGTGTCTTTAATTCTTTTTGAGAAATGTAATTACTATCCAATGAATGCTCTAAAAGGTTATCGTAATTACTTAATGTTTTTAGGTTTATATTTTTGTCTTCAAAATTCTTAGTTGCAATATCAAAGCCGTAAGAAAATATAGCGACCATTCCTTTTACTACTGCCCCAGCTTCTTTTAAAGCAGCAACAGCATTTAGACTACTATTACCTGTACTTATTAAATCTTCAATAACAACTACATTCTGCCCCCCCTCTAAATGACCTTCTATTTGATTTTTTCTACCGTGCTTTTTTGGCTCTGGTCTAACATACACAAAAGGAACACCCAGCTCTTGTGCGACTAAAATTCCAATGGCTATTGCACCAGTTGCAACACCAGCAATAACGTCTGGTTTACCATATTCTAATTCTACTATTTTTGCAATTTCTTCTTTAAGAAAAACCCTAACTGGCGGATATGATAATGTTATTCTATTATCACAATATATTGGTGATTTCCAACCAGAGGCCCAATTAAAAGGCTCTTGGGGGTTTAGCTTTATCGCTTTTATTTGTAACAAAAGCGCTGCTGTTTTTTTTGAAGTATCTTTGTTCATAACCATGGCGCAAATGTATAAAGTTTTTGTAAATGATAAACCAATAATTATCACATCTTCATTAAAAAATGAAAAAAATTATCCAACCTATTCATTTTCTGATCTTAACTTCAATACAATCTTAAGTAAATTAAAAACCGAATCTATTGAAGGAATTTTGTTAACCTCTCAAAATTTAAAAAAAGATTGGCAACACTTTCTTAGTAATTTAAAAGTAATTAAAGCAGCTGGAGGTCTAGTTATTAATGATGAAAGATCAGTACTTTTTATTCATAGAAATGGAATTTGGGATTTACCTAAAGGGTGGATAGAAAAAAATGAATTAAAAAAAACAGCAGCAATAAGAGAGGTTGAAGAAGAATGTGGCATTAGAAAATTAGTGATTTTAAAAAAGTTAATTACAACGTATCACATCTATGCATATAACGGACTAAAATTAAAAGAAACGCATTGGTATTTAATGCATTCTAGCTTTAAAAAAGAGTTAACTCCACAAACCGAAGAGGGTATTGATAAAGTAGCATTCATAAAAAAAAGCGATATAAACAACATTTATAAAAACACCTACGCAAATATAAAATTGGTATATGAAACATATAAGAAAAACTTATAAATACCTAAAAAGATCTTATATTTGCCGACTTTTAAAAGCCCTTAATTCATGACTAATTTCATAAAAAAAATTACACCAAACGCAAAGAATGATATATTGGCAGGTATTACTGTTTCTCTAGCCATGATTCCTGAGGTTGTTGCTTTTGCTTTTGTTGCTCAAATAGATCCATTAGTAGCGCTTTCAGGTGCTTTTATTATAGGATTAATTACGGCTATTTTTGGAGGAAGACCTGGGCTAATATCTGGTGCAGCTGGTGCTGTTGCAGTTATATTTGTTGCAATGATTGCAGAAGGCCATTCTAAAGGAATGCTATTTGATACTCCCATAGACAATATGGGATATTTCTATTTATTAGCTTGTGTTATTTTAATGGGAATCATACAAGTGTTTGCTGGTGTTTTAAAACTTGGA
Organism: uncultured Polaribacter sp.; assembly: GCA_938084845.1. Classification (GTDB taxonomy): domain Bacteria; phylum Bacteroidota; class Bacteroidia; order Flavobacteriales; family Flavobacteriaceae; genus Polaribacter. The sequence continues at coordinate 57,857 of CALKEB010000023.1, read as the reverse complement.
AAGTTTGTTCGTCTTATTCCACACCCTGTAATGATGGGTTTTGTAAATGGTTTAGCAATCGTAATTTTTTGGGCTCAAGTTAAAATGTTTACTCACAAGTCTTTACAAGTATCTAAAGAGGGCGTAAATGAATATGTAAGTACTTTTATGCAAGGAACGGAATTGTATATCATGATAGGCCTAGTTGCATTAAATATGACAATTATTTGGGTAATTCCAAAAATAACAAAGAAAATACCAGCTTCTCTTACCGCTATTTTAATTACTACTTTAATTGTCGTGTTTTCTGGATTAGAAGTTTCTACTGTAGGTTCTTACATTATTGAAGGTGGAGGTGAAGGACTTAAAGGAGAATTTCCAACTCCAAATTTAGAACTTTGGCAAAATTTACCGTTTAATTTAGATACCTTACGTTTTATTTTTCCTTTTGCAATACTGGCAGCTTCTGTAGGTTTAATTGAATCTTTGATGACCATGAATTTAGTTGATGAATTAACAGAAACTAGAGGAAATGGAAACAAAGAATGTATCGCACAGGGTGCAGGAAATATTGTTAGTGGCTTATTTGGAGGTACAGGAGGATGTGGTATGATAGGTCAAACAGTCATTAATATTAATGCAGGTGGTAGAGGAAGATTGTCTGGTATTATGATGGCAATTACGCTTTTAACCTTTATTTTATTTACTGATAAGTTTATTGAACAAGTACCAATAGCTGCCTTAATTGGCGTAATGTTTATGATGGTTATTGAAACATTTGCTTGGTCTAGCTTTAGAATACTAAAAAAAATACCTAAATCTGACGCTTTTGTTCTAATAACAGTATCTGCAGTAACAGTGATTTTTGATTTAGCAATTGCTGTTTTTGTTGGTGTAATTATTTCTGCATTAGTTTTTGCATGGGAAAATGCAAGAAGAATTAGAGCAAGAAAGCGGTTTAAAGAGGATGGAACAAAAATTTACGAAATTTGGGGACCATTATTCTTTGGAAGCATTGCTACATTTAATGAAAAGTTTGACATAAAAAATGACCCTATTAAGGTAGAAATTGATTTTATAGAAGCTAGAATTTCAGATCATTCTGCAATTGAAGCAATATTTGCACTTGTTGAAAAGTACCAAGCAGCCAATAAACAAATTATTCTTAAACATCTAAGTGAAGATTGTAAGGTTTTACTTTATAAAGCTTCACCTATTTTTAAAGATGTGATTGAAGAGAATATTGATGATCCTAGATATCACTTGGCTGCAAATCCAGAAAAGTTTACAAAACCATTGAGCGATTATAATTTTTAAAGAAGTTCAACAATACTATAAATAATGTTTTAGTAAACTTTAAAAACAGGTAGCATCAAGTGTGCTTTTTCATAATAAGGAGAATTCTTGTAAATAAAATCAAGTTGTTTTCTCGGGTTTTTCTGAAAATCTTTATCAGTTTTTAACTTGTTTTCAAATTCATTTTTTAAAAACTCATTGTCTTTTAAAATTTGTTCTGCAACATCTTCAAAAACATAAGCAGAATACCCCTCTTTTTTTTGTAAAACAGTATCAAAGAAATTCCAATTGAAGAATGAATCTGTAGCTTCAGCCTCTAATGTTTCCAACAGATAGCGAACTCCATTTTGATGTGTTGGTATGTATAAATCACCTTTTTTAAAGGTAACTTCTTCTATTGAGCTAAAAACTTCAGTGTTATAATGTAAATAATGCCCTTCATAAGGCGCATTTCTAGATTTAAAATTTGCTATGTGATTTACAGTTACTAAAATTGTAGTGTCTTTTATAAACCTAGTATATTTAATTAGATTATTATCTAACCTAGCAATAACTTGATGCCATCCTTTAGGTAAAATATAAGCTTTAGGAATTTCTATTTCTTTAGTAACTTTAAATTCATCAAAATAACGAGTGTCTTTTTCGAAAGGCTTGTTTTTGTCATAAAACAACCTTTTGCCATTGGTAACTTTACTTTCTATATACATCCCTTCATAACCCTTAAATTTTAAATTTCTGTATTTTTCTTTATCTACTACAAACTGAATGGGATATGTTTTTTTAGCTAAAATTTCTGAAATAATATTTGCTCTTAATCTTTTAATTTTGTTAGAATTTTCTTCTGTAAAATCAAAGGCAGATACTAGTAATTCATAAGTTTGTTCTACTCTAATTTTATAAGGTTTTATCATATGAGTTTCCACCATTAATCCTAAAGTATTAAACAATGTTGTGTACCCTGTAGAATATCTAGGTGAGTCAAAAAACTGAGAAAACCCATTTTCAGGAGTAGTGCCCCAAACATTCACATAAGGCGTTATTATAATGTCTTTTTTAGCTAACGATTGTTCTAAACTAGGCCTCATTTTGTTCTGTAAAAAAGAACCTAAACTACCTCCTAATTTGTTGTGCTGTGTAAACAAATGTGTTATTGCGTATTGATAATCTGCTCCATTACTAACATGGTTATCTATAAATACATCAGGATCTACAGAATGAAATACTTCTGCAAAAGCTGCTGCATTTTTGGTATCTTGCTTTATAAAATCTCTGTTTAAATCATAGTTTCTAGCGTTTCCTCTAAATCCATATTCTAAGGGCCCATTTTGATTGGCTCTGGTATGAGAATTTCTGTTTAAAGAACCACCTACATTGTATACAGGTATTATACAAACAATAGAATTTTGATATTTTTTTTGTAAAGAATCATTTTGGACAAGATCTCTTAATAGCATCATTGAAGCATCGATTCCATCTGATTCTCCAGGATGAATACCATTATTTATTAAAATTCTATTTTTTGATGAATTTTTGATTTCATCAACATTGTAAATTCCATTTTTATCATAAACCACTAAATGCAAGGGTTCTCCAGAATCTGTCTGTCCAAAACTAAACAATGATATTTGGCTATAAGCTTCTGATAAGTTTTTATAATATGTAATTATATCTTTATATTCAGGGGTTTCTGTGCCTTGAGATTTTTCAAAAAGGGTAGTGAAATCTATAGTTTTTTTAGAGGGGTTACTGCAAGAAACAGTAAATAATAAGACAATACCTAAAAGGATTCTTAACAAAAAGTTATTCATAAATTATTTTTTTAATCGAACTGTATGTGGAACTAAACCAGTAAAATCTCCATTATTACGAATCACATCTCTAACTATTGAGGATGAAATATAACTTTTACCAGAAGAAGTAAGTAAAAAGACAGTTTCAATTTCTGTCAACTTTCGATTGGTATGAGCAATGGCTTTTTCAAACTCAAAATCGGCTGGATTTCTTAGTCCTCTTAAAATAAAGTTTGCATTTTGCGCTTTGCAAAAGTTAACTGTTAAACCCTGATAGCTTAAAACTTTAATTTTAGGTTGGTCTTTAAAAGTTTCTTTCACAAACTGAATTCTTTCTTCTAAAGAAAACATGTATTTTTTATTTGAATTAATACCAATGGCAATAATTAACTCATCAAAAAGATCGATACCTCTTTCTATTATGTCTAAATGTCCTAATGTAATAGGATCAAATGATCCTGGAAATACTGCTTTATTCATCTTTTTTATTTTAATGCCATTTGAATCGAATTTTCAAAAAGCTGTCTAAGTGAAATTCCTGCTTTTTGTGCTTGTTGTGGTAAAATACTTTCTGTGGTTAAACCAGGAACGGTATTTATTTCTAAAAAATGTGGCTCATCGTTCACAAAAATATACTCAGCTCTAGAAAAACCAGACAGTTGCAAACAATTATATACTTTTTTTGCTACTTCTTCTACACTATTTTGTTTTTCTTTTGAAATTCTAGCTGGTGTAATTTCTTGAGATTTTCCTTCATATTTTGCCTCGTAATCAAAAAAATCATTTTCAGAAACTATCTCGGTTATGGGCAATACTGTCAACGTATTTTTATAATTTAAAACCCCTACAGACACCTCTACTCCATCTAAAAAGGATTCGATTAATAAGGCATTATCTTCTTTGTAGGCTTTTTCTATACCCACTTCTATTTCTTCTTTTGTATATGCTTTGGAAATACCATAACTAGAACCAGCATTATTTGGTTTTATAAAACAAGGCAACCCCACTTTTTCAACAATAGTTTTTGTATCTATAGGATCACCTTGGTTTAAATAAATAGAAGTGGCCGTTTTTATCCCATAATCTTTAACAACACTTAAGGCATCTCTCTTATTAAAAGTAAGTGCCATTTGATAAAAAGGTGCAGAAGTATGAGGTATATTTAGTAATTCTAGATAAGCTAAAATCATTCCATTTTCTCCTGGATGACCATGAATAGCATTAAAAACACAATCAAAAGTTATTCTTCGATTTTTAATATGAACAGAAAAATCTTCTCTATTTATTTGGTGTTCAGTAAAATCATCTGCTACACATACCCATTTGTCCTTTAAAATGTGTACTCTAAAAATATTATACTTGTTGTGATCTAAATTCTGATACACAACATTTCCGCTTTTTATTGATATGGAAGTTTCAGATGAATAGCCTCCCATAATAATAGCTATATTTTTTTTCATCAAATTCTATTATTTAAACAAATTTATCAAAATATAAATAGAAACTGCAACGTTTAGATTTTATATATTTGTATCTTATAATTCAAAGTTGTTCCATGCATTTTTTCCAGTTTATTAAAAGTAAGTTATTTTTTAAACAATTAGCTATTGCAATAGTAGGCTTTATTGTTACTTTTTTATGCTTAAAATTCTGGTTAAATAACACCACAAATCACAATCAAAAGATTCAAGTTCCAGACTTGGAAAAAATGACGATTACGCAAGCTGAAAAAAAATTAAAAGAAATAAACTTAGATTATAAAGTAATAGATAGTGCCAGTTACAACCCTTTGTACCCTAAAAAATCTGTAATAGAACAGACCCCTGCAAAAGGAGATTTTGTAAAAGAAAAAAGAAAAATATACCTAACCTTAAATCCATCAAAATACAGAGATATTAGTATACCTGATTTAAATGGTAGAACAAAAAGACAAGCAATCTCAGAATTAAGAGCTATTGGTTTTAAGGTAGGTACAGCATATACCTATGTAAAAGATATTGGAAAGGATGTAGTAAGAGGTTTAAAACATAAAAATAAAACTATAAACCCAAACGATAAATTACCCAAAAATTCGATTATTGAATTGGTTTTAGGAGATGGAAAAAGATAATACGAAAATAAATTTGGGAGAACAACAACACTTAGAAATAGAAAATGATGATCTGTACGAGCATCATAAATTTATTGCAAACGATGGACAAGAGCCATTAAGAGTAGATAAATTTTTAATGAATTTTATAGAAAATGCTACTCGAAATAAGATTCAGCAAGCTGCCAAAGCAGGTAACATTTTGGTAAACAATATCGTTGTAAAATCTAACCATAAAGTAAAACCAAAAGATATTGTACGTGTAGTTTTAGCCTATCCTCCTGCAGAGAACTTGTTGGTTGCAGAAGATATTCCTTTAAATATTATTTACGAAGACGATACAGTAATTGTGGTTAACAAACCTGCAGGTATGGTAGTACATCCAGGCCATGGTAATTATTCTGGTACATTAGTAAATGGTTTAATTCATCACATTGAAAATTTACCAACCAACTCCAACGAAAGACCTGGTTTAGTTCATAGAATAGATAAAGACACCAGTGGTTTATTAGTGGTTGCAAAAACTGAATTTGCAATGGCTCACTTATCAAAACAATTTTTTGATAGAACTACAGAGCGTCTATACTATGCCTTAGTCTGGGGAAACATAGAAGAAGATGAAGGTAGAATTGAAGGTAATATTGGCCGTAGTTTAAAAAACCGTCTACAGATGGCTGTTTTCCCTGATGATGATTTTGGAAAACATGCAGTAACCCATTTTAAAGTTTTAGAACGTTTAACCTATGTTACTCTTGTACAATGTAAATTAGAAACTGGAAGGACACATCAAATAAGAGCTCATTTTAAGCATATTGGTCATACATTATTTAATGATGAAAGGTATGGAGGAAATGAAATTTTAAAAGGAACTACTTTCACCAAATACAAACAATTTGTACAAAATTGCTTTAAAGTTTTACCTAGACAAGCCTTGCATGCAAAAACATTGGGCTTTACACACCCAACAACTGGAGAATTTTTGAGGTTCAATTCTGAAATTCCTGGCGATATTAGTGAATGTTTAGAAAAATGGAGAACCTACAGTGAACACTCAAAAGAAGAAATTGAGTAAATAAAAAATAAAACCCACTTTTTAAAAGTGGGTTTTATTTTTTAGTAGCCTTTTTAACAACAACCAGAACCTGGAGTACAAGAATTATGTTGTAAATCTGATATTTTAATTCTTGGTTTTTCAGCAGGAATTCCACAAGCGTCTAAAGCCAAACAAGCTGTTAATTTAGAAGTTAACAAAAAGTTAGTTCCGTCAAAATCTAAATTGTATTTCCCAATAGTTTCTTTTCCTTGGTACTCTACTTCAATGTCTAAGTCTTCAAAATCAAAGATTTTTTCAGACATTTCAATAATATTAAGTAATTTTTCTGGATGTAATCTATGATTATAATCTTCTTCCTCCCATAATTGAAAATTAATTACAGATTCACTTCTAACCTTACCTCCACAATCAATAAAATCTTTTTGTACCCTACCTACTTCAGTTACATGAAAATGAGGAGCGACCAATTCACCATTTGGTAATTGAAAACCAATTGTTTTTAATTGTTTTAACTGTGTTTTTATTTTTGATAATTTCATGACAAAATTTTTTAAATATTAGAAAAAACGTATTTCATTTCTGTTGCTATTTGTAAACTTCTTTCAGCATATTTTTCATGCTGTTGATCTGTATTATCAAACAATTTCGGATCTTCATAAGTAATAGGAATTCTTTTTTCTGCGCCTGCAATAAATGGGCAGTTACCATCAGCATGAGAACAGGTCATAATTGCAGCAAAACCTGATAATGGATTAAAATTGTCACTATATTTTTTAGAAAAAGCGATAATGGAGTGCGAATTTTCATCAAATAAAATGGCATGTACAGGGTTATTTGTTTCAGACAGTTTTTTTACATGAAAACCCTGATCTATTAGTATTTCAGCAACTTTTGGAAACATTGCAGTTGCTTCTGTACCACCTGAATAAGTGGTTACATTAGTTACTTTGTAGTATGTTGCCATGGTTTGTGCCCAAATTTGCCCTAAATGACTTCTTCTAGAATTATGGGTACAAATAAAATTAATTCGGATGGGTTTATTTTCTGATTTTTTTTGAGAAATAAAATCAATAAGAGGCTGTAACACCGTTTTTCTTTCTGATGATAGAACATCAGTTTTTAAGGTTTGAATTACATTTTTAATTTTAGAATTCATTTTTAATAATTTAATTAGTTAACAACAGGTGCCCTTTGACTTTTTGTTTAGAAACACACTTAATAATTCACTAATTTCTTTCCAGTTTTCTTCATGAATACAATAGCAAACATTAGTACCTTCTATAGTGCCTTTTATTAACCCCACTTTTTTAAGTTCTTTTAAATGTTGCGAAATAGTGGGTTGTGCCAAACCTATATCTTTTACAAGATCTCCGCAAAAACAACTTTCTAGTTTAATTAAAAATTCTAAAATAGCAATCCTTGCAGGGTGCCCTAAAGCTTTAGCCACTAAAGCAATACGATTCTGTTGCGCTGTAAATATTTCTGTTTTAGTTGCTCCCATAACTATTTATACATTGCAATATTACGATTAACTAATTAAATAAAAAAGGATTCTATTTATTATTCAAATCAAACATATAGCCTACAGAAAAATTAAAGAAACCAGTAGTTGTTAAATCAGTTTCATTAGATAATGCTTTTGGTAAATTTAAGTTGTACCCTAATTCAAAATCCCAAGAATTGGTTGAAAAGGAAATAGGAAAAGTGATTTGAGTATTTAATAAATCGAAAACATTTAGAGTTGTAGTTATTATTCTTGGACCTAATAATGAGTTTATAACAACAGTATCAAATGTAATGCTTTGATTGGCAATAATAAAATTTATATTTGGTCTAAACCTTATAGCAAAATTTGGTATTCTTATTAGAGTAATACTTGCAAAAGTATTAGAAACAATTTGATATGATTCTTCAGTACCAAATAGGTATGCACCTGCAATAGTTGTTCCAATTGTTCGTTTTTTGTTTCTAATTCCTAGGCTAATATCTAATGAATTTGTAAAAACATCATAACCATCAGTATAAAAGAAATGTGTATATCCTAGATTATAAATAATTTTTTTTTGTTTGTCTAATGTATTAAAATAACCTACAGAAACACTTGTAAAATCCCAACTTGGATCAAAATTTTGATAATAAATCCCAGAAACAGTGGCATTAAATCCTGAGGAATGATAATATGAAACTTGCGGAATTATATTAAATTGATCTATACCAGAATCTCGTCCTGAAAAATAAGTATTGCTATTGTAAGATACTGATGTATATAAAGAATTGTAAGAAAAATTACTATCCAGCAATTCATCTAAAAACTGTTGATCATTAAAAAAAAGTTCATCAAGTAAACCATCTAAATTATCTTCTTGTGCATAAGCACAAAAAGAGGTTGCTATTGAAAACAATAACAACCCAAAAACTTTTAAACTTTTTTTTAGTCCTTGATATAAATCAATCATATATATCTAAAAAAACTAGTTTCTCCTATTTCGTTTTTTCTTTCCTCCATTTGCATTATTTACTCTTGGACCATCATTTAATTCTCCTCTGTCTTTAGAGTTTCTAATTTTATCAATTCGTTCTTTAAGCATTTTTCTTTGCTCACCAGTTAATGTTTTTCTAAAATTTTCTCTGGTTTTACGTAAACGAACTTGTTGGTTTAGAACCATACTTTTCTGATTTCTAGAAAAAGTAGCTACCAAACGTTTTCTAATTTCTGATTTAGAACTGGTTTTATCTCTTAAAATAGCTAACTGTTCTTGAGTTAAAGATGCTTTAAAAGCTTCACGATTAGTTTTCATAACCTCTCTTTCTTTCTTTAACAAATCTATTTGCTTTTGAGTAAGCTCTTTTTTAATCAGATTATAATTAGAATCTTGAGCAAAAAAAGTTGTATTAAATACCATCAAACCTATAAAGCTAACTGTTAATATGATGTTTTTTAATTTCATTTTTTTTTATTTATATCATTTCAAAAAAGAAATAGTATTGCTCTGTAACTTTTAAAGTACAAATTAATTTGAACAACTTTCTTTTGCTGCTTCATATTCAGTTTGATCATTAATAGTAGCTGTAGTTTTATCTCTATATTGAATATCTACAGGGAAATTTAAAGCTGGTTTTACAGTAGCATCTGGATTTTGTTTTTTCCATCTTCTTAACTTTATGAAATCACCTCTTTTAGCAACTTCTATTACACTTCCATCTTCCATAGTAAAACTCACAGGTAATACTAATTTAAAACATTTTCTTTTGTCTTTTCCTTTCTTACAAGAATTTTTGACTGCTTTTAATTCATCAATATCTATTAATGTTTGAGTAGAACCATCTTCTTTTAATGTTACATCAATAGGAAAAACGATTTCTGGTCTAACTGAAAAATCAGGATTTTCTTCATACCAAGTTTTAATTAACCCCCAGTCTTGTTTACTATTTAAAGTGATTGATGAATTATCTGGCATTATAAAATCGATAGGAAAAACAAATTCAAAACACTTCTTTCTTCTTCTTGTTCTTTTTTCGCTTGTATCAATTAGCTGTCTTCCTTGTATAGTAAAAAAAACATCACTATCAATTTCTTCCTTTGTTACATCATCAGTTCCAATAGATACTTTAAATCCTAATCCTTGTGCTAAATCCACTTTTTGAATATAACTATCTGCTAATTCTCCATTAAAAGTTGATGCTGTTGCTGATGGTAAACTAGCTGCTTCAACTGAAGTTTTTGAAGCGCTTTCAATTTTCTCTATTAAAGATGTATCATCAGTAACTTCTACTCCTTCAGAATCTGAACATGAAGTGAATAATAAAACGGATAATACAAAAGCAGTAATTGTAAAAAATAAAATACTTGATTTTAAAACGTTGTCTTTGGAAATTGTAGTTTTCATAATATGTGAGTTTTAATTGTTAATTGTTTCTATTTACTTAGAACCAACATTTTTAAAATAGTTTGAAAAATTTTTATTTTTTTATAAAATAATTGTTTCAATGAACTTTTCATCCATATAATCATCTAATAATGAATCTTCTAAAATTAATGAATTTAAAATTAAATTGTCTAATTTTTGTTCAGAAAGCTCTGCTTTTACCACAACTTCATCAAATAAGGTAGCATCAGCAAATGCATCTACATCTTTATCATCAATTAATACAGATTTTATTAAAACATCATCTTCAAAAGCAAATGACTCTATATATGGAGTATCAAAATCTTCTTGTGTATTTGAATTTTGTAACCAAACTGTTAGACTTAAAATAAAAACTAAAGATGCAGCTGATATATATCTAAATTGAGAACGCATATAAAAAAAAAGTTGTTTTTTAGGTTGTAGTTCTTCTTTAATTTTATCTAAAATAGAAAATTTAGATTTTTCAAAATAACCTTCTGGAATAGTAGTTCCTAAATACTCTTTATGATTTTGATTGATATCAGAAAAATCTTCTTTTAAAAATTTAAGTTTATCACTTTCTGATTTAATTTTATTTAAAATAGAAAGTTTAAATGTAGAAAAATAATTATCAGGAATATCTGTTCCTAAAAAATCTTTATGATGTTTAGAAATATCACTTTGTAAACTTTCTTTTAGAAAGCAATTTTTATCGTTATTTTCTTTTGATTTTCTCATAATTTAGTAGTTAGACCCAACTTCTTTAAAATAGTTTGGATTTATGTCACTATTTTTTCTTCAATTATTTTAACACAAGTATAATACGTTGATTTTAATGTACTTTCTGATATATCTAAAATTTCAGAAATTTGCCGAAAACTTAAATTATCAAAATATTTCATTTGAAAAACTAGTTTTTGTTTTTCCTTTAAACCTTCAATAATAGTATTTAATTTTCGTTGAATATCATTTCCATCAAAATATTCATCTTCAAATAAAACTGCTAAATTTGATTCTGAAACCTCTTCAATATCTGGATAACTTTTCTTAATGTTTTTTTCTAAAAAACGAATAGATTCATTGTATGCAATTCTATACATCCAAGTATTTAAAGAACTCTTTTCCTGAAAGTTACCTATACTTTTATAGATCCTAATAAAGGTGTTTTGTAATACATCATCTGCATTTTCATGAGTTTGAACAATTTTTCTAATATGCCAGTACAAACCCTCTTGATAGACATCAAGCAACTTACTAAAAGCACGGTCTTTTAGTGTAGGATCTTTCAACTTTTTTACAAGTTCAGCGTCTTTTCTCAATGTATTTTAGTTAGGTTCTATTCTTTAGACCCAAGATAATAGATATAGTTTAAATAGACTGCAAAAAAAATCAAAACTCAAAATTCAATCAATTTTATAAATAGTTTTATCAAATTTAAATAACAGTTCTATTTGATGATTATCCCAATCATTTGTATTTTTACATTAAATAAATTTCTTCAAGCCAATTTCATGAAAATTATTATTTCTCCTGCTAAATCTTTAGATTTCGAAAGTAAAGTCTCTACAAATTTACATACCGAACCAATTTTTTTAAATCAATCAAAAAAGTTGAATAATAAACTAAAAACATTATCTAGGAAAAAATTGTCTGCATTGATGTCTATTTCTGATGATTTGGCAAGATTGAATTATGAAAGGAATCAAGATTGGACATTGCCATTCACAACAAAAAATGCAAAACAAGCCATTTATGCATTTACTGGTGCTGTTTTTCAGGGAATCAATGTAAATACTATCGAAGCATCAAAAATTCCTGATTTACAACATAAACTTAGAATTTTATCTGGACTGTATGGCATTCTAAAGCCTTTAGATTTAATACAACCTTACCGTTTAGAAATGGGTACGAAGTTAAAAATAGGAACTAAAGAAAACCTCTACAAGTTTTGGGATGACACTGTAGCAGATGCTTTAAACAATGAATTGGAAGAAAACGAATTGTTAATTAATTTAGCGAGTGCAGAATATTTTAAAGTTATTCCTAAAAAAGTTTTAAAAGTTCCGATGATTACTCCAATTTTTAAAGATTTTAAGAATGGAGAATATAAAACGATAATGACCTATGCTAAAAAAGCGCGAGGTCTTATGGTACGTTATATTATAGATAACAACGTAAACACCTTAGAAGAACTAAAAAACTTTAATATAGAAGATTATAGGTTCTCAGAAGAAATGTCAAAAAACAATGAACTTGTTTTTACACGGTAGACTTCATAGTAGACATTACCCACATATGTGGTGCTGTAACAGCAAATAAAACAGCAAATAAGCTAGAAGAAAAAAACTTTAATGATGGTGTTAAGAAATAAAGTAATAAAATACCAATGGCACTAATTACCCAAAACAAAAGTGCTTTTCTAACAAATTTCAGAACCGTTTGCTTATTTACCTCCCCTGATAAATACAATACCTGGTGTAGTATAGAAGGTAGTGAATGCCAAAGAATAAAATAAATAGCAAATCCATAAATTAAAGAGGTAGTTTTAAAAACCAAAAAAAGAAACATTAAATAAAAAATTTCTCTAACAACTATTTTTAAAGAAGTTTGTTTCTTAAGGAAAAAATAAACACTCATTAATAAGAACAATAAAATACTAATAAGTAAAATTACCTTTACAAGGTAAGGACTAAAAGAAATACCTACCAAATCTATCATTATTTCTTTTAGTTGTATTTCAGAATTGTAAAAAAGCATTCCAAAAACAATTAATCCATATATAAAAAAATAAAAATAACGTTCAATACCATTTTGTTTTATTTTTTCTGAAAAATGCTCCTCTCCAAAATGAAACGCACTAATTATGATAAATGTAATTATTGCTAAAAAAGAGTTCAAAAAGAACAAAATCACACATAAAGTGATCATAAATAGATAAATAAGTAAATTTTTATTAACATTTTTCTTTGAGGAAAAATTTCTTTTAGAAAGTATCAATAAGTCATTGGCTCCATGAAGTATACCTATTGTTATTACTAGGAAAAACGCAAATGAATCTTCTACAATTTCTCCAAATTGAATACCAAACCAAAACAGTAAAAATGTAAAAAAAATCATAAAATTTTGGTAATATGTAAAAATTTCATCTTTCATATTGCAAATATATTATTTTTATATTGTATGTTTGTTATACCTTGATAAAAAAAGGTTAAACAATATTAATACTAACTTAATTATTTTATTATGAATTTTACAAATTTTTTAGCTGTTTCTAAAATGGCTCCAGACGATTATGTAGGCTTTACATTTTTCGTAGGATGTATGGCAATGATGGCAGCATCAGCATTTTTCTTTTTATCAATGAACAGTTTTGATAAAAAATGGAGAACTTCTATTCTAGTTTCTGGTTTAATTACATTTATCGCTGCTGTACATTATCTTTACATGAGAGATTATTGGGCTGCTAATGCAGAATCACCAACATTTTTTAGATATGTAGATTGGATTTTAACAGTTCCATTAATGTGTGTTGAATTCTATTTAATATTAAAAGTAGCTGGTGCTAAAAAATCATTAATGTGGAGAATGATCTTATTTTCTGTAATAATGTTGGTAACTGGTTATGTAGGAGAAGTAATTGATAGACCAAACGCATGGTTATGGGGATTACTTTCTGGGGCTGCATATTTTGCAATTGCTTACGATATTTGGTTAGGAAGTGCAAAAAAATTAGCTGTAGAAGCTGGTGGATCAGTATTAAAAGCTCACAAAGCTTTATGTTGGTTTGTTTTAGTAGGATGGGTAATCTATCCAATTGGATATATGGCAGGAACTCCAGGATGGTATGAAGGTATTTTTGGAGGATTAAATCTTGACGTTGTATACAACATTGGAGATGCAATTAACAAAATTGGTTTTGGATTAGTAATCTATTCTTTGGCTACTGAAAACTCAAAATAATAATCGTTAACACGATCACTAAAACCCAAAAGCGTTTAGCTTTTGGGTTTTTTTTATATTAACAATCTGCCATTCTAACCGTAACTGCCAAACCTCCTTCAGAAGTTTCTTTGTAATTTTTATTCATATCTTTTGCAGTTTCCCACATAGTATCTACTACTTTATCTAAATGAACCAAAGACTCTTTAGGGTTAGTTTCTAATGCAATTTCTGCTGCATGTATTGCTTTTATGGCACCCATAGAGTTTCTCTCTATACATGGAACTTGGACTAAACCTCCTATAGGATCGCAAGTTAAACCTAAATGATGTTCCATGGCTATCTCTGCTGCACACAAACATTGTGCAGGTGTGCCCCCTAATAATTCAGTTAATGCACCTGCAGCCATAGCTGAAGAAACACCTATTTCTGCTTGACAACCACCCATAGCAGCAGAAATAGTTGCGTTTTTCTTAAATATACTCCCTATCTCTCCAGCAACTAATAAAAAATTTTTTATATGCTCAAAATCTGCTGAATGATTCTCTATGACTAAATAGTACATTAAAACTGCCGGAATTACACCAGCACTTCCATTTGTTGGTGCAGTCACTACCCTACCTAAAGAAGCGTTTACCTCATTAACTGATAAAGCAAAACAACTTACCCATTTTAATATTTCTCTAAATTTAACTTCAGAACTTCGTATCGCAGTAATCCATTCTTGTGGATTTGCATATTTTGTTTCTTTAATTAATTTTTGATGTGTTCCAAAGGCTCTTCGTTTAACATTTAAACCACCTGGCAAATTGCCTTGCGAATGACATCCAATATACATACACTCTAACATGGTGTCCCATATTCTACCTAACTCAAAGTCAATTTTATTTGCAGTTTTTAGTTCTAATTCATTTTGTAAAACAATATCTGAAATATTTAGTTGATCTCTTTCACAATATTCTTCCAATTGAATTGCTCTATTTATAGGATAAGGAAAGTTTTTTTTATTAATTTCTATTTCATCTTCAAGCACATTATTTTCTTGAACGATAAAACCACCTCCAATAGAGTAATATGTTTCTGAAGAAACCTCTTCTCCTTTTAAGAAACCTCTAAATGTAATTCCATTTGCATGAAAGGGTAAGAAAACCTTATTAAATTGTATCGATTCTTTAAAAAAAGGAATTCTTTTTCCGCCTTTAAATAAAATTTCCTGTTGGGTATTAATTCTTTCAACTATGATAAAAATATCCTCTATTGGAATATATTCTGGATCTGCTTCACTTAAGCCTAAAAGAATTGCTAAATCTGTAGCATGCCCTTTTCCGGTTAAAGAAAGTGAGCCATATAGGTCTACTTTTATCTCATCAAAATCATTAAATAATTGCTGCTTTTTTACTTTTTGTATCCAAGTCTGTGCTGCTCTCCACGGACCTAAAGTATGAGAGCTAGATGGCCCAATACCAATCTTTAGCATATCAAAAACACTTATAAATTGAGACATTCCTAAATATTTTAATATATTTTAAGGTAAATGTAAAAAATCTAGCCGATTGAGCTAGATTTTTTTGATATTATTAAAATAAATTTAACTATAAATTATAAATAGATTCTTTCCCAAACTTTTTTACCAATAGGTAATAAACGACTGCTCTGTATTTTTTTCGTTCAGATTTTCCAATTGTGTGCATCACTTCTTCAATTCCAGCGTCTAAAGCATCATTATCTGAAAGCCCCAACTTTTTAATTAAAAAATTATTTTTCACAGTCGCTAATTCTTTACTATCTGACCCTGATACAGTTTCAGCATCTGCCTTATAAATAGAGGGTCCTAAACCTTTTGTAACTGCCGTTAATAATTCTAAATTCACACTTAAATCTCTGTCATCCATAAATTTTTGATACAGCATGACTTTTTCTTGTAGTTTACTCATTTGTTTTTTGATAAAGGGTTAATAAATAATGAGGGAAGTACTTAAATATAAGAAATTTATAGTGAATGGGGTGTGTTATTTGAATGTAAAAGATTCGAGTTATGTCATCTTGTCATAATAAAACAGTAGCGTGTAAAAAAAAACTGACATTTTATAAGGAATATACAGTTGGCATAGCCTTTGACTAATTGTTATTGAAAATTGAGAACAACATTTAATAAAAATAAAAATTATGAGTAAAATTATAGGGATTGACTTAGGAACAACAAATTCGTGTGTTTCTGTTATGGAAGGAAATGAACCAGTTGTAATTCCTAATGCTGAAGGAAAAAGAACAACACCATCTATTGTGGCTTTTGTAGAAGGAGGCGAACGTAAAATTGGTGACCCTGCAAAAAGACAAGCTGTAACAAACCCAACAAAGACTGTATATTCTATAAAACGTTTTATGGGTAATAAATTTTCTGACTCTTCAAAAGAAGTACAGAGAGTACCATATAAAGTAGTAAAAGGAGATAACGATACACCAAGAGTAGATATTGATGGACGTTTGTACACACCTCAAGAAATTTCTGCAATGGTATTACAAAAAATGAAAAAAACAGCTGAAGACTATTTAGGTTCAGATGTTACCCAAGCAGTAATTACAGTACCTGCATATTTTAATGATGCGCAAAGACAAGCAACTAAAGAAGCTGGTGAAATAGCAGGTTTAAAAGTAGAAAGAATTATTAATGAACCAACTGCAGCTGCATTAGCCTATGGTATGGATAAAGCTAACGATGATAAAAAAATTGTTGTTTTTGACTTTGGTGGTGGTACTCATGATGTATCTATCTTAGAATTAGGAGATGGTGTTTTTGAAGTTTTAGCTACAGATGGAGACACACATTTAGGTGGAGACGATGTTGATGAAAAAATTATCAACTGGTTAGCAGACGAATTTCAAGCAGATGAGAATATGGATCTTCGTAAAGATCCTATGGCGTTACAACGTTTAAAAGAAGCTGCAGAAAAAGCTAAAATAGAATTGTCTAGTTCTGCTTCAACAGAAATAAACTTACCTTACGTTACAGCTACTGCAAGCGGACCAAAACACTTAGTTAGAACACTATCTAGATCTAAGTTTGAACAATTAATAGATGATTTGGTAAAAAGAACAATTGAACCTTGTAAAACTGCTTTAAAAAATGCAGATTTATCAACTTCAGAAATAGATGAAATTATTTTAGTTGGAGGTTCTACAAGAATACCTGCTATACAAGAAGCAGTAGAAAAGTTTTTTGGAAAAGCTCCAAGTAAAGGGGTAAATCCTGATGAAGTTGTATCTCTTGGAGCAGCTATACAAGGTGGTGTGTTATCTGGAGATGTAAAAGATGTATTACTTTTAGACGTTACTCCTTTATCTTTAGGAATTGAAACAATGGGTAATGTCTTCACTAAATTAATTGATGCAAACACAACCATTCCAACAAAAAAATCTCAAGTATTTTCTACAGCAGTAGACAACCAACCTTCTGTAGAAATTCATGTTTTACAAGGTGAAAGAGCAATGGCCGCAGACAACAACACTATTGGTCGCTTTCATTTAGATGGATTACCACCAGCACAAAGAGGTGTTCCTCAAATTGAAGTAACTTTTGATATTGATGCTAATGGTATCATTAAAGTATCTGCTTTAGACAAAGGAACAAACAAATCTCATGAAATTAGAATTGAAGCATCCTCTGGTTTATCTGAAGAAGAAATTGAGAAAATGAGACAAGAGGCTGAAGCAAATGCTGATGCTGATAAAGTTGCAAAAGAAACTGCAGAAAAAATAAATGGAGCAGATTCTATGATTTTTCAAACAGAAAAACAATTAAAAGAGTTTGGAGAAAAATTATCTGCTGATAAAAAAGATCCTATTGAAGCTGCATTAGTTGAATTGAAAGCTGCTCATGAATCTAAAGACCTTACACAAATTGATGCTGCAATGGAAAAGATAAATGAAGCTTGGAAAGCTGCTTCTGAAGAAATGTACGCAGCGCAAGGTGGTGCTGAAGGTGCTAATCCAGGTGCAGACGCACAAGGGCAACCAGAAGCAAACACAGATCAAGGAGACAATGTAGAAGATGTGGATTTTGAAGAAGTAAAATAGACAGTCCATCTAAATATTAGTATTTAGAGTCTATATATACCTAAAACGCAATCATTAAGTTGATTGCGTTTTTTAGTAATAAATAAATCGTTTTATTTATTTTTGAAACTATGAAAAATAGCTATATACTTTTTACCATATTTTACTTAATCACCTCATGTACATTTAAAGATACCTCTGAATTTAAAATAGGAATTATTTCTGATTGTCAGTATTGCGATTGTGACGTAAAATGGAATCGATTTTACAAAAAATCTCCCTTAAGACTACAAAACGCAGTAAAAAAAATGAATAAAGACACACTAAAATACACTATTCATTTAGGAGACTTCATCGATAAAAACAGTAGTAGTTTTGATAGCATTTTACCCATATGGAACACCTTAAATTCTAAAACATATCATGTTTTAGGAAATCATGATTTTGAAGTAGAAGAGGATGAAAAAGAAAAGGTTCTAGAAAAATTAAAACTAAAAAAAAGGTACTATAGTTTTGTAGAAAACAATTGGAGGTTTATTGTCTTAGATGGAAATGATTTAAGTTTTTATGCAGCAGCTAATGAGGTAAAAAAGCAACAAACAGATTCCTTATTTCTATCCTTAAAAGAGCAAGATTTACCTTACCTAAAGAAATGGAATGGTGGATTAAGTAACATACAACTAAATTGGATTAAATTAGAACTTGATAAAGCTGTAAATGAAAACCAGAAAGTAGGTTTTTACTGCCATTTTCCGATATTCCCGATAGATGAGCATAATATTTGGAACAGAACTCAGTTCTTAAGCATTATAAATCAGTATTCTAATGTAAAGTTCTTTTTTAATGGTCATAACCATGCAGGTGCTTATGCCTTTAAAAACAATGTACACTACCTAACGTTTAAAGGCATGGTAGATACTGAAAAAACTTCTGCTTTTGCGAAAGCTAAATTTACAAATGATACAATTTTTATAGAAGGCTTCGAAAGAGAGTTATCGCGAAAGTTAGCTATTTAAGAGATGGCAGCGTTAAAAAAATATGGCCCTCATAACTTTTTTAAGTATACTTTTTGCGAATTTGAACATGTAGAAGTATTTAATTTTCCAAAAACAACTAATTACAAAAGTAAATCAGAAAGTGAATATTATTACACCGCTAATGGGGTGTATCGTAAATCTAATCATTGGGGTAGAGTTGCAACTTGTAGATGGAAACTCTTAAAAAACACTTCTTATAAAAATCAGAAAACAGTAATCGGATTTGCAAAGTGGACTGATTTTATTCCAATAAAGTCTTCAGAAAATATTTTCTTTATAGAAGTAGACTATGGGAAAAGTAAGGCAAAAATAACTTCTAATACAAAGGAACTAAGTTTTAAACCTTACAATTATGCTGAAGCACAGCGTAAAGTAAAAGAAATAAACAAACTATTAAAAAGTGATAAATGGACTCAGTATTACAACTACAATCCTGATTTCTTAAAAAGAGAATTAATCGATACTTATATAAATTCTGATAAAAGTATTGCTAGCATCAAAAAATCTTTTAACGAAACATTAAATTAAAATAAAAATGATTCATTTATTTTTATATCTAGATTAAATTAAAAATCATGAAATATAGCGTTATACTTTGTTTATTATTCATTACAAGTTTTTTTAGTGTACATGCTCAAGATGAAACTTTTAGCTTAACTGTTGAGATATCTGGTATTAAAAAAAACAAAGGAAAAGTATTCTTAGCGCTTGCGGATAATGCTAAGGATTTTTTAAAAAAAACAAATGAAACCTTAGGTAAAACCTCAACTTTTAAAGATGGAAAAGCATTTATCCATTTTAAAAATTTAAAAAAAGGAAATTATGCTGCTTATTCTTATCATGATGAAAATAATAACGGAAAAATAGATACTAAAATGTTTGGCATTCCAAGTGAACCTTATGGATTTTCTAATAAAGCAAAAGGTTTTATGGGGCCTCCATCATTTAAAGAAGCAACTTTTTTATTAAATACCAATACAACTATAAAAATTGAACTTAACTAGTTTTTAGAGTAGTTTATGAAATAATCTTTTGGATTAAATTTTCTTTAGCAATAGTATCGTCACCAAAAATCCATTGAAGTACATTATCCTCCCAGATTTCATTTTTTTCTTGTTCAGAAATAATTTTTTTATCTATTGCTAAATCTAAAATTTTACCTGGATAAGAAGATTGTTTATCACTTTCCATTTCCCCTAAAGGATAAGGGTCATCTAAACCCATTAAAACTTGACTTGTTCCTTGTCTTTGAAACATTAATTTTAAAGAATCTGTATCATGTACCAAAGTGTCAAAAAATATGTTTTTGTGCCCAACTGCTTTTCTAGGGTGATGTTTTCCTTCAAATAGATCTGGTCTTCCATCAAAACCTTGTATTCTTCTCCCTAGATTCATTTGAGCTAACTGACCTCCATGAGCAAAACATGTTCTAATATTTGGAAAACGTTCTTGCATACCATTAAGTGTATAGAAATGATATGCATCACCACATTGAGCTAGCATCCAAATTAAATGAAACCGCCAATTGGTATTTTCTAATTTTATCATTTTATCTCCATCATAAGGATGAATTTCAATTGCTAATTTGTACTTATCTGCTAACTCAAAAATACGATCGTTTTCTTCATCAAAAACACACCTCCATTGCCCTATCGAATCCATAAAATGTGTAGGCAAACACAATACTTTTAAATCCAACTCTTCTATACACCTTTCCATTTCGTATAGTGCACCATAAATAAACCCAGGATGAACCACAAAACCACAGGTAAATTTATCGGGATGATTTTTTTGCACTTTTGCGTTAAAATCATTTTGAAATCGTAATGCTTTTTTCATTTCCTCTAAACGCAAACCATTACCATACAACTGTGATAAGTTTAATACCACAGCATGATCTATTTTATTTTTTTCCATCCATAATAATTTTTCATCTAAGAAAAAACTAGAATGTGTTACTGGTCTTTTCCAGCCCTTCTGCAACATATGTTTGCGTTCATCGTCTACCCAAAAAATTTCTTTTTCTTTCATAAATTGCGGAATCTCTTCTGGATACGGCAACAAATGTGAATGGCCATTAATTCTTAGTTTTCTTGTAGACATGGTGGTTTTAAAAAATTAAATTTGTATAAATAGTCCTATTAAAATATTAAGCATTTTCTAATTCAAAAATAGTAATCTCTGGTCTTACATTAAATCTTACTTGATGCAAACACCCTAATGCTCTATTAATATAGAGTGTTCTACCATTATCTAAATCTATTTTCCCTGAAGAATACCTTTTGTTTTTTACTGGTAGAATTGGTGGTTTTAAAAAAGGTGGTTTTACTTGCCCTCCATGAGTATGCCCACTTAAAATCCAACTATTGTATCCGTTCCAAACCTCTAAATCACAAACATCTGGATTGTGACATAAAGCAATATAAGGTAAGTCTTTATTAAATTTTTTTGTTGCTTTTTTAGGATTAAAATGTAAACCCCAATAATCATCAATCCCTATAAAATGTAACCCTTGTATTGCTACCTCTTCATTTCTTAATAGTTTAATTTGTTGCTGTTCTAAAATAGAGATAACAGAATTAGCAACGCCTACTTCTACCCAATCTTTTCCGTAATCATGATTCTCTAAAACTCCTAAAGTACCTAATGTCCCTTTTACAGCGTATTGAAAAACTTCTTTTAATTGTAAAAATTGATGTTGATCTTCATAATCAATAAAATCTCCAGTATAAACCACAAAATCTGGATTGTAAGCTTGCGCTTTTTGGAATGACTCAATTAAGTAATTATAATCAAACTTATTACCCACATGAATATCGCTAATTTGCATTACTGTTTTACCTACCAAATGTGCTGGTAATTTTTTAATTGGCATTTTAAGTTTTACAAATTCTAACCAAAAGGGTTCTATTTGCCATGAATAAAATCCAGTAGCTACAGATAAACCTACTGCAGAATAGAAACTTTTTTGTAAAAAAGTTTTTCTATTCATTTAACTTATTTTTAATGGAGCTTTCATAACAGTACCACAATTATCGCAGGTACATTTTTGTTGATTTGAATAAAATGTTTCAAAAATTTTAGGCATATCTGTTTCTATATTATCCAATAAAAATTGTTCTCTATACAATTGATGACCACAGTTTTCACAATACCATTCTAAAGCATCTAACATGCCTTTAGCTCTAGGATACTCAATTACTAAACCTACAGTATTTTCTTTTCTTTGAGGAGAATGAGGCACTTTACTTGGCAACAAATAAATATCACCTTCATTAATTTCAACAGCTATCTGTTGTCCTTCATCATCAATGATATTTAAAATCATATCACCCTCTAATTGATAAAAAAATTCTGGAGTTTCGTTATAATGGAAATCTTTTCTATGATTTGGCCCCCCAACAACCATAACTATGTATGCCCCATTATCCCAAACTTGTTTATTGCCTATGGGAGGTTTTAATAAATGACGGTGTTCATCTATCCATTTTTTAAAATTTAAAGGCTGTACTAAATTCATCTTTTATTGTGTTTTAACAACTATAAACCAGCAATTTTATCTTCTTGTAAAATTGTATTTGTTTGAGCTTTTATTTTATCTAAAATATTTTTTAACTCCTGCTGATTCATATGTAAATGTGTATTAATTTTCTGATCTGCAATTAAGTTTAGCAATGCTTTATCTTGCGCTCTTCCTTTTTTCATTGCTTCATAATAAGGAATATCATCTCTAAAAGTAACTAAAGCATACTTTGAAAAATATTCTTTAGGAAAATGTTTTTCCAAATCCATTTCTATTTTTCTTTTTTCTTTAAAAAGTGGATTGGCTACATGATCTTTCATTTCGTGAAAATTATCTACAGCTAAGTCAGCAATTGCATCTGTATCTTTTTTGCGCTTTTTTTCAAAAGCGATAAAAGTATCTTGCCAAGAGTTTAGATTTTGATCTAAAATACTATCAAAAACCAAAACATCTTCAAAAGACGCATTCATTCCTTGGCCATAAAAAGGAACTATGGCATGAGATGCATCACCTATTAAAAGAGTTTTATTTTTGTAGCTCCATGGAGAACATTTTACTGTTCCTAAATAACCAGTAGGATTCTTTACAAACTCTTCTTTTATATTTGATATTAAAGCTAAAGCATCAGGAAATTGATCTTTAAAAAATGTAGTAATTTTTTCTTCTGAAGTTAAATTTTCAAAATTATAAACACCCTCACTATTACTTAAAAATAAAGTAACTGTAAAGCTACCATTCATATTAGGTAAGGCAATAAGCATATACTCTCCTCTTGGCCAAATATGCAAGTGAGATTTACTCAACTGATGCTCGACATTTTTACCTGCAGGAATCTCTAATTCTTTATAGCCATGTTTTAAATAATTTTGAGCATAGCTAAATAAAAATTTTTGTTCAGAAATATATTGTTTTCTTAAAATTGACCCAGCTCCATCTGCTCCAAAGATAACGTCTCCTTTTATTAATGCTGTTGCTTTGGTCTCATAATCATAAAATTGAATGCTTGTATTTTCTATATCTATATGAGTACATTTTTTATTAAAATATATTGATACATTTTCATGCGCTTCTACCTTATTTAATAAAAGGGCATTTAAATCTCTTCTAGAAATTGAATTTATACATTCCTCTTCTCTTCCTGAGTATTTAGAATCGAATGTTTTCCCTGTAAGATCATGCACTTGTCTGCCATACATTGGTATACAGATAGATTGCACCTCATTAGCAAGGCCACATAAATTTAAACCTTTTAAACCTCTATCAGATAGCGCTAAATTTATTGATCTACCAGCAGATATATCTACTTTACGTAAATCTGGTCTACTTTCAAATAAATGTATTTTAAAACCTCTTTGTGCCAAACGCAGTGCCAATAAACTTCCACATAACCCAGCACCTACAATTAAAATTTTATCTTCTTTATTCATAGAGTTGCGTAAAAAATTAATAATCTTTAAGAATATCTTTTAAAATTAAAACCATATTATAAACGTCTTGATAGGTATTATACATAGGTGTTGGTGCACATCTAATTACGTTGGGTTCTCGCCAATCTGTTATTACATGTTTATCCATTAACTTTTGATGCAAACTTTTAGTAGCTTTTTTTACTTGTATTGACAATTGACAGCCTCTTTCTTCCGGATTTTTAGGTGTTATAATTGAAACTGCTTCAGATCCCAATTCTTGAAAAAGATACTCCATAAAACCTGTTAATTTTATAGACTTTTCTCTTAAAGCTTCCATACCCACTTCTTCAAACATTTCTAAAGAAGCTTTGATAGGTGCCATTGCTAAAATTGGAGGGTTACTTAATTGCCACCCCTCTGCCCCAGACATCACATCAAAAGGCAAACGCATATTAAATCGTGTGTCTTTATTATGATTCCACCAACCTGCAAAACGAGGTAAAGAAGTATTATAAGAATGCTTCTCATGAACAAAAATTCCTGACAAGCTTCCTGGCCCAGAATTTAAATATTTATAGGTACACCAAGCTGCAAAATCTACTCCTGAATCGTGTAAGTTTGCCTTTATATTACCAACACCATGAGCTAAGTCTATGCCTACAACACAACCTTTAGCATGGCCTAATTCCGCTATTTTTTTAAAATCGAAACGTTGTCCTGTATAATAATTTACACCCCCTATTAACACCAAGGCAATTTGGTTACCTTGAGCTGCTAAAATTTTTTCTAAATCATCCATTTCTAAAAGGTCTTTTCCTTTTGGTGGTGACCAATAAATTAAATCCTCTTCTGAATAACCATGAAACTTTAATTGAGATTGCACAGCATATCTATCTGATGGAAAAGCATCGCTCTCTATCAATATTTTATACCGCTTTTTAGTAGGTCTATAAAATGAAACCATCAAAAAATGAAGGTTCGCAGTAAGTGTATCCATTATGATCACCTCAGAAGGTTTCGCTCCAACAACTTTTGCCATCATAGGTGATAAAGACTCAGGATAGGTTACCCAAGGATTTTGTCCGTCAAAATGACCTTCTACTCCTTTTTCTGCCCAATCCTTTAATTCTATATCAATATATTCTTTCGCTTTTTTAG
The DNA here is from genome assembly GCA_938084845.1 of uncultured Polaribacter sp. Classification (GTDB taxonomy): domain Bacteria; phylum Bacteroidota; class Bacteroidia; order Flavobacteriales; family Flavobacteriaceae; genus Polaribacter. The sequence continues at coordinate 32,643 of CALKEB010000023.1, read as the reverse complement.
GTTGTAATCCTAATGAATTTCCTGTAAAATACAACCAATTATTCCCAGCTTTATCTTTAGGTATGTAAAATTGATTTCTATAAAATGCTAATTCATCTTTTTGATCTAATTCTTTAGCAAACTCTAAGGTATTTTTATATTGCATTCATCTTTTATATAGGTTATTCTCAAAGATAAACAATCTCTTTTATATTGCTATTTTTGAAGTATTAAATTACTATATTTATGCTATTATTATAATGATACCAACTATGAAGCTTCAAAAACATTTATTACTTTTTGTTATGATCTTAGTCATATCCTGCAAAGATCATTCACTTTTAAAAAATAAAATAATTTCAATTAATGAAGGTATTGAGGCACATTTTGCACCCGATAAAAGAGTAAATATCTATGACATTAACTTTGATTTAAAAAATGAAAAAGTAACAATTAAGGGAGAAACTAATTCTACATTAGCACATCAAACTTTATTGGATAGCTTAAAGAATTTAGGCCTTAATCTTATAGATCAAACTCGAATTTTACCAGATAGTAAAGTTGGAGATAAGAAATATGCAATTGCAAATAATTCAGTAATAAACATTAGATCTAAACCTAAACACTCTGCAGAGTTAGGTTCGCAAGCTCTTCTTGGAACACTATCAAAAATACTAGATAAGCAAGGAGATTTCTACAGAATACAAACACCAGATGGCTACATATCTTGGGTTGATAAGGGTGGAATTTACCCTATGCGTAAAGAGCTACTTGACGTTTGGTCTAATTCAAAAAAAATCATTTATACAAACACAGCAGGTTTTGTATATGAGCATAAGCACCTTGACCAAAATATTATTTCAGACATCACTCTAGGAGGGGTTTTAAAATACCTATCTGAAGACCAAAAAACCTATAAAGTAGAGTACCCAGATCAACGAAAAGGATACATAAAAAAAAGCGAAGCAATTCTGCTAAAAGATTGGTTAAAAAACAATGTAGCAACACAAGAAAGTATAGAAAAAACAGCAAAATCCATGCTAGGATTTCCTTATTTATGGGGTGGTACCTCTAGTAAAGGAATGGATTGCAGTGGTTTTACAAAAATGACCTATTTACTAAATGGTTTTGTAATTCCTAGAGATGCTTCTCAACAAATTAATGGAGGCACAATAGTAGACTATGATTTAAATTTTAAGAATCTACAAAAAGGGGATTTACTATTTTTTGGAACTAGAGCTGCTGCTAATAAAAAACAAAAAGTTGTACATGTAGGTATATGGTTGGGTAATGATAAAATGGAATTTATACATGCTTCTGGAAATGTACATATAAGTTCTATGGATAAACAAAATCCACTATATGACGATTTTAATAAAAAAAGGTATTTAGGTAGTAGACGTTATTTAGGTGTAAAAGATAAAAATATTATCGAGTTAAAAGAGCGCATGAAATTATAAAAGAAGCCTCTCAAAAATGAGAGGCTTTTTACATCTTAGTAGAGTACTCTGAACTTTATAGTACCTTCTATATTTCGCAACTTATCTATAACTTCTTTGTTATACTTTTTATCTAGATCTGTAATTACATACCCTACTTTTGGGTCTGTAGATAAATATTGTCCTGTAATATTTAAATCATATTGTGCTAAAATTTCATTAATCTTAGCCATCACTCCAGATTTATTTTTATGTATATGCAAAAATCTATGAGCATCTGTTTGTCTTGGCAATCTTATATTTGGGAAATTAACTGCATCTACTGTATTACCAGAATTAATGTATGCCATAATTTTATTAGGGACAAAATCTGCAATATCCCTTTGTGCTTCTTCTGTACTTCCACCAACATGTGGGGTAAGAATAACATTATGAATCCCTTTTAATTCAGTATAAAATTCACCGTTTTTTCTAGGTTCCTCAGGATACACATCTACTGCAGTACCAGCCAGTTTTCCGTTTTTTAATGCCACTACTAAAGCTGGAATATCTACTACAAATCCTCTTGATAAATTCACTAAGTGAGCACCATCTTTCATTTGAGAGATTTCTTTTTCTCCAAAAAAGTTTTTGTTTGCTGCATTATCATCTACGTGTAAACTTACTACATCAGAAATAGCCAATAATTCTTTTAATGTGTCTAGTTTGGTTGCATTACCTAAGGCTAACTTATCTTCTACATCATAATAGTACACATCCATCCCTAAAGCTTCTGCTAATATAGACAGTTGAGAACCTATGTTACCATAACCAACAATTCCTAATTTTTTACCACGGACTTCTCTAGAACCTTCTGCTGTTTTTCTCCATTGCCCATTATGAATTTCTGTGCTTCTTTTAAAAACAGAACGCATTAACATAATTATTTCTCCAATTGCTAATTCAACAACAGAGCGCGTATTACTATATGGTGCGTTAAAAACAACGATTCCTTTTTCTTTGCAAGCTTCTAAATTAATTTGTTTGGTTCCAATACAAAATGCGCTAACTACCATTAACTTTTCTGCTGCATCAACAACTTTTTGAGTTACATTAGTTTTAGATCTAATCCCCAAAACGTGTACGTCTTTAATTTTTTCAATTAATTCTTCTTCAGACAAACTTTTAGAAACAGTTTCTACAGAAAAACCATCTTTTGAAAGTTTTTCAAAGGCATCTGAATGTACATTTTCTAGAAGTAGAATTTTAATTCTATTTTTTGGGTAAGATATATTTCGTGTCAAATCGTTTATATATAAAAATTCATCTAAATTGGGCGCTATATAATCAGCATTTTGTGTTGTTTTAGCTCTAGAAACATTTTCTGTGTAAGCAAAAAATTTATCAGCAACACCAGCCTCTCTTGTTACATAATCACTATAGCCATCTCCTATTACTTGTATTTCTCCAACTAAATTCATATCTTTTAAACACTGAATTTTTCCGTTGTGTTTCGATAATGGATTTTTTGCATCAAAACCTATAATTTTTCCCTCATCTCCATAAACAAAAGTATTTGCAAAAACACGTTCTGAAGGAATATTATATTCACTAACAATAGGATCTATAAATTCTTTAAACCCACATGAAATCACATAAATATCATCAGCGTATAACTCAAAAAACTCCTTATTTCGTTCTATAGAAGAAGACACTTGTTTTTTTAAATTTGTAATAAGTTTTGATAAATCTACCTTATTTGCATTTAATAATTTAATTCTACGATCTAAAGACTCTGTAAAAGAAATTTCTCCATCAATACCAAGGTTGGTGATATCTATAATTTCTTGAATAATTTCGGTTTTATTAGGATTTTTTTCTAACGTAATTTCCGCTAAAACATCTAAGGCCTCTACTCGAGTTAAAGTGCTATCAAAATCGAAAATATAGTTTCTTTTTGTAGTGGTCATTATTTGGTATTCTAAGTTGAATTTTAGACAGTAAATCTACAAATTAAAGCGTGAATACAAATAATCTAAAACTATATTTATGATATCAATTTAAAAATGACTTTATTTAATGAAAAATCTAAAAAACAAAGGTCTAATTGATTAAAAATTGAGAAATCCTAAAAGAAATAACCACCAAAATATAGGGAGAGACTCTACCCAAAAAGAACTGTAGTATTTACTTTGATCCATTTTTGATCGAATTAGAAAAACAATAATCATGACAAAAAACAAAAGAAAAGGCAAATACAAAGAGTTTGTTTCTACTGCTAAATACTCCAAAATACAGCAAATAACTAAAAGTAAAACCCCTAATTGTTTTGTTTTTAATACTCCTATTTTCTTTGGTATAGTTTGAAGGGAAATTGCATCATATTTTACATCTCTAATATCAAATGGAAGTAATAAAACAATCACCAATAAAAATCGCTGTACCCCTAAAAGGACTGATTTTATCCCAAAAGGAGTAGACGTATTTAAAAGAGGTATAATAAAAGTGAAACCTACCCAGACTAACGCTACAATTATAATCTTTAAATAACTTATCTCTCTTAAATTTTTAGAAAACCCACTTAAAAATGGAATCGCATACAAAAGTGTTAAACAATAAAAAGGTACAGAATATAAAAGTATTTCGATCTGAATTTGAGCGGCAAAATAGCACATGAATAAAAAACAAAAAAATGAAAAAAATTGAATGATTTTTAAACTGTTTGTTAAGCTTCTATGATGCAGTTTTGCAACTCCAGCATATTTCACAAAATTATACCCTGTAATTGTGGCAAAAAAAATAAAAAAATTTAGATTTTTCTGAAAAGGTAACTGAAAATAAATTTCAGTTATTCTAACAAAAGAAAAAACTGCAAAAGCTACATGAACACTAGAGTTTATGTAAAAATCAACGATATTTTTAATAGACTTCATTGTATAAAAATAGTGCTTCTGTTAATAAGATTATTATTTAGTTAATAATTAACGTTATTTGTTCTGAAAATATCAATTTTATACCCAGTAGAATCCTTATTTTTGTACTTTTAAAAATCGAGTTAATTTTCATTATTTAATTCGCTTCGAATTTATTGAAAATTATCTAAATAAAACTTTATTTAATGAATACGAATTCGTTTCAATTAAGACACATTGGTCCTAACAAAAAGGAACAAGAGAATATGTTAAAAGCTATTCATGCAGATAGCTTAGAACAATTAATTAATGAAACTGTGCCAGATAATATTCGTTTAAAAAACGATTTAGACTTAGCACCTGCTATGAATGAATATGAGTATTTGTCTCACATTAAAGAACTTTCTGAAAAAAATAAAGTTTTTAAAAGCTACATAGGCTTAGGGTATCATGAAGCAATAGTTCCAAGTGTTATACAACGTAACATATTAGAAAACCCAGGTTGGTATACAGCCTACACACCCTATCAAGCAGAAATTGCTCAAGGGCGTCTAGAAGCATTGCTAAACTTCCAAACCATGGTTTGTGATTTAACAGGTATGGAACTTGCTAATGCCTCATTACTTGATGAAAGTACTGCTGCTGCTGAAGCAATGGCTTTACTTTTTGATGTTAGAGAAAGAGCTAAGAAAAAAGCGGGAGCAAATAAATTCTTTGTTTCTGAAGAGATTTTACCTCAAACACTCTCTCTTTTACAAACTAGATCTACCCCTATTGGAATAGAATTGGTTGTCGGAAATCATGAAAACTTTACTTTTGATGATGATTTCTTTGGTGCTATTTTACAATACCCAGGAAAATTAGGTCAAATTTTTGATTACGAAGAGTTTGTTGCAAAAGCGAATGATAATCAAATCAAAGTAGCAGTATCAGCAGATATTCTATCTCTAGTAAAACTTAAAGCACCTGGAGAATTTGGTGCATCTGTTGTAGTTGGTACAACACAACGTTTTGGAATTCCCTTAGGCTATGGTGGACCTCATGCTGCATTTTTTGCTACCAAAGAAGCTTATAAAAGAAGTATACCAGGAAGAATTATTGGTGTAACAAAAGATATGAATGGTAAGCGTGCTTTAAGAATGGCATTGCAAACTAGAGAGCAACATATAAAAAGAGAAAGAGCTACATCTAATATTTGTACTGCTCAGGTATTATTAGCAGTTATGGCAGGTATGTATGCCGTTTACCACGGAAAAGAGGGCATACAATACATTGCAGATACTGTTCATAATAAAACAAAATTAGTTGCGGATTACCTAGAAAAAGCAGGTTTTAAGCAATTAAATACTTCTTACTTTGATACATTATTAATAGAAATAGAAGAAGCAAAACTAAAGCCTGTAGCAGAATCATTTAAGGTGAATTTTAACTATGTTTCTGAAAATTTAGTTTCACTTTCCATAAATGAAGCCACTACAGAAAAAGATTTAATGAACTTATTTACCTTGTTTGGTCAGTTAAAAAAACGCCCAAATCCTGTAAAAGAAGAAAATTACAACAGCTTTTCTAGAATTTTAACACAAGAACCTTTTCATTCAGATTTTGAAGTAATTGAAGAAAATGTGGTTAGAAAAACTTCATTTTTAGATAATGAAATTTTTAATACGTATCAATCAGAAACCGACATGATGCGTTATATCAAAAAATTAGAGCGTAAAGACTTGGCTTTAAATCATTCTATGATTTCTTTAGGATCTTGTACAATGAAATTAAATGCAGCTTCAGAGATGCTTCCTTTAAGTAATCCTCAATGGGGTAACATACATCCTTTTGTTCCTTTAAATCAAGCAGAAGGCTATCAAGAAGTATTAAAAAAACTAGAACATCAGTTAAATATAATTACTGGTTTTTCAGGTACCTCGCTACAGCCAAATTCTGGAGCACAAGGAGAATTTGCAGGCTTAATGACCATTAGAGCTTACCATCAATCTAGAGGAGATTCTCATAGAAATATTTGTATTATTCCAGCTTCTGCTCATGGTACAAACCCTGCCTCTGCTGTTATGGCAGGCATGAAAGTAATTGTAACTAAAACTGCAGAAAATGGAAATATTGATGTTGATGATTTACGTGAAAAAGCAGAAAAACATTCAGATAATTTAGCGGGATTGATGGTTACCTACCCATCTACCCATGGTGTTTTTGAGAGTGAAATTCAAGAAATCACAAAAATTATTCATGATCATGGTGGACAGGTTTACATGGATGGTGCAAATATGAATGCTCAAGTAGGGTTAACAAACCCTGCTGCAATTGGTGCAGATGTATGTCATTTAAATTTACACAAAACATTTGCAATACCTCATGGAGGTGGTGGACCAGGTGTAGGCCCAATTTGTGTGGCTTCACAGTTGGTTCCATTTTTACCAACAAACCCTATAATTAGTACTGGAGGAGAAAAAGCAATAACCGGAATTTCTGCAGCTCCTTGGGGCTCTTCTCTGGCTTGTTTAATCTCTTACGGATACATTACAATGCTTGGTTTTAGAGGATTAACTAATGCTACAAAAAATGCTATTTTAAACGCGAATTACATTAAAGAACGTTTAAATGGACATTATGACACACTCTATACTGGAGAAAAAGGAAGAGCAGCTCATGAAATGATTATAGATTGTAGAGATTTTAAACAAAACGGAATTGAAGTCGTAGATATTGCAAAACGTTTAATAGACTACGGTTTTCATGCACCTACTGTATCTTTCCCAGTAAATGGAACAATGATGATAGAGCCAACAGAATCTGAAAGTTTAGCAGAACTAGACCGTTTTTGTGATGCAATGATTGCCATTCGTTCAGAAATTGATAGTGCTACAAAAGAGGACACAAACAATCCTCTTAAGAATGCACCTCATACACAAGAAATGCTTACAGCAGATGAATGGAATTTTCCATATACTAGAAAACAAGCTGCATTTCCATTAGACTATATTGCTGAAAACAAATTTTGGCCTACTGTAAGAAGAGTAGATGACGCATATGGTGATAGAAATTTAATTTGCTCTTGTAACCCTATTGAAGATTATATGTAAAATTAGATTCGTTTAAAATATAAAAAACCACCTTTATAAGGTGGTTTTTTAATTAAATATAGCCATTTGGTTTAAAATGTACTGAAAAGCCAAGTCTTTAATACACCCATGTTATTATTTAACTTTGTTGATACTAACTCTTTTTGCTTCATGTATTTAAAATTAAATGGTGACTCTGTAATAACTAGACCACTGTGTTGTTTAATTCTAATTCCTTGACCAGAAATTATATCTTTATTGGGTATAAATTCACCAATGGGTAAGTGTTCTGTAAGTAATATATATTTATAAACAGATAACTTATTTAAAATACGCTGAACTTCGGTGTTAGAAAGATGTTGTAAAACTTGCCTAACAATTACTACATCTGCTTTAGGTAACGTATCTTTTGAAATATCCAAACATAAAAAATCTACATTATCTTGGGTATGTATTTTTTTATTAAAATCAATTACATTTTGTGCGATGTCTACAGCAATATAAGTATCAGAGAATGGAAGCAATTGTTTACCAATATTAAAATCACCACAACCTAGATCAAGAATTGTAATAGGAGTCTCTAACTTTTTCATAAATTTAATAACACCATCTAAATAAGGTGTTACTATATATGAGGCATACGACCCCTCTCCAGAATAGAATTGTCTATGAAGACCACCCCAAAGATTTTGATCGTAAATCTGTTCCATAGCGTTTTTTGTTGGCCATGGTTCTTTTTTTTTCTTTTTATGTTGTTTCAAAATAGATCAATATGAGAATAACTACAAAATTAAAATCATAAAAAACTCCAACATTTTCATGTTGGAGTTTTGTATGTATTAAAATTTAAAAAAATTACTTCTTAAATTTTTTGTATTTATTTTTAAATTTATCGATACGTCCTGCAGCATCAATAAGTTTAGATTTACCAGTGTAAAATGGATGAGAAGTTCTAGAAATCTCTAATTTTACTAAAGGATACTCAACACCATCCACTTCTAAAGTTTCTTTAGTGTCTACAGTAGAACGTGTTAAAAAAACATCTTCATTAGACATATCTTTAAAAGCTACCATTCTATAATTTTCTGGATGAATTCCTTTTTTCATTTTGTAATATTTTAATTCTTAAATGTTATGTTTGTAGAATAAAGTTGGTAAAGTTTTATTCTAGTTTTCAAAATAGATTTTACCATTTTGAGGATGCAAATTTAACGATATTTTTTAATATACAAATAAATAATTGCTTTTATTTACTAAAGAAACTATTCTATTTAAAGCTCGTAATTGATTAAAAAATAAAAATATACAATTTATAACGTTTACTAATGAAAAAATTTACAATCATCTCTTTTTGCTTCATGCTCCTTTTCTATAATTGTGATACTGCATATCGTTTTAAATTACAAGTTGATCATAAAGTGAAATTAAACGAAAAGATCTCTATTGCTATTTTAGAAGAAAATAAAAAACAGATAGATAGTGTTCATTTTTTTATAAATGGCAAAAAACAAGAATCAAAAAAAAATAGATTAACAATAAATACAGTAGATTTTGGCTTAGGCAAACACCAAGTCTCTGCATTGGTTTTTTATCCAGGTAAATCAAAAAAAATAAACAATTCTTTTGAAGTTTTTGCCGATATAAAACCTGTAATTTATGGCTATGAAATTATAAATACCTTCCCTCATGATAAAAAAGCATACACGCAAGGGCTAGAATACAAAAACGGATTCTTATATGAATCTACGGGTAGACGTGGTCAATCATCATTAAGGAAAGTAGCAATAAAAACAGGAAAAATAGTACAACAAGTAAATTTAGAAAACAGCTATTTTGGTGAAGGAATAACCATAGTAGAAAATAAAATTATTTGGTTAACTTGGGAAAGTAACAAAGGTTTTATATACAATTTAGATACTTTTAAACTAGAGGGTGAATTTGAATATAATGAAAGTAAAGAAGGCTGGGGATTAACCAAAAATGAAACAGAACTTATAAAATCTGATGGTACTCATAAAATATGGTTTCTTGACAAAAACACTCAAAAAGAAAAAAGAGCTTTACAAACATATACGCACGATAGAGCTTTAAGTCAGTTAAATGAGTTAGAACTTATTAATGGAAAATTATATGCTAACTATTATCAAAAACCTGTAATTGCAATCATAAACCCTACAAACGGAGTGGTAGAAGGGCTTATCAATTTAAAAGGTTTAGAAAATGAAATCAAAAAAACTCAAAATATTGTAGCTAATGACGAAGTTTTAAATGGAATAGCTTATGATTCTAAAAACGAACGGCTTTTTGTTACTGGTAAAAATTGGGGAAAATTATTTGAAATCAAATTAATTAAAAAGTAATAAATTAATCCATAAACAGTTAATTAAATACACCTTATATATTATGCGTTTTTTATCTGCTTTAGTTATTTGTATTGGTCTGGTTACTATGAGTTCTTGTCGTAAAGATTTCTCTACTATTCCCAATTACGGGAATTTAGAATTTTCTAAAGACACTGTGTTTTTAGACACTGTATTTACAAATATTGGTTCAGCTACCTACAATCTAAAAGTATATAATAGAGGAAAAAATGCGATTACCATTCCAACAATTTCTTTAGAAAATGGAATTTCTTCAAACTACAGATTAAATGTTGATGGAATACCAGGTAAAGAATTTAATAATATAGATATTCTAGCCAAAGACAGTATTTTCATCTTTATAGAAACCACCATTAATGCCAATAACGTTTCAGATCCACTATACACAGATCGTATATTGTTTGATAATGGCAATAACCAACAAGATGTAGATTTAGTAACCTTAGTACAAGATGCTCATTTTATTTATCCAGGCAAAGATCCTATTTCTATGAAAATTGATAGCCTATCCTTAGATGGAAACGCAACTTCAATACAAGGAAGATTTTTAGAAGATTCAGAATTAACTATAACCAATGCTAAACCAACAGTAATTTATGGGTATGCTGCAGTAAAAAGCAATAAAACATTAGTTATACAAGCTGGAGCAGAAGTATATTTCCATGCCAATTCGGGTTTGATTATAGATAAAGGTGCTAGTTTAAAAGTAAATGGAACGCTAGAAGAAAAAGTGTATTTTGAAGGCGATCGACTAGAACATCGATTTGATGCTATTCCTGGTCAGTGGGGTACTATTTGGATGAGAGCAGGAAGTAAAGAAAATGAAATTAAACACGCTATTATAAAAAATGGAATCATTGGTGTCTTAATAGATAGCATTGGCAGCAACACAGCACCAACACTTACTATAGAAAACGCTGAAATCTATAACAATTCTAATTTTGGAATATTAGCACGAGAAACGCATATCGAAGCATATAACTTGGTTATAGGTGCTGCAGGTCAAGCTTCTTTAGCTGCCACAATTGGAGGAACTTATAACTTTACTCATGCAACTTTTGCGAATTTTTGGAATAACGGTATTAGACAATTACCTGCAGTTCTTATTAATAATTTCTATGTTTATGAAGATGATAATGGGAACGAAATTACAGTCACAAAAGACTTGTATGCTGCTAATTTTACCAATTGCATCTTTGATGGTAATACAAATATTGAATTCTTACTAGACAAAGTAGATGGGGGTGTTTTTAATTACAACATTAAAAATTGTTTAATAACCTTTAACGATAGTAATAATAATTTTAGTGATATTTTAGAGATGGACTTTTCGAACAGTAATTATCAAAATAATATTCTAAATGGATTTTCAGATTTTAAAAATTCACAAAATGAAGATTTTATTATTGGTGAAGAATCCGCAGCTATAGAAAAAGCTATTCCAACATCTTTTACTTTAGATTTGTTAGGTGTTGATAGAACAAATTCTCCAGCTATTGGTGCTTACCAAAATATTATTTTTAACTGATATTCGATATTTCTATTCTTTATAGACTACGCCATTTTTCATTACAAAAGTCACCTGCTCCATAGTAGAGATATCTTCTAACGGATTTTCATTTACTGCAATAATATCTGCATAAAATCCTTTTGCAATTTGCCCAATTTCTGAAGGCATTTTTAACAAAATTGCATTTGTAATTGTTGCTGCCTGTAATGTTTCTATAGCTGGCATTCCTGCTTCTACCATAAAACCGAATTCTTTACCATTTACGCCATGTCTAAAAACACCCGCATCGGTTCCGAATGCAATCCCAACACCTTTTTTATAAGCTCTTGCAAAAGTTCCTTGAATTTGAGGGCCAACAGCTAAAGCTTTAGGTACTACTATATCTGGATAAAAACCTTTTATTTTTGCCTTATCTGCCACCTCTTTTCCTGCTGTAATTGTTGGAACTAAATAAGCATCATATTGCTTCATCAATTCCATAGTTTTATCACTCATATAAGTTCCATGCTCAATAGTTTTTACACCACCAATAATTGCTCTTTGCATTCCCTCATCACCATGTGCATGGGCAGCAACATGCATCCCATAGTCATCTGCCATTTCACAAATAGCTTTAATTTCTTCGATAGTAAATTGAGGATTATCTCCTGATTTAGCAACACTTAAAACCCCTCCAGTTGCAGTAATTTTAATACAATCAGCGCCATTTTTGTAGCGTTGTCTAACCGCCTTTCTACCGTCTTCTACCGAGTTTACAACACCTTCTTTTGGCCCTGGATTACCAATTAATTTTCTACTACTTCCATTTGTAGGATCTGCATGGCCACCAGTTGTAGCTAAAGATTTACCCGCTGTAAAAACTCTAGGACCAGGAATTTTACCTGCGTTGATAGCATTTCTAAGCGAAATATTCACACCTGTTCCCCCTAAATCTCTTACTGTTGTAAATCCATTTTTTAAGGTAGTTTCTGCAAATTTTACAGAATTATACGCAACATCTGCCTCATCTAAAATGTATTTATTAATTCTTGTTTTATCATCATACTCCATTTCTAAATGCACATGCATATCTATTAAACCTGGCATTACAACCTTATCTCGTAAATCTATTAAGTTTGCGCTTTTAGGCATAATGTAGCCGTCTTTAACCTCAGCAATTTTATTGCCTTTAACAACAATAGTTTTTTCTTTATAGATTTTACCTGATTTGGTATCTACCAATTTTCCACATAAAATGTAGCTAGTCTGTGCTGAAATATTTTGGGCAATTAGTATTGCAAAAAGAACTAAAAATATTTTTTTCATTTATCTTGATTTAATTCTTAAATGTATGAAAAAATAAGTAATTTGCTATTAATTATAAATTTTGAGTGTTAATGAGAAATGTTGTTATAACAGGTACAAGTAGAGGAATTGGTTTTGAATTAGCCCAACAATTTGCGAACAATGGCCATAATGTACTTGCTTTATCTAGAAATGATAAGCCATTAAAAGCCGTAAATCATAAAAATATACATACACTTTCTGTTAATTTAGCTGTTGATTCTGACATTCATAAAGTAAAATCATTCATAAAAGATAATTGGAAAACTGTTGATATTTTAATAAACAACGCTGGTAAACTAATCAATAAACCATTTACAGAGCTTACCTCTAATGATTTTATAGACGTTTACAAAGTAAATGTTTTTGGTGTTGCTGAATTAACAAAAACATTAATTCCGTTTTTACAAAACAACAGCCATGTGGTTACTATCAGCTCAATGGGTGGTGTACAAGGAAGCATGAAATTTCCTGGCTTAGCTGCATATAGTTCTGCAAAAGGCGCTGTAATTACGCTATCTGAATTATTAGCTGAAGAATATAAAGAAGCAGGAATTGCTTTTAATGTTTTAGCTCTTGGAGCAGTACAAACAGAAATGCTAGAAGAGGCTTTTCCTGGATATAAAGCACCAATTTCTGCAAAAGAAATGGCAGATTATATCTACAATTTCTCATTGACTGGAAATAAATTTTACAATGGAAAAATATTAGAAGTTTCTAGCTCTACTCCATAAATTTAAAAAATTGAACTCCATTCTTTCTAAGTACATACCAGACAAAGCAGTGTTAATGGTTCAATATTTAATTGAACAAAATAACTTTAGCCTAAAAATTGTAAACCAAAGAGAAACTAAACATGGAGATTTCAGAAAAATGCCTGATGGCAGTTTTCAAATTACGGTTAACAATAACTTAAATCAATATCAATTTTTATTAACACTTGTTCACGAAATTGCACATCATATAACGCATCAGAAATTTGGTAGAGTTCAACCTCATGGAAAAGAATGGAAAAAGGTTTTTCAACATTTAATGTTACCTTTCTTAAAGCCAGATATTTTTAAATATGAGATGTTACCTCATTTAGCCAATTATTTAAAGAACCCTAAAGCCAGTACTGATTCTGACGCAAAATTATCGTTAGCTTTAAGAGAGTTTAAGCCTAGTTCTGGAAAGACATTTGTTTTTGAGTTACCCTTTGGACAAGCCTTTTTATTTAAAAACACCACGTATAAAAAAGGTAATAAAAGGAGAACTCGTTTTGAATGCCTAAACACAATAAACGGAAAAGTATATTTGTTCAATCAAAATGTTGAAGTAGAAATTATTGATATTTAAACGCTTTATTCTCGCTTAATAAACAAGGTATCTAATTTCATTTCTTTTTGCAACCAAGCCCTTAGTTCTAACTCTTTATTAATTAAAACGGAATCTTTTAATTTATCATTCCAATTAATTGTTGCTACAGGAATTGTATCAATTTTGATAAAATCTTTGGAATATAACTCTCTAGAAAAGGCTATAGATTCAATATTATTATATCTAATTTTTGCTTCTTTTACGATACGACTAAATGCAATTGCTTTTTGGTTTTTACTAAAAGCATTCTGCTCTATACTATTATTTAAACTAGATATTTTTTCTTGTAATTCTATAATTTGTTTTTGTAAGCCTGCAATTATGTTTTTACTTTCTTGCAACTCCTCTTTCTTTTCTTTGTAAGCAGTTGTGATTAAATCAAAACTTTTAGTATCACTCCCTTTAATTTCTAATTTAAATTCTTTTAAACTAGTATAAGCCATATTATTTGCTAACTCATTTTGCAAATCATTATAGGTTGCATCAGAAACCTCATTAAAAAAATTTAATTTTAACTTTTTTTCTTCTAGGTTTGGAAGATCGTAATCAATTAAGGTTAATGCATTATTACTCTTCACTTCATTTTTAATGAAGCTTTCAATTTGATTATTGATTTTATTTTCATTAAAAACATTAATAAAAGTAAATATGGCTGGAATCATTACAGCAATACCAACAACCGTTGCAATGGTCGAATAACGTTTTCTTTTTGCTGCATTAGCATACTTATGCATTGGGAAGCGCAATAACTTCATTACTAAAAAAGTTGCTAAAGCTATAAAAATAGTATTGATTGTAAATAAATACAAAGCCCCTAAAAAGTAAATTAAATTTCCTTTTGCTAAACCATATCCAGCTGTACATAATGGTGGCATTAAAGCTGTTGCAATAGCAACACCAAAAATAACTGAAGCAATTGTTCCTTTTTTAGTTCTAGCTACCATTAGTGCCAACCCACCAAAAAAAGCGATTAAAACATCTCTAATATCTGGACTAACTCTACCTAGCAATTCAGAGTTATCTTCACTTAAAGGAAAAAAATAAAAAAACAAAAAAGAGGCAAAGAGACTTAAACCAATCATAATACCCAGATTGATTAGAGATTTTTTAAAAGTCTCAATATCATTTAATGCAAAAGACATTCCTATTCCTAAAATTGGCCCCATTAAAGGTGATATTAACATCGCTCCAATAACAACAGCAGTAGAGTCTGCATTTAAACCAATTGATGCTACAAAAACAGCAAAAATCAAAATCCAAGCAGTTGCTCCTTTAAAAGGAATATCAGCCTTTATAGCTTCTAAAGTTGCTTCATAATCTGTATCATGTCTAAAATCAAAAAGTTCAATTAAAAAAAGTTTGATATTAGTGAATAAACCTTTTGCATCTGCTTTTACATTATGTGCAATAACTTCTTCTTTAGACAAAGAGGAATCTTTAGTAGTGTTAGTATATTCTTCCATTAATTTGTTATAAATACTTAGGAAAGATACAAAAAAAAGTATCTGAAAATAAACTATTATTTAAGGTAAATATTTTTTAACTCTAATTGAAAAGATTCTTCTTTTTTATTACCAAATAAAAAAGAAATTTGAGCTAAGGTGTTAGTAGACAAATTTGCTTTATTAAGTTTTCTGCCTCTAAAAACAGGATACATCTCTGAAAAAGGTATTTCTACTGATTGCCAATCTCCAGAAGTTTGTATTTTTTTTACGTAGGAATAATAGTTTTGTAAATTATCTTTTACTCGTAGTTGGTAAATTTTCCCATCTCCTTTTAGAGTTATTACAATCTTAGAAAATCTTAATATTTCTATGGTATTAATTGCACATCTTACAGAAGAAAAGCCACCGTTGTTTTTTAAAGATATATTTCCATAAAAAAATCCGTTTCCTTCTTCGTTAATTGTAAAATTTCCATTTGACATACCTCCCATAACCACATCATCTACAATTTGCCATGCTTTTAAATTTGACTTTTCGGAAAAATCAGTTATTAATAATGGAGTGGTTTGCATAAAAAAGTGAATTAAGAAACTTATATAAATTAATTTCATCTTTTAAAAATAAGACTATTTCTTCAAATTAAAGGAGTTCATAAAAAAACTCTGCAATAAATTGCAGAGTTTTTTGTGACCGGGCTGGGGCTCGAACCCAGGACCCTCTCCTTAAAAGGGAGATGCTCTACCAACTGAGCTACCAGGTCATTCTTTTCGTTTAAGCGGGTGCAAATATATAGCTTATTTTACAAAAAACAAATGTTATTACTACTTTGTTTCATTTAAATAAGACTGCCTTACTTTCTTAAATAAATTTGAGGAATAAACGAAACTTACAACTGTTTCATTATCAGTTTTAAACATTTCTTCACTACTTCCTTCCCACTCTTTTATACCATCTTTCAAAAAAATAATTTTTTCACCAATTTCCATCACAGAATTCATATCGTGTGTATTTATTACTGTAGTAATTTGATACTCTTCTGTAATTTCTTGAATTAAATTATCGATTACAATAGCAGTTTGTGGATCTAAACCTGAGTTAGGCTCATCGCAAAATAAATACTTTGGATTCATGACTATAGCTCTTGCTATAGCAACTCTTTTTTGCATTCCTCCAGAAAGCTCAGCAGGAAATCTTTGATTAGAGTCTTTTAAATTTACTCGATCTAAAACAAAATTCACCCGAGCTAGCATTTCTGCTTGTGTCTGATTGGTAAACATTTTTAAAGGAAACATTACATTTTCTTCAACAGTCTGAGAATCAAATAAAGCACTTCCTTGAAAAACCATACCAACTTCTTGTCTCCATTGCCTTTTTTCTTTTGCACTAAACTTTGTGTTTAATCTGCCATCGAAAGCTATAGTTCCAGATTCTGGTTCATGTAAACCTATTAATGATTTTAAAAAAACTGTTTTACCTGCACCACTTTGCCCAATAATTAAATTTGTTTTTCCAGGATGAAATGTCGTAGAAATTCCTTTTAATACCTCTACCCCTCTAAATCCTTTCCTTAAATTTTTAACTTCTATCATTTACGTAAGTAGCATTTGAGTTAACAGATAGTTTGTAATCACAATTAATATAGTTGTCCATACAACTGATTGAGTACTTGCTTTTCCTACGGCTATAGAACCTCCTTTTACATAATAGCCATGGTAAGAGGGAACCGTGGCAATTAAAAAAGCAAATACTAATGTTTTAATAAGTGCATAAGTAATTAAAAAAGGGTTAAAATCTGTTTGTAAACCCTCTATATAACTAATTCCACTAAACAAACCAGATAAAACACCAGCTAACCAACCCCCAAACATTCCTAAAACCATACCTAAAGTAATTAAAAATGGATAAAACGTTACAGTAGCAATTACCTTTGGTAATACAAGATGGTTTAAAGAATTGATTCCCATAACCTCTAATGCATCTATTTGCTCGGTAACTCTCATTGTTCCAATACTAGATGTAATGTAAGAACCAACCTTACCAGCCAATATAATAGAACAAAATGTAGGTGCAAACTCTAATATTATAGATCGTTTTGCGGCAAAACCAATAAGAGATTCAGGTATAAAAGGACTGTCTAAATTTAAAGCAGTTTGAAGCGCAATAACACCACCAATAAAGAATGATATAAATAAAATAATTCCAATAGACTTTAAACCTAATTCTTCTATTTCTCTTAATAAAGCATCATAAAACACTCTTTTTTTTTGCGGTTTTCTAAAAACCTGCTTGAGCATTAGATAATATTTACCAATATGTTCTATGTAATTCATAGATTAAATTTTAAGCTAAATTAAGAAATAACATTAAGACAATATCAAAATCTTATATTCAAAATAAAAAATAATTATTTTTGGAATCTAAAAAATTAAAACCCATGAAAAAAGTAGTATTGTATCTAGGTATCGCAGTTTTGTGTTTAAGTTTTACCAGTAATGAAACAGAAAAAACAGCACCTAAGTTGGTTATTGGTTTAGTTATAGACCAAATGAGGTATGATTATTTGACACGATATTCAGATCGATATTCAGAAAATGGTTTTAAAAGACTTTTAAAAAATGGATTTTCTTTAGAAAATGCACATTACAATTTAATACCAACATATACTGCAGTTGGACATGCTTCTATTTATACTGGAACAACACCTAATAATCATGGAATTATTTCTAACAATTGGTATGATAAGTTTTTAAAAGAAACGATTTACTGTGTTGATGATGCTGATTTTAAAACTGTAGGGAATTCAGGGACCTCAGGAAAAAAATCTCCTAAAAGAATGTTTACTTCAACACTTGCTGATCAACTTAAACTACATCAAAACTCTAAAGGAAAATCAATTGGAATTGCAATTAAAGATAGATCTGCTATTTTACCAGCCGGTCATTCAGCTAATGGTGCATATTGGTTTGATGGAGGAAAAGAAGGTAAATTCATTACTAGCTCTTACTATATGAATAGTTTACCAGATTGGGTTAATAAGTTTAATTCCTCAGGAAAAGCAGATGACTATTTATCAAAACCCTGGGAAACATTATTTCCGTTAGCATCTTACACAAAAAGTATTACTGATAATAATAAATTTGAAGGATTATTTAAAGGCGAAGTTGCTCCAATATTTCCACATAATATTCCCAAATTAAGAAGTAAAAACGGTAATTATAGCCTCTTAAAAAATATCCCTGAAGGAAATACGTATACCATAGACTTTACAAAAGCTGCAATTTTAGGAGAAAAATTAGGAACTTCTGAACATACAGATTTTTTAGCCGTAAGCTTCTCCTCTACTGATTATATTGGACACCAGTTTGGACCTGCCTCTGTTGAAATAGAAGATACGTATTTAAAATTAGATAGAGATATTGCTGATTTTCTTACTTTTTTAGACAAAAATGTGGGTAAAGACAATTATACAGTGTTTTTAACAGCAGATCATGCTGCAGTGCATGTACCCTCATATTTACAATCTTTAAAAATACCTGCGCAATACTTTAATACAAAAGAACTTGAAAATTCAATTAAAGCAATCACTCAAAAATATTTTAATTCTACAGAATTACTAGAAAACGTTTCTAATTATCAGATATTTTTAAACAAAGAGAAAATAGAAGCATTAAATTTTACTAAAGATCAAGTTGCTGAAAGAGTTGTAAGTGAATTAGAAAATCTTGATGGAATATATAAATCGGTTACTGCAAAAACGTTGCAAACTACTTCATTCGCTAAAGGGCTAATGAATTCATTGCAAAATGGATATAATCAGAAACTCTCTGGAGATGTATTGTTAATTCCTTATCCTGCTACTTTAACTAGAGGTAAAACAGGTACATCTCATGGTACAGGATACTCTTACGACACTCATATACCCATAATTTTTTATGGTAAAGGGATTAAAAAAGGAGTCTCTAGAAAACGATATGAAATTATAGATATTGCACCAACAATATCAAATTTATTAAGGATTGAAGCCCCGAACTCATCGACTGGAAGAGTTATTGAAGAGGCTTTAGTTACTGAAATACATGATTAAAATTCTGTTAGCATTACGTTTTAAATTGTGAAATATCTTGGTGTTTTGTTATCGCTTTTTTAGATAATAGAACACCAATTAGTAAAGAAATAAATGCTCCAATTGCTATACCAGGTAAAAAGTCTAGAAAAAGAAAAAAATCATATGCACCATGAAACACTGTCGCTACCAATAAGCCTAACAAATTATACTTTACATTGTTTTTAGAAAATTTAGCTTTACCCATAAAGTACCCCATTAATATTCCAAATGTTGCATGTGCAGGTATTGCTGTAAATGCTCTAGTTAATCCTGTTGTAAACCCATATTGGTACACATATATTATATTCTCTAGTGCAGCAAAACCCATAGAGACTACTAAAGCATAAACAATACCATCAAAAGGCTCATTAAACTCAGCATTCTTTTGCGCATGATATCTAACAATAATGTATTTGGAAAATTCTTCTACAAAACCAACTATAAAAAAAGCTTTTATAAATTGCTGAATTATACTTTCTTTATTCGTAATTGGAAATAACCTTTGAATAAAATACCCTAAAACTAAAGTTACAACAATACTTACAATAGCTCCTAATATAAAATTTTCGAATAAGAAACTTAAAGGTTCTTTTTCATACTTATCTTTTATATAGATATAGATTAGTATAACAATAACAGGTGCTAATGCAATAAACAACAGAGACATAATTTACTTTTTTGGTAAAAATATTTCTGCCATCATACATCTAGCACTACCTCCACCACAAGTCTCAATTGTAGTTAAAGGACTAGAAATTATTTCACAATGGTTTTCTATCTTTTGCACCTGATCTTTTCTTAAGACCTCGAAAGCTGACTGACTCATAATTAAAAAACGAGTATCTTGTAATCCTCTAACTTGTAACATATTTCCTGCAAAATTGGCAACTTGCTCTTCAGAAATCTCGATCACTTGTTTTTTATCTTCTTTTAAAGATTTCAATACTTGTTTTCTTTCTTTTTTATCATCTATACATGACAAACATACAATGGCAAATGTTTCCGCAACACACATCATTACATTGGTATGATATATAGCTTCTCTTTTTCCATTAACGGTTTGATATGCATTAAAAATTACAGGAGTATATTCTAAGTCTTCGCAAAATTCTATAAATAATTCTTCATTGGCTCTAGGAGATAGCGCACAGTAGGCTTTTCTATTTTTCCTATCCAAAATCATACTACCTGTACCTTCTAGAAAAACATGTTGTTCTTCTGCAACTGTATAGTCTATAATATCATGAATTACAAAACCTTTTTCTTCTACCTTTAGGAGTATATCTTCTCTTCGCTCTAGCCTTCTATTTTCTGCAAACATCGGATAGATAGCTACTGTCCCATTTTCATGAAATGAAATCCAATTATTAGGGAAAATCGAGTCTGGTGTATCATTTTCTAAGCTATCTTCTATTGTAATAACCTGGATTCCAAAACGCCTAAGTTTTGCTACATAATTATCAAATTCAAGTTGCGCTTTTTTGTTAATTTCTGTATTCTTTATGTGTAATGCCTCTTGATAGTAATTATTAACAGCAGTTTGTTCATTCATCCTAAAGTTTACGGGACGAACCATCAATATTGAATTCGTAGTTTGTTGCATAAGTTCTTAATTATTCTGCAAAATTACTTCTTTAAAATGTAATTTATAAAATATGTATACTATTTTATGCCCTTATTAATGGCATTGTAGAGCACCTTAACAGACCTTCTTGTTTGGCAATCTCTGAATAGTGCACTTCTTCAACTGTAAAACCATTTTCTCTTAACCAAGTATTTAATCTTTTAAAATTTACTTCAGATATCACTACATCTTCAGAAATAGAGAATACATTACTGTTCATGTTGTACATTTCTTCTTTAGTTATTTCAAAGACATTTTCTTCACCAAAGAATTTTTTTAACCAATTATATTCATCCTCTATTAAAAATCCATTTTTATGAACTATTGCTTTGTTTCTTCCTATTGGTTGAAAACAACAATCCAAATGCAAAGCATTTTCTTTTGCATTCGTGTTCGATTTTCTGAGCTCAAAAGGTTTTACAATTTTATTTGGAAACTGCTTTTGCAATTCATTTACTGCTGCTAAATTTGTTCTTGCAGTAATGTAATCAGGATAATTATCACCAGAGTAAGTCCCCACAAAAAGATAATCATTCCAAGGCATTACATCTCCACCTTCCACATGGCATTCTTTGGGAAGCTGAATTATTTTTTCTGAATCAATTAAATCTAAAACAGGTTGAATAGCGAGGTATTCTTTCTCCCTATCTGGAAGTATATTAGCTTTTACCAATTTATCATCAATTACAAAAGCGATATCTCTAGAGAATATTTGGTTATAATCTTCTATAACTTCTGGCCTATAAACAGCTACATTGTGTTTTTTTAAAACAGCAGCTACCTCTTCCATTTCTTGAACCATATCTTGTTCTTTTGGATAAGTACCTGCCATTACATGTTCTAAACTTTTTGGATCATAACAGTCTTCAGGTTTAGGCACAGCACCAACACTTTTTGCTGTTCCTAAAATTACAGCCTTTAACTTAGAAGTTTCGTTAGTAATATTTAAATCTAGCATTTTATTGATTATAAAAAAAGCTTCATAATTTATGAAGCCTTTAATTAAAATATAAAAAAATTATTTTTAATTATCTTTTTTGAATAGGAGTAAAAGGTCTTTCATTTTCTCCTGTATAGATTTGACGTGGTCTACCTATTGGCTCTTTTTTAAATCTCATTTCTTTCCACTGTGCAATCCATCCAGGTAAACGGCCTAAAGCAAACATTACTGTAAACATTTCTACAGGAATACCCATAGCTCTATAAATTATTCCAGAATAAAAATCTACGTTAGGGTATAACTTTCTATCTACAAAATAAGGATCACTTAACGCCTCTCTTTCCAATCCTTTCGCAATTTCTAAAATTGGATCATCTACACCTAAACTATTTAAGACTTCGTCTGCAGCTTTTTTTATGATTTTAGCTCTAGGATCAAAGTTCTTATACACTCTATGTCCAAATCCCATTAACCTAAAAGGATCGTTTTTATCTTTAGCTTTAGCCATGTACTTTTTTGTATCTCCTCCATCTTCTTTAATAGCCTCTAACATTTCTAGTACTGCTTGATTTGCTCCACCATGTAATGGTCCCCAAAGTGCAGAAATTCCTGCAGATAATGACGCGAATAATCCTGCATGAGAAGAACCTACAATTCTTACCGTAGAAGTAGAGCAATTTTGTTCGTGATCTGCATGTAGAATTAATAGTTTATCTAAGGCATTTTTTACTATAGTATTTATCTCATAATTTTCATTAGGCTGTTCAAACATCATTTTCATAACGTTCTCTATATATCCTAAAGAATTAGATCCGTAATTTAAAGGTAATCCTTGTTTTTTTCGCATTGTCCATGCAACTAAAACAGGGAATTTACCCATAATTTTAACAATTGCGTTATACACTTCTTCTTCAGACTCTACATTTACGGAAGAAGGATTAAATGCAGTCAAAGCACTTGTAAGGGAAGATAAAATACCCATTGGATGTGCTGTCTTAGGAAAAGCATCTATAATTTTTTTTACGTCATCATCAACTACAGATTTAGCCTTTATATCTGAATGAAACTTTTCTAATTGTTCAGACGTTGGTAAATTACCAAATATTAATGCATAGGCAACTTCTAAAAAATTTGCTTTTTCAGCAAGCTCTTCTATAGAATACCCTCTAAATCTTAAAATACCTTTTTCACCATCTAAAAAAGTGATAGCACTTTCACAAGATCCTGTATTCTTAAAACCAGGATCAATTGTAATTACTCCATTTGTTGCCCCTCTTAACGTTTTAATATTAATGGCAAGTTCATTTTCTGTTCCCTTTATTAAAGGAAATTCATACGATTGATCTCCTACTTGAAGTTTTGCTATTTCTGACATATTTTACTATAATTTTTTTGGTATTGAAAGTATGCAAATATAGCTATTTAAAGTCAAAATTTAAAGTGATTTTTCTTTATCCTAGTTTATAATTATTAGTTATTTTTCTTTTTATTAATTTAATATTTTTATAATTAATTCATTAAAATAGCTTGTTAAAAATAAGAATTACTCAATAAAAGACTATGTATAAACACAAAAAAATTTGTTTACAAAAAAATCCTCTAGAACATTAAATGAACTAAAGGATTAAATTAAAATATATGTGTTTAAAATTTTTTAGATTTTAAAAGCATTTTCTTTTGGAAAGTAAGCTGTTTCACCAAGAGCTTCCTCTATTCTAAGCAGTTGATTATACTTTGCCATTCTATCAGATCTAGAAGCAGAACCTGTTTTGATTTGACCACAGTTTAAAGCCACTGCTAAATCTGCAATAGTATTATCTTCAGTTTCTCCAGATCTATGAGACATTACAGAGGTATACCCTGCATTTTTTGCCATATTTACTGCAGCAATTGTTTCTGTAAGAGTACCTATTTGATTTACTTTAATTAAAATAGAATTTGCAATACCATTGCCAATACCTCTAGATAAGCGCTCTACGTTTGTAACAAAAAGGTCATCACCTACCAACTGTACTTTGTCTCCAACCTTTTCGGTTAAATATTTCCATCCTTCCCAATCATTTTCATCCATACCATCTTCAATAGAAATAATTGGATAATTCGCTGCAAGCTCCGCTAAATAATCAGCTTGTTCTTTACTAGATCTTACAACACCTGTTTCACCCTCAAATTTAGTATAATCATAATTCCCATCTACATAAAATTCAGCTGCAGCACAATCTAATGCTATCATTATTTCATCTCCAAAAGAATAACCAGCATTTTTAACCGCTAAAGCTATGGTATCTAAAGCATCCTCTGTACCCTCTAAAGTAGGTGCAAAACCTCCTTCGTCTCCAACTGCAGTAGATAAGTTTCTATCATGTAACACCTTTTTTAGATTGTGAAAAATCTCAGAACCCATTCGCATAGCGTCCGAAAAAGAGTTCGCTTTTACAGGCATTACCATAAATTCTTGAAATGCTATAGGTGCATCTGAATGAGAACCCCCATTTATAATATTCATCATAGGAACAGGTAAGGTATTTGCAGAAACACCTCCAATATACCTATACAAAGGTAATCCTAATTCATTTGCTGCTGCTTTTGAAGCAGCTAATGAAACTCCTAAAATTGCATTTGCTCCTAAATTAGATTTATTGCTAGTGCCATCTAAATCTATCATTAATTGATCAATGGCATTTTGCTCAAAAACAGAAACTCCTAATAGTTCTTCTGCAATTGTATTATTTACATTTGCAACTGCTTTTAAAACACCTTTACCCATATAATCTTTGCCTCCATCTCTAAGCTCTACAGCTTCATGCTCTCCAGTTGAAGCTCCTGAAGGCACAGCAGCCCTTCCAACAATTCCATTTTCTGTGGTTACATCTACTTCTATTGTTGGGTTCCCTCTAGAATCAAAAATTTGACGTGCATGTACACTAATAATTATACTCATTTTTGTTGTATTTTTTACTCATGTATTATGAGCTTAGTTTATGTAGAGCTAAATTACAAATTATAAGAAAAAAAAAAGGGTAAGCCCTACTAAATTTACGAAAACGTTTGCTAAATTTTTTGAATAAAAAAAACCCACTTAAAAAAATTAAGTGGGAAAAATTGCTATGAAAAAGAAATGTGATAATTAAATCACGTTACTAATTTAAATATTATTATTAATTAAACACAGTAAAATAAATAAACAGCATAAATAAGTATATAAACAACAAAATAACTAAGACAAACTGTTTTTAAATGTTTTTATATTTGCTATAAATTGATCAAATAAATAAACAGAGTCATTTGGTCCAGGACTAGCCTCTGGGTGGTATTGAACAGAAAAAACACTTTTATCTTTTAACCGAATTCCTGCTACTGTGTGATCATTTAAATGCAGGTGAGTAATTTCTACATTAGGATTCGCTTCTGCTTCTTCTCTGTTAATTGCAAAACCATGATTTTGAGAAGTAATTTCTCCTTTACCCGTTAAAAGATTTTTAATAGGATGATTAATTCCTCTGTGACCATTATGCATTTTGTAAGTAGAAATTCCGTTTGCTAATGCAATAACTTGATGACCTAAACAAATACCAAAAAGAGGTAAATCTCTTTTAACAATCTCTTTAGCTACTTCAATTGCATCTTTTAAAGGCTCTGGATCTCCAGGTCCGTTAGAAATAAAATAACCATCAGGATTAAAACTTTCTAAATCTTCAAATTTAGAATCGTATGGAAATACTTTTATATATGATCCTCTTTTTGCTAAGTTTCTTAATATATTCTTTTTGATACCAATGTCTAATGCTGATATTTTTATAGGTGCATCTTCTTCACCAATATAGTAAGGTTCTTTAGTAGAGACTTTAGAAGCTAACTCTAAACCTTCCATACTTGGTACAGCTGCTAGTTGCTTTTTAAGTCCTTCAATATTTTCAACATCCGTAGATATTATAGCGTTCATTGCTCCATTATCTCTAATGTAAGAAACAAGTGCTCTCGTATCAACATCAGAAATAGCCACAAGCTTATGTTTTTTAAACCAGTCTAATAAATTGCCATTAGAATCTACTCTAGAATGTGTAAAACTAAAGTTTCTACAAATTAAACCAGATATTTTAATTGAATCAGATTCTACTTCGTTATCATTCACTCCATAATTTCCAATGTGAGCATTGGTAGTTACCATTAGCTGACCAAAGTAAGATGGATCTGTAAAAATTTCTTGATAGCCTGTCATTCCCGTATTAAAACAAATTTCACCAGTTGCTGAACCTTCTATTCCTACAGACTTTCCATAAAATATAGTGCCATCTGCTAATAATACTAATGCTTTTTTTCTTTGTTGATATTTCATTTTTAATTCTGTTTAATTTCTGTTATACAGAAAAAGTTTTACAAAAATAAGATATAAGCTTATTTTTAGCTAAAAGAGTTATTACTTTTTATTTACAAAAAAAGGGATAAACGTAA
This sequence comes from uncultured Polaribacter sp., assembly GCA_938084845.1. GTDB lineage: Bacteria > Bacteroidota > Bacteroidia > Flavobacteriales > Flavobacteriaceae > Polaribacter. The sequence continues at coordinate 6,124 of CALKEB010000023.1, read as the reverse complement.
ACGATTATCCCTTTATATATTTTAAAAAATCTTCATTTTTTATTCCTCTGATTTCTCTTCAGTTGAAGTATTTTCTACTTGCGCAGTTTCAGCTTTCTTAGAACCTCCTCTTCTACTTCTACGAGTAGATTTCTTAGCTTTTGCACCTTTAGGATTATATAATTCATTATAATCAACTAGTTCTACCATTGCCATTGGAGCGTTATCTCCTTGTCTGTTTCCTAGTTTTATAATTCTAATATAACCACCTGGTCTATCTGCTACTTTTACAGAAATTTCTCTAAAAAGTTCAGTAACTGCAAATTTATCACGTAAATAAGAGAATACAATACGTCTGTTATGAGTTGTATCTGATTTTGACTTGGTAATTAATGGCTCTACAAAAACTCTTAATGCTTTTGCTTTTGCTACTGTAGTATTAATACGTTTGTGCTCAATTAATGAACAAGCCATATTTGCTAACATCGCTTTTCTATGCGCTGTCTTTCTACCTAAATGATTGTGTTTTTTTCCGTGTCTCATGACCTTTGTTTATTCTTTCATCTTGCATCTACCCATTTTGAGGAGCAAACTATGAAAGGTTAATCTCTATCTAATTTATATTTTGTTAAATCCATTCCAAAACTTAAACCTTTAACAATAACTAATTCTTCTAGTTCTGTTAATGATTTTTTTCCAAAGTTTCTAAACTTCATTAAATCACTCTTATTAAAAGAAACTAAATCTCCTAATGTATCTACTTCTGCAGCTTTTAAACAGTTTAAAGCTCTTACAGATAAATCCATGTCTATTAATCTAGTTTTTAGTAACTGTCGCATGTGTAATGATTCTTCATCATATGTTTCAGTCTGTGCAATTTCATCAGCCTCTAAAGTGATACGCTCATCAGAGAATAACATAAAGTGGTGAATTAAAATTTTTGCAGCTTCTGTTAAAGCATCTTTGGGATTGATTGATCCATCAGTATCTATATCGAAAACTAATTTTTCATAATCTGTCTTTTGCTCTACACGAAAGTTCTCAATTGCATATTTAACATTCTTTATTGGAGTGTAAATAGAATCTGTAAAAATTGTTCCTATTGGAGCAGAAGCTTTTTTGTTTTCTTCTGCAGGTACAAATCCTCTACCTTTTTCAATCGTGATCTCTGCATTTAATTTTACAGATTTATCCATATTACAAATTACTAAATCTGGGTTTAAAACTTGAAATCCTGAAATAAATTTCTGTAAATCTCCAGCAGTAAATTGATCTTGACCTGACACAGAAACAGAAACAGTTTCTCTATCAGTTTCATCTATTTGCTTTTTAAAACGTACTTGTTTTAAATTTAATATAATTTCTGTAACATCTTCTACGATCCCTGGAACTGTTGAAAATTCGTGCTCTACACCATCAATTCTCAAAGACGTGATTGCAAAACCTTCTAATGAAGATAACAATACTCTTCTTAGTGCGTTTCCTACAGTTAAACCGAAACCAGGTTCTAAGGGTCTAAACTCGAATCTACCTGTAAAATCTGTAGATTCAATCATAATTACTTTTTCTGGTTTCTGAAAATTTAAAATTGCCATATGTTCTTCTTTTTAATTGTTATTTAGTTGCGCGGTTTTAAGTTTGAAGAAATACTTAGAAACCCTTTGGCTAAATACCAATATGATTAATTTATTATTTAGAATATAATTCTACGATTAATTGCTCTTTTATATTCTCTGGTATTTGTAATCTTTCTGGTACCTTAACAAAAGTTCCAGATTTTGTATCGTTATTCCAAGTTAACCACTCAAATACATTATTGTTTGAAGCTAATGCATCTTCTATCGCTACTAAAGATTTAGATTTTTCTCTTACTGCTACAACATCTCCTTCTTTTAAACTATAAGAAGGTATATTAACGATTTCTCCATTAACAGTAATGTGTCTATGTGATACTAATTGACGTGCACCACTTCTTGAGTTAGAAACACCCATTCTATAGACTACATTGTCTAAACGAGACTCACAAAGTTGTAATAAAATTTCACCTGTAATTCCTTGAGAGGCAGAAGCTTTTTTGAATAAATTACTAAATTGACGCTCTAAAATACCGTAAGTATATTTTGCTTTCTGCTTCTCCATTAATTGAGTAGCATATTCAGATTTCTTTCCTCTTCTTCTTGCATTTCCATGCTGTCCTGGTGGAAAATTTCTTTTTTCGAAGTTTTTATCTTCTCCAAAAATAGCTTCGCCAAATTTACGAGCTATTTTAGTTTTTGGTCCTGTATATCTTGCCATTTCTTTTGTGTTATGATTAGGGATAATGAATTAAGGCTTATCCTTCGAAAATCTGAATCCTAATCGGTTAAAATATAATTTATAATTTCTTTCGTAAAAACGCCTAAATAAAAAGTGTTTATACTCTTCTTCTTTTTGGTGGACGACATCCGTTATGAGGAATTGGAGTTACATCAATAATTTCTGAAACTTCAATACCTGCATTATGGAGCGATCTAATAGCAGATTCTCTACCATTACCTGGTCCTTTAACATATACTTTTACTTTACGTAAACCTGCTTCTTTTGCTACGTTAGCGCAATCTTCCGCAGCTAATTGCGCTGCATAAGGTGTATTTTTTTTAGAACCTCTAAAACCCATTTTTCCAGCAGATGACCATGAAATAACATCTCCTTTCTTATTTGTTAAAGAAATAATAATATTATTGAAGGAAGCACTTATGTGAGCTTCACCAATTGCATCAATAATAACTTTACGTTTTTTAGAACTTGCTTTTGCCATATTTATTTAATGTTCTGTTGTTACTTTTTAGTAAAGTGTATACGAATATACGGCACACTAATAGTTAACAACACGGTTAATCACTAACTTATTTTTTCTTGTTAGCTACTGTTTTTCTCTTACCTTTTCTTGTACGAGAATTGTTTTTTGTTCTTTGCCCTCTTAAAGGGAGACCTAATCTATGACGAATTCCTCGCTGACAACCAATATCCATCAAACGTTTGATGTTTATTTGAACTTCTGAACGTAACTCACCTTCAATAGTGAAAGATCCAACTTGTTCTCTAATTGCTGCGATTTGATCATCAGTCCAATCTTGAACTTTAATACTTTCGTCAACTTTTGCTTCTGCTAAAACTTTTTTAGCTCTGCTGTTTCCTATACCAAAGATGTAAGTTAAAGCAATAACTCCTCTTTTATTCTTTGGAATATCAATACCTGCTATTCTTGCCATATTAATTAGTTATTAGTAGTTCATTTTTATACACTAGGTTAACAATTATAGTTTGTTAGTAGAAAAACTAACAACTAGCGTCTAAAAATTATATTACTTTATCCTTGTCTTTGTTTAAATCTAGGATTTTGTTTATTAATCACGTATAATCTACCTTTTCTGCGAACTATTTTGCAGTCGGCACTTCTCTTTTTTACTGATGCTCTAACTTTCATCTATTTTGTTTTTAGTATCTGTAAGTAATTCTTGCTTTTGTTAAATCGTATGGACTCATTTCTAATTTTACCTTGTCTCCAGGTAAAAGTTTAATATAATGCATACGCATTTTACCAGAAATATGAGCGGTAACAATATGACCATTTTCTAATTCTACACGAAACATTGCATTTGATAATGCTTCTGTAATTGTCCCATCTTGTTGAATTGCTGATTGTTTAGCCATACTATTTATTCGTTTTTCTATTGCTATTTCCTGTTTTCATTAAGCCATCATAATGACGGTTTAATAAGTAGGAATTTATTTGTTGTAATGTATCTATCGCAACACCAACCATAATGATTAATGATGTACCACCATAAAACATTGCCCAGCTTTGTTGCACACCAAATTGAACCACAATTGCAGGTAAAATTGATAATGCTGCTAAAAATAAAGAACCTGGAAAAGTAATTCTAGACAATACAGCGTCTAAACGCTCTGCAGTATCTTTACCTGGTCTAATTCCAGGTATAAAACCACCACTTCTCTTTAAATCCTCGGCCATTTTATTGGTAGGTATCGTAATGGCAGTATAAAAGAAACTAAAAATAATAATTAGCAATGCAAATATCACATTATAACCAAAACCGTTAATGTCTTGTAAACTTGCCATAAATGGAAACCTTTGTGCCAAAGCCATTGGTACAAACATAATTGCTTGTGCAAATATAATTGGCATAACACCAGCTGCATTAAGTTTTAATGGAATATAATCTCTACTTCCTGCAACGTTTTGTGTGTTTCCTGCAACAGTTCTTCTAGCGTACTGAACTGCAATTTTTCTAACAGCAGTAACTAAAAGAACAGATAATAAAATAACTACAAACCAAACAATAACTTCAATTAAGATCATCATTGCACCACCAGCTCCTGCATTATTAGTTTTAGAAACAAATTCTTGTAAGAAAGCAGCAGGAAAATTCGCAATAATACCAACAGTAATTAATAATGAAATTCCATTACCAACACCTTTATCAGTGATACGCTCTCCCAACCACATGGCAAAAATTGTTCCTGCAGTTAAAATAATGATTGATGAAACCCAAAAGGTTGCACCACTTACTAAGAAAGCTTCTGGTCCTAAACCAAATTGAGTTTTAATAGCAGTAATATATGTTGGTGCTTGTACCAAAGTAATCGCTATTGTTAACCATCTTGTAATTTGTGTTATTTTTTTACGTCCACTTTCTCCGTCTTTTTGTAGTTTTTGTAAATAAGGAACCGCAATTCCCATTAACTGAACTACAATAGAAGCAGAAATATAAGGCATAATACCAAGTGCCATAACTGACGCCCTAGCAAAAGCCCCTCCTGTAAAAGCATTCAATAAACCTAAAAGACCACCGTCTGTACTTTCTTTTAACGCTGCTAATTGTAACGGGTCAACACCAGGTAATGGTACAGCAGCCATAAATCGGTACACAGCAATTAAACCAATAGTTAGAAGAATCTTATTTTTTAATTCTTCGATACTGAAAATGTCTTTTAATCTATTAATAAAATTCATCATCTATAAAATCTTATAAAGTAATAGCTTCACCTCCAGCAGCTTCAATTGCTGCTTTTGCTGTTGCTGTAAACTTATGTACAGTTATGTTTAATTTAGCTTTTAACTCTCCATTACCTAATATTTTTACCAAGTCGTTTTTACCTGCTAATCTATTAGCTACTAAAATATCTAAATCAACTGTATCTTTAATTTTACCTGCATCAACTAAAGACTGTAACTTGTCTAGGTTGATACCTTGATATTCTTTTCTGTTTATGTTTGTGAAACCAAATTTTGGCACACGTCTTTGAAGTGGCATCTGACCACCTTCAAAACCAATTTTCCTAGAATAACCTGAACGAGATTTTGCCCCTTTGTGACCTCTTGTAGAAGTTCCTCCATGACCAGAACCTTCACCACGTGCGATTCTTTTCCCTTTTTTAACAGATCCTTCTGCTGGTGTTAAGTTGTGTAAACTACTCATTTTAAATATCTTATTTTAATTCCTCTATAGAAACTAAATGTGAAACTTTATTTACCATACCAACGATTGACGGAGTTGCCTCGTGTTCAACAGTTTGGTTTAATCTACGTAAACCTAATGCTTCTAAAGTTCTTTTTTGATTCTTTAGACGCCCGATTTGACTTTTTACCTGTGTAACTTTAATTTTTGCCATCTCTTTTAGATTTATCCGTTAAATACTTTTTCTAAAGAAATTCCCCTTTGTTTCGCAATTGCAGAAGCACTACGTAATTGTAATAGAGCATCAAATGTTGCTTTTACTGCATTGTGAGGGTTAGAAGAACCTTGAGATTTAGATAATACATCATGTACACCAACAGATTCTAATACTGCACGTACTGCACCCCCTGCAATTACCCCTGTACCAGGAGAAGCAGGTTTGATAAATACCTTTGCACCACCAAATTTTCCTTTTTGTTCATGAGGTAAAGTACCTTCTAAAATTGGTATTCTTACTAAATTTTTCTTAGCATCTTCAACAGCTTTTGCTATTGCAGAAGAAACATCTTTAGATTTTCCTAATCCGTGTCCAACAACTCCATTACCATCACCAACAACAACAATTGCAGAGAAACCAAATGCTCTACCACCTTTTGTTACTTTGGTAACACGTTGTACACCTA
>CALKEB010000022.1 GCA_938084845.1 uncultured Polaribacter sp. | reverse complement strand
AGCTTTTATTTTATATTTAGCATTAGTGTCTAAATACAACTCTTGATCTTTTAAAAGCTTAATCTTTTTTAGTTGGCCTTTTAAGATAGTGAATGTCTTTATGATTTTTCCTTTTTTTTGAATACGAATACTAAATTTTTTGTTTCCTATATTTTTTACGATTGCATAACAATCTTGTCCATAATAAGGGTTAATTGCACCATCTTGTCCTTTTCCTTTTCCGGTCATTAACATATTTACATTGGCATCGAGTTCAAATTTATTCTCTTGAGAGTAGAGGTTTACCCTTACAAAGAGGCAAATAAAAAGAAACACAAAAATATTTTTCATGACGATTGAGTTTAGAGATGTATAAAGAATACTCAAAAATGAGCAAGTAATCCTATTGCTCAATGGCTAAAATACCAAAACTATTTTTAAAAAAAACTTCTTTATTTTAACGAAAATAAGTGAGTACGTTAAGAACTCATAAATTAAAGCATAGGGAAAGGAAATTGCTAATCCGTTGTTATTAGCCTAAATAATAACGTAAAACTTCAGTTTTTGATTTGTTTTGAAGCCTTTTAATTGCTCTTTGTTTTACTTGCCTTACACGCTCTCTTGTTAAATTAAACTTTTCGCCAATTTCTGATAAGCTTGCTGCAGGCTGATCACCAAGGCCAAAAAACATTTTTATGACTTTTGCCTCTTTGTATGTAAGTGTTTCTAGCGCTCTGTCAATTTCAATATCTAATGATTGTTTCATTAAATTTTTATCGGGTTTTGGAGATTCATCTGCTTGTAAAAAATTATATAAGTTGCTATCCTCTCCTTCTCTAATAGGGGCATCCATAGAAAGGTGTCTTCCAGAATTTTTCATAGACTGTTCAACATTTTTAACAGAAGTATCCAATTCATTAGCAATTTCTACATAAGTCGGCACTCTCTCTGTTTGTTGTTCAAGCTTAGAATATATTTTATTTATTTTACTAATACTGCCAATTTTATTTAAAGGTAATCTTACAATTCTAGATTGCTCTGCTAATGATTGCATAATGGATTGTCTAATCCACCAAACCCCATAAGATATAAATTTAAACCCTCTAGTTTCGTCAAATCTTTTTGCAGCTTTAACTAGGCCCAAATTACCTTCGTTAATTAAATCCGATAATTTTAATCCTTGATTTTGATATTGCTTTGCTACAGAAACAACAAACCTTAGGTTTGCCTTTACCAATTTATCTAACGCCCTTTGATCTCCCAATTTAATTTTTAAAGCAAGTTCTACTTCTTCATCAGCTGTAATTAAATCAATTTTACCAATCTCTTGGAAATACTTTTCTAAAGATTTAGTATCTCTATTGGTAACTTGTTTTGTTATTTTTAATTGTCTCATATACGCGTTTAGATTTAAATGCTAAGCTTTTTTAAATAAATAAATTACAATCTTCACAGTCTTTGACCTCACCATAGTAAGGTTCTCTATACTTATAAAGTGTTTTTGTTGGAAAGCCTAATACATATTTTTTAATATAGGTAACTTTAGAATTTAAAATTCCCATTGCAGATGAGTAGTACTTTTCTTGTTTTGTAATTCGTTTAACTTTAATAATTTTTCATAATAATTGTTTTTAAACACTAAATTCTTGTGTTTATGGGTAAAATGGTAAGTAATGTATATTTTGAGTGTTAGCAGGAAAGCTAGAAGACAAAGAAAAAAAAGAAGGACTTACCTTATTAAATTTTGAAACGGAGTTTGAATTAAAAATTGCTTTTTCCATAGATTTCAAAATTACAAAAAATAAGCCGTTTTTTGTAAAAAACGGCCCTTTTTATTGATTTTTTAACCAAAAAATAACAAAAAACACACAAAAACGTTATTTTTTGAAAAAAACATTTCTAAGTAAGTGCGTTAATTTATACTACTATTGTTATCATTTTATTTAGAGGTATTTTTAAATTTTTAAAAAACTAGCTTAAAGCCAATAAAAAAGGGAGCTAATTAGCTCCCTTTTATGAACGTATTTAAAATCGTAATGTGACCCCTAATAAAAAGTTTCTAGTTGCTTGTGGATAATAACCTGCACCATCTACTGTGGTTACAGAACCGGGCACTGAAAAGTCATCATCATAAGTGTAATAATATCCTCTATCTACATACTCCGCATTAAAAATATTATTTACCAAAGCTGTGAACGTAATCGAATCGAATATTTTATTTGGAGTTATTGTATACACAATATTTATATCGCTTGTAAAATAGCTCTCTAAAACATCAATAGTAGATATGGCACTACTAAAATTGCTTAAAAACTGTGATCCTACATATTTTGATAAAAGGCTTAATTGTAAATTTTCTACTGGATTATATATAAACATATTACCAATTATTACATTTGGCGAGAATGAAATATCTGTATCTCCTAATAATTCAGGAGTTGAGTTTCCATCTTTAGTAATAAAAAAATCTCTATTCTTGTTGGTGCTGAATGCAGCGTTTGGTTTCCAAGAAAACTGATCAGAAAAACGAATATCTGCATCTATTTCTAACCCTAATCTATAGCTGCTCCCAGAGGTTTCTCTTATAGGAGCTCCTACATCATCTAATGCACCAGTTAATACTAACTGATTTTTATAATCCATATAATAAACGTTTGTATTTAATTTAACCTTGCCATTATTTAAACGCCAACCAACTTCTAAATCATTTAAGGTTTCTGGGGTAGATACACCATTTTCAAAATCATTCCTATTCGGTTCTCTGTTGGCTACTGCAAATGAAGCGTATAAATTATTGTTAGTATTTAAGTTGTAGGTTATACCAAATTTTGGATTAAAGAAATCGAAGTTAGCATCTACATCTATGGGAATTCTATTAGATGTTAACCCTTTAGTTTGATAAGAAACAAACCGACCTTGTACATCTAAATAACCAGATAATTTTTCGGAGATGTAAAAATTAGCTTTTGCAAAAAGAGAAAAATCGTTTTTTGTGGCATTAGAAAAATAGTAGCGATCTCTAATATCTGTGTTTGGAGCTAAATTAGACCCCCAAATTACTTCTCCAAAATGATCTCCTGTATAATTTGAATAAGAGATTCCCGTAATTAAATTTACTTTTTCAGTTTTGTAATTGGTATTAAAGTTTGCAACATAAAAATCATTATCTAACCAACGTCTTACAATTACATCACTACCTTCTGCAATTAAATTATTAAAATTTGCTGCAGATTCTTCGGGTTTATATTGCTCGAAAAATCCTGAACCCTTGGTGTAATTTAATCCTAAAGTAGTACTCCATTGTGTATTTAACTGCTGGTTCCAGTGCAATTGATAATGGTTTTGTCCATAATCGTCTACTTCGTTTTCATAGGTATATGGATTTTGTCTTCTGTCTTCGGCTAATTGTGTGGCGTCCAAACCAAACCAAGATTGGTACGTTTTTTCTTTACCACCAAAAGTTATGGCTTTTACAAGTGTATTTTCATCAGAATAACTTCCTTGTAGATAGTATGATTTTAGGTCTGTAAAAGCCCTATCTACATAACCATCAGAATAAATGTCAGACAAACGTCCAGCAATCTCTATATGATCGTTTATTTTACCAGTACTAAACTTTACAGTGTGTTTTCGGGTATTAAAGGAGCCAAAAGAATTAGAAATTTCTCCATATGCTTCTTCAGAAACAGCATCTGTTAAAATGTTTAAACTAGCGCCAAATGCACCTGATCCGTTTGTTGATGTACCCACACCTCTTTGCAATTGCAAGTTTTCTGTAGAAGAAGCAAAATCTCCTAAATTCACCCAAAAAGTTCCATGACTTTCTGCATCATTATAAGGGATACCATTTACAGTTACGTTAATACGTTCTCCATTAGAACCACGAACATTCATGTAGGTATATCCAATACCTGCACCAGCATCTGAAGATGAAATGACAGAAGGTAAGTAATTCAATAATATAGGAATGTCTTGTCCTAAATTACGTTTGGCAATTTCTTTTTTAGATAGGTTAGAAAATGTTACAGGGACATCTGTATTTACCCTTACTGCGTTTACTAATACTTCATCTAATATTGTATTTTCATATTGTAAAGTAAAATTTGCAGTAACACTTTCATTTACAATAACAACATCTTGCGAATAGCTTTTGTAACCTAAATATGTTATTTGAATAGGGTGCTCGCCTTTTGGTAAATTTAATAGGTAAGTACCATCTGTTTTTGTAGTGGTACCTCTCTGTAAATTTTTTGCATAAACAGTTGCATTAGCTAAAGGCTCATTGTTTTGGTCTACTACTTTTCCAGAAAGTTCGTAGGATTGTGCGTTTACAAGTATACTTGTAAACAAGAATAAAAAAATGATAGTTTTTTTCATTTTAAAAAAATTTAAAACGAATAAAAAGAGGTAATTATTCTTGTGGTTTATATTGAATAATTAAAAACGCAAAGTATAACTTTGCTATTGCATTCGCTAAGTAGGTCTATAAGATCTTTTCTTAACGTTCGCTTCCTAAACAGCATTACCTGTTCTAGGTTCAATGGGTATGATCTCAGCCGATTTTCAATAAACAATTAAAAACTAAAATTCACTTTTTTTGTTGTTGTTGATAACAGCACCCCTTTATGAGAACATTGCAAATTTAAGTTAGAATTTTTAATTAAGAAATAAAAGAACCAAAATAATTAATCATGTTTTTTGTTTGCCTAATTTATTTTAGGATTACTTTTTTATTTTCTAAGCTATAAAATCACAATCAATAAAACACTTAGGATTTTAATGAAAGTCTTTACAAGTTTCTAAAAATCTGGTTTTTTACGTAATATTTTCTTTAGAGAGTTTCGTTTATTTTTGTTGGTATTTTTTAAAATAGAGGCTCTACTCGGTTTAGTAGGTCTTCTTTTTTTAGGCTTAATTAAGTTGGTTTTTAGCAACCGTAAAAATCGCTTTATTGCCAATTCTTTATTCTTATGCTGAGAGCGTGTTTCTTCACAGAATAAAATCAACTGATTTTTCTTCGTTAATTTAGAGGCTAATTTTTCTTTTAATAATTCTTTCTCGTTTGTAGATAGCGCTAATGAGTTTTCTAAGTCAAAAGTCAGCTCTATTTTAGAGCACGTTTTGTTTACATGTTGCCCACCAGCACCAGAACTTCTTATTGCTTTAAATTGTAGTTCTTTAATTAGTGTATTTGTATTCATTTTACTGTTGAGTTATATTAGAAAAAGAGTACAAATTTTCTTTGCTATTAATGATTGTATTTATGGTTTCTACTGCTTTTTTAAATCGGTCTTCCTTATTCCCTTTTAATAAAAGATAGGGTTTGTTGTTTTTTTGCAATGCTTCTTCAAATGCAGTAAACATTTTTAAGCGTTGTTTGGGCCTATCTCTTAAATCGTCTTCCTCCCAAGGAGTATCTATATAGGTTAATAAATACAAATCATAATTATTTATTTTAGCAGCCTCATTTAAATCTTGATCTACAAATCCATAAAATTCTTCAGAATATACTTTAGTTTCTAATAAATCGGTATCACAAATTAAAATTCTATCTGCTTTTTTAGCCAGTTTATTCTCTAGTTTCATTTGCCCTATTGCAATAGGGATTAAATCTTTAGCTTCACAAGTTTTACGATGATTATTCCATTTTTTTTGTAAATATTCACGAGCATATTCAGGAGTCCAAACGGTGTTATAATGTCTTGCTAATTGTTTAGAGAGTGTGGTTTTACCCGTAGATTCTGGGCCAAATAACACAATTTTTACAATGTTAATTGGTTGTTGTAAAAGCTTTTTTTCCATGCGAAATAGCCAAATATGGCAATAAATGTAAATCCTAAATATTGAAAGCTAGTAAAGGTAAATCCTTTATAAAGGTATAAAGGTATAGAAATAATATCTCCAATAATCCAAAAGATCCAATTTTCTATTTTTCGTTTGGCCATTAACCACATACCAACAAAAAATATTGCGGTAGTAATTGTATCTATATAGGCTACCCAAGATGTCCATTTGTTAAACTTTAGATATACTAAATAAACAAAGAGTAATGTTCCAAAGAAAATAAATATTGAGGTTATTTTTTCTTTTTTAGTTGTTGTTGAAATAGATGTAACTTGGGTTTCACCTATTTTATTTGTCCAGATATACCAACCATAAATACTCATTATAAAATAATAGGCATTAATCATCATATCACCCAGAAGTTCCCATTTTAACAATAAGTATACAAAAATTAAGGTGCTAATCATACCCGTTGGGAAAACCCAAATTTTATTCTGTTTAGAAAACCAAACTGATAAAAAACCAAACACTACAGCGGTTATTTCTAAAGAAATATCAAGTATAGAGTAGTTGTTGTATTGTTTAAAAAAGAAGTCAATAATTTCAGACATTATATCTTATTGTTCTAAGTTTTAATTTTTTTTACAAAGCAAAAACGCAGGTAAACCCCTCAAATTCTAAAAAAGAGACTTTATAAGTAGATGATTTAGCATCATAGTTAATTTCTGCAGATGTTGTTCCTTTTTCTAGAAAAAAGTCAGTCACAAAAATATGGTTTAAAAACAATAATTTTTTCTTTCCATAAATTTTATATAGACTCTCTTTTGCTCCCCAAACAACGGTTAATTTTCGAATTAAAGCATCTTGATTTGCAATGGTTTTATATTCTTCAATAGGGGTAAATTTATGTGCTATTTTTAGAATTTTGTCACGTTGTTTTTCAATATCAATTCCTACTGCCTTTTCGGTAGAATAAATAATGGCTGTAAAATGAAAAGAATGTGTTATCGAGATAAATTGGCCTTTAGTTAAATGAGGTTTACCATATTCATCATATATTAAATCTGAATCTGTTAATTTTACTTCCTTTAGTAAATGTCGTATGCTTAGAAACCCTTTTTGATGTAATTCAGATTTCATTGAATTTAGCCTAGCCTCATTTTTTGAGGTTAATAAAATATTGGATTTTAGTGTTTCTATACTTTCTTCAATCTTCCAAATGAAGACTTTAGTGTTTTTTGAAACTGTTATAGTTTTGTAAAGAGGCATAGGTATTCAAAAATGATGTTGTATCTTTGCAGACGTTTAAATCAGACAATAAATATACATAATATGAGCAAAAATACAGCGTATGTACCATTTAAAGTTAAAGATATTTCTTTAGCGGACTGGGGTAGAAAAGAAATTGAATTAGCAGAGGCAGAAATGCCAGGTTTAATTAGTTTAAGAGAAGAGTATGGAGATTCTCAGCCTTTAAAAGGAGCAAGAATTGCAGGTTGTTTGCATATGACAATTCAGACGGCTGTTTTAATTGAAACTTTACAGGCTTTAGGTGCAGAAGTTACCTGGAGCTCTTGTAATATTTTTTCTACACAAGATCAGGCTGCTGCTGCAATTGCTGCAACAGGAACTGCTGTTTATGCTTGGAAGGGAATGAACGAAGAAGAATTTGACTGGTGTATAGAACAAACTTTATTTTTTGGGGAAGACAAAAAACCATTAAATATGATTTTAGATGATGGTGGAGATTTAACCAATATGGTTTTAGATAGATATCCAGAATTAGCTGCAGGTATTAATGGTTTATCAGAGGAGACCACTACAGGGGTTCATAGACTTTACGAGAGAGTTAAAAACGGAACGTTGCCAATGCCAGCTATTAATATTAATGATTCTGTAACCAAATCTAAGTTTGATAATAAGTACGGTTGTAAAGAATCTGCAGTAGATGCAATTCGTAGAGCAACAGATATTATGTTAGCAGGAAAAAGAGTAGTAGTTTGTGGTTATGGAGATGTTGGGAAAGGTACAGCAGCGTCATTTAAAGGTGCAGGTTCTATTGTTACGGTTACAGAAATAGACCCAATTTGTGCATTGCAAGCGGCTATGGATGGTTTTGAAGTTAAAAGACTAGAAACTGTTGTTGCCAATGCAGATATCGTAATTACAACAACAGGAAATAAAGGAATTGTTAGAGGTGAGCACTTTGAAGCAATGAAAGATAAAGTTATAGTTTGTAATATTGGACACTTTGATAATGAAATTGATGTTCCTTATTTAAACAACAATAGCGAGAAAGTAGAAATTAAGCCACAGGTTGACAAGTATACTATTAATGGTAAAGATATTATTTTGTTAGCAGAAGGACGTTTAGTAAACTTAGGTTGTGCAACAGGACACCCAAGTTTTGTAATGTCTAACTCATTTACCAACCAAACTTTGGCACAAATAGAACTTTGGAATAATGCAGATGCTTACAAAAATGAAGTGTATATGTTACCAAAACATTTAGATGAAAAAGTTGCCAAATTGCATTTAGAAAAAATAGGTGTAGAACTTACAGAATTGCATAAAGACCAAGCAGAATATATTGGTGTTACTGTAGAAGGGCCATATAAGCCAGAGCATTATAGGTATTAATTAGTCTCTTGCAAGACAAAATTAAAAAACCCTTTGCAATCACTTGCAAAGGGTTTTTTAATAATAACCGAAATTATTTTTCCATGCTAAGATGTAAAATTAATAAATTATTAAAGCTTAATTAGCTATTTATTTTTTAGTATTTTGCGTATTTATAAGTAAAATATTTCGTGCAAATTTCAAAAAAAATAGGATTATTATTAGGTCCTACGCTTTTTTCTATCATTCAGTTTTTGCCAATCAGTTTAGTTTCTGAAAAAGGGGATGCAGTTATTGCAGTTGCTGTTTGGATGGTAATTTGGTGGATTACAGAAACTGTAAACATTGCAGTAACAGCATTGTTACCTTTAATTTTATTTCCATTGCTCAGAGTGATGCCAATTGAAGATGTTGGCGCTAATTACGGAAGTCCTATTATCTTTTTATTCTTTGGAGGTTTTATACTAGCATTAGCTTTAGAAAAAGTGAATTTACATAGAAGAATTGCTTTAACTATTGTGAAATTGACAGGCACAACTCCAGAAAAAGTAGTCTTGGGTTTTATGTTAGCGACTGCTTTTATGAGTATGTGGATTAGCAATACAGCATCTACAGTTGTGATGTTACCAATTGCAATTTCAGTAATTAAACTATTAATGGATGATAAAGATGGTTTTACAAAAGGAGATAAAAATTTTGCCTTAAGTATCATGTTAGGTGTAGCTTTTGCTGCAAATGCAGGAGGAATTGCCACAGTTATTGGAACACCACCAAATTCCGTTTTAATCGGATTATTAGAAAATCAATATAATATTCAAATATCATTTTTAACCTGGATGAGTTTTGGTCTTCCTTTTTCAATTTTAATGATAACATTTGTGTATTTCGTTTTGGTAAAATGGATGTTTCCTTGCAAAGGCATTGTATTTACATCGTCCACAAATTTAATTGATCAAGAATTGGAAAAATTGGGTAAAATTTCATTCGAAGAAAAAAGAGTGCTCACTATTTTTGCGATTACTGTTTTTTTGTGGATTACTAGGACCTTAATAAACGGTGTTTTTCCAGGATTAAAATTATCTGATACCATTATAAGTTTACTAGGTGCAGTTGCTTTATTTGCTATTCCTTTACATGTTAAAAAAGGAACGTTTGTATTAGAATGGAGCGATACTAGTAAATTAGCTTGGGGGATTTTGATACTGTTTGGTGGGGGTTTGGCACTTGCTAAAGGAATGGCTTCTTCTGGTTTGGTAGGTTTGGTTACAGAAAGTATTGCTCAGGGAAATTTGCCTGTTTTACTTACTGTTTCTTTATTAATTGTACTAATGTTATTTATGACAGAATTGATGAGCAACGTAGCTTTAGTTGCAGTTTTAGGACCTGTTGTTGCAGGAATTGCAATTGGGTTAAATATCCCAATTTTAAATCTCTTAATTCCTGTAACTATGGCAAGTAGTTGTGCGTTTATGTTGCCTATGGCAACACCACCAAATGCTATTGTTTTTGCAAGCGGTTATGTAAAAGTAAATCAAATGGTACGCGCAGGAATAGTGTTGAACTTAATTGCAGTAGCCTTGTTAATTTTGTATTATAAGTTTATAATTCCATTCTTTTTTTAATTTCAATGAACTCTACTTTTTAAATTTGTTAATTAATTTTCTTAAAATTAACAGTTCGATATTTGATTTTAGAGTAATTTTAAAGAGTGAAATCAGGTAAAGCAAACTTAGTAGAAAAATCAAAAAAAAGTTATAGAGTTGCACGTCCAAAACAGACGGGTTTCTCTAGCCCTGCAACACATTATACAGAACCAAGAATAGATTTAAATTCAGAGCTCATTAATAATCCTTCAGCAACATTTTACGTAAGAGTTATTGATAATAGTTTTAGCGATTTTAATATATTAGAAAATGATGTTCTTATTATTGATAAATCAATTACTCCTAATCCTAATCAGCTTGCAGTAGTTATTAAAGAAGGGGCTTTTCAAATCGAAAGAATACAAGAAAACATGGTTCAAGAGTTACAACTTTGGGGAGTTATTACTTACATTATAAAATCTACTCTATGATTGCTTTAGTAGATTGCAATAGTTTTTATGCGTCTTGTGAACAAGTATTTAGACCAGAATTACAAGGAAAACCTGTAGTAGTTTTAAGTAATAATGATGGTTGTATTATTGCAGCCAATAAAGAAGCAAAAGCACTAACCCATATACCAATGTTTCAACCAGTTTTTAAAATAAAAGAAGTTTTAAAAGCGAATAACGTTACTTGTTTTTCTTCTAATTACACGTTATATGCAGATATGTCTCAGCGAGTAATGGACACTTTAAGAGAATTTTCGCCCATCGTAGAAGAGTATAGTATAGATGAAAGTTTTGTAGACTTATCTCATTTTGAGTTATCAGAATTAGAGGAAGTTGCTTGTAAAATAAAAGAAGCTGTGTATAAAAACACAGGAATTCCTGTAGGAGTTGGGGTGGCAAAGACTAAATCGCTCTCTAAAATGGCCAATAAGTTTGCAAAAAAAATAACAAAAAATAATGGTGTTTATGTGGTTGATACTGATGATAAAAGAAGATATCTCTTAAAGATTAATAAGGTTAAAGATATTTGGGGTATTGGAAAAAAACACACCGTTCGTATAGAAAAAACAGGGGCAAAAACAGCTTTAGACTTTGCAGAAATCAATTTATCTTGGGTTCGTAAAGAGCTAACTGTAGTTGGAGAACGTTTATGGAGAGAGCTTAATAATTTTCCTTGTCACGACTTAGAGGTAGAAATTGCTACTAAAAAAGGGATAGGCACAGCCAAATCATTTGGATATAAACTTACAGAATATGGTTTAATAGAAGAAGCCACTAGTTATTATGTTTCTGAAGTAGCAGATTTGTTACGTCAGCAAAAGTCTGCAGCCAGTTATTTAGAAGTTTTTTTACAAACCAATAGTTTTAGTAATACAGATAATCAATATTATAAAAAAATAATTATTACACTACAGACACCTACAAATAGTACCATTAAGCTAACTCAAGAAGCTATAAAAGGATTAAAAAAAATATTTAAATCAGGATTTCGATATAAAAAAGTTGGAGTACACTTATTTGGCTTAGTCCCCGAAAATCAGATTCAGACGAATCTCTTCTATCAAGAACAGAAAAGTGAGCACAAGGCTTTAACAAACGTGATAGACGAACTAAATGGGAGGTTCGGTAAAAATAAAGTAAAGTTAGCTTCAGTAGGAAATCGAGAAAAAGAATGGGCGTTAATTAAAGATCATAGAAGCCCAAGATATACAACACAATGGTCTGAATTACTTACAATTGGTAAAGTGTAACTTTTTAATTGTATGTAATTAATTGATAACCGTTTGATTCTCTTTCATATTGCAAAGTATAAAATAAACACTATATTTGGTAAACCAAATTGGTAAACCAATCAAACTTATTTATGAAAAGATTATTTAAAACTTTTATTTTATTTTTAATTTTAACTTCTTGTAACGATGAAAAACAAAGCATATTTATAAGTTCTGATGCAGAGTTGGTGGAAATGCTCAGAAGTGCTAAAAAGGGAGATAACTTTATTCTTAAAAACGGAACTTATAAAGATGTAAACATACAATTTGTAGGAGAAGGTACAGCAAATGAACCTATAACTTTAAGTGCAGAAACTGCAGGAAAAGTGTTTATAGAAGGTGAATCTAGCTTAGAATTAAGTGGTAATTATTTACAAGTTAGTGGTTTGTTTTTTAGAAATGGACACTCGCCTAAGAAGAATGTAATCGCTTTTAGAACAAGTCCTAAAGATGTTGCAAATCATAGTTCGGTTACCAATTGTGTAATTTTAGATTTTAATAATTTAGAAAGAGATCAAGACAATCTTTGGGTACAGTTTTATGGTAAACACAATGAATTAAGCAATTGTTATTTAGCAGGTAAAACTAATGGAGGGCCAACGGTTAGAGTAGATTTAAAGGGTAATCAAAGCATTAGAAATTATCATAAAATTGTAAATAATCATTTTGGACCAAGACCCAGAAAAGGTGGTGCTAGAGGAGAAACTATTCAATTAGGAAGCAGTTTTACATCCATGTCTCCTAGTAATACAACCATAGCAAATAATTTATTTGAAGAATGTAATGGAGAAGTAGAAATTATATCTAGTAAAACCAATTTCAATATTATTAAAAATAATGTATTCTACAAGAGTGAAGGTTCTGTAGTTACAAGACATGGAAACTATGTTTCTGTAGATGGTAATTATTTTATTGGTGATGGAGAAAACGAGAATTATGGAGGAATTCGAATCATAAACACAGGTCATTGGGTAACCAACAACCTTTTTTATAAAATTAAAGGAAAAAACTTTAGAAGTCCAATTGCAATTATGAACGGAATTCCAAAATCTCCATTAAACAGATACAATCAAGTAACAGATGTAGTTGTTGCTTATAATACTTTTGTAGATTCAGATTCGCCTTTTCAGTTTGGTGTAGGTACAAATATTGCACAAGCAGCTGTATTGCCAAAATCTGAAATTAGATCTGCAAGACCTTTAAGAACAGAGGTTGTAAATAATGTAATTTATAATGCAGAAGGTGATGCTAAACCTATTGTAGAGCATGACAAAGCAGATGGTGTTACTTTTAAAAGTAACGTAATTGATAATAATGGAGTAGCCATTAAAAATGACAAAGGCCTAATTGTTAAAGACTTACCGTTAACAGATATTGGTAGTAATTTAGTTGTACCTGTAAGTGGTTTTAATGATGTAGAGCCTTATAGTGGTTTCGATTTTGAGGTAATTACACACGATTTATTAGGGAATCCTAGAGAAAACAACAATCAAATTGGTGCTATTTTAAGTAATGAAAACATCGAATTAAATTTATTAGACAAATCTAAATATGGAGCTTCATGGTTCTCAAATGAAGTTAAAGAAAAAGAAGTAACTACACATACAGTATCAAATGCATCTGAGTTAGAAGAAAAATTAAAAGCTGCTGCAAGTGGTGATATTATCAATTTAAACTCAGGGGAATATGTAATTTCATCATCTTTAACTATTGATAAAATAATTACTGTTCAATCTTCAGGAGATGCTCAAATAATATATAATGGTGCTGCAAATACACCATTATATCAATTACTGCCTTATGGAAAATTGCTGATTAAAAACATCAATTTAAAAGGAGCTAATACACAACAAGCTTTTGCTACATTAAAAGAAAACATGTCTAACCATTTTGGCTTAGAAGTTCACGATGTTAAAATCAGTAATTTCAATTATGCTTTAAAAGTCTATAAACAATCATTTGCAGAAGAAATTACATTTAAAAATACATCAATCATAAACTGTGAAAACGGATTAGAATTATCCGAAGAAACCAATGATAGAGGAGATTATAATACAGAATATTTAACGGTTGATGGTTGTACATTTAATACTGTAAAACAAAATGTAATCGATTATTATAGAGGTGGTTATGATGAATCTACAATTGGAGGTAATTTAGTAGTAACCAACTCAACATTTACCAATTGTGGGGTTTCAGAAAAAAATAGAATTTTATTAAACACAAGAGGTATCATTAATGTTTCTTTAAAAGACAATGTATTTAAGAATAATAAGGTAAAATTGATTGCTTTATTGTGGGGGGCAAAAAACAATTCACACTCAAACAATACAATTTCTAACTCTGGAATCATTAAAACAGAAGAGAATTTGAAACAAACTTTAATGTATTAATTAATCAACTTAAAAACATGAAAAGATTAATCATACTCTCACTTAGTGTTATTGTATTTACAGCTTGTAAGCAAAATTTAGCAAAAGAAGAAGCGCAAGATTTGGTTAAGACAGCTACTATTAAATACCCAAGTGATGTAATTCTGTTTATGGATAAATGGAAAATTCTTTTAGGGGATGGCACTCGTTCAGATCGTTTGGTCAAATTTCAAAAAGACAATTTCTTTTATGTAAAAACAGATGCTGTTGCAGATTGGGTCGTATACAAAACTCCAAATTCAGGGGTCACTTCTAGAACATCAAGCAATACAAGAACAGAGTTAGGAGAGAAAAAACATTGGATTCCAGAAGAAGGAGGTAAATTAACAGGAACATTAAAGGTACAGCATGTTTCGACAACTGGTCATGCAAATGCAGCCTCATCATTTTCTGTAGTTGTAGGTCAAATTCATAGTGATGAAGGTCATGAAAACGAGCCTTTAAAAATTTACTACAAAAAGTTTCCAAATCATGAAAAAGGTTCTGTTTTTTGGAATTACGAAATAAATACAGAAGGCGATAATATTGGCAGATTTGACTACTCAACTGCTGTTTGGGGTCATGATTTTGCTGTAATTGGTAAAACTCCTACAGACTTTCCTGCTGAACCTGAAGATGGTATTAAGTTGGGTGAGGAATTTAGTTACGAGGTAAATGTTTATGAGGGCATTATGTATTTAACCTTTAAAAGCGAAAAGCATGAAACAGTAACTTTTACAAAAAGTTTAATTGAATCAGAATTTTCAACTAGAGCAGCTATTCCTGATCAGGTAAAAAGAGTCTATGCAAATAGAGAAAAAGGGGGTGGAGTTGAGCGTGAAATAGCGTATGCAGGTGAAATTAATTACTTTAAGCAAGGTGCATACAACCAAGCAAATGCCAAAAGCACCAAATCTGAAGTTTATGGTGGGGATATTGAAAAACAATATGCAAATGGCAGCTATGCAGAAGTTTGGTTTAGAGAAGCAACTGTAGGCCCAAGCACCAAGCCTTTAAACAAGTAAAGTGAATAAGATATACTATATTATGGGTGTTTCTGGTTCAGGAAAAAGCACCATAGGTAAACTGCTTTCAAAAGAATTAAAAATTCCTTTTTTTGATGGTGATGATTTTCATTCAGTTCAGAACATTCAAAAAATGTCTGAAGGAATACCTTTAACTGATGATGATAGACAAAGTTGGTTACAAACACTTAATGATTTGGCTGTTGAGCAATCAACAAAAAATAGCTGTGTTATCGTATGTTCTGCCTTAAAACAAAAGTATAGAGATATCTTAAATACAAACCTAAAAAGTAAAACAGCTTGGATTCATTTGGTAGGTTCTTTTGATTTAATTCAAAAGAGAGTGCAAAGAAGAGCAGGTCATTTTATGCCAATTGCTTTGTTGCAATCTCAGTTTGATATTTTAGAAAAAGATGCCAATGCAATTGAGGTTTCAGTGGATTTATCACCCCAAAAAATTATAGACATTATAAAAAATCAACATCATGAGTAAGTCTGATTTTGGACTTTTTGGTTTAGGAGTTATGGGCAAAAGCCTAAGTAGAAATTTAGCTCAAAAAGGGTTTAAAATTTCTTTATTTAATAGGCATGTACCAGATGTAGAAGTAGATGTTGCCAAGCATTTTAAAGAAGCACATCCTGAACTTGAAACAGCAGAGGCTTTCGATGATATTGAAGCATTTGTAGCTTCTTTAGCATCACCAAAAAAAATTATGTTAATGGTAAATGCTGGTAAAACTATAGATATTGTTATAGCTAGTTTGCTGCCTTTTTTATCAGAAAATGATATTATAATTGATGGAGGAAACTCCAACTACAAAAAAACAAAAGAGCGTTTTACCTATTTACAAACTAAAGGAATTGAGTTTATAGGCACTGGAGTTTCAGGTGGTGAAGAAGGCGCATTAAAAGGACCTTCAATAATGCCAAGTGGAAGTAAGGAAGCTTATAATAATGTAGCTAATTATTTAGAAACGATAGCTGCTAAAGACAAAAACAATTTACCTTGTTGTACTTATGTTGGTCCAGAAGGAAGTGGACAGTTTATAAAAATGGTACATAATGGAATTGAATATGTAGAAATGCAATTATTGGCAGAAGTTGCTACAATTTTAAAACATAAGGGTAAACATCCAGAAGAAATTGCAAATATTTTAGACAGTTTTAAAAGTACTGATGATAGTTATTTGTTAGAAATTACATCCAATATTTTTAGAAAAAAAGAAGGCGATTCTTGGTTGGTAGAAAAAATATTAGACAAGGCAGGTAACAAAGGTACAGGTAATTGGGCTACAATTGCATCAGCAGAATTGGGTGTGCCAAATACTTTAATTGCATCAGCTTTATTTGCTAGATATATTTCATTTTATAAAGATGAGAGAGTTCAACTTTACAATCAATTCACTAAAAAATCGGTTTCTAGATTAAATGTAGACGATAAAGATTTGCTTAACGCCTATCAATTTGCAAGAACTATAAATCATTATCAAGGTTTTAAATTGATACATGAGGCATCAGAAAAATTAAATTGGAATCTTAATTTAAGTGAAATAGCAAGAATTTGGACAAATGGCTGCATTATTAGATCATCTCTTATGGAAGATTTAGTTGCTGTTTTTAAAGAAACAAATTATGTTTTAACGAGTGCTACTATCGCCAACAATATTATTGGGTGTAAACCAGCTATAAAAAGAGTGGTTTCAGATTGTGTTTTAAGTGATGTTCCAACTCCTGCCTTAAGTGAGGCTCTTCAGTTTTTTAATGGGATAACTACACAAAACTCATCAGCAAATATTATACAAGCACAAAGAGATTACTTTGGTGCACATACTTACCAAAGAATAGATGATGCTTCAGGGAAGTTTCATCACACAAACTGGGTTTTATAAATTTTAAATAACAAAACCAATGTCTACAGCTAACAAAAAAAAATCACTACTAAAAAGAATTATTGCAATAGTCTTGGGTTTTGGTCCTGGTATTTTTGCTATTGGTTATACTATAGGTACAGGTAGTGTAACTTCTATGATTGTTGCTGGCAGTAAATTTAACATGCAACTATTATGGGTATTGTTTTTAAGTTGTTTGTTTTCTGGAGTTTTAATGTTTGCCTATGGTAATTTTGCTTTAATTACAGGAGAAACAGCACTTTATGGGTTTAAAAAACATTTAAAATTTGGTAAACCTTTAGCCATTGCAATAATTATAGGAATTACCTTTGGGCAATGGAATTCACTAATGGGTATTTTAGGAATTTCAGCCAATATTATTTTTGAAATTATATCACTTAATTTTCCAGATATTGTTCCTTATAAATACGAAACAGTTTTAGCAACTGCTATTGTTGTCATTGTTATTTTCTATTTGCTAATGCTTGTTGGTAAATATACTTTCTTCGAAAAAATATTAGTGATTTTTGTAAGCTTAATGGGCTTATCATTCATCTTATCTTTATTTATGGTACAACCTTTAACAGCAGACGTTATTAAGGGTTTTGTACCAACAATTCCTGATGTGCCAGGAGGTAAAATGTTAGTAGCTGCGTTTGTTGGTACAACAATGGCTGCAGCCACTTTTTTATCTAGACCTTTATTTGTCAAAGGTAAAGGCTGGACGATTAAGAACCTAAATCAACAAAAGAAAGATTCTATTACTGCAGCCGTTTTAATTTTTATAATTAGTGGTACAATAATGGCAGTTGCTGCAGGTGCTTTATTTTATGAAGGCAAAGAAGTTACGCACGTTTTAGATATGGCAAATACTTTAGAGCCTGTTGCAGGTAAATGGGCTGTAACTATTTTCTTTTTTGGAGCACTAAGTGCAGGTTTATCTTCTATTTTTCCTTGCTTGTTAATTGCACCTTTACTAATTGCAGATTATCAATCTGGTATTTTAGATACCAGTTCAAAACAATTTAGAATCGTTACAGCTATTGCATGTTTGGTAGCTTTAATTGGGCCAGGTTTTGGTGCAAATCCTATAGAAGTTCAAATATTATCTCAAGTATTTAATGTGTTTGTTCTGCCTTTGGTAATTTTAGGAATCATCATTTTGTTAAGTAATAAAAAAGTGATGAGAACCTACAAAACCAATATTGGTGTTTACATTAGTATGTTTGCAGCTTTATTCTTTTCGTTAGTAATTTCTTACAATGGAATTCTAGCCTTACTCGATTATTTTTAATGATAAAACTCAAATTATGAATGTATACAAAAAACCTTCCTTAAAACTGATTGCAATATTTTTAGTCACTTTTTCTGTAGCTGTGGGTTGCAAAAAATCAGATGAAAAAAAAGAGGAAACAAAAAAAAAAGATACAGTTTATGCAAGTGATGTAATTCCGTTTTTTGACCATTGGAAACTTATTTTAGGCGATGGTACAAATGTTGGAGTACCAATAAATTTTGAAAACAAAGATTATTTCTACACAGAGAATGATGGCGAAAATAATTGGGTAGTTTTTAAAGCACCAAATGGTGGTAATACGCATGGAACATCCAACAATACTAGAACAGAATTAGCACAATTAAAAAAATGGTATCCAAAAACGGCGAACGAAAAAATGACAGCCACTTTAAAGGTAATGAATGTTTCTGCTACTGGAGATGAAACAGTTGCAGCAACACATTCTGTGGTTGTAGGTCAAATTCATAGTGCAGATAAACATGAAAATGAACCTTTAAAAATTTTCTATAAAATTTATCCAGGCCATAAAAAAGGCTCTGTTTTTTGGCATTATGAAATTAACACAAAAGGTGATGATAATTCTGGTAGATGGGATTTTTCTACAGCAGTTTGGGGTTATGATTTTTCAGTGGTGGGCCCATCAGCAAATGAAGTTCCAAATGAACCAAAAGACGGAATTGCACTCGGAGAAGAATTCACCTATGAAGTAGAAGTGAAAAACGGAATAATGTCTTTAACTTTTAAAAGTAAAGGGCATGAAACCAAAACTTTTACAAAAAACTTAATTGAATCAGAATACGCTACAAAAGCAGACATTCCACAACAAACGCAAGAACTATTTTTTCCTATAGGTCAAGATGGTGTAGAGCGTAAAAATTCATATGAAGGAGAAGGATGTTTTTTTAAACTAGGTGCTTATAATCAAACCAATGGGAAATCGCCAGAAGTAAATAGAAATTGGTGTTCAGGAGCAGAAACTTTTAATGGTGATGTAAAAAAACAATATGAAACTGGAAATTATGTAGAGGTTTGGTTTAAATCTGGTAGTTTAAAAATAAGTGATAAGGTAGTTTCTAATGAAGGCTATTTTTCTAAAAATGATAAAGTAAAATAAACTTAAACAACACATGAATACAAAATTAAAAGGCAAAAATGTATTGATTACAGCAGGTGCACAAGGTATTGGAGAAGCAATTACAAAACATTTTATAGCGCAAGGAGCTAATGTTGCCATCCACTATTTCTCTAGTGCAGATACAGCCAATGAATTGGTGCAATTAGCAAAAAGCAAAAAGGTAAAAGCTGTTGCTATTAAAGGTGATTTAACAAAAGATGCGGATGCAAATAATGCCGTAAAAGAAACCATTACTGCTCTGGGTGGGTTAGATATTTTAATAAACAATGCTGGCTCATTGGTAGCAAGAAATTTATTAGAAGATATGCAAACCGATTTTTGGCATAAGGTGATGGATATTAATCTAACATCTATGATGTTGGTTACAAGAGCAGCAGAGCCCTATTTGTCTAAAAATGAAAATAGTAGTATTGTAAATTTGGCTTCTTTAGCAGGAAGAAAAGGTGGGCATCCAGGTTCATTAGCGTATGCAACTAGTAAAGGTGCTATTTTAACATTTACAAGAGCTTTGGCTACTGAATTTGGATCAAAAGGGATTAGAGTAAATGCTGTTGCACCAGGATTAATCTTAGGCACACTATTTCATGATACTCATACTACTAAGGAATCTGCAACAAAAACTATATCAGGAATTCCTATTGAAAGAGCAGGAAATCCAGATGATGTTGCAAGAGCTGTATTGTATTTAGCTTCAGAATTTGATGGTTTTATTACAGGGGCTACTTTAGACATTAATGGAGGTGTTTATAATATGTAGAGAGTATATTGTTTTAATTTAGTATTAATCAGTTTTTTAAACTAAATTAAAGTGAAATTTTATTTGTATTTTTGAAAACCAGTTTGGTAAACCAATTTGGTGAACCAATAAGTAATAGCGCTTCAATATTAAAAAATGTGAAGGTTCTTTAATGTAATAATAATAAAATTTTAAAATGCAAAAAATTGCAAGACTTTTACTACTTTCAATACTTATATATTCGTGTTCTAATGATAACAAAGTACTAGTAGAAGATTCAGAAGGGAATCATCCAAATCTAATATTAACAAAATCAGCGGTTTCAGAAATCAAGACACAATTAGGTGCTATTCCTATTTTTGATGAAACTCTTGCTTTGGCAAAAGAAGAAGTTGATGAAGCAATAGAAAAAGGAATAGCTGTACCAATGCCTAAAGATATGGCTGGTGGGTACACACATACACAACATAAATTAAACTATGCTCACATGCAAAAAGCTGGTGTATTATTTCAACTTCTAGGAGATAAAAAATATGCTGTATTTGTTAGAGATATGCTCCTAGAGTACGCAAAAATTTTTCCAACTTTTGATACACATCCAGAACCTAGAAGTTATGCAACAGGTAAATTTTTCTGGCAATGTTTAAATGATTCTAATTGGTTGGTATATACAAGTCAAGCTTATGATTGTATTTATGATTGGTTACCAAAAGATCAAACAGCGTATTTAAACAAAAACCTGTTTAGACCTTATGCAGATTTTCTATCTGTTAAAAATCCAAAGTATTTCAACAGAGTGCATAACCATTCAACTTGGGGTAATGTAGCAGTTGGTATGATTGGTTTAGTAATGGATGACGAGGAGCTTATCAATAGATCTTTATATGGTTTAGAAAAAGGAAATGTAGACTTGAACGAAAAAGATAATGATGGAGGCTTTATTTATGATAAAGAAGGTAAAGCAGGCTTTTTAGCCAATGTAGATTCGCCATTTTCACCTGACGGATTTTACACAGAAGGTCCCTATTATCAAAGATATGCGATGTATCCTTTTTTAATTTTTGCAGAAGCACTACAAAACAAAAAACCAGATTTAAAAATATTCGATTATAAAGAAGGTGTTTTAATAAAAGCAGTAGATGCTTTATTAAATCTTACAGATGCAGATGGCGAATTTTTCCCCTTAAATGATGGGCAAAAAGGAATGTCTTATTACACATCATCTTTAGTATCTGCAGTAGACATTGCGTACTATTATGGTAATCAAGACACAAGATTATTGTCTGTGGCTAAAAAGCAAGGTACTGTACAATTAGATGCTACAGGTTTAAAGGTGGCACAAGATTTAAAAGCGGGTAAAGAAGCACCTTTTGTAAAACAATCTATGATGTTATCAGATGGTTCTAAAGGAGATGAAGGAGGTATAGGTATTTTACGTTATAACAGTCAAGATGATACAATGGCTTTGGTTTATAAATATGCTGCCCAAGGTTTAAGTCATGGTCATTATGATAAATTATCTTTCTCTTTGTATGAAAATGGAGATGAGGTTTTACAAGACTATGGTTTATCGCGCTTTGTAAATGTTGAGCAGAAAAATGGTGGCGGTTATTTAAAAGAAAATAAAACGTATGCCAAACACACAATTGCACATAATACAGTTGTTCAAAATGGTGTTTCTCATTACAAATATGATTTTGAAACCGGGAGTAAAAATCATCCAGAGCAATTTGTTTTTGACGCCTCTGATGTTAACTTTCAAATTGCAAGCGCAAAAGAAAGTAATGCATATCCAGGTACAGAAATGCATAGAACTTTAATTATGATTAAAGATGATGCATTAGGGAAACCTTTTATAGTTGATGTTTTTAATCTGCAATCAAATTCAAAAAATCAGTACGATTTACCATTTCATTATTTTGGACAAATTATAGCCACAAGCTTTGATTATTCTGTGCCAAAATCGTTAACCACGTTAGGAGATAAGTATGGTTACAATCATATTTGGAATGAAGGTAGTGGAATTGCAAATGCAGAAAGTATTCAATTTACTTGGTTAAATAATAGAAGGTTTTACACCTTAACTTCTGCCACAAGTAAAAGCGATGAAATCATTTTTGCAAGAGTGGGTGCT
Source organism: uncultured Polaribacter sp. (assembly GCA_938084845.1). Taxonomy (GTDB): domain Bacteria; phylum Bacteroidota; class Bacteroidia; order Flavobacteriales; family Flavobacteriaceae; genus Polaribacter. The sequence goes on along the minus strand of CALKEB010000022.1, from coordinate 60,894 downwards.
AATGATCCTAAATTTAACTTAAGAAAAGATCCTTCTGTTATCATTAGAAGAAATAATACACAAAACACAACATTTGCTTCTATTATAGAATCTCATGGAACGTACAATCCAGTAAAAGAAGTGGCTGCAAATGCATATAGTAGTTTTTCAAAAATAGAAGTAATTTCTAGTGATGAAGATTACACAGCCATAAAATTGTTATTTAAAAAGGAAGAGGAGAAACTTTTAATTTTAGCCAATAAAGATAGCAACCCAAATACAGAACATAATTTTAAACTAAAAGATAAAACCGTAAACTGGAAAGGCGTTTACTATTATAAATAATTAAACAATAATAAAATGAAAAGATTTAGTGACAAGTATATCATAGCCAATAAATTAGAATGGGAAGAACTTGGTGGAGGTGTATCAAGAAAATTTTTAGGCTATGACAATCAAATAATGATGGTTAGTGTAAAGTTTGAAAAAGGAGCTTTAGGTGCTCCTCATCAACACTTTCATACTCAAGCAACCTATTGTGTGTCAGGTAAGTTCGAATTTGAAATTGATGGTGTTAAGCAAATTGTAGAGGCAGGCGATGGTGTTTATATAGAGCCAAATTTATTACACAGTGCAATCTGTTTAGAAGAGGGGCAATTGATAGACACATTTAGCCCAGTTAGAGAAGACTTTCTAACAGGAGATGGCCCATCTTATTTTGGAGATAAAAAAGAATAAAAAGCAATAATCCCTTTTTTTAAATAATAGGGAATAATGCTAATTTTAGCAACATTTTAAAGAAATGAGTTGTAAATTAATAAAAAATATGTACATTTGGTAAACCAGTTTGGTAAACCAATTTAATTAATTTGTTTTATCAGTATTCTTACAGTAGTTAAATAACTTAAAATGAAGATAAAAGGATTGCGTTGGTGGATAATAACACTAATATTCATAGCAACAATAATAAATTACATAGATAGAACTGCTTTTGCACTGCTTTGGCCAGAGATGGGTAAAGATTTAGGCATGGATAAAGCAGATTATGCTATTATGCTTAATGTTTTTATGGCATGCTATGCTATTGGTAAATTTGCTTCTGGAAAATTGTATGACAAAATAGGAACTAGACTAGGATTTACAGTGTCTATAATTATTTGGTCTTTAGCATCGGCTTTTCATGCTTTTGCACGTGGTATCATTTCCTTATCTATTTTTAGAGGTTTACTTGGTGTTGGAGAAGCAGGTAATTGGCCTGGAGCTGTAAAAAGTAATGGAGAGTGGTTTCCTATTAAGGAGCGCGCAACAGCACAAGGTATATTTAATGCAGGAGCTTCTATAGGTAATGTAATTGCACCTTTTGTTATTGTGTTTTTATATTCTAGTTTTGGTTGGGAAACTACCTATATAATTTTAGGTGTTGTGGGTATGTTATGGGTAATACCGTGGTTGTTTTTAAATAAATCTACACCAGAAAAACACCCTTGGGTTACACAAGAGGAAAGAGATTTAATTATTTCAGACAAAATTGATAAGAAAAGCACTGCAGATAAAAAAGGAAAAAGTTTATCAGTACTAAAAATTCTTAGTTTTAAACAGCCCTGGGGTTTATTACTTTGTCGCTTTTTTATAGAACCAATTTGGTGGTTCTTTGCAGGATGGATGCCTATTTATTTAAATGATAAATTTAATTTAAGCATTGAGCAAATTGCAAATACAATGTGGATTTCTTATTTAATGGCTGCTGCTGGTAGTATTTTAGGCGGGGTGTTTACAGGTAAATTGATGAATAGGTTATCTGTAGATATATCACGAAAAATTTCAATAACTACTGGAGGGTTGCTTATATTAATTGCATTTATTTGTATAATCACCTTAGTAAAAGAAGATGATTTTATGTATTTCATTTACTTTTCTGGTGTTGCTTTGTTTGGTTTTCAATTCGCTATTGGTAATATACAAACAATTTCAAGTGATCTACTTAAAGGAACATCAGTAGGAACCTTAGCAGGATTAGCAGGTACAGTTGCAGCAGTGTCTCCAATGATAATGAATTGGTTTGTAGGTCAAATAACAACAAACTCTTATGCGCCAGCATTTATCGCGATATGTGTTTCAGTAGTATTAGGAGTATTATCAATTTTTGTATTCATAAGAAAAATAGAACCAATAGAAAAAGTTACAATACAATAATAAAAAAGAATTAAATAATAAAAAATGAGTAAAGTACAAGAAGGATTAGCAATAGTAACTGGAGCCACAGGAGGTATAGGTTTTGCAGTTGCAAAAAGATTAGGAAAAGAAGGGTATACAGTTATTTTAAACGGCATAGATGACGAAGCAGGTGTAGAAAGATTAAAAGAACTTAAAGCTGATGGTATTGAAGCTGAGTATTATGGATTTGATGTAACTGACGAAGATGCAGTAACATCAAATATCACACAAATAGGTGAGAAATACGGTAAGATTGATGTTTTAGTCAATAATGCTGGTGGATTAGGAGGTAGATCTCGTTTTGAAGAAATGACTACAGATTTTTATAGATTTGTAATGGCATTGAATTTAGATTCTACTTTTTTTGCTTCTAGAGCAGCAATTCCTTTTTTAAAGAAAAGTAATAATCCATCTATTATAAATTACACGTCCAATGCTGGTTGGAATGCAGGTGGTCCAGGTGCAGGTATTTATGGGACATCTAAAGCTGCAGTTCATGCAATTACAAGAGCTTTAGCAAAAGATTTAGCAGAATATCAAATTAGAGTAAATGCGGTATCTCCTGGAACAATTGATACAGATTTTCACAAACAAATAAAATCTACAAAACCAGAGGTATTTAAATCTTGGGCAAACAACATTATGTTAGGCAGGTTAGGTCAGCCAGAAGATGTTGCTGGCGTAGTTGCGTTTTTAGCAAGTAAAGATGCAGCTTTCATTACTGCAGAAACTATTCAAGTTGGTGGTGGTCAAGCTTTAGGTATATAATTTATTAAAATTAAATTATTAAAAGCGCTCTTAATTTAAGAGTGCTTTTTTTTTGTATTAATTTTTTAAATTTTCAAAAAAAATAAAATAAGTAATTTATGGATTTATGATTTATTTAGTGTTTTTTATGAAAAAGTATAATTATAGTGAATGAAATATTGCTAATCAAAAGTTTCTTTAAGTTAATTACTTTAATAAAAAATTAACATTAAAGTTGCATTATATAAAAAAATTCATATATTTGGAAAACCAATGTGGTTTACCAATTTGGAAAACCAATTTTCGGGTAAAAATATAATATTCTATTGGGTATTGAATTTGAATTAATTGTGATTAGAGGGGTAGTAATCATCTACCCTTTTTTTACAATTTAATTATAAATAAGTATTAACAAGGTCACACAAGTGATGAATTATAAATTAAATATTAACACTATTATGAAACTAAAACTTAATTTAACATTACTGTTAGTAATGTTGGTAAGCTTTTGCAATTATGCACAAGAAGCTTACACTCTTAAAGGTAAAGTAACAACTCAAGTAGATAATGAGATTTTACCAGGTGTTTCTATTGTTGTTCAAGGAAGCGCAGTAGGAACAGAAACTGATTTTGATGGTAATTATTCTATCAAAGTTAAAGAAGGTGATGTATTATCATTTTCTTATTTAGGTTATGTAACTAAAAACATAACTATTTCTAACCAAAAAACATTAAATGTAACTTTAGCTGAAGATGCAAGTTCTTTAGATGAGGTTGTGGTAGTTGGTTATGGTAGTAGAAAAAGGTCTCAAATTACCGGTGCTGTCGCTAAGATTGGTGGTGGTGAAGTTGCAGCTGTTCAAGCAGTTCGTGTAGATGACGCTTTAGCAGGAAAATTGGCGGGGGTTTTAATTCAGAATCAAGATGGTTCTCCAGGAGCTGCGCCAAAAATTCAAATTAGAGCTGCATCATCTATTTCAGGAGCTTCAAACCCTTTAATCGTAGTAGATGGATATCCTATTTCTGGAGGTTTAGAGACTGTAAATCCAAACGATATACAAAGTTTAGAGATTTTAAAAGATGCAGCTTCAGCAGCAATTTATGGATCTAGGGGTGCAAATGGAGTTGTCTTAGTAACAACTAAAAAAGGAACTTCTGGTGAAACAACCTTTAATTATAATACTTATGTAAGTACATCTAATAAGTATAGAGAAAATATTTTAATGTCTGGTCCAGAATGGGCTGCACATTCAAGAGCTCAAATTGCAGCAGGTAATTGGACAAGTACAGTAAACTTAGTAGATCCAGCTTTTTTAGAGTATAGATTAAGTGCTTATGAAAATTCACCTGGAGCAATTAGTCCAGAAGATTGGTTGTTTCAATCAGGTTCAACTACCAATCATGACTTTAGTATGAGTGGAGGAAATGAAAATACTAAATACTTTGCATCGGTTGGTTATCAGAATGCAGAAGGTGTAGTTTTAACCCAAGGATTTGAAAGATTGAATGCTCGTTTAAATGTAGATGCAAATCTTGGAGATAAATTAAAAGCAGGAATAAGTTTTAATGGATTTTCTTCAAGAAGAGATATTTTAGGACATGACATGAGAGACTTGTTAAGATCTTATGGTGTTCATTCTGTTTATCATACAGAAGAATCTATTGCTTTTGTACAACAACTAGATCAACAAGCACAAGCTTTAGGATTATCTGCTTTTGACAATGGTTATAGAGGCTCTGGTTACGAAGCAAATAGTATTTATAATTTAGAGCCAGGAATGGCAGCTCAAGATTGGCATTATGGTAGAGCTAACAATGGTATTGGTGGTTCTGGAGATGCTGGTCCTGCTGCGAAGTTAGACAATGTAGAAAGTTGGGAAAAAACATTTTTTGGAAATGTAAATACGTATTTACAGTATAATATATCTGAAGATTTAAATATCAAAACTGTTCTAGGTGGTGATATGAGAGATACGCAAACTTATGCACACAGATTGTTAGGATACGATTCTAGAGCAAGAGATTCTCAAACTTTTATGGATCAAGCAGATCTTAAAGTTACTACAGTTTTAAGTGAATCTACTTTAAATTTTGCGAAAACAATAGGAAAGCATGATATCTCTGCAGTAGTTGGTTTAGAATTCCAAAATACTAGATTTGTTGGTACACGTTTAGATGGTGCAAACGTTCCAGATGAAGCTGTTTTAAACTATAACTTATTCGATCCAGCAAATATTACAGTAACAGAAAGAGATGAAACAAGATCAAGAGAAAGTGTTTTTGGTAGAGTAAACTATTCTTACGATGATCGTTTCTTATTAACTGCTTCTTTAAGAAGAGATGGTGATTCTCGTTTTGGAGCTAATAATAGATATGAAACGTTCCCTGCAGTATCTGTAGGTTGGAATTTACATAAGGAATCTTTCTTACAAGATAGTGAAACTTTAAGCAGATTAAAATTAAGATTTAGTACAGGATCTTTAGGGACAACTTCTTTCTTAGGGTCTTACGATTCTCTAAGTTTGTTAGATCCTTCAAATACTATATTTGGAACAGGATATTTAATACCATCTAACTCTGCAAACCCAGATTTAACATGGCAAACAAATACAGAAACAAACTTTGGTGTAGACTTAGGATTTTTAAATAATAGATTTACAGTTGGTTTAGATTATTATACGTCTGATATCGAAGACATTTTAATTAATCAAGCACAATCAGAAGTGTTAGGAAATCCAACTTCAATTTTAAATGTTGGTGATGTAAGAAGTTCTGGTTTTGAATTTGAATTTTCAGGAAGTCTAATAAGTGATGCGGATTTTTCTTGGAGTACTAGTGCTAACCTATCAACAGTAAATACCGAAATTACAGACCTAGGAGGTTTAGACGAATTGCCACAACAAATATTTGGACAAAGTGGTAGAGGTGCCGTTTTTAGAAACTATGTAGGTGGTGGTATTGGAGAAATGTGGGGACTAGAAACTATCGGAGAAGTTGAAATGGAATACTTAGCAGATGGAAGTAGACATCCAAACAACCAAACTGGTGAATCGTATGTAGTAGATCAAAACGGAGACGGTGTTATCGATAGAACTAGAACTGTGGAAGATGGTGGTGATTTAGTAAAAATTGGTCAAAATACACCAGACTTTTATTGGGGTATGACACATAACTTTAGATATAAGAAGTTTGATATGTCATTCCAGTTACAAGGATCTCATGGAGCTGAAGTATATAACATAGATCCACTTTATTATGGTTCTCAATGGGGAGGTAGATTAGATTATGCTCGTTTAGATGCTAATGGTGATGGTAAAGCAGATCATAATGGTGAATATTATGAAAGAAACAGAAATCAAACTGATGCAATGATTCAAGATGCTTCTTACATAGCGTTAAGAAACTTAACTATTGGGTACTCTTTAGACGATTCTATTGCTAGTAAAGCTGGTTTAAGTTCTGTTAGACTTTATGGAGCAGCAACAAATTTATTATACATCATGGCAGATAATTATACTTCTTACAATCCAGAGGGTGTAAAAGGAACAGACCCTACAGTTTATGGTGCTCAGGTTGGTGCTAGCCCAGTAGTAAGAAGTTTTACGATAGGTTTAAATGTTAAATTTTAAAAATTATTAAAATGAAAAAAATATATATATTATTAGCTGCGCTTTTTATAGCAACAGCTTGTGATTCAGATTTAGATCAGTCTCCAGCTAATTTAGCAAGTGCAGACTCGTTAACAGATTTTGAAGGAGTATTAAATGCTGCTTATTATTATCAGCTAGGAAGTGTAACGCCTCTAGCTGTGATGGGAGAATTTAGATCAGACAATGCAGTTATGGACGAAGCTCCATATACAGAGTTTGATGTTTTTACAGCAAATTTAACAACCATGGAAGATCAATTCTTTGGGCCACTATATACAGCAATGTATAAGTCTATTTTAAGTGCTAACAATGTAATTGAGAATTCTGTAGATGCTACAGAGATAGCAGAAGCTAAGTTTTTAAGAGCATTGTCTTATTACAAATTAGTTAAATCTTTTGGTGCAGTAACAGTTAACTTAGAAGCATCTCCAAGTTTAACAGATACATCAATTTTAGCTAGAGTTCCAGCAATGGACGTTTACAATAATGTGGTTATTCCAGATCTAAATGATGCAATTTCTTCATTATCTGCAACTATCTCTAATGGAAGAGCGTCTAAATACGCTGCTCAAGCGCTATTAGGTAAAGTATATGCTGCAATGGGTGATTATGCGAGTGCGGCCTCTAATTTAGGAGCTGTTGTAAATGGAGCTGCAGCTGCTGGTATTAGTTTACAAGCAAACTTCAGTGATGTTTTTGGATTTGATAATGAAGGAAATTCAGAAATTATTTTTGCTACTCAAATCTCTAGCTCTATTGTAGATGAATATGGTTTTGGTTCTGATTTTTGGAACTGGTTTGTAGGAGATGATTCAAAGTCAGATTTTCCTGTTGATTCAGATTTAGTAGCTGCTTTTGATGCAAGTGATGCAACTGGTGCTGCAGACTTAAGAAGAGCTGTTACTTTAAGTGCTGCAGGTACAACAGCAATTAAATTTCCTAAAGATGGTGGAAATGGTGGAGAACATGATTGGATTGAAATTAGATTAGCAGATGTAATTTTATTATATGCAGAAGCGCTAAATGAGACTGGAAATACTTCAGGTGCTATAACACAATTAAATAAAATTAGAAACAGAGCTGGTTTAGCAAACACCACTGCTACTTCACAAGCAGCAGTTAAAACAGCTATTTTAAATGAAAGAAGATTAGAGTTAGCTTTTGAAGGGCATAGATGGGATGATTTAGTAAGAACTAATTCTGTAAATGCAGAAATGGGAACAACAGTAAATAGTAACTATTACTTATTCCCAATTCCAATTTCTGAAATATTAGCAACTGGTGGTGTAATAACACAAAATGCTGGTTACTAGTTTTTATTGTTAAATTTTTTAAATGTAATTAACTGGCTTCATGAAAATGAAGCCAGTTTTTTTATAAAATATGTTTTACAAATAACCTTAAAACAAGTAAATCTGAGTTACAAAAAGCCCATTTAAATCATACTAAATAATATCATTAATTATTATAAGAGATCATCTAGTAAACGATTCATAATAAGTGTTAGAAATCTATCAGATTTTTATAATGAGATTTTTTTACCCCAGCCAACCCTCTCTATCCAAGCTTCTATACTGTATAGCTTCAGCAATATGATCGGGAGTAATATTCTTAGAGTTGGCCAAATCTGAAATTGTTCTAGCTACTTTTAAAATTCGGTCATAAGCTCTTGCAGAAAGGTTTAATTTTTCCATAGCTGTTTTAATTAGCAGTAAACTTTCTTCTGATAATTTACAAAACGCTCGAATTTGTTTTACATTCATTTGAGCATTATAATGTAAATTTTCTAAATCTTTAAATCGTTCAGATTGTAATTCCCTTGCTGCAGTTACTCTTTTTCTAATGTCAATTGATGATTCTCCTTTTCTTTCTTCAGATAATTTTTCGAAAGGGACAGGCGTAACTTCGATATGAATATCAATTCGATCCAATAGAGGGCCAGATATTTTACTAAGATAACGCTTCATTTCTTGAGGAGATGAAGTCATTAGGGAGTTTGGATCATTAAAAAACCCAGAGGGACTAGGGTTCATACTTGCTACTAACATAAAACTACTAGGGTAGGTTACTGTGAACCTTGCCCTAGATATGGTTACTTCTCGATCTTCTAATGGTTGACGCATTACTTCTAAAACAGTACGTTTAAATTCTGGTAATTCATCTAAAAACAGCACCCCATTATGAGAGAGTGATATTTCTCCTGGCTTCGGGTATTGCCCACCACCAACTAGAGCAACATCAGAAATGGTGTGATGTGGACTTCTAAAAGGACGTTGAACCATTAAACCATTCTCTTTTGTTTTACCAACTACAGAATGAATTTTGGTAGTTTCTAACGCTTCATGCAATGTCATAGGGGGTAAAATACTAGGTAGCCTTTTAGCCAACATAGTTTTACCAGATCCTGGAGGTCCTATAAGGATAATATTATGGCCTCCTGCAGCTGCTATTTCCATACATCTTTTTATAGATTCTTGTCCTTTAACATCAGAAAAATCAAACTCTGGGAAATCGATATTTTTATAAAACTCTGCTCTTGTATCTACAATTGTAGGCTCAATAGTTTTAGTATCATTAAAATGATTAATAACTTCTAAAATATTGTCTACTCCTAAAACTTCTAAATCATTAACAATAGCTGCTTCTTTAGCGTTTTCTTTTGGGAGTATAAAATATTTGAACCCTTCTTCTCTTGCCTTTATTGCCATTGGCAACACCCCTTTTATGGGTTGTAAACTTCCATCTAGAGACAATTCACCCATCATAATGTAATTGTCAATATTGGGCGATTTAATTTGATTTGAAGCTGCTAAAATACCCATTGCTAGCGTTAAATCATAAGCAGCACCTTCCTTTCTAATATCTGCAGGTGCCATATTTATGATAATTTTTTTACCAGGAAGTTTAAAGCTATTGTTATCTAAAGCTGCAGAAATCCTATAGGAGCTTTCACTTACAGCTTTATCTGGTAAACCTACTAAATGATACCCTATCCCTTTATCTATATTCACTTCTACAGTAATTGTAGTAGCCTCTATACCAAAAACGGCAGAGCCAAAAACTTTAACTAGCATTCTTTTTTCTTTAAATGTAAAGAAAATTATAGCATAAAAAAAATGCAATCAAAAACTTGATTGCATTATTATCTATATAATTCTGAATTTAAGCAGAGTTTCTACTCGCGTTAATATTACCAAATAGAGAACGCATTACCATTTTTTCATAGACTTCAATCTCTGCTTCATTACCTTCAGATTGTTGTAAATCTTGAATTTTCTTTAACGCAAATTGCTGTATCGTTAATAGAGGTAAAACAATGCTCTCTCTCATTGCTATAGAAGCTTTACCTTCAGGGTAATTCTCCATTAATTCTTTATGGCCTGTAAGTTTTAGCAACAATCTTTTTGTTGTTTTATACTCCTCATAAATTAATTTCCAGAATTCACCATAAACAGGATCATCAGCCATATATGCTGTTAAACCAAAGAAAGATTTGGTTAAACTCATCATACTATTTTCTAGTAAAGTTTTAAAGAAGTCTGAAGCATTATAAAAGGCTACAATTTCATCAAAACTTCCTGCATCTTCGTATTTTTTAAGTGCAGTTCCTACACCAAAAAATCCAGGTACATTTTGTTTTAATTGGCTCCAACTACCTACAAAAGGTATGGCCCTTAAAGCAGAAAAGTCTAAAGTATCTGAGTTAGATCTTTTACTTGGTCTACTACCAATATTTGTTTTTGCATAATATTTTAACGTACTCATTTTTTCTAAATACGATAAAAATTGTGGGTGATTTTTGAAATCTACATACGTTTTATAACTTGTAGTAGCCAAGTCATTTATAATTTCTCTATTGGTATCGTTAATTTGGTCTTTCGTAAAAACCTCATTTTTAATACCAGAACTTATTAATTGTTCTAAATTAAATTGTGAAGAATCTAAGGTGCCAAAGTTAGAGCTAATGGTTTGACCTTGAATAGTTAATTGTATTTCTTTATCTTCTATAGTAGGGCCTAAAGATGCATAGAATTGATGTGTTTTTCCTCCACCTCTTGCTGGTGGTCCACCTCTACCATCAAAGAAAATAACCTCTATATCAAACTCTCTAGATACTTTGGTAAGTGCTTCTTTTGCTTTAAAAATACCCCAGTTTGCCATTAAATAACCACCATCTTTAGTTCCATCAGAGAAGCCTAACATAATAGTTTGTTTGTCTTTTCTTTTAGCTAAGTGATATCTGTAAGCTTTATTGGAGTAAAGCGTTCTCATTACATCACTTGCGTTTTCTAAATCTTCTACAGTTTCAAAAAGCGGAATTACATCTACTGGTAATTCATTCTCAAAACCACATAAGTTAAGCATAGCAAAGGTTTGCATTACGTTTAATGCAGTTTGGTTGTTACTAATAATGTATCTATTTGCACCACTTTCACCATTTCTTTGTTGTATGGTTTTTAATGCATAAATAGATTCTATCGTTTTTATAGACATTTCATCTGATAACATAGAAGGATCTATATTGCCTTTTACTAGAGCTAAAACGTCTACTTGTTCTTCAGCGGATAATTTTTGATAATTTTTTGGGAACGTAGTATCTCCATTTGCCAACAAATCGTCTACAATTTGAGTAAACGCATTGTGATGCACTCTACTATCTTGTCTTATGTCTAAAGTTGCAAAGTGAAAGCCAAATATTCTTACTTTATTAATTACATCATTAAGTTCATCTATAAATAAAGAACCATGATTCTTAATGACAATTTCTCTAGCATTCTCTAGCTCCTCTAATAGTATTTCTTTAGAGAAATTTACTTTTGTATAACTTCTTACAACATGTTTGTATAAGCGCTTTTCTACTCTAGATAATATTTCTTGAACACCATGAAAGGTAAAGCGCCTTTTTAATCGTCTTACATCTCTATAATAATTTCTTAAAATAGATTGACGCAATCTTTCTGCAACATCTAATGTGATTTGAGTAGTAACAAACGGATTACCATCTCTGTCTCCACCAGGCCAAAACCCTAAATCAATAATTTCATTTTCTATAGGTTTTCCATCATACACATGTTGCTGAATATAGTTATGAATTTTACTCACAGAATGGTAAAAAACATTCTCTAAATACCAAATTAGGCTTACAGCTTCATCATAAGGAGTAGGCTTCGATTTTTTATAAAATGGAGTTTTACCTAATTGGGCTAGTAGTTTTTTTATCAATAATAAGTCATCATTCTGAATGGCTTTATCTAAATCTGTAATGATACCTAAAACAGAACCTGGGTAAAATTGAGTTGGATGTGCTGTTAAAACTACACGAACTTTAAAATCTTCCAAATATTTTTTTAAAGCTTCATCTTTACCACTTAATGTTGCAGATTCTTTAGAGTTTCTAAGGGTTCCAAAACCGTCCATATTATTTACCACAGGGAAAGCAGCATCTTCAATAGCATCAAATAATACAACTTGACGTTCTATGTATTGTATGAATTGAAATAATAAATTTTTCTTATCTTCTTCAGAGGGCGTATCTTGGTACTTTTTAAAGAATTTTTCTACAATCTCTGTAGGATTTTTTCCGTTCTTAAATCCTTTTTCACAGACTTTATGAAAAAGAGGTAATAATACGCCTGTATTGTTAATATTATCAAAAGGTAACGTAATAAAAATACTATTATAGATTTGATACTTAGACAATACATTGTCATTAAATTTAGTAAGTTTTGTTAAGGTAGACATAGGCTGTAATTTACATTGTAAAATTACTAAAAACTTAAAATAAAGATATTAGCTATTTGTGAATAATACCTATATTTACTAAGAATAATACATAAATAAGTTTCAATAAATATGAAATATGTAAAAACTGATAAAAAAGTGTTCTATTTTTAATTTTTGGAAACTTTGGGTTGTACAGAAAGTGGACTAGGGCATTGCAAGTTCCAATATGTTGGATCATTCTCTAATCGAAACCCTTTTAATAAATATTCATCTCTATACGCTTTAAAATCATCATAAATTAGCGAGGAGGGTGTTTTACCAAAGTTGTTTTTTAACCTTAAAAACTGGTTGACATCTAGGGCCAATAAATCTACATATACAAAGGTAAAGTCTCTTAAATTAAGCTTTTTGTTTAAAGCGTAAAAACTGTTTTTTAGAGGGATTGATGAATACGTATAGATACTTTTAGGTGTTTTTACATTTTGTTGTGAGAAACCAACAACAATAACTAAAAATGTACAAAGAATACTTAAACTAATTTTTTCTAAAAAAGAATTCTCAGTTGAATTATAAATCATAATTATTTATTTTTTAAAATTAGTTACCCCTTTTTTTAACCATGCATAATACGTTTCTTTATCTGTATATTGTTGAGTAGTGTTTAAAACTTCTAACTCTGGACTTAATAATACATAATAAGGTTGAGATGCATTTTTAAAATTTATCGATTGAAATGTAGACCATTTATCGCCAACAGTTTTAATTTTTTTCAATTTACCATTTTCTTTTAAAAAATCAAACTGTTGATTCTTTGGTAACTCTTTTTTATTGTCATCTACGTACAAAGAAATTAAAATATAGTCGTTTTTAAGCATTTCAAAAATATCTAATTCGCTCCACACATTTTCTTCCATTTTTCTGCAATTTACACAAGCCCAACCTGTAAAATCTAATAAAATTGGTTTGTTTACAGCTTTTGCTTTTGCCAAACCTTCATCAAAATTTGTATAGCAATCTAATCCTAAAGGGCAATCTGTTTCTTGTTCGTAAATACTATAAAATTGAGGAGGAGGAAAACCACTAACCAAACTTAAATTCCAAGTTTGATTTTTCAAAACTCCTGGTATTAAATAGATGCTAAATGCAATCACTAAAACCCCAAAAGAGATTCTAGAGAAAGAAAGCTTTTTTATTGGAGTATCATGTGGAAATTTAATTTTAGCGAACAAATACAAGGCTAGTCCTATAGAAATAAGAATCCATATAGCTATAAAAACCTCACGTTTTAATAAATCCCAATGGGCAACTAAATCGGCGTTTGATAAAAACTTAAAGGCTAAGGCTAACTCTAAGAATCCAAGTACAACCTTTGTTGTATTCATCCATCCGCCAGATTTTGGTAGTGCATTTAACCAATTAGGAAACAAAGCAAATAGCGCAAAAGGCAACGCTAATGCTAAACCAAATCCTGTCATACCAGCAGTTAATTGCGTAGCACCACCATCTGCAGTTAATGAACTTGCTAATAAAGAACCCAATATTGGTCCTGTACATGAAAAAGATACAATGGCTAGGGTTAATGCCATAAAAAAGATTCCTAAAACGCCACCAACAGATGATGCAGAATCCATTTTATTACCCCAAGAACTTGGTAATGTTATTTCGTAAAAACCAAAAAAAGAAAATGCAAAAAACACTAAGACACTAAAAAAGAAGACATTTAACCAAACATTGGTAGAAATGGTATTTAAAATTTCTGGGTCTAAATTGTCTAAGAAATGAAATGGTAAACTTAATAAAACATAGATAATTACGATAAAGAATCCATAAAGAACAGCTCTAAAAATTCCTTTTCTTTTGTTATGGGTTTGTTTTGTAAAAAAGGACACTGTTAGTGGAATCATAGGGAAAACACATGGTGTTAATAAAGCCAACAATCCTCCAACAAAACCTAGTAAAAAAATACTAGACAATCCATTTGAAGAGGTTGAACGAACTTCTGCATCACTTTTTAAAAGTTCGTTATTTTTTAAATCTAATTTTAATTTTTGAGTAAGTAATTTGCTTTTTTTATCTACTATATTGTTTTCTGTAATTGTTGCTCCAGATAAAGAAATGATGAAATTCTCATCAATATTTATGCATGCCGTTTCACAAACTTGCCCAAAAAAGTTAATTTTAATTTGGGTTATATCTTTGTTCGTTAAATGAATTCGTTGGGTAATTTTTGCTTTATCTTTAAAAACAACTTCCTCTACTTCCCAAACATCAGAATATTTTTTAAAAGTTTCTTCTTCTTTAGGATTTCCTATTAATTTGTAACCTGTTGCATCTTCTGGAATAGAAATTTCTAAAGGTAAAGAGGCATTTTCAGGATTGTATTGAGAGTACAAATACCATCCTTCATAAAGCTTGATATTAAAAATTATATCATATGCTGTTTCTGAGATTTTATTAACAGAGGTTTCAATTTTTATGGGGTTACTCTCTGTTTGTGCCTTTGTAAAAAAGACTGTTAAAAAGATAAAAAGGGTGATGAATTTCTTCATTATAATTTGGTGATTTTTAAATAACTCTTCGTTGATGTTTTTACCATGAATCTTCGATCTTGTCGATGACCAATGGCCCATATAATAGCATTATCTGCATTGCAAAGCAACCATGTATTTTCTTTATCAATAAGCGAAAACTTTTTATCCTTAAAATACTTGCTTAGCTTCTTTTTTCCTTGTAACCCTAGGGGATAAATATAGTCTCCAATTTGTTTTTTTCTTAAAAAAAGAGGGTATTTTAACAAATCTTTATCAACGTAAATCGTTTGTTTATCGTGTGCTCTTATTTCTTTAACTTCCTGAAAACTTAAATTTAAGGGCTGTGTAATAACTGTTTGTTTTGCTTTTATTGCAATGGTTTCTGTAGTTGGTTTATTTTCTATTTTAGAAAGTAATAAATACTTTCTGTCTTTTAATAAACGATGAGTTTTAGAGAACACCTGTTTACCTGATTGTGCATTTAGTAAATCATAAACATCATGCCATTGTGTAAAATGATACTCTTTTAGCAATTGATATAAATAGGCTTTTGAATTCGCCAATTCTTTAATTTTTTGGATGTCTATTTTTAAATTTTCATTTTCTTTAGAAACAGATGCTTTAGCAATATCAGCTATTTTATCATGTACAATTTCTTCAACTTCTTTTAAATGATTTATAGAATTTGCAAAGGTTGTTAATACGCTAGGATTAATTTCTTTTAGAACAGGAATTATTTTGTGCCTAATTTTATTTCGTACATATTTGGTAGATGCATTACTAGTATCTTCTCTCCAATTAATCTTATGCGTCTCTGCAAAATTCAAAATCTCTGTTCTACTAAAAGGTAAAAGTGTTCTTATAATATTGCCATTAATTGCTGGTATACCAGTAAATCCCTCTAAGCCTGACCCTCTTGTTAAGTTGATTAGAAACGTCTCTAAATTATCATCTGCATGGTGGGCTGTTAAAATATAATCTAAATTATTGCTTGTTAATAATTTTTGAAACCATTGGTATCGTAAGGTTCTTGCTACAATTTGAGTAGAGGTTTTTTGTTTTACCGCTTCTTTAGATGTTTCAAAAGATGTTGTAAAAATTAAATTTCTATTTTTTTCTGCAAAGGTTTTTACAAATTCTTCATCCAAATCACTGTCTTTACCTCTAAGCTTAAAATTGCAATGTGCAAGAGAAATTGTTGCAATTTTAATTGAGTTTAATAAATGAGCCAAAACAATAGAATCCAAGCCACCTGAAACAGCAACCAATAAATTTTTATCCTTTAAAAAAGGAAAATGAGTATTGATATGTTCTTTAAATTTTTTTTGCATTCTACTTTTAAAAATACAACTTTTAAAGTTGATGATGTAACCAGTCTAAAACATCTTGTAACATTTCCTTTTTACAAAGGTCATTATGCAATTCATGATACCCTCCTTTATACAATTTAAGTTTAGCATTTTTACTTTTTTTCGCAAAAGCTTCTGTGCCCTTATAATCAATAACACCATCCTCTGTTCCATGAAGCAATAACATTGGAATATTTAATTGTGTTGCATTTTCTATAGCCCACTTTCCTGTTTTCATAAATTTAATCGAGTAATTTGGACTAACCTTAGAATGAATTAAAGGGTCTTCTAGATATTTTTTAATCTCTTGATGATCTCTAGAAATAGCACTTACCTCTAGTTTATTTTTTAATGTTATCGATGGAATAATGTGCTGCATTAATTTACCAAAAGCTAATTTTATCACTGGAGGTTGAAACCCTAATTTTAGAAACGGGCTTGTTGCTATTGCCCCTTTTAGTTTATGTTTTTTTCTTAATACATAATTAATAATTGCATTCCCTCCCATAGAATGGCCGTAAAGAAAAATCGGTTTTTCAGGAAAGATGCGGTTTGCAATATCGATTCCTTTCTCAACACTACTTAAAACAGCTTCAAAGTTTGGATTATGCCCCCTTTTACCACTTGTTTTTCCGTGACCAAAATGATCAAAAGCAACAACTGAAAAGTTATGATTTGTCAATTCTTTTGCTACATGTTGATAACGTCCAGAGTGTTCTCCTAAACCATGAACTAATACAATAACTGCTTTTGTCTCTTTACCTTGCCAGTATTGTCCATAAAAATTAGTGTTGTGAAGGGTAAAGTTAAACGCTGTTCTTGTCATTTCTTTGTTTTTTTAGCCAGATTCTAATCTCTTTTTTAAGACTTTGTTCAGGTTTAGGTAATGGTATTGTTTTCCCAAATTGTTTACTTCTATTAAATTTACTAAAATTAATTTTTAGTTGTTTCCACTCATCAGGATATAATTTTAAAAAACCACCAAACATATTAATTTCATTAAGGTTTTCTTTAATGGTATCTGCTATTTTTCTGAACTTTGCATCTTTTTCTTCGATCATAATTACTTAGCGTTTGATAAGACATATCGCATGGCTGCTGCTTTTAATAAACATTCTTGATATTCATTTTCTGGTATTGACTTCGAAGTAATTGCACTACCAACAGAATAGGAAGTATAGTGTTGCTTTTGATTATAAAGAATACTTCGTATAACTACATTAAAATCAAAATCTCCATTAGGTGTAAAATACCCAACGGCTCCAGAGTATAAACCGCGTTTTGTTTCCTCTAAACTTTCAATAATATTCATTGCAGAAACTTTTGGTGCCCCAGTCATACTTCCCATTGGAAAAGTATCTTTTAAAACAGTTATTGCGTGTGTTTCTTCTTTAATGTCTGAAACTACAGTAGAAATCATTTGATGCACCTGTTTAAATGAATAAATTTTACAAAGCTCTTCTACACGAACACTTCCTTTTTTTGCAGATTTAGACAAGTCATTTCTAACCAAATCTACGATCATCACATTTTCTGATTGCTCTTTAATATCTCTTTCTAATCGTAAAGCACTTTTTAGATCTTCATTTGTATTAGGCAATCGCTTTGCAGTTCCTTTAATAGGTTGAGAAATAATTTTACCTCCTTGTTTTCTTAAATACCTTTCTGGCGAAGCAGATAGAAGGTATTGGTGCTCTATTTTTAAGAAAACAGCAAAAGGGGGTTCAGAAATAGCGTTTAGATTATTATAAATAGTTAATGGATCTATTTCTGTGTTTTCTACATAAAATTCTTGACAAAAGTTGGCTTCATAAATATCCCCTCTTTTGATATGATCAAGCATTTTATTTATTTTTTGTAGATATTCTTTTTTAGAGATTCTCGCTTTAATGTCTAAGCTATTTTCTAACGCTAAATTGTTGCTTTTACTTGAGTTTACATTGTGTATGATAGCATTAAAATCTTTTTCAATTTCATCATCTACAAGAGGGAGGTAATGAAATTCAATAGTTTTATTTTTAATAAAAATAAGTTTTTGAGGCTGAAAAAAATACAAATCAGCAAATCTTAACCCGTCAAAATTAGAGGAAGATAGTTGTTCTACATCATTTTTTAGATCATAAGAAAGATATCCAAAAATATAGTCTTTTGTAACGCTTTGGTATTCTTTTAATTTATCGAATGCATTTGTAAAGTCAGTTTTTATTGCTGTAAATTCATCTACGGCAAGTGCTGCTTGAAAACTTGTATATTGTTGTTTGTAATTATTAGAATCTAGCCATATAGCAGTATCAAATTGTTGCGCCCAAATTAACAAGTTTTCCTTGCAATTAGGGTTATTTTCAATAGATAATGTTTTGATAGTTCTTTGCATTTTTTAAACAAAAAGACCTGACAGATTCTAGAAACGTGTCAGGTCAAATTAAATAATAGTATTTTTAATTATGCATTTAAAGCTTTTCCGTCCCAAGCAGCTTTTGCTGCTTCTTTTACTGCTTCAGAGTAGGTTGGATGACCATGACAAATTCTTGCCAAATCTTCAGCAGAGGCTCTATACTCCATAGCTACTGCAGCCTCCATAATTAAGTCGGCTACTCTAGCACCTACCATATGAACACCTAGTATTTCATCTGTCTTTTTATCTGCTAATACTTTTACAAATCCATCAAGATCTCCACTAGCTCTAGATCTTCCTAAAGCTCTCATAGAAAATTTACCAGCTTTATACTCAATTTTAGCCTCTTTTAACTCTTGTTCTGTTTTACCTACAGCAGCAGCTTCTGGCCATGTGTATACAATACCTGGTATTAAATTATAATTAATATGTGGTTTTTCACCCGCTAAAAATTCTGCGACTACGACACCTTCTTCTTCTGCTTTATGAGCTAACATGGCGCCTTTAACAACATCACCAATGGCATAAACATTTTTAATATTGGTTTGTAAATGGTCGTTAACATTAACCTGCCCACGTTCGTTTACTTCAACACCAACTTTTTCTAAACTTAAGCCTTCTGTGTAGGCTTTTCTACCCACAGAAACCAGACAATAATCTCCAGAAAATTCAATCTCTCTATCTTTTTTATCAGTTGCTTTTACAACAATATGGTCCCCGTTTCTTTCAACAGCGTTTACTTTATGGCTAGTAGCGAATTTAATACCTTGTTTTTTAAACACTTTTTGTAATTCTTTAGACACATCTGCATCCATACCAGGAACAATTTTGTCCATATATTCAATTACAGTAACCTCTGCACCCAAACGTTTGTAAACAGAACCTAACTCTAAACCAATAACTCCACCACCAATAACTAAAAGATGTTTTGGCACTTCTTTCAATTTTAAGGCTTCTGTAGAGGTAATAATTCTATCTTTATCAATATTGATGAAAGGCAAACTCGATGGTTTTGAACCAGTAGCTATGATAATATTTGTGCCTTCTATGATTTCTGAAGAACCATCATTTTTAGAGACTTTTACATGAGTAGCATCTTCAAAAGAACCAAGACCTTCATAAATATCAATATTGTTTTTATCCATTAAATAGGTAATACCACCTGTAGTTGTTTCTACGACTTTAGCTTTACGTGCTACCATTTTAGAAAAATCGAAGCTTGGCTTTTCAACTGAAATTCCATGCTCTTCAAAATGGTGCACTGCATCATAAAAATGATGCGAGGAATCTAATAAAGCTTTAGAAGGAATACAACCTACGTTTAAACAAGTTCCTCCTAATGTGCTATATTTTTCTATGATTGCTACCTTTTTACCTAATTGAGAAGATCTAATTGCAGAAATGTATCCTCCAGGTCCAGAACCAATCACTATAATGTCGTATTTCATGATAATTTTAATGATAATTTAAAACAAAAATACATATATTTTTAGAGAATACTATTCAAAATTTGTAGATTTACAATTCTAGAAATTTAAAGTTCCATACAATGAAAATACAGCAAAAAATAGGCCTTACTTTCCTTTTATTATTGATACTTTCTCAATTTTTTGGACCTAAAAAAAACGATGGTGATTTAGCATCAGTTGATGCTTTTATTGCTGAAACAAATCCACCTAAAGAGGTACATCAAATTCTAAAAACCACTTGTTTTGATTGTCATTCATCTAAAACCGACTATCCTTGGTACAACGCAATTACACCAGTTAATTATTGGTTAAATGCGCACATTAAAGATGGAAAAAAGCACTTGAATTTTTCGGAATGGGACACTTATTCATTAAAAAGAAAAGAACATAAAATGGACGAGCTGTATGAAGAGGTAGAAGAGCACGAAATGCCTTTAAAATCCTACACGTGGACTCATCCAGAAGCAAACCTTACTAAAGATCAAATTGCAGCTGTTGTTACCTGGGGTAAAAAAGTACAAGCAGATTACAAGCAACAAATGATTGAAAAATAATTGACAAAAGAAACAATTTTAATCATAGGTGCAGTTTGGGTAGAGCCAAACTCCTCAGCTGCAGGCAGCAGAATGATGCAATTGATAGAGTTGTTTTTAAAAGAAAATTATACGCTTGTTTTTGCAGCAACTTCTCAAAAAAACGAGAATGCTATAGACTTATCTCAATTTGATATTGACGAGGTAAATATTGAACTCAACAGTTCTTCGTTTGATGATTTTATAAAAAAATTACAGCCTTCAATTGTAGTTTTTGATCGCTTTATGATAGAAGAACAATTTGGTTGGAGAGTTGCAGAAAATTGCCCAAAAGCATTACGAATTTTAGATACCGAAGATTTACATTTTTTACGCAAAGTAAGACATCAACAATTAAAAAAGGGTGAAGAATTTAATAACGACACTTTATTAAAAGCCGATTATACAAAAAGAGAAATTGCGGCTATTTTAAGATGTGATTTGTCTTTAATTATTTCTACTTATGAAATGGATTTACTAGAGTCAGTCTTTAAAATTGATGATAAAATCCTATATCACTTGCCATTTTTATATCATAGAATTGATAAAAATCATGAAGAAAAATGGAAGACTTTTAAGGAAAGAAAACATTTTGTTTTTATTGGTAATTTCTTTCATAAACCAAATATAGATGCTGTTGTTACCTTAAAAAAAGAAATTTGGCCAATAATAAGAACAGCACTACCTGAGGCTGAAATTCATATTTATGGAGCTTACGTAAATCAGCAAATTCAAGATTTACATGCTAAAAAAGAAGGATTTATTATTAAAGGTTTTGCAGAGAATGCTCAAAAAGTTGTTGAAAATGCAAGAGTTGTATTGGCTCCTTTACGTTTTGGAGCAGGAATTAAAGGGAAGTTAACAGAAGCTATGCTTTGTGGTACACCAAGTATCACTACAAAAATAGGAGCAGAAGGGATGCATGATAATTTGCCTTGGAATGGTTTTGTTAAAAATGATTTTAAAGAATTCGCTCTAAAAGCAATTACTCTTTACACTGACGAAAAAATGTGGAGTTCATCACAAAAAAATGGAACTGAAATTATTAATCAGATTTACGATAGGGAAACATTGAGTCAACCATTTATCAAACAAATAAAAACAATTCAACAGCATTTAGAAACACACAGGACTCAGAATTTTTTAGGGAGCTTGTTACAACACCAAACATTACAAGCCACAAAGTACATGAGCAAGTGGATTGAAGCTAAAAATAAATAGCAATCTACCTTAGTTTAACATTAGGAACACAGTCTAAAGGAAGCTGGTCCGCAAATTTTTCCTAAACTAAAAGTAAAAATTTAAAAATCGGTTTTATAAAACTAATTGTTATTATCTATTTATTTAAAGCAAACCTGCTCTTTTCAATAAAGCATCGGGCTTTGGTTCTTGTCCTCTAAAACGTTTATACAATTCCATTGGTTTTACTGTACCTCCTTTAGAAAGCACAGTATCTTTAAATTTAGTAGCTACTTCTTTATTAAAAATACCTTTTTCTAAGAAATACTCAAAAGCATCTGCATCTAATACTTCTGCCCATTTGTAAGAATAATAACCAGCAGAATATCCACCTTGAAAAATATGAGAAAATGCAGTACTCATGCAGTTTTCTGCAACATCAGGATACAAGCTAGTTGCTGCAAAAGCTTCCTTTTCAAAATCTTTAATAGAGGTAATTTCAGATGGATTTTCAGAATGCCATTTCATGTCTAAAAGTCCAAAACTTAGTTGACGTAATGTTTGCATTCCATCATGAAAACTAGCAGATTCTTTAATCTTTTCCACATATTTCATAGGTATAACTTTACCGGTTTCGTAGTGTTTTGCAAACAATTCTAAAGCCTCTTTTTCATAACACCAATTTTCTAAAACCTGACTTGGTAACTCTACAAAATCCCAAGAAACAGAAGTGCCAGACAAACTATTGTAAGTTGTGTTTGCTAACATTCCATGCAACGCATGACCAAATTCATGAAACAAGGTTGTAACCTCATTAAAAGTTAATAAAGAAGGTTTTGTTGCTGTAGGTTTGGTGAAATTACAAACTATAGAAACGTGTGGCCTCTCATTAATTCCATTTTTAATTTGTTGAGATTTATAGCTCGTCATCCAAGCACCATTTCTTTTTCCTTTTCTAGGATGATAATCTGCATAAAAAACAGCAATAAAATTACCATCATTATCTGTAACTTTATATGTTTTTACCTCTGGATGATATTTTTCTATGGTATCTACTTCTTCGAAATTTAAATCATACAAACGGTTTGCAATTTCAAAAACACCATCAATTACGTTTTCTAATTTAAAATATGGCTTTAAAATTTCTTGATCTAAATCGAATAATTCTTTCTTTAACTTCTCTGAATAATAGGCACCATCCCATTTTTGAAGTTGATTAATACCATCTAATTTTTTCGCATATTTTTCTAAATTTTCGAATTCTTTTTTAGCAGCAGGTTTTGCTTTGGCTAATAAGTTATTCGAAAATTCTATTACTTTTTCTGGCGTTTCTGCCATTCTCTCTTCTAAAACAAAATGGGCATGTGTTTTATAGCCTAATAAGTTTGCTCTTTCTTGACGTAATTTTACAATTTCTAAAACAATTTTTTCATTATTAAATTTATTGTTTTGAAAGGCTTTTTTTCCGGCAGCAATTGCCATTTTTTTACGCAGTTCTCTATTATCTGCATAGGTTAAAAACGGGATGTAACTTGGGTATTGTAATGTAAAAATATACCCTTCTTTATTTTGCTCTTTAGCCAATTGTTGGGCAGCTTCTTTTACAGATTCTGGTAATCCAGCAAGATCATCTTCATTGTTTAAATGCATTTCAAAAGCATTGGTTTCTGCCAATACATTTTCGCCAAATTTCAGAGATAATTTCGAAAGTTTGGTGTCAATTTCTCTTAACTGAGATTTTTTCTCATTATTTAAATTAGCGCCATTTCTAGCAAAACCTTTGTATTGCTTTTCTAATAGCATTTTTTGTTCTGCATTTAAGTTCAAGTTTTTTCTATCATCAAAAACTGATTTAACTCGTGCAAAGAGTGCTTCATTTAACGTGATGTCATTTCTAAATTCACTTAACCAAGGAGAAACTTCTTGTGCTATTCTTTGAATATCATCATTCGTTTCAGCAGAATTTAAATTAAAGAAAATAGAAGTAATTCTATTTAACTTTTCTCCTGTATAATCTAAAGCTTCGGTAGTGTTTTTAAAAGTTGGAGCTTCTTTAGTATTTACAATAGCATCAATTTCTGCTTTTGCAATTTCTATCCCTTTCTTAATAGCTGGTTTATAATCTTCTGAAGCTATTTTTGTAAACGGAGCTGTATTATAATCTTGTAAAAGTGGATTCATGTTATTATAATTTAAAAGCCCTTCAAATACGAATATACTTGAAGGGCCTATTATTAGTTGTATTCTTTTATTTTTTTACGCTTTCAGAAGCTCTTTCAACTTTAAGTTTTAACCCTTCTTTATAGGCTATAATTTTATCTAACACACATTTATCGGATGCCCCAATTATTTGAGCTGCTAAAATCCCTGCATTTTTTGCACCGTCTAAAGCTACGGTTGCAACAGGTACACCCCCAGGCATTTGTAAAATAGATAAAATAGAATCCCAACCGTCAATAGAATTTCTACTTTTTACAGGAACTCCAATTACGGGTAAAGGACTCATGCTAGCAATCATTCCTGGTAAGTGAGCAGCACCTCCAGCACCAGCAATAATTGCTTTTATACCTCTTTTGTGTGCGTTTTTAGAATAATCAAAAAGCTTTTCTGGTGTTCTATGTGCAGAAACAATATCTACCTCTATTTGAATATCAAAACTTTCTAAAATGTCTATTGCTTCTTGCATTATTGGAAGATCCGAATCACTTCCCATTATAATTCCTACCATAATTATTTGCTAATCACTCTTATTGTTTCTTTTACTTGTTGTGCTATTGCTCTTGCTTTATCAATATCTGAATTTATGATAGTTACATGCCCCATTTTGCGAAAAGGACGCGTTTCTTTTTTACCATAAATATGTGGTGTAACTCCATCAATTTTTAAAATATCGTTTAAGTTTTCATAGTGTACCTCTCCAGAAAACCCTTCTTCACCCACTAAGTTAACCATAATTCCTGCTACCTTGCTTTCGGTATTTCCTAAAGGTAAATTTAAAATTGATCGTAAATGTTGCTCAAATTGACTGGTATAACTAGCTTCTATAGAGTAATGGCCAGAATTATGAGGCCTTGGTGCAACTTCATTAACTAAAATTTTATCGTCTACTGTTTGAAACATTTCCACAGCTAATAAACCTACAAAGTCCAATTTACTCACCACGTCTAAAGCGATCTCTCTAGCTTTTTCTGCTACGTTAAAATCTATTCTAGCTGGACAAATTACATATTCTACCTGATTTGCTTCTGGATGAAATTCCATTTCTACAACAGGATATGTAGTAGTTTCTCCAGCAGCATTTCTAGCTACGATTACTGCCAGTTCATTTTTAAATGGAATTAATTTTTCTGTAATACATTCTACTTTTGGTAAACTTTGTAAATCTTCAATATTTCTTACAATTTTCACACCATTTCCATCATAACCAAAGCGAGCAGCTTTCCATACAAAAGGGAAATTAATAATGTTATTTTCATAAGAATGAATTAACTCTTGTAAATACGCATAGTGAGAGAATTCTGCTGTAGGGATTTGATGGTCTAGATAAAAATTTTTTTGACGTGCTTTACTTTGAATAATTCTTAAATCTTTAGGTTTTGGATAAATGGTAAGACCTTCTTCTTCTAATTTATCTAAAGCATCTAAATTAACGTTTTCGATTTCTATGGTTAGTAAATCTACAGTTTTACCAAAATGATATACTGCTTCAAAGTCTAATAAATCTCCAACCACAAACGTATTACAAATTTCTGCACAAGGCGCAGACGCATTACCATCTAAAATAGAAGTATGAATATCGAATTTTTGAGTATCGGCAAGTAACATTCTTCCTAGTTGCCCTCCGCCTAAAATTCCTAATTTAAAATCTGAAGAAAAATAATTTTTCACGATACTATATCTTGTTTACTTGCAAAAATACACATCTAAAATATAAGAAACTACTAAAAATTACTGATTCGAATTGAGGAACCATTTTTTGTAACGCTATATTCTATTGCTGGGCAATCGAAGCCTTCTTTTTGAGGAGCACCTCCAAAATCAACACTGTAAGTACCTCCATCACAAGTGCACATTAATAATCTATTTTCAAAAGTCATAGGTGTAGCGCAATCACTATTAGGACAAAGTCTATCAAAAGCTACAAAATCAGTCCCATTTTTATTAAACAAAAGCAAGCCTTTATTCCCTCCAGAAAGTTCTGCAAAACCACCAGGTATTTGAGCATTAATCAAACTGGGATTGTTTAAATCGGTGACAACACTAATACTAAAAGATCGAATACAATTATTTAAATTAGTTGTTTCAGAGCAGTTTATGAACCCACAAAAAAGAAATAAACAAATTATTTTCTTGATCATTATAAATAGGTGTTTTATTTAAAACGATGACAAGTTACAAATATTTTGTACATTTGTTATCTAATCTCATTCCTGCAAAGGCAATGAGATTTTTTAAATTTACCTAAAAAGGTTTTTATAAAACAAATTCGATTCTAATGGAAGATGCCTGAAAAAGAATTCGATAAAATCTAAAACAAATAAAAATGAGTGATATTTCCTATTATTCCCCTGAAGGATTAAAAAAATTAAAAGATGAATTACATCAATTA
Organism: uncultured Polaribacter sp.; assembly: GCA_938084845.1. Lineage (GTDB taxonomy): Bacteria > Bacteroidota > Bacteroidia > Flavobacteriales > Flavobacteriaceae > Polaribacter. The sequence goes on along the minus strand of CALKEB010000022.1, from coordinate 34,476 downwards.
GAGCAAGTAGAAAGACCAAGAGTCACACAAGAAATTGCAGATGCAAGAGATAAAGGAGATTTAAGTGAAAATGCAGAGTATCATGCTGCAAAAGAAGAGCAGTCTCATTTAGAAACTAAAATTGCGAAGCTTAAAAACGTTGTTGCTAATGCTCGTATTTTAGACGAAAGCCAATTAGATACTTCTAAAATTCTAATTCATTCTAATGTAAAAATTAAAAACACTACAAATGCTATGGAATTTTCTTACAGATTAGTTGCAGATTCTGAGACCGATGTAAGAAATGGTAAACTTTCTGTAAACTCTCCAATAGGAAAAGGACTTTTAGGAAAAAAAGTTGGTGAAATTGCAGAAATTCAAGTGCCTAGTGGAATTATGAAGTTCGAAATAATTGAAATTTCAAGGTAATTAACATCTAGATTACTTCATAAATTCGGGTTTTGACAGCGTCAAAACCCGAATTCTTTTTTATATTTACTTCAGACAAAAAAAATAAGAATTCAAAGTAAATTAGATGAGCATATTTACAAAAATAATAACAGGAGAATTACCAAGTTATAAAGTGGCAGAAGATAAAGATTTTATTGCATTCTTAGACATAAATCCAAATGCAAAAGGACATACACTGGTTGTACCTAAAAAAGAAGAAAATAAAATATTTGATCTTTCTGAGGAGGCATATAGTAAATTGATGCGTTTTTCATATCGAGTTGCTAAAGCTTTAGAAGAAACAATCTCTTGTAAACGAATTGGAATGAGCGTAATTGGGTTAGAAGTACCACATGTTCATGTGCACTTAGTTCCTACAAATGTTATGTCAGATATGCAATTTACTCATAAAGTGAGCTTAACTCATGATGAGTTCATTTCGCTTTCAAAAAAAATTGCTAGTAATTTTAAATAATTACAAGCTGTTTTATAGAGGTTAAATTAGCTTTTATTTAAAATAATCTGAAAAGTAGTACCCTCATTAATTACTGATTTTTTTACGCTAATTTTTCCTTTAAGATAATCTTCTACAATTCGTTTAGATAAAGATAAACCTAAACCCCATCCTCTTTTTTTTGTAGTAAATCCTGGTTTGAAAATCTGTTTGTAACTTTTTTTTGGAATACCTTTTCCGTTATCGGAAACTAAAATTTCTATAAATTTCCCTTTTTCTGTTATTGAGAGACTTAAAATTCCTTTTCCTAACATTGCATCAATAGCATTTTTTATTAAATTTTCGATAACCCAACCAAAAAGCTCTGCATTTATATCGGTAAAAATTTTATCGTTAGCACTAAAAAAAGAATATTTTATTTGTTTAGAACTTCTAGATTCTAAATAATCGAATGCCTGTCTGGTAATCATGACAACATTTTCTTTTTTTAATGTTGGCCTAGAGCCAATTTTAGAAAATCGGTTGGCAATGGTGTTTAATCGATGTACATCTTTTTCAATTTCTTTTACATAAGTTTCATCTGCCTTTTCCATTTTTAATATAGAAATCCAACCTAATAAAGAAGACAAAGGTGTACCTATTTGATGTGCGGTCTCTTTTGCCATTCCTGTCCATAATTTATTGGTTTCAGAAGCTTTATTTGTTTTATAAAATAAATATATGATCGTTAAAAATAGAATTAAAATAAGTAAAAGAGCAAGTGGATAATAGGTTAGTTTTCTCAATAAATCAGAATCGCGATAATAGATATAGTCTGTTTTCCCTAAATAATCAACCTTAATGGGTTGATTTTGACTTTTCATAATTTCTAATTGCGCTTGTAAATATTTTGGATCGTTTTCCTTTTTTGGATTTAAATTATTTGATCCTTTAATTTTACCATCATCTCCAACTAAAATAAAGGGAATGTCTTTAGTTTTGCTGATAATACTTAACGGTAAATTAGAAATACTTTCGTCTAATTCTGCTAAACTTTCTGTATTTAATTCTTTTATAGCTTCCCCATGAATTTCCATTTTACCTCTTTCTGCTTGCTTAAACTTTTGAAAAAAGGTATAGGTATTCCAAAGTATTAAGGTTACAATGACAAATGAAACAAACACGATGATTCGTTTAAACAATAATGTATTTGAGAAAAAATTCATTAAAAACAAAGATAAGGTTTCTAGCATATAACTCATTTCAAGTATAGATAGTATCTTTACAATCAAAAAAAACAGTATGCTTACAATAAATCCCAACGAAATTTCGACAGGTAAATTACACAGATATTTACTAGGAGCAATTGCGCCAAGACCAATAGCTTTTGCTAGTACTGTTGATGCCGACGGAAATCCAAATTTATCTCCTTACAGTTTTTTTAACGTGTTTAGTTCCAATCCACCAATCTTAATTTTTTCTCCAGCAAGAAGAGTAAGAGACAATACTGTAAAACATACTTTAGACAATGCATTAGAAACAAAAGAGGTGGTTATAAATGTTGTAAATTATGATATGGTACACCAAATGTCTTTAAGTAGCTCTGAGTTTCCAAAAGGGGTAAATGAGTTTGAAAAAGCAGGTTTTAACATGTTAGCCTCTGATGAGGTTAACCCTTATAGAGTAGCAGAGTCTCCAGTACAATTTGAGTGTCAGGTAAAAGATGTTATAGTTACTGGTGATGAGGGTGGGGCTGGTAATCTGATTATTTGTGAAGTCGTAAAAATGCATGTTTCAGAAGATGTTTTGGCAGAAGATGGTAGTATAGATCAACATAAAATTGATTTGGTAGCAAGAGCAGGAGGTAGTTATTATACAAGAGCTAAAGAGGGTTTTTTTGAAATCCCAAAGCCTGTTGCCAAACTTGGTATTGGCGTAGATGCAATACCTAGTGAAATAAGAAACAGCACTGTGTTAACAGGTAATAATTTAGGGATGTTAGGTAATGTAGAACAATTGCCAGATGCTATAGCTGTTGATAACTTTAGCAAAGAACATCCAGAATTTATAGGGTTAGAAATTGTAAAAAAACATACATTTGCTCAACAATATTTAAGTAAAAATGATGTAGAAAGTGCTTGGAAAGTACTTTTATTAAAATAAGTATTATGGAAGTAATTGGAAAAATAAAGTTAATAGGAGATGTACAAACCTTTGGTTCTAATGGGTTTAGAAAGAGAGAGCTTGTAGTAACTACAGATGAGCAGTACCCACAAATGATAATGGTAGAATTTGTACAGGATAAAACAGATTTGTTAAACAATTATAGTGTTGGACAAGATGTTAAAGTATCTATAAACTTAAGAGGAAGAGAGTGGATTAATCCACAGGGTGAAGCAAAGTATTTTAATTCAATTCAAGGTTGGAGAATAGAGAATCTATCTTCTGCACCACAAGCTAATAACCTACCTCCAGTAGATCAGTTTGAGCCTGCAAGTAAGGTTTCTGAAGATGAGCCAGACGATTTACCTTTCTAGTTCATTAGATTTTTTGATAAAATAGAAAAGAGAGAATTCATTTAATGGATTCTCTCTTTTTATTTATAGTCTTTATTCTTTTACCTGAGTGCAAAAATAAATTCTTACTTAGAATTTATTGTTTCTCTTCTTTTTTTGGCATTGGTCCTCTTAGGTGAATAATTAACCCATTTAAAAAGTTGCGTAAAAATTGATCTCCACATTCTATATATTTAGGGTGATCTTCTTTTCTAAAGATAGCCCCTAGTTCTCCTTTAGTAACTTTAAAATCTACCAAAGCACAAATATCAATAATATCTGTATCTCTTAATTTATGAGCTACTCTTAATTTTTTAAAAATATCGTTGTTTGTTAATCCCATGCTGTAAAGATAGGCTTTTAATGAACTACTTTAAAAATTGCCCAACCATAAATGGCAAATCTAACCAACCTAAATAGTCCAAAAAAGAACACATTTTTAAAGGGATATTTTATCATACCTGCTGCTAAACAGGCTATTGCGAATGGTAAGGGTAAAAGAGCACCTACTAAGATTAAAATACCACCCCATTTTTTTGTGTTGTTTAAACTTTTAGCCATTTTTACTTCAAGGTACATTCTTACTTTTTCTAATTTAGAAATAAATTTACCTAAAGAATAAGAAACTAAACCACCAGAGTAAGAGAGTAATGCAAGTATGGATAGGTTTAGAATAGGCGCTTCTGTTTTTTTTGCCCAAGCGATAAAAATTTCTGGAGGAACTAGCCCCAAAATAGATTCAGAAATAAAAAATATAGCTAAAATACTAGTTTTTGAGAATGTTTCTGTAAAATGACGCAATCCATCATTAATATTATACACATATTTGTTAAAAATATAAATTACTAAAACAGTTCCTAAAATAGGAAGTATTGAGTTTTTTAAATTTTTACCTACAAAAGAATATAATCCAGTTCTTTCATAATATTTATGAACTAATTGAAATCTTTTTCGATTTGATTTTACTTTTTTTTTTCTCTTAATCATGCACCTATTCTCTATGTTCAAAATAGCCTACAAAAATAAAGTATAAATCTCTAAAAGTTCTGTTAAATAGAAATTAAAGTATTTCTTTGTAGTGCTTAAATTTGTAGTTTTTTTAAATGATTTGGCTAACCGACAACATACAATTCCCTGATTATTCTTTTGCCTCTCCAGAAGGTATTCTTGCGTTAGGGGGCGATCTTTCTGAAGAACGCTTATTGCATGCTTATAAGAATGGTATTTTTCCTTGGTATTCAGAAGGAGAGCCCATTGTTTGGTATTGTCCAACGCAAAGAATGGTTTTGTATCCTAGTGAAATTAAAGTTTCTAAATCAATGCGAAAAATACTTCGTAGTTCTACTTTTATAATTACAGAAAATACCTGTTTTGAAAAAGTGATTTCTAATTGTAAAAATATTGATCGAAAAGATGGTTTAGGCACTTGGATTACAGATGATATGGAACATGCTTACATAAAATTACATAAAAGAGGTGTCGCGAAATCTATTGAAGTTTGGCAATATTCTAATAATAGCCAAAACCAAGAGTTGGTAGGCGGGTTGTATGGGATAGAAATTAATGGTGTCTTTTGCGGAGAAAGTATGTTTAGTAAGGTGGCTAATGCTTCAAAAATCGCATTTATTCATTTAGCTCAATCTAACAAATATCAACTTATAGATTGCCAAGTTTATAATCCACATCTCGCAAGTTTGGGCGCAAATGAAATTGAAAGGTCTAAATTTTTAAAAATACTAAAAGACCAATCACATTCTTTAAAATGAAGCTCTTTGTAAACGATCATTCATAGATTTGCCCAACCCAATATTTGGAAGTTTTTCTATTATAATGATATCCAATTCCAATAGATCTAATTGATGCATGGCATCATATAATTTACCTGCAGCTTCTTTAAGATCTTGTTTTGGTGATAAAACAATTTCAAAATCAACTTTATGGGATTGATTGGAGGTATGAAATGAAAGTACTCCAATTTTTTTTGAAGCATATTTTGAAATCTCTTGCTCCAAAGTAGATGTTAAAATAGTTTTTGTTCTAGGAGCATAATGCTTTTTTAACATACCTGGAGCGTTCGGGTTACTTTCTGCTAGGTTTTTCACAATCACTTTCCCTACTACTTTTTCAATTTCTTCAATTGCAATCGCACCCAGTCTATAAATAACAGGCTCATCATTTTCGAAACCAATAATTGTAGATTCAATTCCATTTTTACACTGTCCCCCCTCTAAAACCATTTGAATTTGATCTTTAAAATAGTGCGCTACATGTGATGCTTTTGTTGGACTTATTCGATTAAAGGGGTTTGCACTTGGGGCAGCAAGAGGAAATGAAAGTTGTGCTAATAATGCCAATGTTGTTTTATGATTTGGAATTCTTACTGCAACCGTATTTTTACCAGCTGTAATTAAATCGGGAATATTTTTATTTTTCTCTAATACTAGTGTCAAAGATCCAGGCCAAAATTTATGCGCTAATAACGCTGCCTTTTTAGGAATTTCCTTTACAATATTAGGCAATTCAGTAACACTAGAAATATGAACTATTAATGGGTTAAATAAAGGTCTTTGCTTGGTGTTAAATATAGATTTTATTGCTTTTTCACTAAAGATATTACCAGCCAGTCCATATACAGTTTCTGTTGGTATGGCAACCAATTCTTCATTTTCTAGAATTGCTTTTGCTTTTTGTATGTCTGAAGAAATAATACTCATAGTAAGACAAAATTACACATAAAAAAAATGGTAGCTTTAAAAATCTGCATCAACTTTAAATCTCATTTTTTCTTTAGTAGTTGGGTGTAAAAAACTAATATATTCTGCATGTAAATGCAATCTATCTGCTTTTTTACCATATAAATCATCTCCTGTGATAGGGGTATTTAGTCCATCTTTATGAGCTGCATGAACTCTAAGTTGGTGAGTTCTACCTGTTATTGGGTAAAAATGGACTCTTGTTTTTTGATCCTTTACAGCAATAACTTTCCATTTAGTTTCTGAATTTTTACCATGTATAAAATCTACAAGCTGTCTGGGTCTGTCATTTAAATCTACACGTAAAGGCAATTTAATTGTGCCGTTTTTTTTAGGCAATACTCCATCTAATAAAGCAACGTATCTTTTTTGTACTGTTTTATTTATGAATTGGCGTTGCACCTCTTTATTGGCTTCTTTGGTTTTGGTAACCACTAAAAGTCCTGAAGTAGACATGTCTAATCGATGCACAATTAACGGTCCAGTAGCTTCTGGATATTGCTCTTTAATTCTTGTATAAACAGCGTCTTTTACAGTCTTTCCAGGAACAGTTAAGAATTCAGTTGGCTTATTTATGACAAGTAAAGCATCATCTTCAAAAATGATTTTTAAACTCTTTTTTGATGCTAAATTTTTTAAGAGCAAATTGGCATCTGTTTCAATACCTTGAAGCATATGGGTCAAAATTGGTTTGCATCTACTTTGGCAAGATGGGTAAAAGTTTTTATGTTTTCTAATTGCAGTATTTGGTGAAACCCCCCACCAAAATTCTGCCATACAAATAGGTTCTAGATTATGTTGAAAAGCATACTGTAATAGTTTAGGTGCAGCACATTCTCCAGAACCTGCAGGTGGTTGTATGTCTGGGTCATTAAAAATATCTAATAAGTTTCTTGTTTTTTTTTCTTTATTCAAAAAAGAATATTTAGAAAATAACGTTTGCTGCAAGTAGTTTGATTTTTCTTTTCGTTCAATTTTTAAGGTCTCTAGACTCTTTTTATAAGTACTCAGTTTATTTTCTATAATCTCTAATTTTTGTTGATAGTAAGCGGTTAATTCTTTGTAAAAAAATTGTTGGTTGTAACTTTCTTGCTTTAATTTTTCTGATAATTCATCAAACTTTTTTTTATCTAATTTTTGTAAACCAATTTTCTTTTTCTCTTTTCGTAAAGATTTTTCAGTGTTTAATTTTTTTCTTTGTTTTGCCAAATCTTCGGCTATACTTTCTTTAAGTTTATCTAAATCACTACTAAGTTTTTGATATTTTTTATCATTAATAATTGTACTTATTCTTAAATTAATGGCATCTATTTCTTTTTCTCCTTTTATATAAAAACTCCCTTCTTTTCTCATATTAAATACAGGGGGTACAAAAAAATCAGGTAAACTTTTATCTTGTAGTTTTCCAGAAAATGCAGCTAAATACCCAATTTTGTTTGCTGGATTTTTAACAACCAAAACACCAAACATTTTCCCAATAGCATCACATAAACTTTCATCATTTAATCCAAAATTATGTTTAAAATCTTTTTGGTTTAATAAATAAGTTTGTACTTCGTCTGTTGCAATTTTTGCTAACGGATGCGCTTCATAGTAAAAAGGAAATGTAAATTTTTTGGGAAGTTTTACAGATGATACTGCAGTTTTAAATTCTTGAAAATGTTTTGGTTTATTGTACATAAATTGTTTGGATGTTTTACCATCAGACGCTATCTGCGTTTTTGTTAATGAGCCTCTAACCAGTTTTGACCAATACCAATTTCTACATCTAAAGGCACTTTCATTTTAAATGCATTCTCCATTTCATCTTTAATAATAGGTCTTATAATTTCTAATTCGTCTTTATGTGCATCAAAAACCAACTCATCATGAACTTGTAATAACATTTTTGATTTAAAACCTTCTAGTAAAAAACGTTTATGAATGTTTATCATAGCTAACTTTATAATATCGGCAGCCGACCCTTGAATTGGAGCATTTACAGCATTACGTTCTGCTCCACTTCTAACCATTCCATTTCTAGAATTAATATCTTTTAAATAGCGACGTCTGTTTAAAACTGTTTCTACATAACCATGCTCTCTTGCAAAATCTACCTGTTTAGACATATATTCCTTTAGTTTAGGGTAGGTTTCATAGTACGTATCGATCAATTCTTTGGCTTCACTTCTACTTAAATCTGTTTGGTTGCTTAAACCAAAGGCAGAAACTCCATAAACAATCCCAAAGTTTACGGTTTTAGCATTACTTCTTTGCTCTCGAGTTACATCATCTATAGCAACACCAAATACTTTGGCAGCAGTAGAGGCATGAATATCTTCGCCATTCTTAAAGGCATGTATCATGTTTTCTTCGTCACTTAAAGCGGCTATAATTCGCAATTCAATTTGAGAATAATCTGCCGCTAATAAAACATAATTTTCATCTCTAGGCACAAAAGCTTTACGAACTTCGCGCCCTCTTTCTGTTCTTATGGGTATGTTTTGTAGATTTGGGTTATTAGAACTTAATCTACCTGTTGCTGCAACAGCTTGCATGTATTGGGTGTGTATTCTACCGGTTTTTTTATTAATTTCATTAGGTAAAGCATCTACATAGGTACTTTGTAATTTTTTGTATTGCCTGTATTCTTGAATGTCTCTAATTATTTTATGATCTTTTGCTAAGAATGATAAAATATCTTCTCCTGTTTTATACTGACCCGTTTTTGTTTTCTTGGGTTTATCGACCAACTTCATATTCTCGAACAAAACAATTCCCAATTGTTTTGGAGAGGCTATATTAAACTCTTCTCCTGCTTGTTCGTAAATTTCTCTTTCTAGTCTATTAATATCATCAGTTAAAACGGTTGAAAGCTGATTTAAAAAGTCTGTATTTACGTTAATTCCTTCAATTTCCATTGCTGTTAAAACAGATACCAAAGGCAATTCTACTTTATTGAACAGCTCAGTAACATTACCACTTTCTAGTTCTTTTGTAAAATGTTGTTTTAATTGATAGGTAATGTCTGCATCTTCTACAGCATACTCTGTTTGATCTTTAATTGGAACAACTCGCATAGAAAGTTGGTTTTTTCCTTTTTTACCAATTAAATCTGTAATAGAAATGGGTTGATAGTTTAAATACGTTTGCGCTAAAACATCCATATTATGTCTCATATCTGGATTTATCAAATAATGAGCAATCATAGTGTCAAATAATTTTCCGTTTACAGGCATGTTGTAATTCGACAACACTTTACAGTCGTATTTTAAGTTATGACCAACTTTTTCTATGGTTTCAGATTCAAAAAAAGGCCTAAACTCTTCTAAAATAGCTTTGGTTTCTTCTTGGTTTTCAGGAAAAGAAACGTAGTATCCTTTTCCATTTTCGTAAGAAAAAGCAATACCAATTAACTCAACCTCTAATGCTTTTAAACCTGTAGTTTCAGTATCAAAACAAACAGAGGCTTGTTGCATTAATTTTTTTATTAATAATTTACGGGAAAGCTCGCTATTTATATGTTGATAAAAATGATTTGTGTTTTCTATGGTTTTAAAGCCAGATAAGCTTTCTTCTTGGGAAACACTTCCAGCACCTGGAGCTGCAAATAAATCAAACTGACCTTCTGAATTTGTTGCTGGTTTTTTAGTATTACTATCACTTTTAGCATCTGTCTCAGTTGTTTTAGTGGAGGTTTCTGTGGCAAACGTTTTTAAAAAATTAGTTAGAAGTTGTCTGAATTCTAATTCATTAAAAATTTCGCTTACCTTTTCTACATCTGGTTGATCAAGTGTAAAGTCTGTTGCATTAAAAGAAACAGGAACATCTAACATAATCGTGGCAAGTTTTTTTGAAAGTAAACCAAGTTCACCATTTTCTTCCACTTTTTCTCTCATTTTTCCCTTTAGCTGGTCTGTATTGGCTAATAAAGCTTCCATAGAGCCAAACTGTGCTAAAAACTTTTTGGCTGTCTTTTCTCCTACACCAGGTAGGCCTGGAATATTATCTGCAGAATCTCCCATCATACCTAAGAAATCTATGACCTGTAAAGGATCTGTAATTTCAAATTTTTCTAGTACTTCTGGTACACCCCAAATATCATAACCTCCTCCAAAACGAGGTTTATACATAAAAATATTTTCAGAAACTAGTTGAGCAAAATCTTTATCTGGTGTAACCATAAAAGTTTTAAACCCTTCTTTTTCAGCCTGCTTTGAAAGTGTCCCTATAACATCATCTGCTTCAAATCCTTCTTTTACCATAATAGGAATATGCATGGCCTTTAAAATCTCAAAAATGTAAGGAATTGCTTGGGTTATTGGTTCTGGAGTCGCATCTCTATTGGCTTTGTATTCTTGAAATAGTTCTACTCTGTCCGAGCTTCCTCCTTTATCAAAACAAACTGCTAAATGGTCTGGTCTCTCTCTTTTAATAACATCAAGAAGTGAATTCATAAAACCCATAATAGCAGAGGTGTCTAAACCTTTAGAGTTTATTCTTGGGTTTTTTATAAATGCATAATATCCTCGAAAAATTAGTGCATATGCATCAATTAAAAAAAGTCTTTTTTGATCTGCCATTTTATCTGAATTTCTAAAAAGATAAAACTACAAAAATCTGTAATAAATTACCCTTTATATTCGGCTGATTTTAGGTCTTTTTGAAAAGGCGCTTTTAATTGATAAAGAATATCATTTGATTTATCTCCATCCAAAACATCTATTCCATAAACAATGTCATTTGTGTCTTTATAGATAAATGTGCCAAATATTCTGTCCCAAAAAGAAAAAATATTTCCAAAGTTTGTATCTGTCCATGGCATCACATGATGATGATGAAATTTATGTGTATTTGGAGATATAAAAACATAGCTAATTGTTTTGTCTAGCCAAAGAGGTAATTGAATATCTGCATGAGAAAAATAGGTAAAAAGGACTGTTAGGATTCTGTAAATTAAATAGTAAGCTAAGGGGAGGCCTGCTATAATAATTCCTATAAGCGCAAACGTTTCTCTAAAAATAAAATCTATTGGGTGGTGTCTAGTCCCTGAAGTAACATCTACGTGTCTATCACTATGATGTACTGTATGAAAACGCCACATTACAGGTATTTTATGTAACATAAAGTGCACCACATATTGAGACATAAAGTCTAATATCATTATGGCTAAAATAACTTCTACCCAAACAGGAAAATCAACTAAATTTAACAAGCCAAAATTATTGGTATCCAACCAAAGAAAAATACCTGCAGTTAAAAGCCCAAAAACAACATTTATTAAAATTGTAGAGCTTAATAATATTAAGTTTGTTTTTGCATGTTTCCATTTTTTGTATTTGTGTTTTTTTAAAGGGTAAATACCTTCTAAAATCCAAAAAGTTGCTAGACAACCTAAAATCCATACAAGCTTTTGTACACTACTTAAATTTTCAAAAAAAGTTACAATTGTATCCATAGCGCAAAAAGTAATGCTATAAATCTAAGAAAAACTTTAACATGTTGTTAAAAATCAATCATTTTTTAACAGTTATCTTTGAATACTTTAAAATATCTTATATGCCACGTTGGGTTATTCCGTTAATTTTAGTATTCATAATTGTTGTTACAGTAGAGTTTTATACGTTTCAAGCTTTTAAAACAATTTCAAAGAATAAATGGGTTCGTTTTTCTTATTTAGCAATAAGCGCTATTGTTTATATCCAATTTTTAATCACGGTTTTTTCCTATGATAGATCAAACGGACAAACGCCGCAGTTTCAAACGGCAATGGGAATTCTAATTACTTTTTCAATTCCTAAATTAGTAATTATTTTATTTTTATTTGGGGAAGATATTTATAGGTGGGTTATTAAATTAATTTCTATTGTTTCTAATGGAGAAACCGAATCCATGCCAAGTAGAAGAAAATTTATATCTCAATTGGCATTAGGTATTGCAGCAATACCATTTGTGTCTTTTATTTACGGAATAGTACAAGGTAAATACAACTTTAAGGTTATCAAATATCAATTATCTTTTGATGATTTGCCCCCTGCATTTGATGGTTACACGATTACTCAAATTTCAGACATTCATTCAGGTAGTTTTACCAATAGAGAAAAAATTCAATATGGGGTAGATTTAATTAATGAGCAGCAATCAGATTTATTATTATTTACAGGTGATATTGTAAATAACAAGGCTGATGAAATGGATGATTGGATAGTTGTTTTTGATAAGTTAGAGGCAAAAGAAGGCAAATATGCAATTTTAGGGAACCATGATTATGGAGACTACATGGATTGGGAAACTCCACAAGATAAAATCGATAATTTTGAAAAAGTGAAACAAATCCATCAAAAAATTGGGTTTGATTTACTTTTGGATGAACATCGTTATATAGAAAAAGAAGGTCAAAAAATAGCTTTATTAGGAGTAGAAAATTGGGGAAAAGGATTTAATCAAGCAGGTGATTTGCAAAAAGCATCATCAGGAATTAAAAAAGACGATTTTAAAATTTTAATGAGTCATGATCCTAGCCATTGGCAAGAAAAAGTAAAAAAAGACAATTTTAATTATCAATTAACCCTAAGTGGTCATACTCATGGTTTGCAAATGGGGATTGAAATACCTGGGTTTTTAAAATGGAGTCCTTCTCAATATGTTTACAAACAATGGGCTGGCTTATATCAAGAATTTGGAAGATATATAAATGTTAATAGAGGTTTTGGATATCATGCGTTTCCTGGAAGAGTTGGTATTTGGCCAGAAATTACAGTTATTGAATTGAAAAAGGCCTGACAATCAGTGAATTTAAATAGATTTGCTATCTTTGTACTTGTAAATATAAAATAAATCATACTTTTTTTATTATAAAAAATAGTGTTATGACAAAATTTGGAGAACTAATTAGTGTTGATAAACCAGTATTAATAGACTTCTATACAGACTGGGAAGATGTTGACAATTCGGTAGATACTTTAAGAGATGTTGCTGCTGCTTTAGGAGATAGAGCTAAAGTAATAAAGATTGATATTAAGAATAATGAAACTTTAGCAGATGCACTTAGAGTAAAAGGGAATCCTACTTTTATGATCTATAAAAGCGGCGAAATGAAATGGCGCCAAACGGGTTACCAAGACGCAAATACACTTATTGGTCTGGTTCAAAAATATCTTTAAATAAAAAAACGCGAACAAGTTGTTCGCGTTTTTTTTATTCCGGATCTTCGGGCATAATATGCTGAAAAAGATTTAAAGTTTCATTAAACTCATCTTGAAGATCTTTTATAAACGCTTGATCACTATCATACTTTGAAACCTGGTCAATAACACCTCTATAAAGATACCTAAAGGTCACATCAAATTCTTCAAAAATAATATCAAAATCATCCGAGGAAAAGGTGCTAAACCAGACAAGTTTTTCCTTAAATAGACGTATTAGATTTTCTGCAGCAAGTCTAGCTTTTTTTACCTCTCTTAATTTATAGTACATTTCTGGGTAGTCCATAGATAGGCTATAATGGTCAAAGTCTTCAATAGGCATTTTATCCTGAGACAAATCTAAAATTTCAATAGCTTTAAGTGTATCTCCCTCTTTTGCAAAAGCAGCAGAAAGACGAAGTAAGCTGTTTCTTAAAGTTATTGCATTTCTTTTAGTTTGCTCGTCTAGATAAATTTTTCCGTCATTAATATTTCGCCAATCCCATTTTTTCACGTTGGCATACATTTTTTCGGGATCTATTCTTCCAATATCAAAAAGGGTTAATTCTCTTACCACTTGCCCTTTCTCATTAAGTACTTTGGTAGGTGTTTTTATAGGTACTAATTTAAAAGCAACTCCATCTAATTGTAAATAATCTTTAAGCCAAATATATTCACTATCAGTATTAGACCCGCCTGTAAAGTAGATTGCTTTTTCCCAATTAAAGTTATTTAAAATATCTAACATTAGAATTGTATTCTTAGCAATAGCCCTATCAATAGTAATGTCTATATAGGGTAGAATTTTATCCGCATCTTTTTGAGCTACAATTCCATATTTTAAAACGTTTTCTTTATGAACTGGAATACGAATTTTATTGGTTGGTAATATTTTTTCAGGATTTCCATCATCGTCTAGATCATAAAAAGTTCGCTTACTGTTACTTCTAATCCATTTCATAAAATTATCTAACTCTAGAACTGAATCTTTAAGTTGTGGAAATAATTCTTGAAAGTAGTAAGCGACATCTAAAGTTCCATACTTGTATTCATCGTGAGTAAGTTGTGATGGGATTGGAGCAGCTTTATAAGTCCTTCTTTTCATCTGATCTATATACCAATCTGTCTGAAAAAGACTTGTGTTTATTAATTTTACATCAGTTCTAATACCTTCTACTTCTTGCATATACCAGAGAGGGAATGTATCGTTATCACCGATGGTAAACATTATTGCATTAGGATCTGTACTTTCTAGATACGCTTGTGCATTTAAGCGAGTTGTATATCTGTTAGATCTATCGTGATCGTCCCAATTTTGATAGGCCATTAATGTTGGTACCGCTAGTAATGAAATTACAGAAACAGCAATTGCTACTTTTTTACGTGTTGCAAATTCTTTTAAATATTCATACAATGCTAGTACACCAAAACCGACCCATATTGCAAAAATATAAAAGCTTCCAACTACAGCGTAATCTCTTTCTCTTGGTTCAAAAGGTTTAGGATTTGTGTAGAAAATAATTGCAAAACCTGTAAAAGCAAAAAATAAGAATAAGGTGAAAAAGTTTTTCTTATCCCACTTAATTTGAAATACTAAACCGATAAGACCTAGTAAAAAAGGTAAAAAATAATACGTATTTCTTCCTTTGTTTAAAAGAGATTGCCAAGGCAACGTTTCTTGAGATCCAAGTCTAGCCTCATCTATAAATTTAATTCCACTTAACCAGTTTCCATTAAAAATATCTAATCTTCCTTGAATATCGTTTTGACGTCCCACAAAATTCCACATAAAATAACGCCCATACATATAGCCAAATTGATAGCTAATCATAAACTTTATGTTTTCTGCAAAAGTTGGTCTTCTTTGACTGTTTTCGGGTATTCCTGCAATTGCCTTATACATATCCTCAGAAGCAGGGTTTACCATTCTTGGAATAAAGCCTTTGTGTTTATCTGAGTAATTTGGAAGTACATCTTTATAAACATTTACAATAACGTAACGATCTTTTCCGTTAACAACCTTTTTTTCATATTTAGGTTTGTCGTCTCTTGTTGGATTTTTTAGATCTCTCTCATCGCTATATTTATTAGAGTAGTAGGTGTCGTAAAAAACATTGGCATCTCCATACTGTTCCCTTTCATAATAGGCTAATAACTCTCTAGCACTCGACGGATTATTTTCGTTAATA
The DNA here is from genome assembly GCA_938084845.1 of uncultured Polaribacter sp. Lineage (GTDB taxonomy): Bacteria > Bacteroidota > Bacteroidia > Flavobacteriales > Flavobacteriaceae > Polaribacter. Next base: position 18,954 of record CALKEB010000022.1, on the reverse strand, counting down.
GTTGTATTTGCATTTGCTCTGATTGGCAACATCATCCAAGAAGAAAAACCAATCATAATAAATAACAAGGATAGTATTAAAGTATTTGCAGTTAATTTATCTTCTTTCTTTCTAGTGTAATTTAATCCAACATAGAATAAGGATATTAAAATAAGACCAGCAATGATACTTCCAGAATTAAAGGGCAGCCCAACCGTGTTAATAAAAAATAACTCTGAAGCACTAAAAAACTTTAACGTAAAAGGGAAAATAAATTTAAAAACTAAAATTAAAACAAATACAGAAAAGATAGTTGCTATAGAAGAGGTTTTAAGATTAGTGTTTTTTGAAGTTTTAAAAAAGTATAACATTACTATTGCAGGTATAACTAATAAAGAAAGTATGTGTACCCCAAATGATAACCCTGTTACAAAACTAATTAGTACCAACCATTTATTTCCTCTAGGTGTATCTAGTTCACTTTCCCACTTTAAGCCTAGCCAAAATAAAAGAGCCATTAAAAAAGAAGACATTGCATATACTTCACCTTCAACTGCACTAAACCAAAAACTATCTGAAAAGGTATAGGTTAAAGAACCAACCAAACTACTTCCTAAAACAGCAATTCTTTTTCCTTTAGAAATATTGCCTGTTTTAGCGGATAGTTTTAAAGCCAAATTACTAATGGTCCAAAACATAAACAAAATAGTAAAAGCACTGGCTAAGGCAGACATGAAATTCACCATTTTTGCTATTTGAGATGCATCTGTTGTAAACATAGCAAAAAACGCTCCTAACATTTGAAAAAGCGGTGCTCCTGGAGGATGCCCTACTTCTAATTTTACAGAGGTAGCAATATATTCTCCAACATCCCAAGCACTAACCGTTGGTTCTAATGTTAAGCTATAGGTAATTAAGGCAATTGCAAATGCAGTCCACCCTAAAATAATGTTCCATTTATTATAATTTTCTATTGTCATTCTTCAAGTAATAATATCTTAGCGAATGTACTAATAAATATGAAAAAAGAAGGCTTTGAACAACTTTCTAAAACACATTTTGCTATTAAATGTTTGTTAAAAGTAAAATATTTAAAAAAATGTTTGTGAATTTGAAACTTTACTTTAAATTTGCACCCTCAATAAATTATTGGCCTATGGTGTAATTGGTAACACACCGGTTTTTGGTACCGACATTCAAGGTTCGAGTCCTTGTAGGCCAACAAAAGTACCCTTATAATCATTTGATTTTAAGGGTATTTTTATTTCAAAAAGAAAATTTAAACAGATCATCAATAAAAATATTCCCAAATCCAGCAAGAGAAAGCTTCAGTTTAAAGTTAAACAACATTGATAAAGTTTCTGTTAAAATTTATAATTATTTAGGGAAATTAGTTTTCGATAAAAAAAATATAGTAGATAACTCAGAAATAAATATCAATGGTTTTTCTAAAGGTATATATCTTGTAAAGGTAATTGATAATAATCAAGATACTTATTTATCTAAACTAATTGTTGAATAAAATATATAGCGTTATTCAACACTAAATAAATAAAAATTTGTACAATTTAAAATGATAAAAAAGCTACTTTTTACCATTGTATTTTTAATTTTTTCAAGTTCAATAAAAGCACAACTATTCAATCAAGATTTTAGTGCATCAACTGCTGTTTCAGATTATGCAAGTACAGTTCCAGATTATGGAAAATTTAATGGAATAACTGAAAGTAAAACCAATCTAATAGCAAGTATAAATGATGAAGCGCTTCAATTTGAGAGAACAGATGCAGCTACCATATATGCCTATAGAAATTTTGATTTAACAGAAAAGCCGACTTTGGTGCAATTCAAATTTGATTTTGAATTAAGTAATTATCAATCAGACACACAGAATCCTACTTTTAGTGTTTTTATTGGTAATAGTTTTTCAAGTTCCTCATTTGGAACTAATTCTACCTATGCAAGTCGTTTTGGAATAGTTGGTAAAGATGGCACTAAAGAAACTAGTCATTTCTATTATCACAGAGTTGGGAAATGGGAATACTATCCTGATTGAATTATATTCTAAAATCAGTTTTAAATTAAACAAAATGAAGTTTCCTAAAATTCTGTTTTATTAAGCAATTTACATATTAATGGACTGCAACTCATCAGAAAAAGAGTTTTCTAATGAAGAAAAATCTAACAGAAAAACATTTTCTTCATCTTTAGAAGTAGCCTCTCCAAAATTCATTAGTTTATAATAAGAAAGGTACATTACTTGTTTTTTAATGTCACCTCTCCTATTTTTTTTAATGATAAATTTTTGGTTGCAAAGTCTTAATATTAATTAGTATTAAAAGTATCTATGACTTAGAAGATTAATAATATTTTACTTCAAAGAAATTTAATCTATTTTTGAACTCTTTCATGTGTGGTATTCGCCCATCTTATTTGTGCTCTCCCACCTCTAACGCGATATGCACCATACCTAATTTTAGATTGTGTACCTCTTTCTGCTTCTGGAATATCCCAATTAAATGCTTCTCCTCCAATTATAGCATTACAATAATGTATTTTTTTTGTTGCATCATTAGGATCTTCTTTAACACCTACTTTCATTTCAAATGAAACTATTTCATTCTTATCAACTTGCTTTAGAAAAACAACTTCTCTACCGCTACCAGAACCACCACGTTCTAAAATACGCTCTGCATAAATATCGAAGGCTACTTGCTTATCAGCATTAACACCTGTACCGTATACGGGATGTGCTCGATATAAACAAATTGCAGGATCTGGAGAACCACCTCCACCTGTGTGTTGTCCTTTGGCTTGTGCAATGTAAGTCCCACTTTGACCAAAAACGCCATTATCTGCAACTTCAAGGATTCTAAAATCTCCATTAAATTTCACAAATGAGCCTATGTTCACATTCGCTATAGGTAATGAACGTTCCATTCTAGGTTGTAAGGTATTTGGTGCATCTTGATTGTTAGAACCTGCAGTAATATTGTATATACCCCATGTAAGACCATCAATTGTACTTTCTTTGTAGTTAGCATAACAAGTCCTGTCATCAATAGTACCGACATTTACAGGGTTTGGTAAATCATTTGATGTTCTAGTAGCGTTTTCACCTTCTGGGTTACATGTTGTGTAAGAACCTGTGTCTTCATCTTCAGCTTCAGCTGCAGCATTTGAATCTGAGTCAGAATCTGGGTCAGGATCTGGGTCAGAATCTGATGTGTCATGAATTAAGAAGTCTTCAGAGTAGAGCTCAAGACCATCTCTTGTACAAGAAGAGAAGGAAATAAAAACTATTAATACTAGTGTTAAAATAAGTTTGAAATTGGATTTTAATTTTTTCATAAACTAATAAATATTTAAATCAAAGGTAAGGTTTACTATAACTTAACTGTTCTGAGGTGTCCTGATAGATGATGATTTTATCATAACAAGATCATGTGTTTAGTTAACAAAAAAAATTTAAAAGAAGTCTGCCCTATTTGAAAATTAGGAAAAAAAACATCATTTTCAGGAGTCAGCAGGATGTGTTTAATAATCCAAAGCAGTTTCTTTAAATTTTAAAAAAATCTATAATATGAAAATTAAATTTTTAAACTACTTTATTCTAGTTTCATTTTTAAGTTGTCAGCCAAAAATATCTGAAACTACAGAGGTAATATCTGAAATAGGTTTAGAAAAATTATCACAAAACTTCAAATCTCCATCAAAAAAATATCATCCAGAAACCTGGTTTCATTTGAATGGAAACAACATTAGTAAAGAAGGATTAAAGTTAGATTTACAAGCTATTAAAGATGCTGGTTTACAGGGAATTCATTTATTTAATAAAGCAGGTCGTACTTTCCCTAATGTAAAACCTATTAAAATTTTATCCCAAGAATGGGAGGAAATGATTCGTTTTGCTGCTGATGAATGCAAACGTTTAGGATTAAAATTTACTATGCAAAATTGTCCTGGTTGGTCTATGACTGGTGGTCCTTGGGTTCCTGCAAATGAGGCGCAACGTGAGGTGGTTGAAACTACGTATCATATTTCAGGAGGTAAACAGTTTCAAGAAAATTTGCAGATAGATTCCCTATATCACATTGTAGATTACGATTATAAAGATATTCAGTTGCTTGCTTTTCCAACTTTATCAGGCGATGATTTAAAACCATACAATCCATCTAAAATTGAAACAAACAATAGGCTAGTTCCTTGGCAAGATATTTTTAGTCCAAATTCAAAATTAATTGTAACAAGAAAAACAACACGTTTAGACAAACCTTTAAAAGAGTATAGAGAATTAGGGATTTCAAAAGTACAGAACCAAGAAACTTGGGTAAAAACCTCGTTTGATAAAGAAATCACTTTAAGATCAATTGTTTTCCCTCAATTACGTCATATTATAACAGGTACAAATTATCCAAGAGTGGAAGTTGCCATTAAAGTAGAGGCACTTATCAATAATAAGTTACAAGAAATAACAACTTTAAAAATACCAGATGCCAATTGGAATGACAGACGCAAATACCTGACCTTAGCCGTTCCAGAAACAACAGCTAAAGATTTTAAATTTACTTTTTTAGGAAAACACGCTATTGCTCCAGAATCCATAAGATTAAGTGCTAAACCCAAATTGCACAATCATGAAGCAAAAGCAGCAAAAGTATTAAGACGTTTAAAGAAAGAAGTACTGTATAATTATGCAGAAAATACTATCATAAAGCCTGAGACAATCATCAACTTAACAGATAAATTATCTGCTGATGGAAAACTAACTTGGAATGTACCAGAAGGAAATTGGACAATTGTACGTTTTGGACACATCAATATGCGTTTGACAAATAAGCCAGCAGTGCCAGAAGCAACAGGTTGGGAATCTTCTAAACTCGATAAAGTTGCCATAGAAAATCATTTAAAAAAAGGAATGATTGGAAATTTAATAAAAGATGGAGGTCCAATTGGAGATGGAAAATTACAGGGCTTATTAATTGATAGTTGGGAAAGTCACGTGCCAACTTGGACAATCAATTCCGAAGATATGTTCAAAGAGTTTGAACAAAGAAGAGGGTATAGTTTAAAAAAATATCTCCCGGCTACAATGGGTTATATTGTAGAAAGCACAGCAACCACAACCAAGTTTTTAAGAGATTTACGCCAAACAATGGATGAGGTTTTTATTGATAATTTCTTCAAGCATTTTGCAACAGTTGCACACGAAATGGGCGCAGAAGTTTATACAGAAGGTGCTGGCGGAGAGGTGTTACCTATAGATCCCATGCGATATTATGGTGTAAGTGACATTCCGATGACAGAATTTTGGTATCCAAAAGCACCATCAGATCAAAATGAATATGCAAAACCAATTTACAATGCAGCTTCAGCAACACATTTATACAATAAACCAAAATTGGCTGCAGAAGCTTGTACACAAGTTGGTGTAAAGTGGAATGAGCATCCTTTTTCCGTAAAATATTTAATCGATTATAATTTTGCAAAAGGAGTCAATCACTTGGTATTTCACACGTTTTCTCATACACCACAAACAGATGTAAATCCAGGTTCTAGTTTTGGTGGGAATATTGGTTTTCCTTTTGTTCGTCAGCAAACTTGGTGGCAATACATGCCAGATTGGATTGAGTATTTGTCTAGAAATCAATATGTTTTGCAACAAGGAGAATATGTGGCAGATGTGTTGTGGTATTATGGAGATCATTTTGAACGTCCACCATTTGATTTAGATGAATTCCCAAAAGGATACAGATTTGATTATTTAAATGCAGAAATATTACAAGAAAAAATCAGTATTAAAGAGGATAAAATTCACGTAGAAAATGGAGGCGATTATCGAATTATCAAACTAAGAGATTCAGAAAGCATATTATTATCTACAGCAAAAAAACTAAAAGAATTGGTTACAAATGGAGCTGTTATTTTGGGTGATAAACCTAAAGATTCGCCAAGTTTAATGGATGATGAAAATGATTTGGAAGAATTAAAATCAATTACTGATGAATTATGGGGTAACACCAAAATCGGCGTAAGACAATTTGGAAAAGGTCGAGTTTATTGGGGACAAACGATTGAGAATGTTTTACAAGAAGAAAAAATAGCCAAAGACGTAATTGTCTCTGAAGATCTAGATATCAATTGGATTCACAGAGAAACAAAAGATGCTCATATCTATTTTATGGCTTCTAAAGAAGAACATCCAGTTGACGTGTCATTAAGTTTTAGAATACAAAATTTAAGTCCACAAATTTGGGATGCGTTTACAGGAATTCAACAAGATGCTAAAGTTTGGAAAACCACAAATGGTAGAACAAATGTTGCTGTTTCTTTACCCGAAAATGGAAGTACAATTATTGTGTTTTCTAAAAGTGATGCAAAACCACTTGCATCAAAAATAACCTCTAATAACCAAACTATTTTAGATGCCAAAACAGAGTGGTATCAAATTCATAAAACAAATGATTACTCAAAAATATCTTGGGATAAAGACGATGTTAAAGCATCAAAGTCTGGAGATTACACCTTTCATCAAACAGGAAAAGAAGTTGTAAAGTCAATTAAAGTTAAAAAAATATTGTTACAAAACAATTGGAAATTGTCTTTTGACAAAGGATGGGATACTCCAAAATTTATAGAAATTAATAAATTAAAATCGTTAACAGAATTAGAAAACGAAGCTGTTCAACATTATTCAGGAACTATAACTTACACTAAAACTTTTGAAATAAATGAATTAGGGAAATCTAAAACTATCGATTTAGGAGAAGTTGCCAACATTGCAGAGTTATGGTGTAATGGTAAAAAAGTTGGTGTAAAATGGGCTCCACCATTTGTATTTGATATTACTGATAAAATTCAAATTGGGAATAACAAACTAGAAATAAAAGTTACAAACACTTGGCGTAATCAATTAATTTTTGATAATGAAAGACCAAAGAATTCTAAGAAAACTTGGACAACAGCTCGTCCAAAAAATAATGAAACTGAATTGGAAAAATCTGGCTTAATTGGCCCAGTAGTTATAAATATAGTTGATTAGTATTTCATAAAAAGAATTTGTCATCAAATTATTTAAGATTGAATTCCTAGTAAAAACAATCAAATTAAATGTTAAAATACCTTTAAAATAAAGTAGCTCAGGACAGGTCAGGATACTTTATCTGACTATAAATTTGAATTTTACTAGAGTTTTATAATATATTGAGTCATGAAAAAAAGTATTTTTAAATTATTAATATTCTTCGCGTTAACATTATGTTCATATAGTATTAAAGCACAAGATACACCACCATCTGATGGTGTTTTTAGATTACAAAATGTAGCTACAGGAAAATTTTTAACTGATGCAGGCTCAAGTGCAACAGCTGTAACTATGTCAGATACAGGTGATTCCCCTAATACTCATTTTAAATTTGTTCAAAGTGGCTCATATTACAATATCGATAGTGAAACTCTTGGTATTTTACGTGCACCTGGAGCTAGTGGTCCAGGAGGCCCTTATGTTGTAGTTAGTACAACTAAGTCATCACCAGCGAGTGATACAGATAAAACTTGGACAATATATCATAATGATACTAATGATACTTATAGATTTGGATCTAGAACTACAGGTAGGTTTATGTATCATGAAGAAAATGGTACAGTTACACATTCAGTAGTGGCAGATATAGATGATAGAAGTAACTGGAAGCTCATTCCTTATGTGCAAACTCCAGTAGTGGTAGCTCCAGATGAAGATACCAGTACAGATTTAAATTGTCTATCTTCTGGTGAATTTCAAAACGATAATACCAGAAATGTGGATATACCAAATTCAGTGAATGTTGGTACTGTTGATGATAGAAGTTGTTATTCAGACTATTCAGAAAGTAGTGTTAACGGTAAAACTTGGGGTGTTTATAATATTACTGCAGGTTCAAACCATTGGGATGGAGCTACATTACAACCAAGAATAGAGCGTTCTTTACCTAGGTCTGGAGAAACAGGTGTTGGTAGTTATGCAAGATTTACAGGAACATTTAGAATATTAGAGGTTGGGGATACTGGTTCTTTTAGTTCAAGTGGAAGTTATTTAACACAGGCAAAAGGAAAACATTCAGGTGGTGGTGGTTCCAGTGATCCTGCAATTCTTTTATATAGAGCTCATCCTGTTTATGGAGATGGAGTAAATGCTGGTAAGCAAGTAGCTTTTGATATTTACGCAGAAAGAATTTTAGAAAGAGGAGGAGAAGGTAGTGGTAGAGAAACTGTTTTCTTAAAAAGAGTAAATAAGAATGAGGAAGTTGATTTTGTTTTAGAGGTAGGTTTTAGACAAGATCCTAATGATATTTCAAAAAAAATCCATTATTGTGATGCCATAATTGGAGGAGAAGCCTTTAATTATAATATTCCTGAACCAGAAAGAGGTTTAGAATCTGGTATTAGATATGGAGCTTATAGAGTAAGAGGTGGAAGAGCTCAATTTAGATGGGCAAATACTACTTATCAGAAAGTGGAAGTTGAAGATACTGGTGATACTTTTACACCATCTGATGATGTTTTTAGATTGAGAAATGTCGCTACTGGACAATTCTTAACTGATGCAGGTTCAAGTGCAACTGCTGTTAGTATGACAAATTCAGGAGAGCCAACAAATACACATTGGACTTTTGTTGAGAGTGGATCTTACTTTAATATTGATAGTCAAGTTGGTGGTATTTTAAGAGCTCCAGGTTCAGGAGGTCCAGGAGGCGCTTATGTTATAGTTAGTACTACAAAAGCCCCGCCAGCAAGTGATACAGATAAAACATGGACTATTTATCATAATCAATCTGAAGATACGTATAGGTTTGAATCAAGAACTGCAGGAAGATTTTTATATCATAATGCAGATGGTTCTGTAACGCATTCTATTGCTTCTGCAGATGATGATAGAAGTAAATGGGAGGCTATACCAACAAGTCAATCTTTAAGTGTATCAGATAATTTATTAGATAATGCTAGTTTAAAGGTTTACCCTAATCCTGCAAAGAATATTTTTACTATTGCTTTGAGTAATATTTCTGAAGCTGATGTCATTATTTATAATACATTTGGAAAAGTAGTTTACAAAGAAAAAACTAATACAGGAGATATTAAATTTGATAATAATAACAACTTAACTCCAGGCATATATTTAATAAAAGCAATATCAGGAGATAGTAAAGTATATCATACTAAATTGATAATAAGATAAAATTAAAATTCTGTTTTTTATCAAAAAAAGTTAAAGAATAACATTCTTACAATAAGTAAAAGTCAGTACAATTAAGTATTGACTTTTTTTTTAAAAACTATTCATTACTAAAAATTTAATATCAGGACACTTCAGGATATGCTTATGATTAAAATGCCATAGTTTGCAATCGTAATACAATCTTAGTCATTTTTAATTTAATTGACTGAGTTTGTTTAAAAAAATTAGCATGAATAATAATCTATATATTTTTTTAAAAAGTATTCTACTCATACTTTTCTTTAATCTTTCATTGAAGGCGCAAGTTACATTTGAGAAAGAAATTAAAATTACAGACATAGCCTTACATTTTGATGGTAATAAAGTTACTTCTGACACAGCACCAAACTCAACCACAGGATACGATTATGCATTTGGACCTCAAATTTCTGCCCATGGCGATTGTATATTTACATACAAGAATTATGTGTTTATGACTTGGTACAAAGGAGGTAAAGAAAATCGTAATATGATGTTAACACGTTATAATACAGAAACAGGAACTCAAAAAACAATCGAGTTTCCTCATAAACATACAGGTTTTAGAAATGTATGGTATATAGGAGAATCTCACAATACAATTGGTATAGGTGTTAGCCCTTTAGATGGTACCATACATTTACTTTTTGATATGCATGCATACTCAAGAACAAGACCAACAAATGGTAGTTTGGCAAATGATTATTTTAGATATTCTTATTCTAAAAAAAATGTTGCAGATCTGCCTGATGAAGAGTTTACAATAGACCAATTTGTAGAAGATAGTGGAGCAGGAGATTATACACATCTAAGTTTAAATGGAGCGATAGATTATAACGCTTTTTCAGAATTTACATATCCTCAGTTTTTTTTAAATACTCAAGGAGATTTGTTTTTTTCTATGAGAAAAGGATCTAGTCCTAATGGAGGTTATCATTTTGCAAAATATGATGCGAATACATCAACTTGGTCAAATTTTATAAAATTTGCAGATAAAAACGCAAAAAATTTTGGTGAACCATATAACTGGGGAATGTATGGTAGATTGCAATTTGTTGGAGGGAAAATAGCAATTGGTTTTCAAAAAAGGTCATCAAATACCAATGATAGATACTTGTATCAAAATGGGTTTTATTTTGCATATTCAGATGACCAAAGTGGACAAACTGGTTGGAAAAACTATAAAGGAGAAAGTTTTACTACACCTTTAAGAAATGCAGATAAAATATTGGTTTACGAACCAGGAGATTTGGTCACAACTACCCAAAAAGACCAAGTATATATGGTTGGTAATTTTGACTGGACAATTACAGAAAGAGGTGATGTACATATTATAGGTAGGGTTAGAGATGATGAAAATAATATTACTAAAAATGTACATACTTTTCAAAAGGCTGGAGATTCAGAATTTACCACCTCTACTGATTTTATAGGAGGAAATCGTTTATTTACCTCTGGAAACAATATTTATATGATTAGGTTAAATTCAGGTAGAATTTATATAGAACAATCTTTGGGAGGTACTAATAATTTTAGGAAAGTTTATGAAGCAACCTCAGGGAAACAATTTAGTCATGGTAGAGCCTATGTAAGTAATGGTAAGCTCTATTATTATATGATGGAACAATCTACTGGAGATCAAAGACCATTGTATTTACACATAATAGATTTAGGTATAGATAATAGTCCGTTTCAAGTATCTCTAATTTCTCCTATAAACAATGAAAGTTATGAAGTAGATAAACCGTTAGAAATTTCAGCTGAAGCATTTAATAATAATGGAAGTGTTTCTAAAGTAGAATTTATTATTAACAACCAAATTTTTGAAGAAGATACTACAAGCCCATATACTGTAAATTACACACCAGATATAGAAGGAACATATACTATAAAAGCAATTGCTTATGATGAAAACAATGCAACAGTATCATCTCAAGAAATTAATATAGAAGTTTTTAGACGAAATGCTAATGATTTATCTGGCGATATTTACAGATTAAAAAATGTAGCCACAGGTAAATATTTAACATCTTCAGGATCTTCTATAATAGCGAGTGATTCAGATGAAGGCTCAGATAAAGAATGGCAATTTGTTAAGGCAGAGGTTCCTGGATTTGATTATTATAATATTGATAGCGAGGTTAGAGGGATAATCAGATTTACAGGAGGTGCTTCCAATCCAGGATTAGTAAGTACTAATTTTGGATCACCAAATACTAATGTGGATAAAATTTGGAGAGTAATTGCAAACAACGATGGTAGTTTTAGTTTTGCCACAAGAACTAGTGACAGATTTTTATATCATGAATCTGATGGATCAATGACACATTCATCAAATACAGATGATAGAAGTAAATGGATTCCTGAATCAACAACCTTAAGTCTTGAAAATCTTAATAATACTATTCATTCATCAATAAAAATTTATCCAAATCCATCTAATGGTAACTTTATGTTAAAACTTAATAATATCAATAGTGCAACTATTTTGATATATAACCTTTTAGGTAAAATTGTTCATTCAGAAAAAGTTAATACTGAATTTATAGAAATAAAAAACCAAAAGAGATTTGAAACAGGAGTTTACATGGTAAAAGTAGTATCAAAAGAAACTAATAAAGTATATCATACAAAATTAGTAATTCAATAAACCGAAATAAAAATATCTTTACTAGTCTAAAAGAAAATTTTTTTTTGGACTTTTTGATTATATAAAACAGGATAAAACAGGATAGGTTTTACATAGTATCTGTTTAATTTCCTTACTTAAAATACTTCCAAATGAAAAGACGTAACTTTTTACAACTTTCTACATTAGCTGGTGTTGGTTTGTCATTGCCAATGTCAGGTTTATTTCAGTCTTGTGCAGATCATCCAGAACATTCTTTGGAATTTAAAAACTTAATTTCAGGTTTATTAAAAGATTGGAGTGATGGAATGCTAAATGTACAAATCAATAAGCCATCTAATTTAGAGGTTCACGGTGCTTTGGGTTGCCCTTCTTGCTCGCATATTCATGGAAGATGTATGGATGCTGTGTATCCTTTTTTATATATGGCAGATAAAACTGGCGATGAAAAATATATAGAAGGTGCTAAATTAGTCATGCTTTGGGCAGAAAATAATGTTTCTCAAGAAAATGGAGCTTGGACAGTGATTAAAAATCCAAAATCTTGGAAAGGAATTACCATTTTTGGAGCAATTGCTCTAGCAGAAGCGTTACATTATCATGGGCATGTTTTAGACGAAGAAACTCGTAAAGCATGGATAATTCGTTTAGAAAAAGCAGGACAATATATTTATGACACCTTTACCATAGACTTTACCAACATCAATTATCCTGGAACTGCAGTTTATGGGTTGGATTTAATAGGAGGAGTTGTAAATAGAGAAGAATTTAAAGCCAAGAGTAAAGAATTAGCGCAACAAGTAAAAGCGTATTTTACGCCTAACGAAGGTTTGTTGTTTGGTGAATGTAAAAAGAGCTCAAGTAAATTAAGTGAAAAAGGATTACATGGTGTTGATTTAGGATATAATGTAGAGGAAACTTTAAATAGTTTGGTAATGTATGCTTTAAAGAAAAAAGACGAAGAGCTTCTACAAATTTTAACAAAGTCATTAAACAGTCATTTAGAATTTATGTTACCTGATGGTGGTTGGGATAATAGTTGGGGTAACAGAATGTACAAATGGAGTTATTGGGGAAGTAGAACTTGTGATGGTAGTCAGCCAGCATTTGGTATGATGGCCAATATCAATCCAGCATTTGGAACAGCAGCAATAAAAAACACAGAATTATTACAAAGATGCACAGCAGATGGCTTAATTCATGGAGGTCCTGGTTTTATAGAAGCAGGTATTCCACCTTGCGTGCATCATACGTTTACACACGCAAAACCATTAGCAGCCTTATTAGATCATTGGGATCATTTACCAGAAATAAATGCAAATGCAAGTTTACCTAGAGCAACTACAGATGGTGTAAAACACTTTAAAGATTTAGACGTGTATCTTTTTGCAAGAGGAGATTGGCGAGGTACTGTAAGTGCCTACGATGCAGAATATCATTATAAAGAAGATTATCGTCAAGCTTCTGGTGGTGCATTAGGAGTTTTGTATCATAACAAAGTAGGACTTCTATGTGCTGCAAGTATGGCAGAATATCATTTGGTTGAAAAAAATAATCAACAACCACAACCAGGGAAAGACATTTGTTTAACTCCAAGAGTTGAGGTCTTTAAGGATAATGTTTGGTACACAAACTTATACGATTTGCCAGCAACTGTTGCTTCTAGTGATGAAAATGGCACTATTAAATTGGTAGCAAATACGAAGTTAAAAAATGTAGACAGAAAAGAAATTACGGGTACTGCTTCTGAGTTTGATATTGTTTATAATTGTTCTTTTAATGAAACAGAAATTAAAGTAAATTCAATACAGGATATTATTGAAAAAACTGCTTTTGTGCTACCAATTGTATCTCCTACAAGCGAAGTTGTGACTGCTATTAGCGATACTGAAATTACCATTAAAAAACCTGAAGGATTAGTAACTATTAAGGCAAATGCACCAATTAAAACCAAAGAAATTTCAGGGAAAAGAACCTTTAATATGGTACCAGGTGTTGAGGCTTTGCCATTAGAAGTATCTTTTGTAAATAATGATGAATTAAGAATTACAATTTCTGTAAGTTAAAGAGAGTAATTTTTAATAATGAAACTAAAATCATTTACTCTTTTTTTCACGTTACTACTTTTTCAAAGTTGTGAAAAACACGATAAGAAAAAGTTATCATTAATATATTTTGATGCATCATTAAATGCTCAAGTTAAAGAGAAAATAAAGGAAAAACATCCTTACTTTTTTAGTAAATATCAAATTCTACAAAAAAAAGCAGATGAAACTTTAGGTTTTAAGGCAAATTCTGTTGTCAACAAAACTAGAATTCCTGCAAGTAAAAATAAACACGACTACTTAAGTTATGCGCCTTACAAATGGCCTGATCCTACAAAAATAAATGGGTTGCCTTGGTTAACTAGAGATGGTATTATTAATCCTATTTCTCAAGGATATGATACCGATTTTAAACGAACTTCAGAATTTTTTAAAACTATTGAAATTTTGGGATGGGTTTTTTATTATTCAGATGAAGAAAAATATGCAAATAAGGCAATTGAGTTAATTAGAATTTGGTACATCAAAGAAGACACCAAAGTAAATCCAAATATAAATTTTGGACAAGCTGTTCCTGGAGCAGCAGAAGGAAGAAAAGCTGGTGTGCAAGAGTGGTTAAATCAGTATCATATAATAACTGCACTACAAATTTTCGAAAATGCTAATATGCTTACCGATGATATAAAAAGTGAAATGAAAAATTGGTTTGAACAATATTTAAACTGGCTACTCACTAATGAAATGGCTATTGAAGCAGGTAACACAGGACAAAATCATGCAAACCACTTTAATCATCAAGTTGTTGGTTTATTAATTTACTTAAATCGCACAAAAGAAGCGAAACAAATTATTGAAAATGCCAAGTATAATAGAATAGCAACTCAAATTTTACCAGATGGAAGACAGCCTAAAGAAATGGGTAGAACTAGATCTGTACATTACTCATCTTTAAATCTTTGGTCATTATCAGAATTAACATTTATTGGAAAGAAGTTAGGAGTAGACTTATGGAGTTTTGAAACAGAAGATAAGCGTTCATTAAGGCAAGCGTTTTTTTATCTGAACAAATATGTTAATCAACCAGAAAAATGGCCTTACAAAGAAATTTCTTATGGTGGTGTTTTACATACAATGAACACAGAAATGAAACCTATGTTTTCAAAAGCATCCACCCTTTTAAAAAAGCAATTAATAGATGATAACTCTAAATTTCATCAGTATTTAACAGCACTTGAGGTCTTACAATATCCTCCTTTGAATTTCTTAAATGATTAAATATTGGAACGATTATTAAAAACTAAAATACAATATTATCATTCCATTTTACAATTTTATTATCATACATAGCGTCTAAAGCCATTTGTACACAAACCGCAGTTTTAGCACCAGAAGTAATATTAGATAAAGGCGTTTTATTGTCTATAATTGCATTTTTAAAATCTAATAAAGCCTGCTTACTTGGGTCTAAATGCTCTATGTTAATATTGTAACCTTTTGCTTTATCCCATTGTGCAGTTGCACCACTAACACCATCCACTTCACCCATTACTTTGTTTTTCTTTCCTTCAGGATAAAACCAAGCATTTTTAGTATCTATAATAATAGTTCCTTTGTCTCCTAAAACTTTTATTTGATAGCCATCTTTTGCATTGCTAGTTAAACAAGAAAATTTTGCTTTAACACCATTTGCATAAGAATAGGTTAAGTGCACATTATCATAAGTTTCTCTTCCGTCTTTCCAATAATCAATACCTCCAACTCCCATAACTTGCTCAGGAGTTTCCCCTAAAACCCAGTTTACAAAATCAATTTGATGTGAGCACAATTCTGCAGTTAATCCACCAGAAAACTCTCTGTACATTCTCCAGTTTATGGCTTTCTCCAAACTTGGGTTTGGTACGTTTCTTCTCCAGTTTCCGTGTCTATTCCATTGACATTCAAAAGCAGAAATATTTCCAACTTTTCCTTGACGAATTAAATCGAAAACATAAGTGTACAACCTAGAACTGTGATATTGATGTCCTGTTTGAAAAATAGTTTTAGATTCTTTAGTTTTATTGATCAATTGTTGAATACCATGATAGCCTTTGGCTAACGTTTTTTCACAAAAGATATGTTTACCAGCATCAATTGCATCAATTGCTATTTTAGAATGCGTGTTAAATGGAGTAGCTATAATAACAGCATCTACATCTTTATTCTCTAAAAGTGCTTTATAATTACCATATCCTTTTGGATTCGAATTTGCTTTTTTCAGCCCATTTTGTAATCGAAAAGGTATTACATCAGCTGTAGCAACAACTCTTAATCCATCAATTTTATTAATTATAGAGGTTAATCCAGTACCCCTTTGTCCAGTTCCTATAACACCAATATTAACAGAGTCACTAGAACTAGATTTTAGATGAGATAGATTTCCAAATACTGAGTTAGTTGTAAGTATTCCAGCTGTAGCAATTCCTGATTTTTTAATAAAGGTTCGTCTTTTCAAATTTTAGATTTTAGGTTCCCAACCAGGTTCGTATGTTCTAGACCAAAGTTTCATTGCATCTCTATCAAATATTTTACCAGAATTTTCATCAACATTAAAACCTTTGTTAATTCTGTATGAAATATTGGCATAATGGGTTAGCATTTGAGAAACTGCACCTACTTCTATAGATGAAGTTAATTTTTCTTTACCTCTAATCGCATCAAAGAAATTAGTAACGTGTCTAGTAGTTAAATTTCCACCACCACCTAAAGCAAGTCCACCTTCTTTTCCTCGAGATTTATTTTCTTTAATTAATTTTCCTTTTAAATCATACAATTCATAACCACCTCTATCTACAAAAACCAAACCTTTAGATCCATAGATTATAGTACCTCTTCCACGTCCATATTTTTTATAAGCATTTCTGCTATCTCCATCCCATTGAATCACTCTGTTATCTGCAAATGTAAAAGTAGCTTCCATTTGGTCATACATCTCCCAGCCATCGTTTTTAAATTGTCTTTTTCCTGCAATAACATCTACATATTCAGGATATTTTACATCTAAAGCCCAACGTGCAATGTCTAATTCGTGAGTTGCATTATTACCCATTTCTGCAGTGCCAAAATCCCAACCATACCAATGCCAATTGTAGTTCCAAGTATCGTGTGTGTATTCTTTTCTTGGTGATGGACCTTGAAAAAGATCCCAATCCAATCCTTTAGGAGGTGTAGCTTTAACTGGTACTGGCACTTTTCCTCTACGATTTGTGTAAAAGGCTACAGCTTTATAAACATCTCCAATTATTCCTTTGTGAATATCTGAAATAATCTCTTGACTTTCTAATGATGATCTTTGCTGATTCCCCATTTGTACAACTTTTTTGTACTTTTTTTGAGCGGCAACTACCAATTCATTTTCAAAAGGATTATGGCTACAAGGTTTTTCTAAATAAACGTGTTTCCCTGCTTGCATTGCCATAATTGCTCCTGGTGTGTGCCAATGATCTGGAGTTGCCATAAAAATGGCATCTATCTTTTTATCATCAATAATATTTCGAATATCCGCTTCAGATTTAATTTTATAGTCAATCTTTTCTCCAACTTTTAGTTGAGCTTTTTCTAATTGACTTGGCATTACATCACACAAATACTGGAGATGAACATTATTTTCTTTTGTAGCAATACCATCAATAAATCCAGAATACCTTCTCCCTAATCCTTGAATTGCAATATTTATTCTGTCATTTGCACCAATGATGTTTCTGTAGCTTTTTGCAGACATTGCGTTTGCAGTGCCTACTAAACCAATTCCTGCAGCTGCAGTAGCCGTTTTTTTTATAAAATTTCTTCTAGATGTATTCATTATTTTTTCTTTTTAGTTTTAGGAACTTTAATTTTTATATTTCTAAAAGACACTTTATCACCATGATCTTGTAATAAAATTTGACCCTTTTCTAACAATCCAAAATTTGGCCATTTTGCATATTTACTTTCAGAAACTAGTTTTAAGAATTCATCACTTCCACGTTCATATTCTAAAACTTTAACATCATTAACCCAATGTTCTACTTTATTATTTACTGATTTAATATAGGCTGTATTCCATTCTCCAATTAGGTTTAATGGCTTTATAGGATCTGCTTTAATTAAATCGTACAAAGAACAAACAGTTCTACTTCCTTCATGAGAACCTCTTTTGGCATCTTCATGTAAGGAATCATCTAAAATTTGGTATTCTAAACCGATAGAAGAACCAGGTCCTTTATTTAATTCTGTATCAACATAATATTTAATTCCGCTATTTGCACCATCAGTTAATTTAAAATCTACTAATAATTCAAAATTGCTGTATTCTTTTGTGGTTACGATATCTCCACCTGCAGTAGATTCTGCACCACCAGTATCAGCTACTATTAATTCTCCATTTTCAATAGACCATCCTTTTTCTGGGAACTTATCTAGTTTTGCTCCTCTCCAACCATTTGTTGTTTTTCCATCCCAAAGCATTTTCCAACCCGATCTTTTTTCTTGATAAGTTAGCTTATTTTTAGTGATGATTGGTTTTAAGGGAGACTTTTTAGAATATTTCTCAAAATCTGTAGTTAAAATTTTTATATTTTTCCACATGGTTTGTTTTCCTAATCTATCTTTATGCTTCCCAATTCCGTGTACTTGTAATCCAATAAAACCTTCCGAAGTTTTGTCATCTATTAAATGAGCTGCTGGAACTCCATTAATCCAAGTTTTAATAGTATCTCCAATAGCCTCTATTCTATAATGATTCCATTCGTTTTGTTTAAACGCTTTTTGAGCTTCTGTATTATCTTTTAACGGATTTAACCATAATCTTCTTTTTTCGTCATAGATTCCACCACTCCAAGCACGTTTAGATGGGTCTATTTCTACCTGATAACCATGTACCATTCCGTCTCTATAATAAGGAAGCGAATTACTACGGATTTGAATACCTGAATTCATTACAGGATCTACTTTAAAATCTAGTTCTAAAATAAAATCTGTATAATTCTTATTTGTACACAAAAATGTATTAGGTGTATTTGCTGCTGTTGTGCCTATAATGGTTCCATTAT